>JAFSQI010000051.1 GCA_017446685.1 Butyrivibrio sp.
AACGCTGAAGGCATCTAAGCGTGAAGCCCCCCTCAAGATGAGATATCCCTTACGCAAGTAAGTAAGACCCCTTGAAGAGTACGAGGTTAGATAGGCCCAAGGTGTAAGCATGGTAACGTGTTCAGCTGATGTGTACTAATAGGTCGAGGGCTTATCCAAGAAAAGGTGTATAGAGATTGAAGAAGGAAAAGATGGTTCAGTGTTCGGTTTTGAAGATACAATCTTTTGTATTAATCTAATAAAAAAATAAAACAGAGAAAAATATATTTAAGTATCATGTGTATGCATGGTACTTTTTTTGTATAATATATTGAGTAGTATAAAATTATATAGTAAACGACATAGGCAAATGCCTATTATAATCATAACAAGAGGTTTATTGTGATAAATGTAGCAGTTGTTGATGATGAAAAAGAATATAGAGAGCTTCTGATAGAATATCTGAAGCGCTATGATATGGAGTCGGGGAACAGGCTTTATATCAAAGAGTTTTCAGATGGAAGTGATCTTACTACAGAAATGCTTGATAGAGCAGATTCAGGATATGATATTATTCTTCTGGATGTGGAAATGAAGTTTATGGATGGCATGGAGACTGCCAATATTATTAGAAAACATGATTCGAATGTAAACATTGTTTTTATTACAAATGCGCCACAGTATGCTATCTCCGGATACGAAGTAGGAGCTCTTGAGTATGTACTTAAGCCTATAAATTTCTTTGCTTTTTCACAAACTTTGGATAGGGCTTTAAAGCGGCTAAAAAATAAGGAGCATAAGTTTTTTATCTTGTCAGGAACCGGATATACATACAGAATTGATCTATATAATTTGGTTTATGTTGAAGTAAAGGGGCATGATCTTCTTTTTCATTTAAAAGACAGGCAGGCTCCGATACAGATTCGTGCATCACTTAAAAAGATTGAAAAACAGCTTGATAATAGAATGTTTTTTAAATGCAGTCAGGGCTTTTTGGTCAATCTTGAATATGTGGATGAAATCCGGGATGGCACTGCTATAGTTGATGGCGTGGAGATACCGGTCACCAGAACTTTGAGGAGAGATTTTATTGATGCCCTCAATGACTATATGAGCGAAGTTAGGTGAAAATTATTGCAGCATTTTATATTTCCATTTTCCGCCGTAATAGTGAATTACAGGAATAATGCAGCCACATGCCCATGAAAATGGAGTGGATATCCATATTGCTGTGGCTCCGAGGAATGGAGCAAATAAATATGAAAAAGCAATTTTTCCGACAAGTTCAGTTATTCCTGCAATCATGCAAACATTCACATCACCAGCACCACGGATTACATTTTGATAGCTTTGCATAATTGCACATATTAAATATGCTATTCCAACAATAGAGAGGTATTCTGCGCCTGCAAATAGAGCTTTGGGGTTAGAATTTCCATCGATAAATATTTTAATTATGTCAAATCTGAATACATAGGCAATTATGGCGATGCTTGCTGCACAAAAGACCATTATAATTCTTGATTTTTTTAATGCTTCTTTTATTCTATCATAATCCTTTATTCCGATATTTTGTCCTGTGAATACACATAGGGCATTTCCCACCGACAATATAACCTGAATAGCCATAGAATCCACCTTGGAGGCAGCAACATATCCTGCCATTACATCTGAACCAAAGGAATTTATGAGTCTTTGAACACTAATTCCACCAAGAGAAATCATACATGATTGTAATGTCGATGGAATGGAAGTTTTGATTATAAGTTTTATGTTGCGTGAATCGGGGAGAGGGTATTGTTTTAAACCGTCAAGTAAACCGCTCTTTAAAGCAGCTAACAGGCATATTATTCCTGATAAAAACTGAGAGATTACAGTTGCATAGGCTGCACCTGCAATTCCAAGATTCAGATTAATTATAAAGAAAAGATCCAGAATAATATTGACCAGTGAAGAAGCTATAAGTGCAAAGAGTGGAGTTTTTGAATCTCCGACACTTCTAAGTATAGAAGAACCCCAATTAAATAACACAACTCCGCCAGCAAATAAAAACATTATTCTGATGTAAGTAAATGAATAATTAAAGACATTTTCAGGTACTTTAGTAAGTTTTAGAAAATATCCTGAAAAGCTGTAACCGATTATCGACATAATTACAGCAAGAATTATCATTATATATGTCATTGAGACAATTGTTTTTTTGAGTCGTATATTGTCTTTTGCACCAAAACACTGGGAAATAATGAGGCCACCACCATTTCCCATTCCAAGAGCAATAGAAAGGGTTAAAAAAGTAATTTGACCGGTAGCACCAACCCCTGCCAGTGCATCTGCCCCAAGAAATCTGGAAATGATCAGTGCGTCTATTACGGCATATAGTTGCTGAAATATGCTTGAAATCAGCATCGGGATAGCAAAAGTAATTATGGACTTTGTTATATTTCCTTGTGTCATGTCTTTCATAGAAAACATTGTAAGATGAGTAGCAAGAAAAAAATTATGATATAATGATTTAAAAATGCAAAATATCGATATTTGCATCAAAAAATAAAGATAAAACTGTATGATATTTTTTAAAAAAACTATTTATGAGGGAATAGGATGATGGTTTAACTTGTATAAATAGGTTGAAGCATATAATAACAAGTTAAAGTATTTAATGACAGCATGCTTTAAATATTCTCTGAATGGAAAGAAAAATGAATGATATATTTTTTGCGGTTAATAACAGAATAATTCCTCAAGTATCTGCTATGGATACATGCACTCATAAGCCTCCGTATGTGCATTTTAAAAGGCATTATCATGAATATATTCTCTATCTGATTACGGAGGGCGAGCTTTTTTTACGAGAGGATGGGGAGGAATACCACCTTAAGAAAAATGACTGTATATTACTGGATCCGTCAAGAACTCATATGGGAATAAAGGCATCAAGTTTTTCTTTTTGCTATTTTCATTTTCTTCCAGGATATGGTGAAAATAAATATAAAGAGGTAAATGAAGATTATGTATTAGGAAACGATGAAGTTCTTTTACCAAAATATCATCAATTGGAGAATGAAGAAAATATAGAGTTTTGTCGCGAATTGTGCGGGAAAGTGCATGCACTCTCAATGGTGACAGATAGCATTAGTAGGCTGAAAGCATCGTCGCTACTACATTTAATAATGCTTATAATAGCGGATGATATCGAAAAATCACAATTTAGGGAAATCAGTTCCGGAAAGAAGAATAACAGTGTAGTTAATGATTTGAAGTGGTATATACAACAGCATTATATGGAAAAATTTGAATCAGAAGAGATTAGTTTGAATTTTGGATATAATTACGATCACTTAAACAGAATTTTCAAGGCCGATACAGGAGAAACAATTTATCAGTTTCTTTTAAAAATTCGATGCAAAGAGGCCGGAAAACTCATTGATACAGGTTATTACAGCAATACAGAAATTGCTTCACGTGTTGGTTTTGGGAGCAGTGAACACTTTTGCAACGCATACAAGAAATATATGGGGTATTCTCCAAGACAGAAGGGCAAATAAGCAGGGATAAATATGAATATAAATTTATATGGAAATATTCCAAGAATATGTACAGCAATTTCAGATTGGGCAGCCTGTGTATTATTTTTGCAGCATATGAAGCACCGTTTTGAGCTTAAATGGCATATCGTTTTATGTGCATTGTTTCTTCCGGTGATTGTTGCTTATATGCATTTTACTGACGGATATCATGGCGCCTTATTTAATATTTTTATGTTGGGTTCTGCAGTTCTCATGCTTATCTATATGCGGTTCATGAGTGATTCGAGTATTTACAATATTTTTTATTATTGTTCGAGAGCTTTTCTTTTAGCAGGATTTGCTGTATCGCTCTTTTGGCAGGTGTATAGCTTTGTGGCTGCAGGGAATAAGAGTTTAAAAACATATCCGGCGATGTATATGATCATGGTAATTCATTATATTGTTATCTTTACCATTTTTTATGTGATTGACAAAGGCAATTATGATGAGGCATCACTTGTAAATATTAAACCGATGGAGGCTTTTATAAGTGTTTTTTTGGCATATCTGATCTATTTTATTTCAAGTATAGGTTATTCGGGAATTGAGTCGCCTTTTGGCGGAAGTTCACAGGTTGACAGATTTAATATAAGAACTTTTGTATATCTTGCCGGAGTTGCCATGCAGACTGCTTATCACTATCAGCAACGCGAGTATTATGCAGAAAAGCAGAGTATGGAAATGCGCAGTATGCTTCGAATGCAGTACAATAATTATCAGGCGAGTAAAGAGAGTATTGAAATAGTAAATCAAAAATATCATGATTTGAAGCATCAGATTGCAGTTTTGAGAGCGCAAAGTGATCCGGATAAAAGAAATGCATATCTTGATAGCATGGAAGAGGAGATAAAGTCGTATGAAGCTCAAAATAAGACAGGAAATGAAGTTCTTGATATTATACTGACTTCCAAGGCTTTAGTTTGTCAGCGTGAAAAGATTCAAATGTCCGTGGTAGCTGATGGTAAACTCTTGAATATGATGGATGAGATTGATATCAGTACTATTTTTGGAAATTCTATAGATAATGCGATTGAAAGTGTGCAAAAGATTGAAGATATAAATAAGCGGATTATTCAGATCAAATTGTCATTACAAAAAGGGTTCGTGCATATAATCATAGGCAATTGCTATGAAGGTGATATTCAGATGTCCGGCGGTTTGCCGAAGACCACCAAGAAAAATAAGGAGTATCATGGTTTTGGAGTTAAGGGAATCAGGCAGACTGTCAAAAAATATGATGGCAGTACTACTATAAAAGCCGAAAACGGATGGTTTGAACTAAGAATCCTTATACCACTCAAATAAGAAAAACCGAGAGAATCTTAAGAAAGAGTCTCCCGGTTTTTTGGTCTTTAGTGTGGCTTGTTAATATTTAATTGTCCTATGTGTTTATACGGTCTGATTTTTAAAGATAACTTCTCTTCTTGGGTTAAGTGCAAAGAGAAGGATCATTCCGAGGATTCCGCAGGAAATAATTTCGCCGGCGCCAACTGTCAATGTAAAGTAGAGAATTGAACCTGGTATCTGATAAACTTTGCTAAGTACCTGAGGAACAACAATCATGTTTGCAACGATAGGAGGAACAGGGCTGAGCCATTTTGCAAGGGTCTGATTATTGACCTTACGACCGATGAAATATGTGCAAACTGCTCCGATAAGTGTAGCAAGTGAGCCGAAAACTGTATCAAGGAGCATGCAACCTGTAAGTGTGTTAGAAAGAATGCATCCGATAAAAAGTCCTGGTATTGCTGCGGGGGTGAAGTAAGGCAGAATAGTAAGTGCCTCTGAGAAACGCACCTGAATTGCATAGTTAGCAAGTCCAAACGCATTTGCAAGTAATGTCAAAACGACATAAAGTGCTGCTATTGCGGCAGCCTGTGTGATAAATAAAACCTTTGTGTTACGCATATAAAATTCTCCTTTAGTTTTGTTTTGTGTCAGGAAGGTCACGAACTGACATTTTTAGAGCAACGCTCTGTATCATAACACTGATGGTACCTTTTGTAAAGGGAATTGCGTACTAAACTGCGCATTTTTTGTGATGTCCGGATGCAGGATTGAAGAATCAGCAACCCGATGATAACTCTTGTATAGGTAAGAAACATACGATATAATGTTATTTGGATGAGTGGCTATAGGAGTAAACAGATGCGTAGTTATCGCACATAGAGGATAATTAGAATGACATATGATAATTTTTTCCACATGGCATTTTATTGTGCAGCTCTTTTGGTATGCCTTACTACTTTTATATTTACAAAGGTTCAAAAGAGAATAGGTTTGCCACAAAATCGTTATTTCTTGATGATGAATTATTTTGTGTTTTTTAATGCGCTGACCTGCTTTCTGAATGAGATTTTCGACGCATACAAGCATTCATTTAAAGTTTTCTATTGGCTTCTGCTAATTTCCCAGTTCTTGTATTTTCTTATACATATTGCGTTACCGGCGGTATTATTCAATTACGTAACACTTGTTACTGAAACTATTACATTTAGGGCTAAAAGCATAAAATTTGTGACAAGTATTCCTCTGATAATTGCTTTATTTCTTGTTATTACAAATCCTCTAACACGATTTGTGTACTATTATGACGAAAATTTAAATTTTCATAGAAACTGGGCAGAAATTCTTATATATCTTATTGCACTTGGGTACGTTGTCTTTGCCTTCGCAAATCTTATGGCTTCCTGGAATGCGTTGAGAAAACGAAATCGCTGGTCGCTTATATATTTGTTCGTTATTACCATTATTGGACTTGTGGCACAGTATTTTTTCATAGGGATAAAAAGTGAGCTGTTCTGTGAATCACTGGCACTTGTTGGTATTATGCTGTCTGTAGAAAATGAATATGACAGATTGGATCCGGAAATAGGTGTGTACAACAGAAATGCGCTTAAAATGGATATGGAACATCTTTTGACGCAGAAATATGTAGTAAGTGTTATCTGGCTCAAAATCACCAATATAGATGTTATTAGCAGGATTACAGGTATTTATAGCGGCGACGAGATTATCAGAGAAGTTTCTGATTATTTGAAGACGATTGTACCAAGTTACACTATTTACCGTACAGATAATAATACTGTGGCAATTTTGGTCAGGCAGGATAAATTACATACGGGAAATAACGATCCTCTTAGAATTTCAGAAATTATAAACGAACGTTTCAAATATGACTGGGTGGTCAGAGGTGTTCCGATAAAGCTTTCCCCGGCGATAGCATTTGCGGATGTTCCAACTCATATACAGACGTTAAAAGAACTATTATATATGGTAGACAGCCCGATGCCGGATGATATTGCGGGATCAGTACTTACGGCTAATGATCTTGAGTTTCTTATTAGGCGTGCAGCAGTTGAATCTTCAGTATCCAATGGACTTAGCGAAAAGAAATTTGAAGTGTATTATCAGCCGACGCATTGTACAGGCGGACTTAAAATCCATGGTGCTGAAGCACTTATAAGACTTCATGATGATAAACTGGGAATGATTTTTCCGGATGAATTTATCCCGATTGCGGAGCAGACTGGAAATATCGATGATATTGACGATTTTGTTCTGGCGGAGGTTTGCGCTTTTATAAAAAGCGGTGAACCGGCAAAGCTTGGAATGGATTGTATTAACGTCAATCTTTCTGTTATACAATGCATGCGCGATGATTTTGTTAAGCATATACTCGACATAGTTGAAAGCTTTGATATACCTAAATCATTTATTAATTTTGAAATCACCGAATCGGTTGCTGCCAGTGATTATGAGTTTTTGAATACTACAATCAGTGATCTTAAGAAAAACGGTTTTCAGTTCTCTATGGACGATTATGGTACGGGATATTCGAATATGCACTCACTTTTTTCACTTGATTTCGATATTGTTAAGATAGATAAAAGTATTTTGTGGGATGCAGAAAATAGTGAGAGAGGGCAGATTATCCTTGAAAGCTGTGTTCATATGATAAAACAAATGAAAAGAAAGATACTTGTCGAGGGTGTAGAAACCAGAAAACAAGTGGAAAAACTGGAAAAACTAGGTGTTGATTATCTTCAAGGGTATTATTTTTCAAAGCCTATAACAAAAAGAGAAATTCTTGCTTATGGTAAATAAAGATTGCGTGAATCAGTCGATGTTTACTATGGAATTGGAGGATCAATGGAGCTTACTAGTGAAGAAAAAAAGATTTTGACAGGGTTATCTTTTGATTCGGAAGAAATTGAAAAGGGAGAACTATCTGCTGAAGAGCTTGCGTTGCTTAACGAGATGCGTGCAGTTATGGATTACCTTAAAAAGAAATATCCAAGCTATTCATTTGAAATTACAGGATGCGAGCCTAAAGCAGGTACAATTAGAAAATATAACGAGTGGTATTTTAAAGCTTCGGGTATTGAGAGAGACAATGCCTTTATTTCTGCTGTTGAAAATAGTGGTGGAAAATATCTTATTAAGGATGACTTTTTTGGAGAGATAATAAGAGAGCCAATTGAGAAGGAAGTTAAAAAAATGCTGATGAATGCCGGACTTAAGATTATTATGGTGGATGTCAGCTTTTGGGAGATGATGGGCAGGGAATACGGTGAAACGATACCTGTTATGAAGGTACTAAATGGGGCTATTGATGCAGGAAATGATGTTAAGGTTTTTATCGATGGTTCGGAAATAAAAGAAAGTGATTATGAAAAGACTGTGTCTGATGTTGAAGAAATTCTTACAAGGAAGAATGTTATCGGAGATGTATATGTAGTCATTTTGAAAGATGCAAATGCTGATTTTGCCAAGGACAGGCTTTATTCAGATGGATTTACTATTTAATTTTTTCCTGCCGGGGTATAAGCGGGTAAGCAGTAATAGGATGGTGTGGAGCAGTTGATGTAGAAAAATTGGTGAATAATATGAGCAGTAATTTTTCGATAGAAGAGATAGTACTGATAAATAATCTGTTATATTGTGAAAATCTTGGAGGACCGAGAGGGACTTTTTTATCTTCAAGCTATGAGTCCAGAACAATAGGTGATTATGTAAATAAGGTGCTTAGAAATGCTGCCGAGATTGAGAATGACAAGGAGTACAGTACTGGTGTTACAGGCGCTGAGTACAAAGAAATACTGTGGGCTATACGACCAAATAATCATCTTAAAAATGTGATTATAAAACAGGTTCACTATGAAAGTGATGATGTTGGAGGCGGAAGAAGCGTATATTTGTTTGATCCGTCGTCTAATGAGGCGGTTATTGCTTTTAAAGGTACACAGAGTAATGCGGAATGGATTGACAATGTATCCGGGTTATATCAGGTTCCTACTGCGTTCCAGCAAAATGCCCTCAACTGGTTTAAGTCGCTTGACTTTGAGGGATGCGATACAATTACTGTCACAGGGCATTCTAAGGGTGGAAATAAGTCAAAGTTCATTACTATCATGGACGATGCAGTTGATAACTGCTTTTCTTTTGACGGGCAGGGCTTTTCTGATGAGTTTATAAAAAAGTATGCGCCGCAAATTCGAAGAAATCAGTGGAAAATTCACAATATTATCGCAGAGAGTGATTTTGTTAATATACTTTTAAATGATGTTGGCGAAAAGGTCTTTTATCTTGGAACAAATTATGGAAGGCTTGGATTTGCCGAAAATCACTGTGCAAATGCAATAGTTTTTTATGATGATATAGGTGGAATGTCTGTCTGGAAAGCACCTGCTCAGGATAAAAAGATGGCGGATCTGGATATGATGCTCAACAGCTTTATCAGATCATGTCGAATGTCTACAAGGGAAAATATTGCAGGTATGCTTGGAAATGTGATAGTAAGCGCCAAGACATCAGATACGCAAAAGCTATTCAGCATTTTTTCTGATGAAAAATATATGGATGCAGCTTCAAGGCTAATGGCGTTTACTCTAAGGTATAAAGGGGAAAAGCCTCAGATAATAGCTTCTGTAAAAGAAATAATGAAGCAAAACGGAATTGATACAGGGATGGTAGGATTAATTGATTTTATTACCAATTATGACATTTTAATGGAAGTAATTGGCAAGAAGCCTGATATGGTGATATCAATTCTAAAAATGAAAAATGCTCCAAAAGAAGCAGTAGCGTTTCTTTCTGAGCATAAGGAGCTTTTTGAGTTTGTTGTTCTTGTGGCTAAGAAAATGCGAAAAATTAATCCGTTAAAATACAATGGAGAAGACTTGCGTCCGGAAGATGACTGGCTATTTTATAATGATAACAGGCGATACTATATATCCAGACGCAGGCTGTCAATGCTTGTGCTTATAGCTGTTTTCTTTGCAATTATGGCAGTTCTGATCTTATATTTGAGATAATGGTGCAGGCACTATTTTTGCCCCAGTGATCCGGTCACAGCGGCGAGTATTTCCTTTTTATCAGCATTTTTGGAAATGCTTTTTACTGAGGAGGTTATTTTGTCCATAGCAGTGCTCGTAAGGCTGTCATCAATTACTTTTTTTACCCATTCGACATCATTTATTGTCTTTTTACCGGTATAAATCTGTTCAAAAATATATGAAGCTGCTTCGCCCAGGGCAAATACTATTGTCCCTGAAATAAAGGCGTTAATAGTAGCTGCTCCTAAATTTATTCCCGGTATAAGCTTCAGGCTTGAAAGAACAGTCTTGCCGGTCAGACTGACTGTTCCTATATCAAGGATACAATCCTGCAGCTCTTTTGCTTCCTTGGATTTTTTGATTTCCCATATTCTGAAAATTGATTCAATTTCTATAGATTCTGTGGGCTTTAGAAGCATTAAGTCAACTATAGGTGCTCCAACAAAGCCGGCTGTGATTCCGGCAAGTGTCGCTACACTGACAACAGCGTGGGACATAGCTCTTTTTCTTGAAAGAATGTAGCGGGCAACATCTTTTTTTGCTGCCTGAAGTCCTTCCGGTAAAAGATTATTTGTAATTTCGATTAGTTCCGGAATTCCTTTAGGAGGCAATAAATTGCCGTCCTCTGAAGTACGTGGCTTGGCAACTACGGATATTACTTCCGTAAGTCTTGGAGCAAAACTCTTTTGTGATAAGAACGCTTTTCTCACAATTTCTTCAGCGTGCTGCGTTTCATCTTTTGCATAGGATTGAGTAATGACTACGATAATTGGTACATTTTTCCAGACGCTTATTGCATCCATGAACTCATCGATAGTCTTTGGGAAAAGATGACAGGTAAAACTATCAACACAGAACCAGACAACACTAATCTGGTTGTCACTTTTGTTTTTTATGGATTGTGCCGACCATTTTCGGACAGCCTTTACAGCACGCTGTTCCTTGAACATTCCAGGTTCAATTCCTGTTGTATCTATAAGCCTGAAAGATATATTGCTGTTTTCATATACTTGAAAATCACTATTGGGACTGCAACTATCAGAAGCCTTTTTCTTCATGGCTTCTTCACCTAAAACTGTCTTGATCAAGGTAGATTTTCCTACACCTGAGTAACCTACTACAAGAACATTTCCCTTTTCCATGATTTTCCTCCTGGTTTCTATAAAAAGAAACACGGTCAAACTTTAGAAAACAAACTTATTTACTTCTATTTTACAAAAATACTTCCAATTAATATCTTAACACGTATACTGGCTCTTGAATATTTTTTTCATTCATATGGGTGCCTCCTATTCGGCGTTGAGTGAAATGAGATGAAACTAATGTTTATTTGCTATAAATAAAAGTACTGGTAACGTTATTTCATCTATTTTTAATTAAGCTTATAACGAATTTATCAGTTACAAAATATTGATAAAATGATAAAATATTACTGATTGTTTTTTGATCGTTTTTACTTAAAAATTCTTAGAGGAGAAAGTTGTTTATGAGGGTGAAAAAAGTTTTAGGGGTATTAACCGGCGTTATGAGTTCAATTGTGCTGTCAACTACAGCTTATGCAGCTACTTCAGAGCTGACAGGACTTCCTGTTGATGATTCTATTGCAGCACAGAGACCGGTAGCCATCATGGTTGATAATGAAAAGAAAGCTCTTTCGCACTACGGTGTTGGAGAGGCTGACATTGTCTATGAGATGATGAACAGTACAGCAAATGGGCGCATTACCAGATTAATGTGTTTGTACAAGGATTGGGCAAACTTAAGCCAGACAGGAAGTATCCGCAGTACAAGAACAACAAATGTTATGATTGCCGGTGAGTATAATGCGGTGCTTATTCATGATGGTGGACCTTTTTATATTAAGAATTATCTTGCAAAGCCTTACGCAACTCATATTAGCGGCGGTTTTTCCAGAATAAAAAACGGAAAGCCCACGGAGTTTACAGAGTATGTATTTGGATCTGAGCTGGTAAACAGATTTGCCGGCAACAAGATTTCCACCACATATACAGTTGCACCTGAGAGGGCTACGCACTTCCTGTTCAATGAAGCGGATGTTGATTTGGCAGGTGGATCACCGGCGAATAGTGTAAATCTTAGCAGTGTATTTGTTCATAATAAGAGCTTACTGAATTATAATGCAGCTTCAAGAACCTACGATTATTATGAATATGATGCACTTCATCAGGATGCTGAAGACGCTCAGCCTCTTACATTTAAAAATGTTATTCTCCAAAATGTTTCATTTAATCAGCTAGATAAAAATGGATATCTTACCTACAATGTTGTCGGAAATGGCGTGGGTTATTACATAACAAATGGTATGGCTACTCCTATTTCCTGGTCTAAGGCAAGCGAGGATGGCTGGACACATTATTATAATGCGGCTGGTCAGGAGCTTACTATTAATAAAGGAAAAACTTATATAGGATTTATCCCGTCAGATTCCTGGGACAAGGTACAACTCAACTAATTTGTTACTGTTTACTCGCATGCAGCTCGCTGCAGTAAGCAATTTGCGCATTTTATGTCTGAACAGTAATGAACGGCATTTGATTATGCACATATAATTCTTTGCAAGGGTTATATGTGCATTTTTGTCGTGCTTTCTTTTTGATACACTGAGTTTAATGCAAAGTTGCATAAAAAATTGGCGTGGGTATTGTGTAAATTGTGCAATACACATAGGAATTAATAAGAATTTCTAAGATTAAGAGAAGAATATTCTATGTTTTTGACAAAAGCATATTGATATAATTTTTTTCGTAAGGAAGCGTAGCAAATGTTTACAGTGAGCAAGGGCTTTTGCCTTATACTATATGTTTTTTGCTGCAATTCCGGGAAAAATCATCGACTGATACATTAGATACAGTCAAACAACATTTTTAAGGAGGGTTTTATAATGAAAAAGAAATTGGTAAGCTTATTGACGGTAACAGCAATGACATTCTCAATGCTTGTAGGATGTGGAAGCGAAGGTTCAGCAGAGACAACTCAGCCTGCTACTACAGACACACAGACTACACAGACCACAGAGACAACTGATACAGCTCAGACAGCAGAGCAGCCTGCAGCAACTTCAGATTTTGCCGACAAGAAGGTTGGCGTTTGTATTTATCAGTTCTCTGATAACTTTATGACTCTTTTCCGTAATGAGATGGAAAACTATCTCATTTCACAGGGATTTTCAAAAGAAAACATTACAATAGTAGATGGTGCTAATGACCAGGCTACACAGACTAACCAGATTCAGAACTTCATCACACAGGGCGTTGATGTTCTTGTAATCAATCCGGTTAACTCATCTTCAGCAGCTACAATTACAGACCTTGTAGTTGATGCAGGTATTCCTCTTGTATACATTAACCGTGAGCCTGATGCTGATGAGGAAGCAAGATGGGCAGATAACAACTGGAACGTAACATACGTTGGATGCGATGCTCGTCAGTCCGGTACATACCAGGGCGAAATCATTGTTGATCTTGGACAGGATAAGGTTGACTTAAACGGAGATGGCAAGATTCAGTATATCATGATCGAAGGTGACCCTGAAAACGTTGATGCTCAGTATCGTACAGAGTTCTCAATTAAGGCTCTTGAGGATGCAGGCTGGACAGTTGATTGCCTAGATGATGAAGTTGGTAACTGGGATCAGGCTACAGCACAGCAGCTTGTTGCAAATGCTCTTTCAGCTCATCCTGAGACAGAAGTTGTTTTCTGCAACAACGATGCTATGGCACTCGGTGCTCTTCAGTCTATCGATGCAGCAGGACGTAAGGTTGGCGAAGATATCTACCTTGTAGGTGTTGATGCTCTTTCAGAAGCTCTTGAGGATGTAATAGCAGGAACTATGACAGGTACAGTATTTAATGATCATATTTCACAGTCTCATTCAGCAGCAGATGCAGCAATCAACTACATCAAGGGTGATGGCAATGATCACTACATCGGATGCGACTATGTAAAGGTTACATCTGACAATGCTCAGCAGATTCTTGATTCTCTTAAGTAATCAAAGATATTAAACAATAAATCATGTGCGGGCATGGAGTTTTGCCCGCACAGTTTTTAGGAAAAGGGGTAAGATATGGCATCAGAGTATAAATTAGAGCTACGGGGCGTATCCAAGTCCTTTCCTGGTGTAAAGGCACTGGATAACGTGCAATTGGCAGTTAAGCCCGGCAGAGTCCATGCACTTATGGGAGAGAACGGAGCCGGTAAATCTACACTTATGAAGTGCCTGTTCGGCATTTATAAGATGGATGCAGGTGAAATATATATAGATGGCGAGAAAGTAACAATAGATAACCCTGATGAGGCTATGAAAAAAGGAATAGCGATGGTTCATCAGGAATTGCAGCCGGTACTTGCAAGAAGCGTAGCAGAGAATATGTTTTTAGGCAGATTTCCGGTAAAAAAATATGGTCCTCTTCAGATTATTGACCATAAAACGATGTACGAAGAAACAGAGAAGTGGCTCAAGGAAGTAAATATGGATTTTGATCCTAAAGCACAGCTTGGCTCTTTATCCATAGGTCAGATGCAGTCGGTAGAGATTGCAAAGGCAGTTTCTCATGACGCAAAGGTAATTATTTTTGACGAGCCTACATCTTCTCTTTCAGATAGTGAAGTAGAAGCGCTCTTTAAGATTATGGAAACACTTCGTAAAAAAGGCGTTTCAATGATTTATATTTCACACAAGATGGATGAGATCAAGAGAATCGCTGATGATGTCACTATAATGCGAGATGGTACTTATATAGGCACATGGCCGGCAAAAGACCTTACTATAGATGAAATCATCGCAAAGATGGTAGGTAGAGAACTTACAAATATTTATCCGGAAAAAGACAGAACTCCGGGTGAAGTGATCATGGAAGTAAAGGGACTTTCATCCATTCATTCCAAGTCCTTCCAGGATGTTTCATTTACACTTAGAAAAGGTGAAATACTTGGATTTGGCGGACTTGTCGGAGCACAGAGAACAGAGCTTATGGAAGGCCTCTTTGGAATCAGAAATCTGGCTTCGGGAGAAATCTACATACATGGCAAAAAAGTAAATATAAAAAAGCCTGTAGATGCCATGAATGCAGGAATTGGTATGATTACAGAAGACAGAAGAGGAAATGGTATCTTCGGATGTCTTTCAATAAAAGATAACGTTGGTGTTTCCGTTTATAACAAATATCTTTTGGGCGGTTTTGTTTTAAACCATAAGAGAATCAATGAAGTTGTTGACGGCAATATTAAAAAGCTCAGCATCAAAACTCCGAACATGCAGGAGCATATAGCTAATCTTTCAGGTGGTAACCAGCAGAAGGTTATCGTATCAAGATGGCTGGCCAATGATCCTGATATCCTGATAATGGATGAACCTACAAGAGGTATCGATGTAGGAGCCAAGCACGAGATTTATGAAATCATGACAGATCTTGCCAAGCAGGGTAAGGCAATAATAATGATTTCATCTGAGATGGCAGAGCTACTTGGTATGTCAGACAGAATTTATGTAATGTGCAACGGCAAACTTCGCGGAGAAATAACTGATGAGAGCGAAATGACTCAGGAAAAGGTAATGAGTTACGCTACCATGTTCTGAGAAAAGAATCAGATATAAACAATCGTTTATAGAGGAGAAAAAAATGGGTAAGACAAAACAAAAGAAAATAACGGATTTTTTGATAAACAACGGTGTTATCATAGTTATGTTTATTCTTGTTATTTATACAGGAATAACAACTGATAACTTTATAACAAAAAATAATCTTTTAAATATTCTTATGAATATGAGCTCAAGACTTGTAATTGCTCTTGGTATTGCAGGATGCGTTATTACAGCAGGATGTGATCTTTCAGCAGGACGTATGATTGGTTTTGCAGCATGTATTGCGGGAACTCTTTTACAGAAGGTTGATTATTCAGGAAAGTTTTTCCCTGGTATGGAGCCTTTAAACATCTTTGTAGTTCTTGCAATTGTAATGGCTATTACAGGAGCTTTTGGTGCTGTAACCGGATTCTTTATTGCTTTCCTTCATGTCCCTCCATTCATTGCGACACTTGCCATGATGGAAATTGTGTATGGTCTTGCTCTTATTTACACAGGCGCAACACCTCTTGGCGGTTATACACCTGAATACACAAACATTGCAACAGGAAAGTTCCTTGGACTTAGTTATCTTATCTGGATTGCAATTATTGTTGCGGCTATCACATGGTTTATCTTCAATATGACAAGACATGGTAAATACATGTATGCCATCGGCGGAAACCCACAGGCTGCAGAGGTTGCAGGTGTTCCTGTTAAGACAACAATGATCCTTATCTACATGAAGGCAGCTATGATGTATGGACTTGCAGGTTTCATGCTTGGAGCAAAGGCCGGCGGAGCTTCCGTAAACCTTGGATATGGTTATGAGATGGAAGCGATTGCAGCTTGTACAATCGGTGGTGTATCAGTTACAGGTGGTCGTGGTAAGGTTTCAAGTGCAATCATCGGTGTTGCGGTATTTGAGCTTTTGAAAGCTGCACTTCAGTACCTCGGAGTAAATGCAAATGCTCAGTACATTGCTATCGGTATTGTTATCTTCGTGGCTATTTCACTTGATATTCGTAAGTATGTAGCTAAGAAGTAATTAAATAATTACGATATTGCGGGGGTGTGGCGCATATACTTAATATGCACCACACCTTTATTACTTTTTTTGCAATTGAGAACTGGATATTTAAGCGGTTTAAAGCGGAGGAGATATGGATTTAAATTTTGTTTTGCAGCAATCAGGAATTGAATTTATAGTTTGCGCAATTTGTCTGTTTTACGGTATTAGATTGGTTATAAGCAAAGATATAGGTATAATAATAAAAGATGAAGAGGAAAAGAGAAAAATAAGAAGGCAAACGGAGTATGCTTTTTATGCAGGCGCTATTATTCTGATTCTTGGCCTGGCTACTCTTATTATGGGAATACTTGCCTTGTTTAATTCTGTTGCTGCCTTTGTGGAAATCATAATAGCGGTAATCGCAGTTGGAATCATGTGGAAATTTGTCCATGAAAAATATAGCTGACAGGTTGGTAAATAATGAACGTTTATAAAGTAATGCTTGTTGATGACGAAGAAAATGTGGCAAGAGCTATTTTAAAAAAGATAGAGTGGGAAGCAATCGGCTTTGAGGTTCCGAAATACGCACGTAACGGGATTGAGGCTCTTGAACTTGCTGAGAGTCTTAAGCCTGATGTCGTGATGACAGACATAAAAATGCCATATATGGATGGTATGGAGCTTGCAAGAAACCTAAGGAAACTTTATCCAAACATTCGAATAATCTTTTTTTCAGGATTTGATGAATTTGAATATGCAAAAGAAGCAATTCGTCTTGAGGCCGAGGAATATATCTTAAAGCCTATCGATTCAAATGAACTTAAGAATATATTTGAGAAGGTTCATGGACAGCTTGATAAAGAGACAGAAGAGAGATTGAGCACAGCAAAGCTTGAAAAATACTATACAGAGAGTCTTCCGCTTTTACAGGAGGATTTTTTGACAGCTCTTATTGAGGGCAGAATACCGGGAGAGAAAATAGATAAGCTTATCGAGGACTATCGGATTGACCTTCCGGGGCCATATTATGTGTGTGCAATTGTGCATACCAGTTCTAACAATATCCCTGATGGGATGAATCCGCTTCTTTTAAAAATTGCGGTAAAAAGACTTATTGAAGAAAGAATTGACGATAGGTGGAAGGTCAGGACTCTTTCTTATGCAGAAAATACAGTAATGATAGCATGTCTTTCTGATGAAAAGAAGATTGCGTCATTTACTGATGAATGTGACAGATTGTGCAGACTTTCAGAGAGTATATTGAAGGCAGGAGTTACTATTGGAATAGGAAACGTCTGCAAAAATATGGAAGAAATCAGCAAATCTTACAGCGGTGGACGAGATGCCGTATCCTACAGAGCCCTGTACGGAAGCTGTAAGGCAATCAATATAGAAGAAATTGTTCCTCAGGAAGATGACGATTATTATGGAGACAATTCCGAGGGACTTTACGATATATTCAAAAAAGTAAAGATGTCGGATGAGGCTGCTATACGCCTTTCAATAGAAGAATATATGAAAAAAACATCCGATAAACACAGCTCTATACAAAATTACAGATTTTATGTGATGGAGCTTGTGAGTGATATATATAAATTTGCCAAAAACAATCAGCTTGATACCACTGAAATTTTTGACAAAGATGAAGATTTATATTCCAAGCTCAGAATCATGGAAGCGGGAGAGCTTTCAAAATGGATTGAGCAGGTTTGTATCCGCATGCATGTGATGATCGGTTCAAAGAGAAATGACAGCACCAGGTCTTTTGTTGCAAAGGCTAAAGACTATGTTACCGAGCATTATGCGGATCAGGAACTTACAGTTGATTACATTTGCAATCATCTTGGGGTAAGTTCAGCATATTTTTCAACTATATTTAAAAAAGAGACAGGCACAACTTTTGTAACTTATCTTACTGATTATCGTATGGACAGAGCAAAGCATCTGCTTGTTGAAACGGACGATAAAACATATATTATTGCGGAAAAGGTCGGTTATTCAGATCCTAATTATTTCAGTTATGTCTTTAAAAAGCAGTTTGGGGTGTCACCATCTAAGTTTAAAGGGGTATGAGAGTGAGCATTTTTAAAAAATCTGCACCAAGAAGCATTCAGGTAACGGTTTCTATATCATTTTCAATCGTTGCCGTTATTTGCATGCTTGCGATGGGGATAGTTCTATACCAGAGATTTGCGCTTCGCTCTGAGGCTTCTATGACGGAGAGTGCAGGTCTTTTGCTCGAGCAGACTACACGTAACCTTGAAGATTACCTTCGCAGTATGAGGCGAATGTCTGATGCCATGTACTATGATGTCATCAAGGAAACCGATATTTCCGCTGACAGCATTGATACACAGATGAACCTGATCTATGAAGCGTACAAGGATAATCTTGTGAGTATTGCTCTTTACGATGAACAGGGAAATCTGCTATCTGCAGCTCCTGTCGGTGTAGAAAAAGATGGAATCGATGTAACGACACAGATTTGGCATAAAAATGCTCTTGATAAGCCTGAAAATCTTCATTTTTCCCTTCCGCATGTTCAGAATATTTTTGTTGATAATCCTGCATTCAGGTATTATTGGGTTATTTCGCTAAGCAGAGCCACCGATTTGAATAAGGGTGGAGTTCCTGAAAGGGGCGTGCTTTTGGTTGATATGGATTATTCCAGTATTGAGCAGATGCTGAGGGCTGTAAACGAGGCCAATTCACATCAGTACGTGTATCTTGCGGATCAATACGGAAATATTATCTATCATCCCAAAAATATGCAGATCAGCGCAGGACTATACAGTGAAAACAACGCAAGTATTTCTTTATATGATGACGGAAGTCACAAGGAATCTTTTAACGGTGAAAAGAGAATAGTAACAGTTGATACGATAAGTTATACCGGGTGGAAGCTTGTAAGCGTGATTCCGATGGGAAACTATTATGTCGGTATGAACAACCTGCGGTATTACGTGATCATGGTGGTTTCCACAACCCTTCTTGCTATGCTGTTTTTAAACAGATTTGTTTCCATGAGAGTGACAAAACCGCTGCGAAAGCTTAACGATTCAATAAGAGATATTGAGATGGGAAAAAATGACCCGGATATCTATATAGGAGGCCCTCTTGAGGTAGAACATCTTGGCAGGACACTCAGAAGCAGTATAACTAGGATTAATGAGCTCATGGATGAAGTAGTTGAAACTCAGGAGGAAAAGAGAAAAACAGAGCTTGATGCGCTGCAGTCACAGATAAATCCGCATTTTTTGTATAACACTTTGGATTCAATTGTGTGGATGATAGAGGATGAGAAGTACAGTGATGCCGTGTTTATGATAACAGAGCTGGCGAGCTTGTTCAGAGTCAGTCTTTCAAAGGGAAAAACAATCATTTCAATTGAGGATGAAATAAGGCATGCAAGAAATTATATGAATATTCAGAAGGTGCGTTTTAAGGACGCATTTGAAGCGGATTTTGATATTGATGAAAAAATTCTTGGTATGTGTACGGTAAAGCTTGTTGTTCAGCCAATTCTTGAAAATGCCATTTATTACGGCGTGAAGGATATGGAGGATGGCTTAATAAAGGTAAAAGGTTATATTGGCGATGACGGCGACATTTATATAGAAGTCAGCGATAACGGATTTGGAATGAATGAAAAACAGACGGAGCTTCTTTTGACAGATGATACGAGAGTGAGGAAAAAAGGCTCCGGTGTGGGACTGATAAATGTGCACAGGAGAATACAGCTTAGGTTTGGCGCGCAGTACGGGCTTTACATAGAAAGCGAGCCGGATGAAGGAACGATGGTCAGAATCCATATGCCTGCAGTTGAGTTTACTGAAGAGAATCGTAGAAAATTCGAGAAATGATATGAAAATAAAAAAGAAAAATCTTTTTATCCTAACATTATCTGTTTTACTTGTAGTCCTGATCACTATATCGGGATTTGCAGTTGTGCTTAGCGGAATGGAGAGAGATCCATACAATATTTCCGTAATTGTGAGCGAAAGTCAGGACAGCAGATGGAATATGTTTTTTGCCGGAATTGAGCAGGCTTCCCAGGACTACAAGGTTAAGATAAATACAGTATCTGTGCCTGTGAGTATTGCGATGAATGATGAATTTGTGCTTATAAATGATGAAGTAAATGGTGGTGCAGACGGGATGATTGTTGAGTTCAGCAATTGCATAGGTACAAGTGATTTTATCGGGCAGCTTAGCACTCAGACAGTGCTTGAGCTTGTGGAGACAAGAGCTGATGCAGATGTGGACGTAGAGGGAAAATATGCTTTTATAGGTGCAGATGACAATGAGCTTGGCGCAGCACTTGCCAATGAAATAAGGCTAAAATTCGGGAATTCTTTATCCGGGAAAAAAATAGGCATAATAACAGGAAGTCAGAAGCAATACTCGACAATGATGCGAAGAGAAGGCTTTATGAGCGCAATTGAGACAACAGGCGCGTCTATCGTCTGGGAAATATCTGGAATTTATAATGCAGAAGAGCTTATTATGTACAAGCAAAGGAGCGAAAATGCAGATATTGTAGTTGCGTTTACTGACAGCGGGCTTGAGAAAATTAGTGAGTTCGCATCCAAATATAGTGATGATGTGTATATTGTCGGCGTAGGGACTTCAATACAAAATGTAAGCTTCGTTGATGACGGAGTAATCGGAAGTATGGTGGTTCCAAATGAATACTATATGGGGTATCGAAGTGTTGCAGCCATTTGTGAAAAGCTGGAAAACAAGCTTTCACCGATGTCGGATGAGATTGTGTCTTACAAGATAGTCAATAAAGAGAATCTTTTTGATGAAGCTAATCAGAGGATGCTGTTTCCTGTTATAGAGTAGGATTAGTGACATTGCTTTTTGCAAGGAGGAAATGATGAAAAAGGTATTGGTGACGGTTGTGATTGTCACAGCTTTGGCAATAGTTTTTTTGTTTGGGTGTAAGAATAGCAGCAAAGTGGCTGAAGATAAGAAGATCAAGATTGGGATTACTGTCTATGATCAGTATGATACCTACGTTTCTGAGCTGGTAAAGTGCTTTGAAGATATTGCAAAGGATGAGCTTGACTTAGTAATCTACAATGCTTCACAGTCGCAGCAGACACAGAATACCCAGGTTCAGAAGATGATAGATGACGGATGCTCAGTTATCTGCGTAAATCTTGTGGATAGAACTGATCCGTCTGCGGTTATTGACAAGGCGAGAAAGAATAATGTGCCAATAATCTTCTTTAATCGTGAACTTGTATCAGGGGATATCGGCAGGTGGAACAAGCTTTTTTACGTCGGAGCGGATGCGGTTCAGTCGGGGACAATGCAGGGCGAGATGGCGGCAATGAGCTGTATTACCGACAAGAGTATCGACAAAAACGGCGACGGAATGATACAGTTTGTCATGTTAGAAGGTGAAGCCGGGCATCAGGATTCTATAGTAAGATCTGAAAATTCGGTAAATGCTCTGATTGAAGCGGGAATAGTGCTTGATAGAGTTGGATATGCCATAGCAAACTGGAACAGGGCACAGGCTCAGACCAAGATGGCACAGTTTCTTGAAAATTATCCCGGTGAAATCGAACTTGTTCTTGCAAATAATGATGACATGGCACTTGGAGCCATAGATGCGTATGACGCGGCAGAAATAATCGGAAGTGACAGACCGATCATTCTTGGAGTTGACGGAACAGACGAAGGACTTAAGGCTGTAAGAGACGATAAGATGATAGGAACTGTCTATAATGACAAAGAGGGGCAGGCAAGGGCGATGTTCAGGCTTGCCAAAGTCCTTGCCTTGGGAGGCGATATCAGTGAACTTTCTGAGGAATTTACTGTTGAGGATGGTAAATATATAAGGCTTCCTTATGCAAAAGTTACAGCGGGAAATGTAAATAAATTCATGAAAAAGTGATAAATTCAAATGGGATTAAGACATTGTTTTCTCAATCACAAGTGCTAAAAGTGCGCCGAAAAGAGCCATGAAGAATGCATCAAAGTTTGTGATCAGATACTGAAGAAATCCTTGCAAAACATCTATACCTTCAAGCTTTGCTGCGCTAGGCTTTCCGCTTACTATAAGGTTGGCGGAGTCTGAGCTGTATTCATAGGAGGTATTTAGATTGTCGCCTTCTATTCTTATAAGTTGATTTCCGCAGAAAAAACTGCTCTGAGATGCGCCGGAAGTGCAATAAATAGAGGCATCGTCATTACTGAAATATCCTGATATTTTGTTGATTTTTCCATTAAAATATAGATCATCTTCCGGATTCATGAGACTAAAATTCACATCGGAAATATTTTCGAGGGAAAATTCACACACATCATGTAAATAAATATCTGCACCTAAGTCGCTTAGAATCTCGTCTTTTAGCTTAATAACCGTATTTTCATTGGCAGCTAATGCATCGCCAAATCCAACATACACTTTTCCTAAAGAGCTAAATCCCTGCATATTGACATCCAAAATTCTGGATGTGATATTTTCTGACTCGTTTCGAGTGTCAAAATCAGTCTCTACAATGCGGTCTGCATAATTAATCTCAAGTTTATCAAGGAAAGTTGCGTCATTTCCGGATGTGGAGGAAATAAACTGGATTATCGGATTGCTGATTGCGCCTGCGAAAGCTACTCCATCTTCAGAAGACGAATTACCGTTAAATTCTATAATAAATTCGTAGGGCTCTGCATGGTAGGTTTTCCCATCAATATCAAAAGTAATAGCACTCTCATTAGTCATTATTCCTTCATATGCATAGAGGGCATAAGTCTGGAAGTCCACGCCACCACTAAAGTTTTCCAAAACAATATTCTGAGGCTTACCTTGAACAATAACGGAAGTGTTATTTTTCTTTATCAGATACAAAGCTGCAATAACAGCAAAAGCAATTACAAATAGACCAAGAAGTACATAATATATTTTTTTTTCAAGTTTTTTTTCTTTCATGTATTCCCCCATACAAACTGATGAACTCGAATTCAAAAAACAGAATCATAGTTTCTGTTCACTCGCAAAAATCTCGCTCCAGTAACTAATACATCGTTCGCGAATTGCAAGTTTTAACAGTAACGAATCATACACGTACATAATAACATATCTTGAATATCGACAAGGTGAAAAATTTAAATGGTCGCAAAGAATAATAAAAAGGTGAAAAATTGAATGATTTATGTATGCCGGTAATGATAGGATAAAGAAAAATGTTGTTATCGGAGTAAGGTAACAGCTATAAGTGTTGTTGGGGGAGGAGCTGCAAATGATTACCCGAAATTCCAATGTGATATGTGAAGAAGAGTTTTCTGAGGCTGTTAAGATTGCAGTAAAGGCTCTAAATAGAGATATCAAGGCAACTTGCATAGAATCAGATTTAGAGGGCATTGACATTGTAATAACGAAAGTATTGGGAATAAAGAAAGAATGTTTTGTTGTAAAGAAGCATTATGATAAAAAGAAAGCACTTGTAATATCCGCATCTGATGATATAGGTGTTATATATGGTATATATCATATAAGTAAATATTTTCTTGGGGTAAATGAATTCTGGTTTTGGAATGAGCAGATATTTGAAAAGAAAGAGTACTATGAGGTTCCTGCCGATTATTTCTACAAGTCTAAGCCATTTAAAGTGAAATTCAGAGGATGGTTTATTAATGATGAAGTTCTTTTTGATGGGTGGAAGCCTGACGGAAATGAAGCTTTCCCATGGGAAATGGCATTTGAAAGTCTTCTTCGCTGCGGCGGAAATATGACAATTCCCGGCACAGATTTTAATTCCCATAAATATAAGAGTCTTGCAAATAGATATGGTCTGTGGATAACACATCATCATGCAGAACCACTTGGGGCAAGAATGTTTGCCAGAGCTTATCCTGAACTGGAGGCAAGTTTTGATAAATATCCTGATTTATTCAGAGGATTGTGGCAGGAAGCTATCGAAGATCAGAAGGACTGTAACGTTGTGTGGAACATTGGCTTTAGAGGTCAGGGAGACAGGCCTTTCTGGGCGGATGATCCTGCTTACGATACGCCAAAGGCACGTGGCAGGCTTATGAGTGACCTTATGCTTGAACAGTACAAGCTTGTCAAAAAAAGTGATCCTGATGCAGTCTGCTGCACAAACCTCTATGGTGAGACGATGGAACTTTATAGGGACGGATATTTGTCTTTTCCTGAGGATGTAATAAAGATATGGGCAGATAATGGCTTTGGCAGGATGGTTTCAAGACGGCAGGGCAACCATAATCCAAGAGTATATGCACTTCCTAAGGATGGAGATAATGGCCTTCACGGAATCTATTATCATGCTTCATTTTATGATCTTCAGGCAGCAGCGCAGATGACAATGTTACCTAATTCACCCGAATTTGTGGTAAAAGAGCTCCAAAATGTTTATTCGCATGGAGTAGATGACTTTTGGATTATTAACTGTTCGAATGTCAAACCGCATACTTATATTTTGGATTTGATTGCGGACATGTGGAGAACAGGTAGTAATAGCGTAAAAGAAAAGTCAGAGTATACAAGAGAGCATTTAAGAGAATATTGTCTGGAATATTATGGAAGAGGACTTGAAGAAAAAGTTCTTTCAGAAATTGAAAATCTCTATGAGCTATGGCCAAAATACTGCATTCAGTATGGACCAAACGAAGATGATCATGCGGGAGAGCAGTTTAGTAATCACGGGGCGAGGATTCTGACCTGTGCATTTATCAGTAATTTCTGCAAGGATAAACCTTTGGAGACCAGAGGAACCCATGACCTTGACTGGGTTTGCAAGGCTGATACTCTTGCAGAGCAGGTTGCCTGGTTTGAGAAAAAATATAAAAAAGCACTTGAAGGATATACAAAGTATCTTTCCAAATGCAATGAAATAAAGAAAATGCTGGAAGTATCAGGGAAAGCTGAAACGGCTAAAATACTTGATGATAACCTTATCTGCCAGGTTGAGTACCATTACTACAGCTATAAGGGCGCATATCATGCCTTAAGAGCCATGGAAATTTGCCTGGGAGACAATGAGAAAACCAAATTTGCATCCCAATCGGCTGAAAATGTAAATGAAAATAAGGTGGATTATATTTCCGCTTTTTATGAAGCCGGTCTTTCATCGAAAGCTTTTTTTGACGGATATGAGACCATGCGCAGCCATGAACACGGAATTTGGAAGAATTTTTATAAAAACGATTGTGAAGCTGACATCAGACAATCCGGTTATGTTCTTAAGAGCCTGATGTCATATCTTAGAGTCTTGGGGGATGGACCACATTTTTATAAATGGCAGCGCATTTTCCAGAAAGAATCCGGCGGCGATAAAGTACACCTTATCCTAAGAGTAAAGGAACATCTGACGGACGAGGAAATTTGGAAACTTATGTTTAGTTGTCAGCAAAATTAGAACCCTTTTCTTGACGCATTATTATAACAAGTTTATACTAAACATTATTGCTAAGACCTTATCAGGCTGTATGCTGATGAGGTCTTTTATTTGGGTAGAGCACTTAGTAAGGTATGAGTCAGCCTACTCGAATAGAGGGAGTAAACAGGCTTACAAGACCTGTCATTATGGAGTATTATAATAAGGCAGAAGAGTTGTGGAATTAAGAAAGACATAAAATTATGAAAAAAATCAGATTTTCTATGTTCATCATATTGATTTCAAGCGTTATTTTTTCTCTGGAGGTACTCGCTACCGAGAAAATAGAGATTTCATCAACCTGTAGAGACAGCTATGTATATGATGAAGCAAATATGATTGACGCTGAAACAGAACAAAAATTGAATGATCTTCTTGGAGAGCTTGAACGTGAATCTACGGCTGAGGTAGTTGTGGTGTCTTATGAAACTTCTGGGCTTCCAATGCAGAGGAAAGCGTATGCGTATTTTGATTCTCTGAAAATTGGAAAAGAGGATAAGAATAATGGTGTACTTTTGCTGATGCAGAAGGATGGAAACCATGTTCGTGTTGAAATTGGAAACGGAATTGATGATGATTTTTCATATGAAGTTGCTGGAGAAATTTTAAATAAACACTATATTCCATACAGAGATGAAGATACCTCAAAGGCAGCACTTGAAACTGCAAAAGCTCTTGCCAGTAATATGTATGCTTATTATGGCATTGAAAATGAGCTTACCAAAGAGATTTCTCCATCGCTTTATGGTGATATAAGCCTATCCGACAAACTCCTTCCTTGTATTGTATTTATAGGAATAGCATTATATCTTGTAGCCGGCTTTGGCATAGAATTTTTAAAAAAGAAATTAGAAAAATCTCATTAAATTATTTGTTCAAATGTGAGACATCAAGATATTTTGGAAGCCCATTTTCGTAGTATTGTTGAACCTCGCCTTGAATAAGCGGAGCTAAATATTCTACGAGTTCACCGGTAATATCATTGCCGTCTTTATTTATCCATTCAGTAGGTACCGATTTAGCTTCATTGGCGATACCACTTATCTGAGCATAATTGTACTCAACTGTGTAAGGTGTGTTGCTTGTGCGGTTTAGAATAACCATGCAGCCGGTCTTTCCTTCTTCAGCTAAAGAGACAGCCTTTTCTCCCTGGGCAAAGGATTCATCAAGATCTGTTTTACTTGCATTGTGCGCGGCACATCTTTGGAGTACGTTGATTTCTACAGAACGTACCTTTACATTTATGTTTTCTTTTACCAGAAATTCAAGAGCCTTACCTGCGCCGGAAAGCTGCTGATGACCGAAGGTATCTGCCATGGCTTTTGCTGCGGTAATGTAGTTTCCGTCCTTGTCCCGTATTCCTTCAGAAACGGCAATTATAACGTTATTGCGAACAGATAATTCTTTTTTTACATCTTCCAGAAATCTGTCGTTGTCAAAAGGAACCTCAGGCAGATATATAAGGTGAGGAGCGGAAGAGTAACTGTTTCTTGCAAGCGCGGCGGCTGCTGTAAGCCAGCCTGCATCACGGCCCATTATTTCTACTATTGTGACTGATTTTACTGCATAAATATATGTATCATGAGCGATTTCAAGAATAGAAGTGGCTATATATTTTGCTGCAGAACCAAAACCGGGAGTATGATCTGTGTGACACAAATCATTGTCAATTGTCTTGGGAACGCCGATTATCTTAACATCTGAATCTATTTCTTTAGCATAATTTGACAGTTTCAGCACTGTATCCATGCTATCATTTCCGCCGATATAGAAAAAAGCTCCAATATTAAGTTTTTTAAACTGTGAAAAAATAAAAGAATATGAAGAATCGTCATCCTTGAAGTCAGGCAACTTGAATCTGCAACTGCCAAGATACATTGCAGGTGTGTGAGTTAAAAGATTGATAAAATTAGGTATATCGGAAGCCTTATCGGTAAGATCAAGGTAATTCTCTGAAAGAACACCCATTATTCCATTTATTGATCCATAACAACGGTCATATTGCCCGGAGTTGATCGTTGCCTTCAAGACTCCTGCCAAACTGGCATTTATAGCGGAAGTTGGTCCTCCCGACTGCGCGACAAGTACATTTTTTTTATTCATCAATCGTGAATCCTTTCTTTCCTGTAACAGGATTTTTAACTCGTATATTCTACACCATAAAGCTGATTTTGCCAAATTTAATCGTATGACCTAAATTATTTTTTTATTAAACAAATTAAAAAAAGCTTAAAGTACTAAACATTGGAAGGATTTTTTGCGATACCCTCACTAAGATATGGCTATTGTTGACAGATTTTGCACAATATTGGTTTTGAAGACCCTGATAACGGAGAAAACAATCCTGATACTATTGCTTATATCATTCAGGGTGAAAGCAAAAAGGCACTCCTTACTTATTCAGAAGGTTATGAGAATAATGATGAAGTGGTATTTACTAATGACAGTGGTTTGTTAACCGCCGGAGCATATTTGGGACCAGTATGGCAACAGCGAAGTTAAGGCAGATGTAAGTTTAGATGCTGAAGATATAGAAGAAATTTATGATGGAACAGCAAAGTTAGTCAGAGCATCTGCTGATGCCATAGGTTCTTTTGACGGAGGATGAAGTTAAAACTGTTGAAACCGGATCAAATCTTCGATTCAGAGTCAAGTTAACCAGAATAAGAGATGAAATCAAGAACCTTATTGAAAAAGATGTTAAATCAGTCTTACCTGAGAATTACGAAATAATAGGACAATTTGATTCCAGCTTCTTTGTTCAGGTTGGCTCTGCAACAGAAAGAATGATTGATGAAAACTATGAATCAGTTGAAGTTGCGGTAAAGATTCCTGATGATCTGTGGGATGATTCAATGGCAGGACATTCCCAGATAGTAAGAAGATATGTAAGTGAGAGTGGAGAGACTGTGACTGAAGTTGTTGTAAGTTACATCGAGGATCAGAATGTCGTTATGAGTGTAGACAATTACTCAAATTATTACATCGCAACAGACAGTTTGATTCTTAGGGCAAGAAAGTGTTACATCCACTATCTTATAATCCTTATGCTCCTTTTCTCGCTGATAAGTATTACACATTACTATCACAAGAAAAAGAAAGCAAAAGAAAAGGCTGAGCAGGACAACGTAGAAATTGATGAAGATGAATGGAAAAAGAAGAAGAGAACGAAATAAAAGAAAATGTTGGATAAATTGGAATAAAGACAATCTTTTAAAAATCGTATCTTCGATAAGCTCCGGTTCTAAATTCTTTTGGAGTGAGACCTTCTCTTTTTCTGAAGCAGTAACAGAAGGCACTTTCATCATCAAAACCGCATGAATATGCAATTTCTGAGATGGTCATAGATGTATTTGAAAGATTATATTTTGCCGCAGAAATGCGGGTTGATAAAAGAAACTGGTGTGGAGTCATGCCAGTTTCTTTTTTGAATTTACGGGTAAAATAATAGGGAGAAAAACCTGCCATATCTGCCATTTCATTAAGAGAAATGTCTTTTCTGAAGTTGTCTGCCAGGTAGGAGGTGACTCTTTTTATGCCATTTTGAAGTGGCTCATTTTCGTTATTTCTATCCGTAATTAGTTCTAACAGCAAATTATTTATATTTAGGCTCAGCTGAATTTCATTTATCAAAGAATGATCCTTAAAGGAATCAATGAGATTTAGCAAAATGGAACGTATATTGTCAAATCTTCCGGAAGATATTATGTTTCCATACTCCTTGGCAATAAAGGTATAATAATCGTTTGCCATTTTTCCATCAAAATGAATCCATAAGGTTTTACAGCCTTCATTTGTTTGGTAAGCGTGGGGGTTATAACAATTAAGGATAACAGAATCTCCTTTTTTAGCTGTCTGATACTTTCCATCGAGCAATATTTCCATAGTTCCGCATTCAACAAGAATGATCAGATAACTGTCATATCTGTTTCTTGTAAGTGAATAACCGGGTAAATAGTTAAAGCTTCCTATAGCTGTAGGGTACAGAAGCATAGATTTTGCGTCTGCTGTCGGAGTATGGAAAAAATATAAAGAATCAGGGCTTACTTTTTCTTCTACTGAGTACATGTTTTCTCCCAAATAGTAACTAAAGCAATTTTTTTATATTATAGGGCAAATTTATCAATTGAGAAATAGGGAAAATCGCTTTATTGTAATAATGTAATAGATTTTAGCGGGGTAAAGAGTATGGATAGCGTCAGAATTTGGGAAGAACAGGTTAAGATACCTACTTATGATATAGGAGAGCCGGATATTAATCCGATGTTTTTGGAGAAAAGAGTATATCAGGGAAGCAGCGGCAAGATTTATCCATATCCTGCAATTCAGGAAATTAAGCGCGAAAAGAAGGATAAAATCTGGAATGTGGTATTCCTTGAAAACAAATACCTTAAGGTGATGGTTATGCCTGAACTTGGAGGAAGAATTCAAAGAGCTTACGACAAGACAAACGGCTACGATTTTGTTTACTACAATCATGTGATAAAGCCGGCGCTTGTTGGGCTTACAGGTCCCTGGATTTCAGGCGGAATAGAATTTAACTGGCCGCAGCATCACAGACCGACAACATATATGAAGGTTGAGCATAAAATACGTGAAAATGCCGACGGTTCTATGTCACTTCTTTTGGGAGACGTAGACAGAATGTACGGCACGAGAGTTATTACTTCGATAACTCTTTATCCGGATAAGGCATATATTGAGATTGAGGGGCAGCTTTACAACAGAACTCCTCTGCCGCAGACCTTCCTTTGGTGGGCAAATCCTGCGGTTTCTGTAAATGACAATACCCAGTCTGTTTTTCCGCCGGATGTTCATTCTGTCTATGACCACGGAAAAAGAGCTGTATCAAGATTTCCGATAGCAACAGGTGAATATTATAAGCACGATTACAGCGCAGGCGTTGATATTTCAAGATACAAAAATATTCCTGTTCCAACATCCTACATGGCAGAGCATTCTGATTATGATTTTGTGGGCGGCTATGATTACGGCAAAAAGGCAGGACTTCTTCATGTGGCAGATCATCATGTATCTCCGGGCAAAAAGCAGTGGACCTGGGGCTGCGGAGATTTTGGAAAAGCCTGGGATAGAAATCTTACTGATGAGGACGGCCCATATATTGAGCTGATGACTGGAATGTACTGTGATAATCAGCCTGATTTTACCTGGCTTAAGCCCTATGAGGAAAAGAAATTCAAACAGTATTTCATGCCGTACAAGGAAGTTGGTTATGTTAAAAATGCCAGTCTAAGTGCAGCTGTAAATCTTGAAGTTAAAGATGATAGCATCAGAGCTTTGGTATATGCGACAGAGCTTTTTGAAAATGCAGATATAATTATCACTTATGATGGAAAAGAGATTCTAAGTGAGAAAGCAACTATTTCTCCTGAGAATACATTTTGCAGGGAACTGCCTGTTAAGGGAGCCGACAGGTTTAAGGTTAAGTTATCGGTTTATTATGAGGGAAAAGAACTGGTTTCATATCAGGAAAAAGATCAGGGCATCCCTAAGCTGGCAGAACCTGCAAAAGCAGCAAAGGCGCCAAAAGATATTTTGACAAATGAAGAGCTTTACCTTACAGGACAGCATATTGAGCAGTACCGTCATGCAACGTGGCTTCCTGACGGCTATTATCTCGAAGGCTTAAAAAGAGATGAGGGAGATATCCGCATAAATAATGCCTATGGAATGCTTCTTTTAAGGCGCGGCGAATTTGAAAAGTCAGTCAGATACTTCAAAAAGGCAATAGAAAGGCTGACACTTCTTAATCCAAATCCTTATGACAGTGAGGCTTATTATAATCTTGGGCTTGCATTATTTTATCTGGAAAGATTTGATGAGGCTTATGATGCTTTCTACAAGGCTACCTGGACAAGTGCGCAGCAGGAGATGTCATTTTATTATCTGGCTGTAATTGCATGTAGGAAAGGTGATTACGATGAGGCTCTTAAGCTTATAGAAAAAGGACTTGTGAAAAATAGTCACAATATCAAAGCCAGGGGCCTTAAGGGAGCTCTTTTGACACTTCTAAATAAAAAAGACGCTGCAAAAGATTACCTTTATGAGAACCTTATGGTTGATGCTTTTGATTTTGTGTCGAGATGTCTTTTGAGCGATATAGATGCTGAATATGACGATTTTAGAATAACTGGTGATATTGAAAATTTCCTGCAGACAGCGAGGGATTTTGCTGAATTTGGTATGTACGAAAATGCTGTTAAGTGCCTTGATTTGTGCGATGAGGAAAGTCCTTTAAAATATTACTACAGAGCTTATTATGTTGATAAGCTTGAAAAAGAAGATGAGACAAAAGAGGCTCTTTTAAAGGCCGAAGGAGCATCCTTTAAGTATTGCTTCCCAAATAAACTTGAGGATATTCAGGTTCTTGAAAAATGTATTGAATTAAATCCAAAGAAAGCTAAGGCATATTATTATCTTGGATGTCTATATTATGATAAACTTGGATATGAAAAAGCAATAAAGCTTTGGGAAAAGTCCAGAGAGATAGACGATACATTCCCAACGCTTTTGCGTAACCTTTCAATTGCTTATTTTAACAGGCATTTTGATAAAGAAAGTGCAAAAGAGTGCCTTGAGAGTGCGTTTGAGCTTAATAAAAATGATGCGAGGGTATTTCTTGAGCTGGATCAGTTGTATCAGAGACTTGGCGTTGACTGCGCAGCCCGCCTTGATAATTTTGAGAAGAATATAGAGCTTATTTATAAGAGGGATGACCTTTACACAGAATATGTTACACTTCTTAACCTTAGCGGAATGTACGAAAAGGCGCATGAAAAGATTATTTCTCATTCCTTCCAGACCTGGGAGGGAGCAGAAGGCAAGATAACTACGCAGTTTAAGCTTTCTCTTTTCATGATGGCAAAAAAAGAGCTGGATGATAATGAGCCGGAAGAGGCAATTAAGCTGTTAAAAGAGGCTCTTTCCTATCCGGAAAATCTTGGTGAGGGCAGACTTGAGGGAACTAAGGACAATAACCTTTACTACCTTCTTGCAAGGGCCTACATGATGCTTAGAGAAGAAGACAAGGCAAAGGAATGTTTAAAAAAGGCTGTTCTTGGCGTATCAGAGCCTGCAGGAATGATGTATTACTATGATCAGCCTGCCGATATGATTCTTTTCCAGGGACTTGGATACAGGGAACTTGGCGATATAAACAGCGCCAATACCAGATTTTATAAGCTTCTTGACTATGGAGAGCATCATGTGGAAGATAAATTTACAATGGACTATTTTGCGGTTTCAATGCCGGATATGTCTGTGTTTGATGCGGATATGGATGTTAAGAACAAGGTTCACTGCTATTATCTGATGGGACTTGGAAATATGGGACTTGGCAGGAATGATGAGGCAAAAGAGTGGTTTGAAAAAGCTCTTTTACTTGATAAAAATCATCAGCTTGCTGCTCTTTATCTGAAAATAATGATGTGATTAAAAATAGTATGTAAAGGTTAGAAAAAATGGATAAATTTATTAGCCTTAAAGGGAACTGGAAAGTGGTTCTTCCTGATGAAAGCAAATATAGCGCGGTTTTGCCGGGAACTTTGGATACTAATGAAATCGGCTATGAAGACAAATCGGTGGGAAAACTTTATCAGGACGAGAATTATGTAGAAAATGAGGCTCTTTCCGAGGCAAAGGTCATAGCGACAAGATATACCAGAAAGCATACTTTTGAGGGAAAAGCTGAATTTATTAAGGTTTGGGATAAGCAAGTACCTGAAGATAAGAGATTGTTTTTAAAAGCAGAGAGAGCAAGAGTTCTATATCTGTTTATTGATGGAAAAGAAGTTACTGCTTTGTCAGGAAGTCTCTCAACACCGTATGTTTTTGAGGTCACAGCTCTTTTGCATAAAGGGGCGGAGATTAAGCTTGTATCGGATAACAGCTATGAAAATCTTCCCCACGACAATATTGTCTATTCCTCTGCGGCAACGGATGAGACACAGACCAACTGGAACGGAATATTGGGAGAGTTTGGCATAGAGATAAAAGAGAAGGCTTTTATCGAAAATGTCAGAGTATATCCAAGAAGAGCTGAAAATAGCGCAAGCTGGATATTGGATGTTGAGGCAAAGATTGATTCTTTGGCTGATTTTGAAGGAAAGCTCTTTCTTGATTTCGAAGAAATATCTCAAAAAAAGGAAATTGAAGTTGAGGGAAAAGCCGGAAAAACAAGCATAAAGGCAAGTGTTTTAGTGGATGTTCCAGAAGAGCTTTTATGGGATGAGTTTTACGGAAAGCTGATTCATTTAAATTGTACGTTTATGATATTAAACGGAATGAGCGGTGAAGAGGATACTTGCGGCGTTTCTTTTGGCATAAGGGCATTTGAGGACATAGACGGACATTTGTGCATAAACGGAAGAAGAGTATTCTTAAGAAGTGAGGCAAACTGCGCAGTATTTCCGGAGACCGGTCATCCTCCTGTGGATGTAGAAGCCTGGAAAAAAATTATAGCTACTTACATGGGCTACGGCGTAAACTGCCTGCGTTTCCATTCGCACTGTCCGCCGGAAGCAGCTTTTTATGCGGCTGATGAGCTTGGAGTGTTGATGCAGCCGGAGCTTTCACACTGGAATCCCGTGGATGCTTTTTCTGATGAGAAGGCTGTATCCTACTATAGTAAGGAACTTAAGGAAATACTGAATGTGTATGCAAATCATCCTTCTTTTGTGATGCTTACTTTCGGAAATGAATTGCAGGCTAAAAAAGATGGTATGGAAATAGTTCACAGGCTTTTAGGGCTGTGTCATGACATGGATAAAACGCGTCTTTTCGCTTTTGCTTCAAATGCTTTTTACGGAGAAAAAGGTGCTGATGACAAGAGCGATTTCTATACTGCCATGAGGTACAACGGTCTTCCGATGCGAGCTACTTTTGACGGCATGCAGGGGTATCTTAATAATGAATATCCTGATGCAAAGCATGATTATTCAGAAACAGTCGCTAAGATAAGAGAGGACTTCAAAAAGCCTGTTTTTAGTTTTGAAGTAGGACAGTTTGAGGTTTTACCTGATTTTAAAGAAATAAGCGAGTTTCACGGAGTAACAAGTCCTAAAAATATTGAGCTGATAAGAGAAAATGTTGCGAAAAAGGGATTTCTCTCAGATTGGGAAAAAAGAGTTGAGGCAACTGGAGAGCTATCGCTTATTGGATATAGAGAGGAAGTAGAGGCGGCGCTTAGAACAGAGGATTATTCCGGAATTTCTCTTTTGGGACTTCAGGATTTTCCGGGGCAGGGAACGGCGCTTGTCGGAATGCTCAATTCACATCTAAAGTCAAAGCCTTATGGATTTGCTGATCCTTCAAGATTTAAGAGCTTTTTTACAGATGTGTTACCACTTGTTTACCTGGAAAAATATACTTATTCTGAAGATGAAGAGATTGTAGCTAAGGTTAAGCTTGCAAATTATTCCAAAAATGATGTCAAAGGTAAGTTAAGTTATACTCTTCGAAAGTGCAAAGACATAGGTAGTAGGGGAGAGTACGTTTCAATATTTGAAGATGCTTCTGAAGAAGAGGTTGTCTGCAAATGTGGAGAGCTTACAGAAGTTGGCAAAGCAAAAATAGATCTTAAAAAGTTATGCCTTAAAGAAAATACAGAGCTTGAACTTACGGCGTGCGTAGGTTCTTTTATAAACACATACAGAATCTGGGTATATGTTGATGAAAGTCTTATCCCTGTGAAACCTGAAGGTATATATGAGACGGCAAACTTGGATGGTAAGGCAAAGAAGGTGCTAGAGGAAGGTGGCACAGTATTTTTTGCTCCTGAATCAACAAAAGAAGCACTTCCTAACTCAATTAAATCTACTTTTACAACGGATTTTTGGTCGGTGGGAACTTTTGCAAGTCAGGAAGGCAGTATGGGACTTCTTATAGATGACAGTCATCCGCTGTTTAAAGATTATCCTACAGCTTTTCATACTGATTATCAGTGGTTTATGCAGAGCTCCCAGAGAGCACTGATATTGCCTGCCGGAATAAAGAGCATAGTTACTGTGATGGACAGCTATGCGTATCTTAGAAATATGGGAATGCTGCTTGAATTTAACTGCCTTGGCGGTAAAATATTCATTTCAACAATGAACCTGCAAAATCTCAAAGATTATCCGGAGTGCAGAGCTCTTTTAACATCTGTTTACAGATATATGTCATCAGAGGAGTTTGTGCCAGAACAGGATATTTCATATGAAAAGTTATTGGAAATAGCAGGTTAAATTATTTCGTCAAAAAAATCTTTCACCTAAATTTATATTGGTTTAGGTGAAAGATTTTCTTTTTAATATTGAAATCAGTTTTCTAAATTTGAAGCATTTACGCCTGCAATTCTTCATATAGTCCCCTATAGACGCAGAGCAATAATATCGTTATAATATTATTGAAATCTTAGGCATGTGTTTTATGAGGGATAGACTATGGCGTATGATGAATCAACAAAAAAATCAACTATAAAATATATAAAGGATAAGCAGCAGGAAATAAAGCTGCGATATAAGAA
>JAFSQI010000052.1 GCA_017446685.1 Butyrivibrio sp.
GATGAAAATACAAGAACAAGCTGAATGCTTTGAACAACGTTGAAATGAAGCTTGTTCTTGTATTTGAATCTATATGAATTACGACGCAGACGAAAATAAGCATTTATGTCCACTCATATATTGGCTGACAACTGAATTGTAGCAACTTCTTACATGAAAGCTATTTTACTCAATTGCATTCCTTGTTATGTAGGGTAAAATAAATTAATGGGAAAAATATAAGGGAGATAGTTATGGATAAAAAAGTAAAGAATAAGATTGTTACTTCCGGACTGGCATTTAGTATGCTTGTCGTAGGAATTTCAGGTTGTGGAAATGTGGTAGAAACTGATCAAAATCATGAACCTCAAAGTTCAGATTCTGGTACAGAAGAGAGTATTTTGTCAAGTGCTGTGAATGAAAGTACTGAGGATATGTCAGGGCAGCAGGCGAGTGGAACTTTTTTGCAGAGTGATGTTCCGCTTCTTGGGAACGAGGAGGAGATATATTATAATCCGAATCTCGTACCATGTGTTGAGCCTTATAGTGTGGCTTCTGATTTTTCGAATGTAGTATATGATCCTATGTTTTCGTATCTTTTTGATGAGAATAGCGAGTATTCTTCAGAATATGCAAAAGAGCTTGTGGATGCGCTTATCAAAAATAACTTTGCTGTAGAAAAAGATGGTTATACAGAGTTTTTTGATGTGTATGAGAGTAACAGATACAATATGTTTCCAAGTTTTATTACAGTTGATTCTCTGATGCACACTTATCATTTGTATTTTGCTTATTTAATGAAGAAGACGGAGGAAAATTATCTTGCTGATAAGCTATACAGTGTTAGTACGCAGATGCTTGAGAGAACAATGGCGCAATACGAAGCTCTAAAAGGCAGCAGTTTTGAAAAAGCTGCACTTGCTAATCTGGAGTTTTTCTATGTTGCAGCTCTTTTGCAGGATGAAAATATAGTAGCTCCTTTAGATGATGCTGAATTAAGTAGTGTTGTAAAAGCGGAATACGATAAAGTTATGAGCGCTCAGGGAATAGATGTCTGTCTGATTTCAGAGCTCAATGAAGATTATTCTCAGTATAAACCAAGGGGATATTATGACGGAAACGAGAAGCTTGAGAAGTATTTCAGAGCAATGATGTGGTATGGAAGAATCCCATTTTCAATGGAAAGTGAGGAGAAGATAAAAAGCACTCTTTTGATGTGCAACGCTATTTCTCAGGAAGATACAGATTATAACAGTATTTACAGCATTACATCGTTTTTTGCAGGTGCCTCAGATGATATTGGATATTGTGCTGTAAGAAATATTGTTGAGGAAGTGTACGGAAGTAATCCGGATATTACAGAGCTTGCAGCTGATGATAGCTCTTTTGCTAAAGTATGCGAAGCACTTAAGCATGCGGAACCGGCAAAAATTAATTCTGTGCCGGTATATGATGGCGAAGAACCTGTCAGTCTTTCTTATAGATTTATGGGTCAAAGATTTACTGTTGATGCTGCTATTATGCAAATGCTGATATATGAATCGGTAAAAGAGGACAATGAAGGAAATACAAGGATGCTTCCTGATACATTGGATGTTCCTGCTGCTTTAGGATCGGAGAAAGCACTTGAAATTCTTGATGAGCAAGGAGATACTAAATACGAAAATTATACAGATAACATGACGTTTTTGCAGCAACACTATAATACCTCCGATCCAAAGATATGGAATGCAAGTCTTTATTCAGGATGGCTGAATACTTTGAGACCACTTCTTGAAGAAAAAGGTGAGGGATATCCTTCATACATGCAGTCTGATGAATGGGCTAAAAAGAACCTTGAAACTTTTGCCGGATCTTATGCAGAGCTAAAGCATGACACAATTCTTTATGCTAAGCAGGTAATGGCTGAAATGGGAGGACCGGGCGAAGATTATATTCCGGATGACAGAGGGTATGTTGATCCGCAGCCTGTGGTTTACAGCCGATTTGTTTTTCTGGCTGATAAAACAAAGGAAGGACTTAAAAGCCTTGGAATGCTTGATGAGGCAGGAGAGGAGAATCTTCAGCTTTTATCGGATATTGCGATGAAGCTTCTTAATATTTCGGAAAAAGAGCTTCAGAACGAAAAACTGACTGATGAGGAGTATGATTTTATAAGGTGTTATGGTGGAGACCTTGAGCATTTCTGGATTGAAGTTAACAAGGAAAACCAACCGGATCTTGCCTATAGTTATCAGGCTCCATGCCAGGTTATTGCAGATATTGCCACAGACCCTAACGGAACTGTACTTGAGGTTGGAAGTGGCAATGCTGCCAAGATGTTTGTAGTATTTCCTATTGATGGAGAGCTTCATGTAGGAAGTGGAAGTGTTTATAGCTTTTATCAGTTTGAAACTACAATTGATAACAGACTTACGGATGAACAGTGGCGTCAGATGCTTGAAGGTGGATACCTCAATGATGACTGGGAATGGGTGGAAACTGAAAAGGCGCCTGAACAGCCGGATTGGACATTGGGATACAGGATTGGTTATTGATGAAAATTTTTACTGGTTACATAAAAAAATACCGGTGGTTGCTGCTGATTTTATCGGCGGCAGCCATTTGTTTTATTTTTCTTGGTAAAAGAGTTCCTTCGTGGGTAGAGTGGAAGGAAAAGAATTTTACTTTAGCAAATGACTCGGTGCTCGTTCTTAAAGATAAAAGAGTTTATTTGAAAGATGTGAATGACAATTATTTGTGGAAAAGTACTGATATGATGGTACAGGACGCTTTTGTATGTGATATTGACAGAAGTGGTGATGAGGAGCTTATTCTTTTGACATGGAAAAAAGGAAAGTATGGAAAAGACATGCCCTTTTGGGAAAAAGAGAAAGAAAAAAGCTATTCGCAGCATATATTTATTTATGATATAGATAGTAATAAAGGCGTTTCGCCAAAATGGTTTGCTTCTGACATTGGCAGGCAGGTCGTCAGGATGAAGCAAATGGAGGAAAATCCTATAATTTTTCTTGAAGAAGATATTGAAGGCAATAATACGCTTTGGAAATGGGATTCCTTTGGACTTAAGAATATTGAAAATGAGGTAAAGTTCATTGCTTATGGTGATAATATTATTCATAAGACAATTTATGAATATGCACGTAATCATGAAGGTGGGAACTATGACTTTTTGTATAAACCGTTTCTTGATGAAATAAGGGCAGCAGATATCGCGGCTATTCAGGCCGAGACTGTGCTTGTGGATAAGGAAAGTGCTGTGAGCGGATATCCTTGTTTTGGTTCGCCGCTTGAAGTTGGAGAAGCTATTGCAGATGCAGGATTTAATCTTGTTGCATCTGCTAACAATCATGCTCTTGATAAGGGAATATATGGAATAAATGTAACAAGTTCTTTTTACAGGTCGAATGGAATTGTCTGCGCAGGTATCCAGGAGGGTTGTGATAACACATACAGACCATATGAAATAATTACCAAAAACGGTATCAGGTTTGCTGTTTTTTCATATACATACGGGACCAATGGAAATGATGCTTCAGGCAGGTATCCATATGCTGTGCATTATCTTCCTACAGACGAGACAGGTGAAAAAGAATTTGTAAAAGAAATTTCACAGGCAAAAAAAGAAACTGATTTCACCGTTGTATTTGTACATTGGGGAAATGAGTATCAAAAGGAAATATCTGCAGAACAGAGGCATATATGTGAGCTTTTTGCAAAAGCTTCTGCTGATGTGATCATAGGAAGTCATCCACATGTTGTACAGGATGCGGAAATTGTAAAAAGACCTGATGGCGGAGAAATGCTGGTTTATTATTCACTTGGAAATTTCAGGGCAGATCAGAGAATGTATGAGAGCACACAAAAAGGGGCGGAGGCATCTTTTATTGTTGAACATACTTACGACGGTGTTTCTGTAAAAAAATGGGAGATTAAAGATGTTGATGCAACAGTATTCGTAAAATAGGTTACTGCATTTTCTGATAATTTGATTTATAGATGCGTATTTTTTCCAAATGAGATAGAATGTTAATATTAAAAAAAATGGGGAATGTAATGAGAATTATAGATTATTACAATTATTTCGCAGCTGCGATTTATTTTTTTGTTTGTGCGGCTGCGTTATTTCTTGATCTTTCCGGTAAAGGAAAGATAGAGGAAAAAAAGAGTTTTGTTGGAAATAGGGCAAATTGGATAATTTTTTCTATTATATTGGTAATTTCCGCTTTTCTACGACTCTATAAACTAGGAGAAGTTCCACTGGGGTTTCAGCAGGATGAAGCTTCCATCGGATATGATGCGTATACGCTTGCTAATTATGGAATAGACAGAAATGGATATGCATGGCCGGTGTATCCCATTACCTGGGGATGCGGAGGAGGAAGCCCTCTATTAATATACCTTAATGTAATCTCAATTAAGCTTTTTGGAACCGGAATAGTTAAGTTAAGACTAATTCCTGCCCTCCTTGGTATATTAACAGTACTGATTTTTTATTTTTCTCTTAGAATAATTTTTGAAAAAAAGAGCTATATAAATGAAGCATCGCTTTTGGGTATGGCTTTTTTAGCTGTTTGTCCATGGCATATCATATTGTCAAGATGGAGTCTTGACAGCAATATAATGCCTTTTAATTTGATGCTCTCGATTTATTTGTTTTTGCTTGGGGCAAAGAAAAAAAGTACAGTCCTTTTTTGCTTTAGTGCTGCTTCTTTTTCTGTGTGTATGTACAGCTATGGAGCTGCTACTATAGTTGTTCCGGTATTTCTTTTGCTTATATGTGCGTATTGTCTTTGGAAAAAAATATTGACGGTCAAACAGCTTGTGCTTTCGATGATTGCTTTTATGGTGATTTTTACACCGTTGTTGTGGTTTTATGCAGTTAATTATCTTGGGGTTCCGGAATTTATTTCTCCATATTTTTGCGTGAATAAGATGACTGCTGCAAGGACAGGAGAGGCGTTTATCAGCTTTAATTCATCTTTTTTCAGAGTGGCAGCAGGTAATATTTTTTTAATGATTAAGGCTGTTACGGTGGGAGATGATTCATTTACTCTGGTTCATTATTATCCTGGATATGCTTCGCTTTATGCTTTTACCTTTCCTGTGACTTTTTGTGGAGTTGTAATTTCGTTAAAAGAACTTTTAAAGAAAAATTCAGATGAAGAAAAAATATATGTGCTCGGAAATGCTATTTTTGTTTTGTTGACTGTTGCATGCATGGTTTTATCTGTTGTCATTATTCCTGATATAAGCAGGCTTGTTATGGTTTTTATTCCTTTTATCTATTTTTTTATAAAAGGACAGATTTTTGTTTTAAAACAATCTTATAAGCTTATTTTAATATTGATCGCACTGATTTTGTTAGCGGCGTTTTCTTTTAACAGAGATTATTTTTCTGATTATAATTCTTATGCTAACAGCATTTTTATGCCGGGATATGGTGATGCTATTTCCAGAGCTTATGAAATTGCAGGTGATGACAAGATAATTTATTCGACGTATGATGGGCTTTCATCACCGTTTATGCTTGCGCTGTACTATAATGAATATGATCCAAATAAATTTTTTACTACCGTTATTTACAAGGATGATAAAGCAGAGTTCAGAGTAGCTAAATCTTTTGGTAATTTTGTTTTTGAACTACCGAAAGATTTGAATTCCGAGGAATATGCAAACAGTGTATTTGTTTTGTCAAGCGGAGATTTAAGCAATCTTTTACATGCAGAACAATATACCGTTGAAGGTTTTGGGGCATATTGGGTTGTATACAAGTGATTCACGACAAAAAAAGTGCAAATTGCGACAAAATAATATAGTGAAATGAAATTTCATGTTATCGTGAATATAGAGAAAGAAATAAATTGTTACAGCATATTAATGTGAAAATAAAGGCTGGCATATGTTTCTGATGTTATATGAGGACACGATATGGAAAAAAGATATAATGAAGAAGGTTTTCTTATTGTAAGAGAAAACCACTGTTGTGAGCATTATGAGCCAGATGCCAGAGCACTTGTACCAATGAGAGAATGTTGGTGTTGCAAGTGGTCAAGATTTAGTAATGAAAATAATGAATTTACTAAAGAAAGCATAGGTGTGTGCAGTTATTCAGGCAATTCAGTGGAGACCACTACGGTTTCATAATTTCGCCTACAGGAGTGTATGTATGACGGGAGCAAATAAGGTAAAACTTAATATTCAGCTCTTTGGCGGACTTGCAATAATTTATGATGGCAAGAGTATTTCTATCGGTAAGAACAAGACCTCAAAGTATATTCAGCTTCTTGAGATTGTATGGCTTAGCGATAATCAGGGCGTTTCAAAAGACAACCTTGTTAAAATTCTGTATGACAGAGAAGAACAGTCTAATATAAACAACAGCTTCAACAATCTCATCTATCAAATGCATAAACAGCTAAAAAAATCCGGTTTGCCAGATGGCGAATATGTAGTAAATAAAAATGGATTTTTTTATACGGATGATAACATTGTTGTTGAGTCTGATGCAACGTGTTTTATGGATTATGTCAAAAATGCCAGAAATGCTGATAATGATAATGAGGAAATAGCCTATTACAAAAAAGCTTTTGAGCTATATAAGGCAGAACTTCTTCCGGAGCTTTCAACTCAGGAGTGGGTGATAATAAAGAGCATTCAGCTTCAGAAAATGTATTCTGAATGTGTTGTTGCACTCGGAAATTATTATTCTAAGAGAAAAGATTATGAGTCTATGCTTCGTATATATTATAAGGCTTCTGAGCTTTATCCTGACGATGAATGGCAGATAGGACAGATTAATGCGCTTATAGGACTGGAAAATTATAAGGAAGCTTATCGTGTGTATAATGATACTGTCAGATATTATACTGATGAACTTGGAATTACACCAAGCAACGATCTTTTAGAATGCTATGATAAGATGAGCAGACAGGTTACGAATCTTCCAAGTAAAATTCTTCAGATAAGAAATGATATTTTGGAAAAACGAGAGCTTCTTGATAAGAATGATAAAGGAGCGTATGACTGTTCATATCCAAGTTTTATAGATGCCTATCATATTCTTAGTCGTAATATGGAAAGAAGTGGACAATCGGTATATATGATGCTTCTGACTATAGTTGATTACGAGGGAAAAATAATAACAAACAAGAGCAAGTTGGAATTCAGGTCCAAGCTTTTGCAGGAAACTATATCAGGAACATTAAGGCAGGGAGATACCTATTGTAAGTATTCTTCGTCGCAGTTCTTGATGCTTCTTGTAGGAACAAGCAAGGAAAGTTGTAAAATAGTGTTCAGAAGGATTCTGAGCAGATATAAAATGCTTGCAGGACCAAGAGCTGAGATTGATTACAGTGTACTTTCACTGGCAGAACTTCCTGAGAAGCTTGCTGAGGCAAGATGAGTGAGAAAAATGTTATTTTTTATACCGGGGGCGTTTTTTTATGAGGATTCCGCGAAGCAGAAATGTTTCGCGGAATTTTGGGTTTTTAAGGAAAACGGTGTTATAGATGATTTATATGAAAAAAATGAGAAGAATAATATGTAAAAATTTTATATTTACTTCACAGAACGTTAAAACAATACTGATATACTTAGAATAGTACATCATAGATTTTATAAAGAAAACATTTTTTTTGACCTTTTCTGAGTTTTGATTTATTATAGTCCATTGGTGTACATTTTTGCTTTAGAAGGGAAGTGGAGTCTATGGCAGTAGAACATATAGACTATTCAAAAATGGATTTGGATGAAAACGCGGGCAGCAAAAGGGCTATTAAGGCGATAGGAGTCATTGCCAATGATGGCAAGATCACATATAACGATATAGAAAATATGCTTGGAGCCAGGGATCAGATTAAGGATTTTCAGATTTTGATGATGAAATATGAATGTGCTTTATCTGAAGTTAGAACAAAGCTGGACGTATTAAATAAGGAACTTTCTCTTATTAATAATAGAAATCCTTTCGAATCAATTAAAATGAGAATAAAAACTCCGGTTAGTATTTATAAGAAGCTTACTAGTCGTGGTATTGAATTTACTTTGGATAATATTAATGAGAATCTTTCTGATATTGCCGGCATCAGAGTTATTTGTTCGTTTGTTGATGATATTTATATGTTGGCTGAGTGTCTTGCTAATCAGGATGATATTACGGTTCTCCAACGGAAGGATTATATCGAAAAGCCCAAGAAGAGTGGATATAGAAGTCTTCATTTGATAATTGAAGTGCCAATTTTTCTTACGACCAAAAAAGAATATATGAAAGTTGAAGTGCAGTTCAGAACAATAGCTATGGATTTTTGGGCTTCACTTGAACATAAAATGAAATATAAAAAGAATATAGAAAACCAGGAAGTTATTACCGATGATCTAAAATTTAGTGCGGATCTTATTAATCAGCTTGATCTTCGTATGCAGCAGATTCGTGAGAAAATTGATGCAAGTGGAGAGGAAAGAGAATAGGTATGAGTACTTTACATTAATGATTTGTTTATTTATTTAATGAAACAAAAAGTACGAGAGAAAAGTAACTGAAACCTGATAAAAGAGGCTTTATCGCATATTTGCGGTAAAGCCTCTTTTTAAAACAATAACACATAATATTAAAGCATGTTTACGAAAAAAGTGTTTAATTCAAAAGAAATTTTAGTCTTCAGCAACCCATCTTCCACTTGCTCCGCAAGGAAGGATTAGACCATTGCTTTTAACTGGTAAACCTATTTCATTAGCTTCAATAAAGCCTTTGTGAATAGGATCAAGCACAGTGTGAAGCATATATGACAAAACAGCGGGCTGTAGTCCGGTTGTATAAGAATTTATAAGGAAAAACAGCGGTTTGTCTGACAGTACTTTTGATGTAAGTTGTATAAATGGGAAAATGGAATCCTCAATTTTCCAGATTTCACCTTTGGGACCTCTTCCATATGAAGGCGGGTCCATTATTATTGCATCATATTTGTTACCGCGTCTTATTTCGCGCTCAACAAATTTAGTGCAGTCATCAACAAGATATCTTATTGGCGCATCAGAAAGACCTGATGATGCAGCATTTTCTTTTGCCCATGCTACCATGCCCTTTGCGGCGTCAACATGAGTTACATTGGCACCTGCTTTAGCAGCAGAGATTGTAGCACCGCCTGTGTAAGCAAAAAGATTAAGAACTTTAATTGGTCTATTAGCGTTTTTTATTAATGAAGAAAACCAATCCCAGTTTGCAGCCTGTTCAGGAAAAAGACCTGTGTGCTTGAAACTGAAAGGCTTCAAATTAAAAGTAAGTTCTTTATAATTGATTGACCATTCCTCCGGAAGATTTCTGAATTCCCATTCACCTCCGCCTTTGTTGCTTCGGTGATAATGACCGTTAAATTTTTTCCATCCATAATTCTTTTTCTCGGTCTGCCAAATTACCTGAGGATCAGGGCGAACAAGAATATAATCGCCCCACCTTTCAAGCTTTTCTCCGGATGAAGTATCTATTACCTCATAATCTTTCCAACCGTCTGCAATCCACATATTAAAACCTTTCTTTAGTTGTGATGAATTATAATTTGTCTACTATATTATTGTAAGATATTTTTAGCAATAAGACATTCTACTATTATAATAGAAGATAGTCATCCATGATATTTAAAAGATTAAAATAAATCAAGAAAATATGGTGTAAAAAGTGGATTTTATGTCAAAAGAGATTAATTTTAAAAAAGTGGTTGCATATTAAAGCAAAATGTTTTATACTAACAAACGCTGTGACATGATAGCTATGAAGCGTGAGGTTGCTGCTTTATCCAGTTAAGCAGGTTTTCCGTGGAGCGAATGTCTAGAGGCCGGTGTTAAGGCCAAACAAACTGACGACAAGTCACTGTACAGTAAGAATATGGCTGCTTGTTTTTTGAGCAGAAATGACGTGAAAAGTGTTCGGGATCACTTTGTGTATATTGAGGTCTGGACACACACGGGAGAGTGTACAGTCACCGCTTGTCGTACTTAATTTAAAAAGTGCGAAAAGGAGGCGACTTTTTTTATGGCAAATCAGGTAATGAGAATTACACTTAAGGCATATGATCATCAGCTTGTTGATGCATCTGCCAAGAAGATTATCGAGACAGTCAAGAAGAACGGATCAC
>JAFSQI010000053.1 GCA_017446685.1 Butyrivibrio sp.
GGCTATCTTACCACATTTGAGACATGTTCTGTTGTGGTATATTAAGACATTATCAAAAATGACTTATACTTTTTTAATTTTTTTCCAAAAAAATATTGACAATCAATATGGATACTAGTAGAATACATATTGTTGTCGCGAGAGCGGCTTTACATATATGCGATAGTAGCTTAGTTGGTAAAGCGCCACCTTGCCAAGGTGGAGACCGCGGGTTCGAGCCCCGTCTATCGCTCTTCCAAACCCCAGATGTTTTCTGGGGTTTTTGTTGTTTATGCCTCAAAAAAGTGGTCTTTTTTGATTATTCAATTGGAATTGTGCGGATTTTCGCTAGATTGTGCACATTATCCGGTATCATCCAAAGCATTCCTTTATCCTATCCATCTGTGCATCTGACTGAACAGCCCTTGCCTAATTTTCCGCTAAATAAGTAATCCTCAATGCACTCAAGATAAGCTTCTGTAGGCATGCTCCACTTTTCATAGACCCAATTTGTGGCAAGGTCCTTTATTTCTGCTTTCTCTTTAATTCATTTCCGCGAAGCTTTAGCTTTTTTCCTGAATCAGTTACAAGTTCTTCCACCTGACACTCCTTTATATCGTAGTCCCCAGATAACTTGGCCAAAAGCTTGTTACTTCCGATGTTCCTGACATCTGCCTCGTAGAAGAACTGTCTCTTACCATATTTTTCATTGACATAATCCAAAATGAAATTCAGTGCCTCAAAGGCATAGCCCTTACCCCATTCAGATTCAGTGATCCACACTCCAAGTTCCGGGCAGTCCTCTGATAGTCCGTGCATCTCAACACTTCCAACAAATCTTTCCTTATCGTCAATAACAGCAAAAATCAGCGTTTCTTCTTTCTCCATTTCATCCAGAAACTCCTGCAGAACTGCCCTTGCATTTTCTTCTGTTTCAAAAGGATCAGGCCACTGATATTTGGTTATTTCCTCATTAAAATTCCTGTGATAATCCGCAAGATATTTCATATCAAAGGGAATTACCCTTATATTCTTTGTCCCCATTCTCATACCTCCATATTATTCTTGCAGCCCCTTCCCTGTAAGGGTATAGGTTTTGGTGCAAACTTCCTCAATGTACTTTCTGTCGTGAGAAATGCTAATCACTGCCCCAGGAAAAGATGCTATCATCTTCCGGATAATCGGTCCTGACAGGGGAGAAAAGTTTCTCGTAGGCTCATCCAATATAGGCACATTCGCATCTGACAGGCTCATTTTCAGCAATAGTACCTTTGCTTTCTGTCCGCCTGATAATTCTCTTATAGGATGATCCATTTCATCTGCAGTATATTTTAATGACCCGAGATATGTTCTAATCTGGGTGCGTATTGATTTGTCCCCTGTGTCATCCAGAAATTCCACCGGTTTAACATCAAGATCAAGAAGCTCCTCGTAGTTCTGAGGCATGTATTGTGCCTTTATGTCTTTTCTTGAAAGCAGTTCTTCTGCCATCCGCTTAAGGAGCGTTGTCTTACCGACTCCATTAGTGCCGACGATACAGAATATCCCAGCACCTCGCCGGCTATTATTCTTTCTCCTTCACACTCCGTATACTCTTCGGCAAGCTCCGGATCATAGATCCACTTCATCAGAGTAGATTTACCATTTCCTTCTTCTCCTATTATTACTGCCTTATCACCATCATTTAACACCATACTAAACTTTTCCAATATAATTCGCAGGTCACCCCGATGTATTATTGTCAAATCCTTAATCTGTAGCATATATCGCCTCCAGTTCCGCTGCTATAACAGCAAAAAAAGCCTATTTTGCATACGCAAAATAGACTCACACAAATAGACCTACTGTGACAGTTTAGGCTAAAAATGCATGATAATCCAGTTTAAGCGTACACAAAACAGCCGCATAGCAGCCATCATAAAAATCATCGTGTTCACTCAAGCTAAATTATCTAATAATCATTCCTTCACCTAAACGCCAAGCGCTCTTTCTCTATATTTTTAAAACCTTTTTCATACTAACATTGATACTGAACGGTTGCAATCATTTTTTTCATTGCTTCGGCATCGAATACCTATCACTTTTTAACACCCTCTATATACTCAAATACTCTTTCAAAGAGAGCCACCCATCACAGGCAGCTCTCCTATAAAAGTTATGGTTTTATTTTCCTTCAGTTATAAGTTTTCCAACCATATCGAACAGCTCGTCAACAGTAAGAATTATGGAACTGTTCTCAAAGAGAAGTTTGCCGTTTTCGATGGTCAGATTCTGATTTTTCATGTTGATCTGACTATTGATGAACTCTGTCTTTTCCTGATATTTCTTTCCTCCATATACTGGCTCAATATCCAGTTCCACACCGTGCTCTCTGCTGGTCTCAAGGAAAATATTTCTGCACTGTGCATCAATCCATATTTGTGGAGTTCTTGAATTTTTTACTGAGAAATAATACGTACCTTAGGTCAGGTTTTGACTGAATCCAAATAACAAACCATAATCCTATTATATGGATTAAGTTCAGATACTTGTGAGGACCGCGTGAGAATACAAGGGCCTTTCTAAAATTATTAAGGTCTGTTGCCAGATAAGTACGCTTGGATTATACTAACACTAACAGAACCCGACACGCCTCTCATTATGATGCGGACTACGTCGGGTCATTTTATTATTTAAATTAGTGTTTCATAGTCTTTTTATTCATTAGACTTTGCTCTGATGTTATAATAAAGATACAAATAGCCTTCGATTGGAGCCTATACCATGAATTGCAATGACGATGTTTTATCATCTTTAGAATCAAATAAACGTGATAAGAAGGTAGCTATTAACGATATCGCTATATCTAAAGTGCCTTTCATAGAATATAAGAGCATTTCAGCAGATCATTATGAAACTCTGCATTATTTGGCTAAAGCTGTTTTGCAGATTTCTAAGGACGAGAATGATAGCAATGAGATAGCTATTGTTTATGACTTGGACAGTCCTTTTATTGTTGGGAATAGCGACGATTATATAGCATGGGCGCGAGGAGATGAAGATTCTGTTGACCCTGCGTCTGATACAGAGACAAACCATATTTTGGTATCAGCCAAAGGCTGTGTCATCGTAGTTTTACATAATCATCCCAACCTATCAAAAGTATCACTTGAGGATGTTGCATTTCTTCTAAAATATGCGGCAGTTAAGATGATTGTAGCCGTTACCAATAGAGGTTCTATCGGTTATGTAGTAAAATCCGAGAAATATGACAGATTGAAAGCCTTGGAAACACTTAGAACAGCAATTGATATGAATAACTCAGCGAAGAACCTTCAAGAAAAGCAGGATGCCAGCGATTATTTCATTAAGAACTGCTATCAAGCAGGTCTGCTTTATGACGATAAATAAAATAACAGGAGGTACATGCCATGAAAGAATATAAATGTATCCTTAGTGAGAAACCTGATGCTCTTGATGGAGCACTTGAATGGATTGATGAAGAGATTGCAAAAGAAAAAGCTCTTCGTAATGATAAGAATAGAATTACTCAGAAGTTAAAAGACGAGGTTCGTCCTCTAGTCATTAAGATTGCGCAGTCAAGAGGGATTACACCCATTTCCTAATTCTTTGGAAATGGAGTGGTCTTTTTGGAAGAAGAGAGCGCCGCTTGTTACGGCTAGAGTATAACAAACTTGGTATATTTCACCTCCGCGAGTGACGGGGTGTATAAAATGTAGAATATTGCTCACGTGTAATGGTCTGTCGAAAGGCAGACCACATTTTTTGACACCTAGAAGATTACATGTTAGTTGTAAAGATTAAAACAGACTTGTTGAAGAAATTCTGTCAGGATCCACAAATGCTTATGAAAGAAGATAGGCCATGCATCCTTATTCTTAAATTGAACTATAAAGAGAAGACATATATCTTTGCGGTCCCTATTCGTTCTAATATTCCTGCTGCCCCCCAAAAGTGATCGTTACAATTCAGTTGTCAGCCAATATATGAGTGTACATAAATGCTTATTTTCGTCTACGCTGTATGACATTTCACTAAGCTCGAAAAAACCTCGCTAAGTGATCTGCACATCCGTCGTAATTCATATAGATTCAAATACAAGAACAAGCTTCATTTCAACGTTGTTCAAAGCATTCTGCTTGTTCTTGTATTTTCATCCTATGAATTATCTCCTCGTCAGAGAATTGCACATTTATGTCCACTCATATAATCAGGCTGACGACTGAATTGTAATCTATATTCTATAGTAAGCGTCAAAATGATTTGCCGCTTACTATATCTTTGTGCATGATGATTATGGAGCACTGCATATTTCAATCCTGGTTTATTTTATGGAGTCGTCCTTTTATAACATACATAAAAATTGATATAAGTACAGAATAGAACATTGTCAGCACAGTAACTGCCAGGCTTGGTCCCACAAGTGACAAATCTCCTATTGTTCCCGCCACCATGACAAAACCTATAAGGCTTGATATTACTCCTGCAAGCAGAATTACTTTAATACCAAAGCCAACAGCATATTCGGATTTTTCCGCGAGAAGCTGCAGCTCCTCCGGATTGTAGCTTTTGGGAGCAAATACAAGTCTAAAGCTCCTGAAATAATTGATAAACTGCCCTGATGCTCCCAGAACGATAGACTGTATTCCAATGACAGCAACCAGGGATGGGACATCCAGAAACCATATTATCTGTGCCATACCGCCTGAAATAATCGTGATCCCATAAATGAACAGGCAAAGCAGCACCGCACCTGTTATTGTCCCAATAGCCGATCCTATGTTCTCTCGCTTTGTTTTTTCATTATCTTTTATCAGCTCTACCATATTGTTTTCCGCCTTTCCGTTATAAGCATCTTTGGATAGGCGTTCGCCTGACAAAAGTTCATTAATGTTGATGTCAAGTACCCTGCAGAGCTCCGGAATAAGAGAAGTATCCGGCATGCCTCTTCCATTTTCCCATTTTGAAACAGCTTTATCACTTACACCTATTTCTTCCGCAAGCTGCTTTTGAGTCAGCCCCTTTTCCTTACGCACCTCATTTATGAACATTCCTGTTTTCTTTTGGTCAAGCATTTGAATCTCCTATCCAAGATAATAGTTACACGTAAAGCATAAATGATCACTCTACTATTGTAACCCTACTTTTAGAAGAATGGCGATTTTTAACTCTACTATTCACTCTACTTTTCGTAGAAAGCTACTGCTTGACTCCTTTATAACTAAATCCGAGCATAGTTATATCATCAAACTGTTTTGCATTACCTACAAATTCCTGTATAGAAGAATAAACATTCCCCAGCATATCCTTTGGCGATGCATCCGGATTCTTATTAAGTGCCATCAGCATTCGCTCTGAACCAAACAGCTCATTCTGGGCATTGGTCGCTTCAGGAACTCCATCAGTATAGACAAATAAACTGTCTCCGGGATTCAGTTCAAATTCATGCTCCCTAAAGCGTATGCCTTCAATTGTTGCTACTGCAGGAGAATGCTTGTACTCAACAAGTTGAAACAGACCTCCCGCTCTTCTCAGTACAGGGTGCTCATGCCCTGCATTTGCAGCAACTCCTTTTCCTGTTGAAAGAGAAATAACAGCCACCCACACTGTTACAAACAGCTCTGCTTCATTTCCTTCACACAACTGATTATTTACACTTGAAAGAGCGCTTGCAGGGGAATCTCCCATTAACATCCTGTTCCTTATAAGTGTTCTTGACACCATCATGAAAAGAGCCGCAGGAATACCTTTCCCTGAGACATCAGCCATTACAAGGCACATTTTATCATCATCTATCATAAAGAAATCGTAAAAGTCACCACCGACCTCTTTTGCAGGATTCATTGTAGCATAAAGATCAAATTCTTTTCTTCCCGGCATGTACGGAAAGGTTTTGGGCAGCATATTCTCCTGTATATTGGCAGCCAGCGCCAAATCTCTATCTGCTGCCGCTCTCTCTTTTCCCTGGGCAACATTAAGAATGCAATACATGACCAGTATAATCAGCATAACTACACCTGCACTGAGTGAAAGACCATATACCGCAACAGTCATGATACCAACTGCAATCGGTGCCACCGCATATAAAAAAAATGTAACTATCTGATAAAGCTGAAGATAGTTTCTTTTTACTATAACTGCCGTCAATGCCGCTATCATTGTAATAAGCGCATAGGTCATTGACAGCGGATACATGGGAGATCTGTGATATATTCCGTCTGCATCCACTGTAAAATAAATTCCCGTAAAAAGATTGATAATCCGCATGCAAATCGCCAGGCACAAACCGATTTGTATGCCCTTTCCAAATTTGGCTATTATACCCTTTTTGATTCCGAGATAGTCCATAGTATATAGCCAGAAAAAGCACGCTTCAAGCGGAGCACAAAGATAATAAACCGTATTATCAAGAATATTTAACAATCTTAATCCTGCAACCCCATCAAGAAGCCATGCCATCGCATCCGAAAACAGCCCCAGGTATGCAACATTCAAAAGATATAACAGATATCTGAGATCCGTTCCTGTTTTTTGCACGTCAATTATACAGCAGACAAACAGGATATAACCCATGACCATTCCAAAAAAATCAAAAGAAATATTAAAAACATAAATCGGAAGAATATTGTGAATTCCCCTTAAGAATAAAAACTGCACACATAGAATTATCAGCGCAATATAGATAATGCTCGCAATGATAACCTGCTTCTTTTCTTTTTTTCCAATAAATTCCATTTTCCCACCAAAAACCTCACATATTCATATATAAGAGATTATAGCAAAGTATTGACGGTAAAAAGAATCATAAAAAATAAAGATTTTATAAATTGTTTTACCTCTTAAGGCTTATCTGATTTGACGGCAGCATATCTTTTATCTTTTCATATCTTGAATTTTACAAAGTCCACACTGTCCCGTTTTTGACAAGCTCCGGATACATTTCCTGCAATAGCGTATCGTCAATTACTGTTCCATCCAAAATCTTTTGTGAATCCTCCATCTCTTATAAATCGATAAAGACAAAAGAGCTTTCTTTTTGATCAGCCTTAGTTTTTTAAGCTCACAATTCTTTATTTGATAGTATTCTTAAACTGCAAGAATACGTAACAAATATAACTATTGCGCATAAAGCAGTAATGCCTATCATTATAGTTCCCATTGGAATTCCATGTATTATGTTAATAAAGCCTATAGCCGACTCTTCAGAAAAAAGATTCTTTGCAAATACGAGTACTGCGGCCAGACATCCGCAAATTACAAAAAGAGCAATCTTCCCTTTTTCCGAGCCATATTTTAGTTGTAAAGGGAGAATTATCGTAGCCAGCATTGACATCCCCGGAAAAATCATGACAAACTCCGGGAACTGAGCTATGAAATTTATGTTTTGCCCACCTGCAATTCCACTGACAATATACAATACAATTGAAATACACCAGGCCGCAGCACATGCTGCAATGCAAAGCACGTATTTTTCCCTGATATATGTCTTCCTGTCAATAGGAAGCGTGAACAGAAATCCAAAACCGTTATCAAACTCATCATAGCTTAGCGTTCCCGCGGCAATTATTCCTGCAAGCATCGTGAAATATAAAACTGCAAAAGTACCAGAGCCACTCATACCAAGAACCAGCTCAACAACTATAATCACGATAAAAATCTGCTTCCTCTTAAACAGCAGACGAATATCTTTTTCAAGTAATCCACGCATTAGTCTTCCTCCTGACTTGATCATATATAAAGAATAAGATCATCTATATTTCCGTTCTCAATAACAAGTTCCGGATAATTCTCCGCATAGAACTGTCTTTCATTTGTAAGGCATACGACTCCATAGCTATCTTTTTTAGTGGTAAGTACATATTCTTTATCCAGACTCTCATACGACTTCTCATCCATCTTTAGAAGTGCATAATTGCCAAGTATCACATCCGTGTCCTCATGAACAACAACTTTTCCATTACTGATAAGATAGATATCATCACATAACCCTTCCAGATCTGTTGATATATGCGATGTTATGAGTATTGAACATTTCTCATTATCCACAAGGTATTGTCTTAAAAGATCAAGTATTTCATTTCTGGCCTCAACATCCAAGCCAGCTGTCGGTTCATCCAGTATCAGAATCTCTGCCTTATGACTAATCGCTATCAGAACTCTGAGCTTAGCCCTCATACCGGTTGAAAAATCCTTGAACTGCTTGTCCATCGGTATTCGCAGTTCAGAACACTTATTTCTGAAAAATGATTCTTCAAACAAGGGATACATTTTCTTTAAAATATGTATGACATCTTCAGCATTTAAGTACATACTAAATCCAGAATCCGACATAGTAGCCCCAATCATACATTTATCAGAATTGGTAAGCTCAGATACTTCTTTCCCATTTATTGTTATATGTCCGTTATCCGGTTTTATAAGGCCGAGGATGGCTTTTATCGTTGTGCTCTTTCCAGCTCCATTTTTCCCAATAAGCCCGGTAACAGTTCCATCCGGAATTTCAAGCGAAACTTCCAGTCCGAAATCTCCGTATTTCTTCGCCAGATTATCAACCTTTATCATCGGTATTCCTCCATTATTATAGTGGCTATCTCAAGAATTTCTTCTTTACTCATCCCAAGTGCTATAGCCTTCTCGATAGCTGCCGCCATTTCTTCCTCTACAGATTTGCGCCTGGCTTCCATGGCTAACTGCTGGTCGGTGGCTGCCACAAATGTTCCCTTGCCGTGAACTGTTACTACAAACCCATCTTCCTCAAGCTTATCGTATGCCTTTTTTACAGTTAATGAGCTGATGCGAAGCTCACCTGAAAGCGTCCTCACAGATGGTAACATCTCATCATCTTTAAGTTCACCGCTGATTATCTCCTTCTTTATCTGATCTACTAATTGTTCATAGATTGGTACCATTGAGGTTTTATTTAAAATTATATGCATATCCCTTCCTCCAATAAACAGTATATAACAGTGTATAACAGTTGTCAACTGTTATACGCTGTTTATTGTCCACATATAAAAATAGGCAGGTGCGGTTTCATCTGCCCTTGCCTATCTTATCCCTTTTTACTGATCTTCACACAGTTCCTTCAAACAGCACCTTATCGCCTACCTGAACTCTCTCCACACCTTGCGCCTTCTTTTTGTTGAAGTTAAAGCTGAGCATATAGCCAGTATCAAGATGCCAATGATTCAAATAATCTATTATTTGCTTTTCGCCTTCAGCATTGTATCTTTCTCCACGCCAGATCTTAAGCTCAATAATATACTGCTGACCAAGATAATCTATGATTACATCTGTTCTAGTTTGATCACGGGTCTGCGCTTCAATGTAGTAATTACCGGTTCCATTTATTATTGGCTTTACATACAGCAGAAACTGCTCTCTTCCGTCCTTTTCTTTAAATCTTTCTTGTAAGGGGCCACAAACTTCGGTATAAGTCTTAATGAAGCCTTCAAGAATAAGACGCATGTTCAGCTTTCCATCCTCAACAAAACGGTTCTTAGCAAGCTGACCTTCTCTTGAGAATATATTACTCTTCAATTCTTCATCAGAGAGAAATAGGTTATAGAGCATAGTTTCAAATATCCTGTTCGCTACTCTGACAGTATTATGGTCGTTCCTGATAAGGCCATACATCTGCAGCTGGATGATAGAATCCTGCTGTGCATTCCAAGTAAGTTTTGTTCCTTCCATCAGAATACTACGAATAGACTTCTTTAACTCCGGATAGCAATCAAGATTTTTAGTCAATGACTGGAACAATGTGTTATTTTCCGAAAGTATAAGCTTAATTGCCTCATCAATGCCTCTTGATGTCCAAGCATTAGCAACCCCCATTTTCTTACTTATGTCAACATCTAACCGCTCGCAGATACGACTAACCAAGAAAGGATACCCATTAGTGTAATCTCTAATTAGTTTTGCAATAGCAACAGTATCCATTCCTGTATTATGGTCAGCCTCATACTCATCAAGCATTCCTTTTATGCCACTCTCAGAAAGGCTCATGTCTATTTCAAAATCCGCTGCAATGTTCCATGGACTATTAACCTTATGGTCATCCTCAGATCTGATTTTTGATTTAAGATGCTTAACATCAGTTACCCCTGCAAGAATCACTGACTGCATAGCCGGAACGCCATCTGTGTCACGGCTGATATAACCATCTCTGAGTTGAGCAAGAAAATCGAGGAAAACCTGATTATTTGTCGCACTGTCTACTTCATCTATAATAAGTACAATCGGCGTGTCTGAAGCTTTTATCCACCTTTTCAGGATTCTAAAAAGATCGTCCATCTTTACTTTGTCTGCATCAGAATCATTAAGCTTTTCCAATGCATCTAGTACCTTCTCAGGGATGGGAACATTCTCAAATTCGTGAAGATCTATGAGAAGTCTGGCGAAAGCCTGCGAAAAAGTTCCTTCATTTTCAAAAGCCCCAGCACCTATTCCCTGAAAATCCAATGCCAAAACCAAATAATTCTTGACCAATTCTTTTTTCAAAGCACTCAGTGTTGTAGTCTTTCCATACTGTCTCGCTCTATTGATAGTAAAGTATTTACCAGCATCCACAAGCTTCCTTATTTCTGACACTCTTTCAGAAAGATCTACCATATAATGTTTTGATGGTATGCATACAGCTGTTGTATTGAATACTTTCATTAGAAATCTCTTCTTTCCTTGAATAATCCTTATCTACTACTATTCTAGCATTTTACGATTTTGTTTACCAATTGACTATTCACCATCCTCATCGTTCAAATCGGATAACCCACTATTTCACCACCAGATTTTCTATGTTAAAAGAAATAAAACTGTGAATAAACGGAGTGAGTTAGATTGAAGTTAGATTTCGGGGTAAAAAATGAGGGTTTGCAAATCTGCAAACCCTGATAAAATCTAAATCGAGGCGACAAGATTCGAACTTGCGACCTCTGCGTCCCGAACGCAGCGCTCTACCAAACTGAGCCACGCCTCGATAAAATAATGCCGTTACAATTATTTTCAACGGCATTATCGATTATATCAATGAATTAATATTTTTACAAGTACACCGACCTATATTTTTTCAACTCCTGCATCAAGGTCTCATGAAATTCGCAGCTTAGTACTGATTTCTGTCTGAGCAGTACATCATCATCACATTACAAAACAGCTACACTAGTCTACCTAAATCAGTCTTTCACTCAGGTTCTTTTTTTGATTCTCCTAAGTTTCCATCATCTTCTTTATGAGAATGTTCATCCATCAGGTCTTCCAACGTGATTGTCATCATATCCTCTCCGGTCGGATTTTCCATGCCTGAGATTCTCCTTGCCTGATTTGTAATTATCTCTTCAAAAAGATTTCTGACTTCACGGGCATTGGCGAAATTATCGATATTTTCTATTTTTCTCGCTGTTATAAGTGCTCTTACCTGATGTTTAACGTTCTCTTCTACCTTATAATCATACTTATTGCAGTTCATATAGAAAATCTGCTCAAGTTCATCAATGCTGTAATCCGGAAACTCAATATATTTGTTAAATCTTGACTTCAATCCCGGATTGCTGTTGATAAATTTCTTCATTGGCTCTGTGTAGCCTGCAACTATAACAACGAAATCATCTCTGTTATCTTCCATCGCTTTAAGTATCGTATCAATAGCTTCCTGTCCGAAAGAATCGTCCTTTTGAGCAAGGGAATAGGCCTCGTCTATAAATAGCACTCCGCCTTTTGCTTTATTTATCTGCTCTGTTGTTTTAATCGCTGTCTGTCCCACATAGCCTGCTACAAGTCCGGATCTGTCAACTTCAACAAGCTGCCCCTTTGAAAGAACTCCGATTTGTTTGTAAATGTTTGCAATAATCCTTGCTACAGTAGTTTTTCCTGTTCCTGGATTTCCTGTAAAAACAAGATGAAGTGAAACAGGAACTGATTTTAACCCCTGATCTTTTCTTGCTTTCTGAACTTTTACAAAAGCAGTTAGTTCCTTAACATCATCTTTAATAGTAGTAAGCCCGATCAGTTTCTCTAAGGTCTCCATCGGGTCTTCCTCTGGTTCCTTTGATTCTTCCTGCTTAGCATTGTTTAAATTTGAATCTGCAGCAAAAAGATTTTTGGCCTCATCTAAAGCTGCATTTGCATTTTTTATCGCATCTTCAACATTTTCGCTCTTTGCATTGCCTACAGGTTCTTTTGCCTTTTCAATTGTTTTTTCACTGCTTCCTGCATTAGATGAGCCGGGAGCGGAATTTCCGCCTCCGGCATTAGTATTAAAGAAGTCTCCATATATACTTCCGAGCAGATTTTTTTGCATGTTAGTTATTCTATTAAGTGTTTCCAGCTCTTTTTCTCTTGAATCTTTAGTCATTTAAAAACCAACCATTTCTAGTCATGAATGTTCTGTTTGCCACAAGTGAATTAATATCAGCACCTATAATTTCACTGGCCTTTGCCTTATATGCTTCCTGCTGAGCAGTTCCCATCGCTTTGTAATAGCTATATGAAAGCTTTTCAGTTCCGTCAATGTTCTTAAGTCCCTGAGCAATATGGCTCTCCATCTCATGTGCATCATCTGTTTCTCTGAAAAGAATGAAACTTGTGATATATGGATTATTAGCTGCCATAGCATACGCATATGTTATTGATGCGGCCTGATACTCTTCACCAAAGCTTGATGTGTAACCAATCTCTGAAAGAGAGATAGCTCTTACCTGCCCATTAGGATTAAGGAATGAGGATTGGCACATGTAATCTGTTAAAAGATAAATATTTTCCATTGTAATATATGGAGTGCTGAGCTTGTTACTTACATACTCAGCCTGCTGTTTCCATGCATATGGATCAAACAAAGGTGCATTATACGGATGAACAGAAAGTGACCAGTCAATATTTCCTTCTCTCAACATATAGTAATTGAATCTATCCAAAAAGTCCTTGGAAAGTGAGCATCCCGGATTTGACTTTCTCTGCCACTCCTGGTCAATTGAATTGAAAACTCTGGCATTTGCATTTATGCCCTTTATCTCGTTGTAGAAAATTCTGAATGCCTTAACATATTCACTGACATTAAGTTCAAGATTTGCTGAACTCATGTAATACCACTCGGTTCTGGCATTTACTTCATTACCAATTACCCAGTTATCTACTGTTCCGTAAGCACCGCCTGAGTATCTCTGAGCAAGGAAAGAAGCTATAGCCTTTAAATGCTGTGTTCCCGCTTCTTCCTTGGTATTCATTGCATAACCCGGACACACATGTGCATCTCTTGAAAGTGGGTGTATTAAATCCGCTCCGGCATCAGTCTTATTGTTCAGGATAGTCATTGTAAGCTGATAGTGATTGATTGAGCACCATTCAACGAATGCGTCATACTGAGCAAGCGCTGCTGCATTAAAGTAATAAGGTGTTCCGTTGTATTCGAATAAAATAGAGCCCTCCGGTGTATTGGATACAATATCTCCCATATAGAGGTTATAGACCATCTGTGCTACACCAAGATCATCAAAAGTTGCTGAATTAGCAGAATTAGGCAAAATACCTTTAATTCCATGATCATTTCTTGTCGTAGTCATTGTGGCGATAGCTTCGGGATTTGTTATGTAGTGTTCATCACTTACCTGAGACATCGATCCGCCGCTCTTAACTGCTATAAGAAACTTTTTTGAAAGATTTGAATCTGCTGTATTAAAGCCAAGCGGGAAGGTAAATGTTGCGCTCTTTCCACTTTCAGTTGAAGCTACGATTTTTCCTGTTGTTCCATCCTGATAAACTTCATCAGCGTAAAGATAAAACTTTCCATCATCTGAAGACGGTACATTTGAAGAATTTACATTCACTACGACATCAGAGCCCTGAATTGTACATGAGCTGATACTCACAGGTCTTCCTGCTGCCTCTGCCACTGTTCCCGCGCCATCTGTGGCATTCGTATAAAAAGCAACAGAAGCTACAACAGCTACAGCAGTAACCATAGCCGTCAAAACTTTTTTCATTACATTCTTGTACTTTTTCACACTAATCCTCCAAGCTTATTTACATAAAATAATATTACTGAAAATAACTACTAATATATTGCTCCCCTATTCGGCAATTTGCAAGTACACAAACCATAATGCGCTCACTCATGCATCAAGTTTTCACGAAATGTGTAGCAAAGTGCCCATTTTAAGTCTGAGCAGTAAAAGCTGTAACACATTACTCATTGGAAACAGCATCTGTAAATGCATCTAAACTCTCAAGATCTGCTTTATGCAGTGTACTCTTGATTGTGAGTGTCTGTTCAATAATCTTAATATTTTTAAGATTCTGAAGCTTTTCCGTCATAAGCTTTACAGTTACCGGCGCCCATGTGCCGTTCTGAGCAAGAGCAAATGTACGCTTTGTAACACCAAGAGCTGCCATATCGTTAAGGAAAGCCTCCATAGGCGGATAAATCCCGTTATTATAAGTCGGACACAAAAGAACTATCTTGCTGCATCTCCAAACTTCACCGATAAGATATGATACATCTGTACCTGAAACATCAAATACCTTAATGTTTTTACCTGTCTTTACTCTTAAAGCGCATGCCACTGATTCAGCCGCAGCTTTTGTATGTCCGTATAGACTTCCGTAAACCACCATAATATCATCTGTCTCCGGCTCGTAAGTACTCCACTTCTGATATTTTTCTAAAAGCCAGCTAATGTCTTTTCTCCATACAGGACCATGAAGCGACAAAATCATCTGAATATCAAGTCCTGCTGCCTTTTTAAGTACAGCCTGAACCTGTATACCATATTTTCCTACGATATTTGCATAATATCTTCTCGAAGAGTCCAAAAAGTCCTTCTCATAATCAAATTCATCTGCAAAAAGACCTCCATCAAGTGATCCAAAGGTTCCAAATGCATCTGCTGAGAAAAGAGCTTTTGAACTGTCATCATACGCCATAAGTACTTCAGGCCAATGTACCATCGGTGCTGCAACAAAATGAAATGTATGCTTTCCTGTTGAAAGTGTATCGCCTTCTTTTACCTCAAGTCGCTTATAGTCTGCTGCCTCAGGGAAAAACTGCTCCATAAATGTAAATGTCTTTGCTCCGCCAACAACCGTAACTTCAGGATACATAGATACAACAGTGCTTATAAGCGCGCAATGATCCGGTTCCATATGAAGCACCACCAAATAATCAAGTTTTTTACCGGAAAGAGCTTCTTTAAGATTCTCAAGATACTGGTCACACACTGTAATATCTGCTGTGTCAAAAACAACAGTTTTCTCATCATCTACAAAGTAGCTGTTATATGATACCCCTTCCGGAATCGGGAAAATATTTTCAAATCTCTCAATTCTCTTGTCACTTCCGCCAATCCAAAGTATATCTTCAGTAACTTTCTTTACGCCGTTCACTGACTAGCCCTCCATTCTACATAATTTCGTTTATAAAATATTTTACTATTATTTACCTGCAAATTCCAATATTGTCTTTTCAACAAGTTTAATATCAATAGGCTTTGATACATGTGCATTCATCCCCGCATCAAATGCCTGCTGGACATCGTCCGCATACGCATTAGCCGTCATCGCTATGATTGGAATCCGCTGCGCCCATTCATCAGGTATGCTTCTGATAGCTGCTGCTGCCTCATAGCCTGTCATTATTGGCATCTGGATATCCATAAGGATCATGTCGTAATCGCCTTCTTTTGCCTGCTTGAACATTTCTACAACTTCCTCACCGTTGCAGGCTCTTGTTACGCTTGCTCCCTCCATACTCATGAGTTCCGTGAGAATGTCTGCGTTTATATCGTTGTCTTCTGCCGCCAGGAACTTCATTCCCTCAAGAGGATTTGTAACCTCAGTCTTTTCATTAACTGACGATCTGTTTCTTATATCCTCTATTGTCTGCTTGAAGGTCGACACGAACAAAGGCTTCTGAACAAGCTCATTTGCTCCCGCAGTCTTGACATCATCTTCTATTCGTGCAAAATCATCTGCCATTACAAATATCAATACATTGTTTCGCTTATCTTTTCCTCTGATGCTCTTAACAATTTCTGAAGCAGTCATTCCTTCAACCACTTCATCTACCAAAATAACGTCAATTGCCTTGTTTTCATTGTAGCATTCGTCAATTACATGAAGGGCAGCATATGCAGAATTTGCCTCCAACACTTCAACTCCATCCTGTCCTAAAGTGTTGTTAAACTGTTCAAACAGCTCTTTTCTTTCATCAACAATGAGAATCCTTGAAATTCCATTTGCTGTCCAGAAGTCAATGTCTTTTGCATTAACTACCTGAAGTCTTAAGTTGACGATGAAAGTACTTCCCTTTCCTTCTTCACTCTCAACTCTGATTGTTCCACCCATAAGTTCAACAAGACTCTTAGTAATAGCCATTCCAAGTCCTGTGCCTTGAATGCCCTTTGTTGAACTTTTTTCTTCTCTTGAGAATGCATCAAATATTTTATCCTTGTATTCCGGTTTCATTCCGATACCGTTATCTTTTATGGTAAATCTTACATTTTGGAAACCAACTGAGGATGATGCAGACTCATCTATTGTAAACTCGATTCTTCCTCCTTCCGGCGTATACTTAACCGCATTACCCAGTATATTTACAAGAATCTCATTAATCCTCTGTTTATCTCCCATATACATATCATGCTCCATTTCCTCAACGCGCACGATATATTCCTGATTCTTTGCCTTTGCCTGAAAACTTATTACAGAATTAATCTCCTCAATCAAAAGACCTATCGCCATCTCCTTGATATCCAGCGTTGTCTTTCCACTTTCAATCTTACTCATATCAAGAACATCATTGAGAAGTGACAAAAGATTCTGAGAGGCAAGACTAATCTTATGCGTATATTCTCTTACCTTGTCAGGTTCTTCTGAATGCTTATCTATCAGCAGATTAAATCCGGTAATCGCATTCATAGGTGTTCTGAAGTCATGCGACATATTCGCCAAAAAACTTGTCTTTGCTTTGTTGGCAGTTTCTGCTGCCGATAGCGCTTCCTGAAGCTGATGGTTTCGCTTAAACTCCTGCGTTCTGTCATATAACGCTATTGCAGTTCTCTTTCCGCCGTCATCAATTGTACTTACTATCACACCACGGTAAAAAAGCTGGACTCCGGTTTTAATATTTTCAAGCTTTATCTCATCGATTATCTTTGCCGCACCAGTACTTACACTTTCCTCTATCGCGGTCTTTAGATTATCCTCATTTGTTTCACCAATTATCTGGGCATTTCCAAGATTTCTGATATCAGACTCTAATTCTGATAGTTCAATTCCAAGAATATCAACAACATTTGAAGTCAAAAAGCTCGGTTCAAAGCTGTCTTCTCCAACTACCGCAAGAATATCATTGTTTTTTTCAACCACGAAATCAAACAGCCATTCTCTATAATGAATATCGCTCTCTTTAACAAGCATATCCTGCTCGTTTCTCTTATTAATTTCATCAAGCATTGACTTAAGCTGCCCTGCCATATCAACCATTGAGCTAGAGAGCTGACCTATCTCATCTTTGTAGTTATCTTTATCCTCTACATCAAAATCACCCTGCTTAACTTTGCTGGCAACTACATTTAGGTTGCTGATTCTTCCGGTGAGACGTCTTGCATAAATAGTTGCAATTATATATGAAATTATAAAAAGTACAAGCGCAAGAATTATATTTGTAACCAGGATAGAAAAGATTTCTGTAACTATTTCCTGTCGGTCTATGTAGTAATACAGCTTCCAGCCGTTTTCCAGTTCAGTTGTGCTTGATAAAAAATAATCAGCATCCTCCTTGAAGTAATCCCCCGCTTCATTTCTGGCGGGGTCTTTCTTTAAAGAAGCAACTATACGCTCATCAAGCCCGGTGTTTGCAATAGATTTTTTAATTACTATATTTCCCTCAGTATCTATGATTACAATACCGTTATCATAATAGCTCTGGGCCTGGATCATCGCAAAAAAGCCTCTGTTGTCGACTTTTTCAACAATCATTCCGACCATTTTTGAACTGGTTCCTGCATCAAGCAGCGTCTTTATGACATATACTCCGCCATCTCCATCTGTCACCCACATGGAACCATATTCATTTCTGCAAAGTTCATACCACTTTTTTTCATAATCTGTAGTTGGAACACACAGAAAATCACCAATATGGTCATCTATTTTGTCTGAATAAACCATAATTGATTCGATATTCGTATCAGTACTCAAATAGTACCAAATCAATGGTTCAATTTCTTCATTAAGTACCCTTGTCAGCTCATACGGATTTGATTTTACCTGGTCAAGCGCTTTTCTGAATTCTTCTTCATAGGAAAAAAACTTGATAACATCATTTGCTCTTTTACAGTTATTATCAAGTCCTGTCACCTTACCTTTTGTATCACTGAGCATAGTTGCTTTTGTCTGGGATATTAAGTTATTCTTTGAAACGAAATACATGTAAATGCCGAGAATAATAATAGGCATTACGATTAGAGCCGCCAAAATAATGCGAAGCTGTGTGCCGATTTTTAAAGGATTCTGTTTGTTATAACTTTTATTTGTCATATTGTCACCTTCACTTGTCAATTACCGCTATAAATATGCTTAATTTCTGCGTCTACAGACTTCATGGCATTTTTTATGCCCTTTTCTTTGAGAACAACTTTCTGTAACTCCTCGCCAAATCTTTTATATATTTCTCCACTGTACTCGCCCCACTCAGTCCAGGGCATATACAGACTATCTACCATTACAAGAGGTTTAATCCCATCAAAATCCGGAGGATTATTAAATATCTTCCCTCTCATATAAGTCTGGCTTCCCATTCTATCAGCCCAAAGGGCTCTTTGCCCTTCCTCTGTAGCCAACAACCCTACTATTTCTATCGCAATATCTTTCTTTTTACTGTATGCATTTACTGCAAATCCATTTCTGCATCCCCCTATCAATGCCGGTTTACTGCCTGACACAGTATATAATGGCGAGGTTCCCAGTTTTATATCAGGATTTATCTCTTTAATTCTGTTATAATTTTCGAATGTTCCGACAAACATAAAAGTTTCTCCTGAAGCAAACTCCTGCATAGCTGCTTCATCATCCATCAGACACATTTCTTTGGTCATAATTCCGTTTGTTATTAGTTTTTCCCATTCCATGAGGTATGGATAAATCTCTTTTTCAAAACTGGCATTTCCGTAAGCCATTCTTTTTCCAAAGTTTTTTCCCTTTTCTGTTTCAAAATATGTACTTGCCAAAATAACCATTGCCGCATTTGCTGAATTTTCCCAGTCTTTTAAGGCTGCTGATAAAGGTCTTACACCCATTTTTTCGTATATGTGCTTGCAAAACTCTATGTATTCATCAAATGTAACCGGCAGGTTTTCCCCGCTTTCTAAAAGAATTTTCTTGTTATAATATGCACACTGAACATCGCTGGTGCTTGGAATTGCATACATATGATCACCATATGAAAAAGTAGACACGGCCTTTTCTTTAAATGCATCTTTGTATTCATTCAGATCAACAATGTATCCGGCTTTTGCATATTTTTTTATCATGGTGTTGTCAATCATAACTATGTCAGATGCAATCTTTGAAGAAAGCTGGGCATCTGTTACAAGCTCATAGCTTTGTTTTCCATAATATTTGTATTCGAAATTATAATCCGGGTATTTTTCGGCTAGAAACGCCATAAGATTATCGGTTGTCTCCTTTTTGAGCCAACCGGATAAATAAATTGTTTTGGCAGGATCGACCCCACCTATTTCTGTTGAACTTTTATCGTTCTGCTGCGCATCATCATAAGAGTGAACATCCGGTTTACTACAACCGGATAGTACACTTAATGCCAGTAAATTTATAATTAAGATAACAGAAAAGATATGATTTATTCCTTTATGTCTCATTCGCCCCTCACAAGCACAAACAAAAAGTCCTTTATCTGATCAGTACCTTCATCAATTCTCCAACATAAATAATATGATAATTGCCATCTTTGTAAAACTCTTTAGGGATGGAGTCATCAACAAAACCGTCCTTATCTATAATGTTCTTATAAATAACCTTACAGATAAGAACATTACTGGATTCTTCAATGAACGGGATACCTTCGTGATAACATATATTCAGTCTTGCTCCCTTTAACTTATCTTCATCTTTTCCGGACACCATCTCAAGATATTTCATAGCCCCACGATATTCCTTATTGTCCATGAAGCTAATGGAAAACTCTCCTGATGAATCAAGAAGTTCACGTGTATACCTGTTTTCTCTGACACATATAAAAACAACTCTCTTGCCCCACATGTGTCCTATTCCGCCAAATGAAGCCGCTGTGGTATTAATCTTTTTGCCATCACTTGAAGTAATCAGCATCTTACCGCCACCAAAACTGTACGCTCCACTTTCAATTTCTTCAGGGTCAACTGGCTGAAATACTCTCATAGGTACCTCCATCCTAAGATTAGGCAATCAGAAATCTCTTATCTTGTCATCATCTGACAGCCCTGTGTTCTCAATTTTTGTTATCGTTATTTCATAACTATAATTATCGCTTACTTTAATAGTAACACGGTCACCTACTCTATGTCCAAGCAATTGTTTACCAAGTGGAGATTCAACACTAATAAGCCCCTTTAACGAGTTCTGACGCATGGTTGTAACTATTTTGTAGGTCTCCTGTGTTCCATCTTCCTCTATACGTACAGTTACCGTTTTATTCATTCCAACCTGATCATCAGTAGTATTATCGTCAATTACCTTAGCAGTCTTTATCATTCTCTCTAAAAAACGTATACGACTCTCATTTTGATTTTTAGCTTTTTTGGCAGCATAATATTCAAAATTTTCTGAAAGATCACCCTGCGCACGCGCCTCTTTGACATGCTCAAGAAGCTCTTTTCTCACCACACATTTGCGGTGCTCAATTTCTGCTTCCATATCTTCAATATCTTTTTTGGTTAACTCGTTATTCATCAAAGTCCCCCTTGTATCTATAAAATTTCTCATTATAAATTTATTATATAGAAAAAGAGCGAAGCCTTACGGCTTCGCCCCATATTTTTACTAAATTGGTTAGCAATATCAAGCCTTTCCAACTGATCCAAAGAGTTCCATCTTCTCTTTAACTGTAGCCTTGATAGCTTCAGCACCGGGAGCAAGAAGCTTACGAGGATCAAATCCCTTACCTTCAAGATCCTTGCCTGCTTCAATGTACTTACGTGTTGCATCAGCAAATGAAAGCTGGCACTCTGTATTTACATTGATCTTGGATACTCCAAGAGTAATTGCCTTCTTGATCATGTCAGCAGGAATTCCTGTACCGCCATGAAGAACGAGAGGCATAACACCTGTCTTCTGCTGAATAGCATCAAGAACGTCAAATCTAAGTCCAGGCCATCCTTCAGGATACTTACCATGGATGTTACCGATACCTGCTGCAAGCATATCTACACCGAGATCAGCGATTCTCTTGCACTCGTCAGGATCAGCACACTCACCCATACCAACTACTCCGTCTTCTTCGCCGCCGATTGAACCAACCTCAGCCTCGATTGAAAGACCAAGCTGATAAGCAACGTTAACAAGCTCAGAAGTCTTAGCAACGTTCTCTTCGATGTTGTAGTGAGATCCATCAAACATAATTGATGTGAATCCAGCCTTAATGCACTTGTAGCATCCTTCATATGTACCATGATCGAGGTGAAGTGCAACAGGAACTGTGATTCCAAGGCTCTCATCCATAGCCTTAACCATAGCTGCTACTGTTGTAAAACCTGTCATATATTTTCCGGCACCCTCAGATACACCAAGGATAACTGGGGACTTGAGCTCTTCTGCTGTCAAAAGAACTGACTTTGTCCACTCCAGGTTGTTGATGTTGAACTGGCCAACTGCATAGTGACCCTCTTTTGCTTTTACAAGCATGTCTTTTGCGGATACTAACATTGTTTTTCTCCCTTGTTTGTAGAATTATTAGTTAAAACCTATTATATACTTCTTATAATAAAAAATAAAGGTTAACCAAACTCGAAGTAGTTATCAGTCCAGAATTCTTCATCTGAAACTACCTCAAAGCTGTCATATCTAAGCACGATTCCCGATTTTCTTGACAAAGTAAGTGTAAGTACACCGTTCTTTGCCCTTACAGTAGCTGCTTCTGTGATATAACCTACGCTGTCAGAAATGATTAGTGGCTGTAACTTGGCATCCATCGGTATGCCCAAAGGCCATATTTCAATTTCTTTAGTTACTTCATAATCATTATTATTTATCGCTATAACCGAAGCCGCAGTTCTGTTAAATCTGCCATAGGAAATAAAATTCGTATCTGAAAATAATTCTCGAATAGATCCGTATAACAGCTCAGGACATGACTTATGAATTCGAATCATATCCTTGTGAAAGGCTATCATGTTTTTATCTTCATGCCCCCATGGATATGTTCTTCTATTGTCCGGATCTGTAAATCCGCACACGCCGGCTTCATCTCCATAATATATTGTCGGAGCTCCGGGCCAGGTCATTTGAACTATTACAGCCTCACGCATGACCGATTTATGAATCCCGGTCTCCGCAGACTCCCTGAGCATATTTCCGCATCTTCCTACCTTCTGTGATGTTCTGGTAAGAAATCTTGAATGATCGTGATTAGACAGTTCATTCATAGCTGTGTAAAGCGATGGCATACTGAAGTTTTCTCCGCTGATGTACTTCATGTCATCAAAAAAGCTTCTGGCGTTTCCAACTCTTTCCGGCATAAACGCATCGCTGTGTTTATCCATACCTGTCAAGAACCAGGTAAGTGGCTCCATAAAGGCATCATAGTTCATGACTGTATCCCACTCATCTCCCTGTAGCCACTGTCTTGATGGTCCATACTGCTCAGCAAGAATAATGGCATCAGGATTAGCCTTCTTGACCTCCTGCCTGAATTTTTTCCAAAATCTGTGGTTATATTCAGGAGAATGTCCCAAATCAGCTGCAACATCAAGTCTCCATCCATCTGCCTTGTAGGGTGCCGAAACCCACTTTCTTCCAATGGCTAAAATATATTCCTCAAGGGCTTTTGAACCCTCATAATTTAGCTTTGGCAATGTGTCATATCCCCACCAACCGTCATAATTTCCATTCTTCGGCCAACTTCCGCCATTAAATGAAAAGAAATCGTGGTATGGGCTGCTTTCTGAATTATACGCGCCACTCTCATAGCCTACAGCGTTCTCATATAAGCCTTCTCTGTCGAGCCACTTATTAAATGAACCACAGTGGTTAAACACACCATCAAGTATAACCTTTATGCCTCTCTTGTGAGCTTCTTCAACAACCTTTGCAAAAAGCTCATCACTTGCTTCAAGATTTTTTCTGTCGGTTGTTCTGCTGATGTACCTTGTTGCGTGTGTGTTGTCTGTATCTCCTTCTGCCAGTAATTCTCCTTCATCCTGTACTATAACGCCAAAATGAGGATCAATATGATCATAGTCCTGTATGTCATACTTGTGAGAAGATGGCGATACAAAAAGAGGGTTAAAATATATTGCGTCGATACCGAGATCCTTGAGATAATCAAGTTTATCCATGACACCCTTTAGATCTCCGCCATAAAACTCTCCAAAATCATAGCTTGGATCAGGATACTGTCCCCAATCCTTTACCTGGACACTTTGGTGACTATTGTAGTAATATTCTCCGGATAATACATCGTTAGTCTTATCTCCATTATAAAATCTATCTACAAAAATTTGGTACATTACTGCGCCTTTTGCCCAATGAGGCGTTGAAAATCCCGGAAATATCCTGAATTTCATGCTATCGCAAACATCCCGGCACAATCCTCTTTTATCGTAAATAAATTTCTCTGCGTTATCTTGTGTAACTTCAAAATAATACTCTTTGGATGCTTCACTTGTCATGACTTCAACATCATAATAGTCAAACACACCACTTGTCTCAGAAAGATGCATTCTGTGATGCTCATTGCCCCATATAAGGTTGATAGTAACTTTGTCATCCTTATAGGTCCTGAACCTTACCAGAATCTTTCTGTCTATATCTGGTTCCGCCGGCATAAGATAATCCAGCGTCATATCATGAAAAAAAGCTTTAGTTATCATAAAAATCCTTTATATGCAAAAAAGACAGCTACGACGCTGTCTTTTTTAGAGAAGGTATTTCTTTCTTATGGGGTATAGCAAAAAACTATATAATGTATTGGGGGGTTACGCATATTATAGTACCATCCGCCCAAAAACCCGTAAAGACCAATACTTCACAAATTTGTCAAAAACAGCTATTTGTTTTTGTGCACTTTTCACAATTACAATTCAACCTGAATATCCGCAGGTATTTCACGGCCTTCAAACAATGCCTCAAATTCTTCCCTTCCTATCTTTTCCTTCTCAATAAGGAGGTTAGCACTGCTATGAAGGATATCTTCATACTGCAGGATAATTTCTTTAGCCTTGGCATAACATTTATCTATTATGTTCTTTACCTCTTTATCGATTTCACCTGCCATATATTCACTGTGCTTCTTGGAATGTGAAATATCATATCCGATGAAGACATCTTCTTCATTTTCATCGTAATTGATTACGCCAATGTTATCTGACATGCCATACTTTGTTACCATATTTCTGGCTTCCTGTGTGGCCTTCTTGATATCACTGGATGCACCTGTAGTTATGTCGCCAAAAATAATCTCTTCGGCAATTCGTCCGCCTAAAGAAACCATTATATCTTCAAGCATTCTTCTCTTTGTGATAAACATCTCATCCTTTTCAGGAAGAGGCATAGTATAACCTGCTGCACCAAGTCCTGTAGGAATAATTGAAATAGTGTGCACGGGTCCAACATGAGGAAGAACATGGAACAAGATTGCATGACCTGTTTCATGATAAGCTGTAATTTTCTTCTCCTCATCGGAAATTACACGGCTATGCTTTTCTGTTCCTATTCCAACCTGAATAAACGCCCTGTTTATATCATCCTGTTTTATTATCTGTCTGTTACCCATTGCAGCATTTATAGCAGATTCATTCAGAAGGTTTTCAAGGTCAGCTCCTGTAAATCCTGCTGTTGTCTGAGCAACCTGCTTGAGATTAACATCATCAGACAAAGGCTTATTGCGTGCATGTATCTTGAGAATTTCTTCTCTTCCGCCAACATCAGGTCTTGCAACAGTAATCTTTCTGTCAAATCTTCCCGGTCTCATTATAGCCGGATCGAGAATGTCAACACGGTTTGTAGCAGCCATTACGATAATGCCTTCATTTACGCCAAAACCATCCATTTCTACCAACATCTGATTAAGAGTCTGCTCTCTTTCATCATGTCCGCCGCCCATACCAGTTCCACGTCTTCTGGCAACAGCATCAATCTCATCGATAAAAATGATACATGGAGCATTTTTCTTCGCATCAGCAAAAAGATCTCTGACTCTGGAAGCACCTACACCTACAAACATTTCAACAAAATCAGAACCCGAAATTGTAAAGAAAGGAACTCCGGCTTCACCTGCAACTGCTCTTGCCAAAAGTGTCTTACCTGTTCCTGGTGCGCCCTCAAGAAGTACTCCCTTTGGAATTCTTGCTCCAACTCTTGTAAACTTTGCAGGATCTTTCAGGAATTCAATTATCTCAGCAAGCTGTTCCTTTTCTTCCTTAAGCCCGGCAACATCATCAAGTTTAACCTTGTTATCTTCGCTTGTTGACATCTTTGCCCTGCTTTTTCCAAAATTCATCATTTTGGAATTGCCTGAACTGCCGACCTGCATATTGCTCATCATGGAGAAAATAAATACCATAACGACCAATCCAACAATTATCGGAATAATACCATTTATCAGTATGTTTTCAGAAGGAATATCCTTAACTTCTACTCCCACTTCTTTTCCGACTAAATATGCTTCAATTGCTGTGACATCAGTAGAATAAAAAATCACATCATCATTTCCGTTATTAAACGATACTCTGACGGAACCGGTCGGTGTCTCCGCATTTGGCATAATTACTACATTTCTAACTATGCTGCTTTCAACATCGCCTTGAAGTGATGATAAATTGTAGGAGTTTGAATTATTGGAAAAAAGACCGCTTCCATACTCCAAAATCACTACAAATACCAGCAATATCAGCACAAAAATAAAAATCGAATTAAAATTTCTGGCCTTATTCAAATTCCCCTAGCCCCCTTTTATATGATTAGTTAAACTCTACTACTCCGATATAAGGAAGATTACGATATCTCTGGTCATAGTCAAGACCGTAACCAACTACAAATTCATCCGGAATCTGAAATCCTGTATAATCCACCTTAACATCTGTTACTCTTCTTTCAGGTTTATCAAGAAGTGTGCAAAGCTTTATGCTTGCAGGACCTCTGTCACCGAGCATCTTGATCAGATATGAAAGTGTTCTTCCTGAATCAACAATATCCTCTACAATCAAAACATCCTTGTCTTTAAGCGGTTCATCCAAATCCTTAACAATCTTAACTACTCCGCTGGATTTTGTAGAACTGCCATAACTAGATGCAGACATAAAGTCCATAGTTACCGGAACTGTTATGCGCTTAGCAAGCTCACACATAAAGAAAACGCCACCTTTTAAAACACATACAAGGTGAACTGACTTACCCTGATAATCCCTGCTTATCATATCGCCCAGCTCCTGGATTCTCTTATCCACTTCCTCTTCTTTAAGCAATACACGAACTGATTCAGCCATTATTATTTCCTCCATTATCAATATTTATAGCCAAAATTTCTTTGGTTGTCTCACTTACCTTGAAGGCTCCGCTCATTCTGTATCCCGGAACCCACAACACATTGTTTCCGTCTGCCAAAAGATATATGTTATCCCTTTCATTTCTTGGGATTTTGGCATCCGTCATCAGTTTATTCACTTTTTTTCTGTTAAGATGTCCGCTTTGCTCGATCATTATATAATCGTCATCACATCTTTTCCGAAAAATAGCTTCTTGTATTCTATCATAATCAAACCATTTAGTATACGGAGAAGTCGGAAACAGTTTCCCACCATTATATTCAAAAACTTCGATTTCTGTAAGTCCTAATTTAGGGATAAAAAATGATATTTTTTCTCCGCTTTTTAACGCCGCCGGAATAGGAAAATCCTTCCTTTCCGAATTGATATCACAATGATCCTTTTTTGTCAGCTCCAGCGTTTCATAACTTCTTATCGCTGTAATACCATATGGCAGATCCAAAGATGCTGTTCCATTCTCATTTTCACATAGTCTGTATACTGCATTTATATGTGCTGAAGAAATGTCTTTTCTGCTTGGCGTTAAGTCCTCAAACGCCTTCAAAATAATTTCTTTTTTTATTATTTCTTCTTCTTTTTTGTATCTTACCAGGTTAAAAGATATTGTATCTTTACTGCAAGTCACCACTTCTTCGTATACGGTACTTGCCACTAACCTTATATAATCATCTGCTTTGGAAAAATCGGCGGCAACTTTATAAAGATGTTCAACCGCGCCTTTATTTATTTCTTTTTCCATAACCGGAATCAGTACATTTCTAATAATATTCCTGGTATGAATATTCTCATCGTTTGTCTTGTCATGACAATAATCCTGTCCCAATTTATTCAGATATTCTTCTATCTCTTTACGACTTACACACAATAACGGTCTTATTATATTATCCCTGACAGGTCTGATTCCTGCAGCTCCATGCAGTCCGCTTCCTCGTAAAAGATTCATCAGGATAGTCTCTGCAACATCATTTTGATGATGTGCCACTGCAATCAATTGTGCATTTTCTTTCTTTGATACCTCATTAAAAGCATCATACCGAGCTTTTCTTCCGGCTTCTTCCTCAGTCATATTCCACTGTACAGAAAGTTTAGGTATATCTTTTTCTATAACAAAGCACTGAATATCAAGTCTTTTGCACAGTTTTTCTGAAAACTGCGCGTCTTCCCCTGCTTCAAGCCTTATCCGGTGATTAATATGCACTGCTGTAATTTCTATATCCAAAAGCTTTTTTAATGCATTCAGCACAAGGAGTAAAGCAGTTGAATCTGCTCCTCCGGAAAGTCCTACTAGTATCCGGCTTCCTTTAGGGATCATATTTTTTTCATTTATAAAATTAAGGACCTTATTTTCAAAACTGTTCATTTACATCTCTCAAATTAAAACGCAGACACCTACGTAACCCCCGTATTGATGCCTGCGTCCAATTTCAAAACAACATTTTTAGTCGTTCTCATTCTTAAAGATTATTTCACCTGGATATACCAATCCCAGTTTATCTCTTGCTGTATCCTCTATGTACTTTCGCGTCTGTGTATACTTCTCGAATTCGGCAATTTCTGTGCTTCTTTGCTGCTCACTTTCAATCTGAGCCACAAGCACAGCCTCTCTTTCCTGATAATCACGAGCTTTTTGCATCAGCCCCACGCTCTTGATTGAGACCACCGTGACCAGGATCAGTACAACAACGCTAGCCCATACAATGCCTGCCTTATTCTGGAAGCGACGCCTTTTATAGCGTGCTTTATGCGCCATTATATGTTCCTCTCATAACAAAATTTAGACAATAATATAAGATTATTCTAATACAGCAAATTATGTCATGTCAAACATATTTGTATAATTGTGTTACATCCTCTTTATGTATAGTCTCCTGTACATCAAGAACTTCAACACTTACATCTTTATTACCAAAACCTATCGTAATCTTATCACCAACTTTAACTTCCTGTGATGCCTTTGCTGCTTTTCCGTTAATAAATACCCTTCCGGCATCGCAGGCTTCGTTGGCAACGGTACGCCTTTTAATAAGTCTTGTAACTTTTAAATATTTATCTAATCTCATTTTTAGTCTCCTGTAGATGCAGAAGCTGTACTTGCAGCATCGCTTGTTCCCGCATCACCTTTATTTGTATTTTCTGATCCACCACTGCTTCCAGTAGAGCTATTACCTTGAAAATCTGTTGCTTTTGTTGTATTACCATTTGAACTTGCGGAAGTCTCATCTGATTCTTCACTTATGTTCATTGAACTCTCTGCCGAATTTCCGCTATTATTTGTAATGTCCTCTGATGAACCTCCGCTGGTATTAGTTGAACTCTCTGTTGACTCGACAGTACTAGCAGAAGAAGCAGACGAACTTGCATCACTTGATGCACTTGAAGCCGACGAGGAAGCACTTGAACCAGATGCTGCAGTCGAAGCCGTACTAGAAGAAGATGACTCATCTTTATTAATCTTCACAAGTGCCGGGAACTTATATGACAAATCAGATTCTGCCGAATCAATATAAATTCTATAGCTCTTAGTCTCGTAGCCATCTTTTTTTATAATAACTTCGTGATTTCCTGAAATTTTAGTCATATTTGTCGGTACAATTCCGACATAACTTCCATCAAAATAAATCTCTGCCTCATACGGCTCATCAAAATAAATCCTATATCCCGTTATTACAGTATTCTGAGGTTTTTCTTTTGATGAATTTTCACTCACAGTTTCCTTCTTTTTACTTGTTGCAACGGAAGCTGCACTAACTGTATTATCTCTTCTTATACTATCCTGCGTACTGGCTGCTTTGCTAACTACTGTGCTTGACGCAGTACTACTTGTCGATGTAGAATCTGTAGCGCTCTCTTTCTTCTCAAGTTCAAGTGTAATTACTGATTTAGGAGTGCCTACTTTTAGATATTTTGTCTGTGTCTCATAACCGTCAGCCATAATCTTGAGATTATGATATCCATACTGAATAGTCTGTGGAATTCCGGTTAGCATTTTCTGACCGTCAACATAAACATCTGCATATGAAGGCGTAATTTCAAACGTAACAAGCCCATCCTTTGGCCTTGTTATCGTTATATCACTTGTATCTACAACTGTCTCCTGATTTCTGGCTACATTTACTTCTGACTGATAGTTTGCGCCATTACCAAGAATTTGAAGTGTATAGTCTCCTTCCGGCGCACTAAGCATCATATTAGGAGAAATCTTGTAAATAACCTCATTGTCAAGCTCAATCCATGCTCCAACAAGGCTCTGGTCTTCTACTACATCTGAAGAAAGACTCACATATCCGTGTCCACTTGTAACAACAATGCTATAAATTTCTTTTCCGATTCCGCTTGCATAAATACTATCTGTGGAAAGAACATCCTCAGCCAGAGCCAGCTTATCATCTGCTATTACCATAGTACGCGCATCAATTTTATAAGTCTGCCCTTTTATTGTCGCGGTGCCATCGCTTTTAACAAGGTTATGATCTCTGGTATTTTCTATTACCCACGCATCCTTGGAAACATTCAATGTTGTTATGTTTCTTGTGCTCTTTAAAAAAGTAACATCAACAATCTGCCCCTGTTCAAGCAGCCTCACAGACATGGGATCCCCATAAATGTCATACATCATACTTGTATTGTCATAGGAAAGCGTATAAGTCTTTCCCGTCGTATGATTTCTGAACTTAATCTGCCTGTTATCCGTATCTATGGATCTTATAGCCGCAGTATCAGCAGAATCATACTTCCCTATAAGAGAAATATTAACCTTATCACTGCTTTCCTGTGCCAATGCTGATACCATTCCCCCTGTACCAAGCATGTACACCATGACAACCATAGCCGACAATAAAACAATGCTGATCTTCTTCTTTTTTTCCACGTTTTCACCTCATAAGAAAGTATCAAGTAAATATTCCTTTGTGTTATGCTCAGGATAGTCCAACACATCCAACAACATTCTTCCAAGAATTTCTCCGATTTGTTTTCCCGGAGCTATTCCCCTATCAATCAGATCTCTTCCATTGACTGCAAGCTCAGCCAAAGCAACACATTCATTTTTTTCTGTTATTTCCTGATATAATTCCCTCAGTTTTTGCAGGTGTTCAAGTTTTTCATCTCTTTTGTATGTGCTCTGCGCCAATGTATCCGCTGTTCTTACTTCCAGAAGTAACGGATAATTGTCCGCCCCGACTTTATTCATAGCTTTTCGCACATTTTTCGCCGTCGCAGTATATCTTTCATCATGGTAACGTATGAGATTACACACGCTTTCCATTGTCTTATTATCAAATTTAAGCCTTCTGAAAATGTCATGCGCCATTTTTACACCCATTTCCTGGTGCCCTTTAAAATGGCTTATTCCTCCATCATCTATTGTCAATGTAGCGGGTTTTGCAATGTCATGCAGTAGCATTGTTAAGCGTAAAATCCTGTCCGATCTTACATTTATAAGTGATTGAATAATATGTTCCCCCACAGTATAACTGTGATGAATATTATTCTGCTCTGTTGTCATACACCTATCAAATTCCGGAAGTATAACCGCGGTTATCCCAAGCTCATATGCCAGCCTTATTTTATCCGGATTATCTGATAAAAGAAGCTTCACCAGCTCCACCTGAATACGTTCCGCGCTGATTTTTTTTAGGTTGGGTACAAACTCTTTTATTGCTATCTGGGTATCTTCTTCGATTGTATATCCAAGCTGTGCTGAAAAGCGTATAGCTCTCATTATCCTAAGCGCATCCTCATCAAAACGCTCTTTTGCATTTCCCACACACCTGATCAACTTTTTCTCAATATCATCCAATCCGCCAAATCTATCAATAAGCCCTTCTTCCTCATTGTAAGCCATGGCATTTATAGTGAAATCTCTTCGCTTCATATCTTCGGTGAGATTTTTTGTAAATGTCACTTCACTTGGATGCCTTGAATCTTCATATTTTCCGTCTATCCTATAGGTTGTTACCTCGTAGCCTTCCTTTCCCATCATTACGGTAACAGTTCCATGTTCAATTCCTGTATCTATAGTTCTTCTAAAAAGCTTCTTGATATCTTCCGGAAGCGCATTGGTTGTTATATCCCAATCTTCCGGTTCTCTTCCCAGTATAGCATCTCTTACGCATCCGCCCACAACATATGCCTCAAATCCTGCGGCATGTATTGTGTCTAAAATTTTTTTTGCATTAATCGGTAAAATAATTCTCATAATTAAATAATATCTTAATCACTGCAAATTGTGAAGAATATGCTTTAGATTTTTTGTCAATATTCTTCCATTTTTAAGCCAGTTTATTACATTTTAAGTAGCATATATCTGTTTTTTAACGTATACTTTATATATGAAAAAGCGAGGAATTAAATATGGAATTTAAGAAATCGTTTCGTTTTTTAGCGCTTATTCTTAGCTTCATTCTAATGATACTAATTATTTTTGTATGTATAAACACTACTGATAAGGTACAGATTAGTACAGCATCTGTACTTTTAATTAATGATGGCTGGGACATAACAATAAATGATCAAACCTCAAAAAACGTTGAATTATTGTCTTTTGATACCGGTGTCATAAATGAAGGTGATGTAGTCATATTATCCAGAAATATTGACGATTATAACCTGAACGGGACATGCCTTTCTTTTTATACAACACACGCTATCTGCAACGTGTACTTTGATGATGATCTCATTTACTCCTACGGTCAGGATTTATATGACAAGCAGCGCATGGTTCCAAAAAAACATCAATATATTCCTCTTAGTGGAAATTATTATGGAAAAACACTCAGAATAAAGCTTATCGGGGCAAGACGCGCTTCTTTCTCTGAGCTTCGACCAGTCTACGTTGGTCCACGATCTGAGATTCTTTCCCTTATTTTGATCAATTCATGGGTTGCAATTGTTATCGGCTTTTTCCTTTTTACCCTTGCTATGCTCCTGATTGTGCTTTCACCTTACCTCTTTTTGTATCATAATAAAGATCTTCGAATTTTCTTCAGTGGTCTGATTTCTTTAATGCTTGCAGTTTATATTCTCGCATTTAATAGCATTTTTGATGTTCTTATCAATAATGCTCTTATTAATAATGTCCTCGAATATGCTGCACTTTACAATATTCCTACCGCCATTGTCGGTTATCTTATGTCAATCTATAAAGAAAAAGAAAAAAAGGTATTTGTATTATTGTTCTTTCTGGATATTTGTCTTTTCCTTCTATCTATTACAATACATTTTACACATATCGCAAGGTTCTCTGATTTCACGGCTACTCTCCATCTGATAGCCGCTATAGAATGCAGTTTTTCTATCTTTCTGGACAGTTAAAAGTTCTTAGTAACTTATAACAATATTTGCACATTGACAACTTGATAGAAATGCGGTACTTTGTAGTTACAAAATGTTAACAATTATGTTACTACAAATTCATAAATGAGTAGTTATAATAATGTATAA
>JAFSQI010000054.1 GCA_017446685.1 Butyrivibrio sp.
GACTGCCCGCCTCTGTGAAGCGGATTCCAATGACGAAACCACATATCACGCTATCTGGTCAAATCAATGCGTGGAGCTCTGGTTCCTGCTCCACTTCAGCTTCCTTCAGTCCGATCTTCATCGGAGTGAATACTGGCCAAAGCTTACGGAAAAGCTCAAATCTCTCGGTGAGGGAGAATACCGTAAGAACCGCGATGATATGTACCGGATCCTGTATCCACACATGAATGACGCCATCACCAACGCAGAGAAGCTTGAACAAATCAACAAAGGAAAAACTTCTTCCAAATCAGCTCCGGGCACAATGATCCACAAACTTGTCGAAAAGCTTACGCCATACCTTACCGCCCAAAACTGATCCTTTTCATCCATAACAATGAAAGACCTACACCTCGAATCCCATCAAAGTGCAGGTCTTTTATTTTTCATCAACAATCACCTTTACGCTCCAAAATCTATCTTTCCCTCAGTTCCCGGTCTCACTTCCTCTGCAACCTCATCCCAATCCACCGCCCGGATATTCTTAACCAAGCTATATAAAAGGCTATATAAAAAAACTGACCGCCGATGTATGTTTCCATTCCACCGTTGGTCAGCATAATTACTGAAATTATTTAAGCTATAGATTCAAAGATACCGCCTATAAGACCAAATACACTGCCTACTACGCCTCCTACACCCCAACCATGAATGCTCATCAAACAAAAAGCACATGGAGATAACAGCATCCCCATGTGCGTGAAGTCATTGTACCACCAAACAAAGAAAAAAGCAGTGTTTTTACACTTTTTTAATATATTGTTCCAATATCATAAATTACCTGATTGCTTTAAAGCATCAATAACCTGATCCACCTCATCGTAATCAACATAAGCTGCCTGCGCATGTATAGGAACTGAAGCTCCGCTGGTTGAAAACAGCATATCTCCATTCCCTAATAGCCTTTCAGCCCCTGTCCTATCAAGAATTGTCTTTGATTCCCGCCAATCAATAACTGTAAATGACGCCCTGCATGGCAAATTTGCTTTTATATTTGGAGTAATTACATCTGAGCTTGGACGCTGAGTAGCCATTACCAAATGAACACCTGCTGCCCGTGCCAGTCTCGATATCCTCTCCACCAAGCTCTCTAAGTTATCTGGCGCAGAATACATCATTTCCATGTACTCATCTATAATTATGACTATGCGTGGAAGTTTTGCCTCTTCTGCAACTTGTTTATTGTAATCATCAATAGTCTTAACACCAAGAGACGAGAAAAGCTCATATCTGCGCATCATTTCTTTGTCGACTGTTTCCATTGCTGAAAGAGCTTTGTATGAATCATTGATTATTGGCATATATAGATGAGGAATACCTCTGTAAGCTCCAAGCTCAACCATTTTGGGGTCAATCATTACAAGCTGCACCTCTCTTGGAGTTTTTGTATACAGGATGCTAAGAATAATATCGTTAAGGAACACACTTTTCCCAGAGCCTGTAGTACCAGCAACAAGCAAATGAGGTGCCTCTACGAGATCAAACACGAACGGCTTCCCTAAAACATCCATTCCTGCAGCTATAGGAATCTCACAGCCAGCGTTTTTGAACTCTTCGGTTTCCATAATATCTCGGAGTCCAATCGTTGCCCTTTCCCAATTCTTAACTGCGAGGCCTATCGTTCCTTCATTTTCACCCAATCCTACAATCTCTACCGGTGAAGCCATATGCACCTCAAAGTCAACTCGGTAACTCTTATATTTTTTTACACTTTCTCCCGGTTTAGGAATAACATTAAATAAAACTGCTAATGGAGTGGGATATTTATCTGCTATCTCCCCTTTGATTTTAAAAGCATTAAACGTTTCCTGAAGATAGTCCTGCAATGCTATTACGTAATCCTCATCAGTAAAGCTATTCTGTGTATTATGCCTTTCTAATAGTGAAATGCTGGGAAAACTGTATTCCATGGCTTCTCTCCTTACACACCACATATACGCCTACCAGTATCAATCCCACATTCCTTGATGTCCCCGCATACAAGGCCAACAAAACAATAGGGGAGCCGTCGCTCCCCTGTGCAATTTATTATAGCATCATAATAAAGCAAATATCAGCCAATACACACCAGAAAAGTATTAAAAATCAATAAAAATACCAAGTTCGATTCAACACTACTGGCCTACATCCAAGAGACATACCGCATCCAAAGAATACGTACCTACTATCTTCTTCTTCTCTTCAAGAACGTTAATCTTTTCTTCAACCTTTTTCTTCTCCCTTGCGATAGCCTTCCTTAAGCGTTCTTCCTTACCAGGATATGCTATCATATTATTCTCCATCTCTCTTATTCGCATCTCAGATAATTTCTTTATCGCCTCTGCTCTGGAGCCAATTTTAATGCTATTTGCGCTTATCGCTTCTCCGACAATTTCTTCCTTTCTTTGTTCTGCAGCATCTTCTATTCCCATCCGAACATCATCAAAAGCTATAACAGAAATGTCTTCTGGAATCTTTGAATTTTTCACTTCTTTAAATAGCGCCTTTCTTTCACTGTCACTTAGGCACTTGGTTAGCTTGCCGTCTTCAGAAGATAAGATATATTCAAAAGTCTTATTCTCATAAAAACCCTTTAATTCCATTTCATAAACAAAAACCCAGTGCCTACCAGAAGGTATACCTTCCAAATTTGATGCTTTTGCTACTCCATAGAAGCTATATTCAGGGTTGTCGGAATCCAGCGCCCTAATATAATCAATAATAAAATGTATCCATGCTCCCGATGGTTTAAAGAAAACTCTATTTTCGTCTTCATAAGCCGCATCGCCATCAAAATCGACGCATAAGTCTCCCTCACTATCAAGAAGTTTCTTGATCTCATCTCCATATCTGCCTAAGTTCTTCTTTTTCAGGTAAATCCTAAGTCTCTCACACATATCCTTTGAGACATGTATTGAAGCGCCTGAGTCTGATTCCAATTTGCACCAGCACCCATTCTGCTTTTTCAAAAAGCTATAAGTAAACAGCAATGATTCATGCGGAGTTATTCTGCTTCGTTTTATACTGCTCTCAAATTCATCTCGAAATGCCTTATCATTAACAAGCTCATATCTCGCCTCTTCAAATTCTTCTCTTATCTGCTTTGCCTTCTCAATACGCTGTTCTATCTCCTTTTCACGTTTTGACAATTCCTCCGCGCTGAAATCTCTAGTTATCATCCTGCTATTTATTTCCACAAGTTCTGCAGCAATTATTGGCTCCAGCTCTCCAACCAAATCTGATGCATCAGATATTCTTGAAAGGAGCACACGATTTATCACTTCATCAATAGTATCTTTAATACACAGATTACCAATTATTATCTTATCTGATTTTTGTCCCATTCTGTCTATTCGACCAATACGCTGTTCTATGCGCATCGGGTTATATGGCAAATCGTAATTTACTAATGATGAACAGAACTGAAAATCCAGGCCTTCTCCACCAACTTCACTAGCCAAAAGAATGTCATATGTACCTTTCTCAAAGGCTTTCATAATATCCGTTCTTCCAAGAATGGTAAAACCATCCTCATCCTTTTGGTTATTAGGTGTTTCATCTGGTGTTTTTCCATACATCAGTGCAACCTTATATCCATCAGCACTAAGACGACGCCTTAAATACTTCAATGTCTCTACATAAAACGAGAAAACAATAACCCTTCTGTTTCCTTCTGTGGCTTGCTGTATATTTTCTATCATTCCCTTAAAGACAGCATATTTACTGTCGTTCAGTCCTATAGCTCTGATTTTATTCAACAAGCCGGAATAACTCTCTTCCAGCAAAGTTTTCATAGATCTTATCGAAGAACTCTCCATGCCCATATCATCAGAAACCAGCTCTGCAAACTCTTCTTCAGGCATTTCAATATATCTCTTAACATTCTTCTCCAACGCTATTATTGAGCTAGCAGCCATTCTTTCAAGTCCATTGAGTATAAGACCAAAGGCTTTTTCCGAAATCCCTAACATCTTGTATCTTAAAAGATTAGACTCAAGAAATGAATTGTATACATCCTTCTCCTGCTGCGAATAAACCACTTCAAAAGTAAAGGTTTCTCTAGTTACCCTATGCTCAATAGCATCTCTTTTTAATGTTCTTGTAAATGATGAAGCTATAGGGTTAAGAGTTCCTATACATTTTTCAAAATCAACCTTCTCACTTACGGATAATGCCTTATTTAAACTTATAATTTTATAATACTTGTCAAAGTCACTAGCTATATAACTGTTACTATCAGCTATCGGTTTCAGCTCTCCCATTATTGTTTGAAGTGCAATCCTGGAACTCTGATCCTCTTTCTTTACGAGTGAAATGGCCTGATTAACATTTCGGATTTGTTTTAGTAAATGATTAAACACATGCTGATCAGTAAATAAAGCCGGATTTAGAATATGAAGCTGATTATATAGGTCATCGCTCCTAAGATTAAACGGAGTTGCAGACAGCATAACTACCCTGTCACTTGCCAGGCTTAAGGTTGCGCCAAACCTATGTGTATTCGTTCCAGGATTTCTATAATGATGACACTCATCTATTATAAGCAACCTAAAGATAGGCTCTCCAACTTCCTCTACGCAGTCTTTGAGCATTTGCTGATACTTCTCTCCTCTAAAAAGCTGTTCACTAACGATACTGTGTGGATATTGTACTTTTCCAGTTTCTTTTATTTCTGAGAGCAAATATGTAAGCGACTTGCCATCATGGACAAAATAATCATCCATGAGAAACTTCTCCCGAAGTTCACTCCTCCATTTATTACACAGAATATTGGGGCATACAATCATAACCGGATCATTAGCCTTTAGTTCACCTCTAGCCAACAACTCGTCCAGAATTATACCTGTTTCAATAGTCTTTCCTACTCCCACTTCATCAGCAATCAAGAGTCTCTCATCAGAATCCACGCCAATAAACTTTAGCAGTGGTTTATACTGAAAAGGATTGAAGATTATCTTATTCCCCTGATAACTATACAGATTACCATCTTGGCTTTCTGAGAATAGCCTATAGTATGCATATTTCTGGAAAGATTCTGCGTTTGCATATTCTGAATTTGCCACGGCATCTATGATGCAGGATTCTTTATCAATATAAGGCTCTAGCTCAGACTCTTTATATCTGTTCCTTTTTCCATTTTGATAAACCATATAAAAAAGCTGATTCAGCCCAGGGCTAACAGAACTTATAGTAACAATCTCACCCGTTGCCTTTATCTGAGCAATCTGACCGGCTTGAAAAAGTGGTGTCATTTTGCCATATCCTCCAATCAATAGGATCAGTCAATATCATCATACTCGTTATACATCACAGCTTCTTCGTATTCATTCTCTTCAAAATCATTAGTATGAGAGAAAATAAATGATAATCTGATAAAGTGTTCCCACGAGAAAAACATATTTCTCTCTTCACCACCTACAACCACCTTACACACAATAGGCTTTTTAAATTTCACAGTTTCAGAGTCCTCATCGTTTGAGCTAACTTGATATGATTCTAGAACATTTTCCTCTGCAAGTTCTCCAACAAGGCACTGCATATCATCAGTATATTCACCAGAATCAATTATTGTTTCAATATACTGTGCATACTGGTTTGCCTTCTTTACAACCTCCGAAAAGTCCTGCCCCATGTACCAACCGAATCGCATTTCGCCATGGCAAGACGGGCACAAACAAAATAGGTTACTCCTGGAATTAGCAAGATGATTTTCCTTTTCCTTAACAATTCTGTAGGTCCAAAAGTAGCTCTTCTGCTCACCCATTTCAATCCTGCCACCGCACAATTGACATCTTCCACTATACTTAGCAGACAAAAACTCTCTATGAGAGCTAATCTTCACCGCTTTACCTCCGACGCCATAGCCAATTAGTTCATCACGTCTGCGCTTAAGTTCATCCCAGATGCGTTTTTCCTCACTGAAATCTCGAATATCCTCCAGATCAACCGTATCTCTAAATATGTTTTCATGAGATTTAGTGTCTTCGTGAAATGCCAGCCTAGAGCGAATATTCCTGACTAGATTAACGTATTCTGATTTCCAATCAATATCATCTACAAGCTCCGATGCTACATCAACTAAATATTTTTCCTTGATATATATAGCTATCGCCCTAATATACGCGCTAGAATCACTTGATGGCCAAAGAAAAATAGCATCCTGATATTTATTAAAATAATTTGTTTTTCCTATAACCGCCAATCCCGCATAGTCATCCAGTGAGCCTTCAACTACACAGACGTTATCCCATATAGAATCCTTCTTTATCTTTTCCTTTATTTCGTTGGATGTATATGTATGCTTTATTACTACATTCACATACTCCTTCACATTTTTCCTATTAGTCTTCCCACTAATCAAGCAAAATAATCCACTAAAGCCACGCGAAATAGCATTAATAGTATCTATCCTTTCAAAGGCTTCCTCCGGTTTTATAAGAATATCAAATCTAAAGTCCTCAATAAAATCGCTTTCGGAATAATGATCGCTTTCAATAATATCGAGCACAAAAGGTGCTTCAAATTCATTAACAGAGTTGTTATTAGTCACATCATTTGTATAGTAACTAAGCACATTCCTCGCGAGCTCAAAGTGCTGTGAATATCCCCATATCCATCGGTAAAAGCTTATTGCATCATAGTCTATGCCAAATTGATACTCATCTGCCTCCAGTTCAACTTCTTTGAACTCATGTACATTGTGAATGTTTGACACAAAGCCCGGCTCTATCCCCTTAACGTCAATATGCAGGCACTCATATTTCTCAGTCTCAGAACTATATATTGCATCTTGGGTATCTGTGTTATCCAAAAAATCATTTTCAGAATAATATAAATCCCATGAAAGAGGGACAAACTGTCCTTTTTTATTCTTCAACAGTATGCCTATATTGGCATTTGAATCATTAACAGCTTTAACCAATGCATCTCGATTCTCATGATAAATCTTATCCATAAAGATCTTATAACTTAGCACACATCTCTCATAAGCTGCATCCGCTTGAGAAACAGGAAATGGAGTATTATATCCAATCTTTTTCGCAAACTCTAACAGAGAAGCATTGACCGTTCCATCACATAAGAAATTACATGGAACTCCCATATCTTCCAGTAAAATGAAGGCTTTCTTCTTTTCAGAATCTATCAATCTATTCCAAAAAATCCTATATGCCACATCATCTATGATGTCTTCAAATACGCCATGTTTCAAAAGCATTTCTCTTAAATTTTTATCACAATACTCGCCTGTAAAAAGAAATCTCTTACTTTTGATTCCAGCAGTTGCTTTCGTGAGTTTTACACTAAACTCTTCCGGATTCCATAGTTTTAAAACATCATAAGCACAGCTCCACCACGTCTCAGAATACGTCGATTCCATGCTCATTCTTTCCAGCAGATTCTTAATTACGACTGAATCAGAAAAATCTGAAGCTAACCCGTAGTCGCGAAGCTTATTTTTAATCATATTCGCGTAGTCTTTTTCAAAAAGATCATCTGCAAATATCCTGTAGCTATCCGCTTTTTTCTCTCCATTGGTACTGTTATTAAGAAAATACCATGAAGTACCAGGTTCATTAAGACTTCCTATCTTTATACCTTCGTCGCTCTTGTATGGAAATATCATTAGCGAGGCCATTTCCTTTGCAGCATTATCTTTGTCTGCACTTTGTTCAATATGGCCTATCAAATATGGCAATAACGCTTTTATAAATACATCCTTTTTATTCTGTTCTGAATACTGCTTATTCATCATCTACCTCTGTATATCCATACTCACCCTTAAAGAACTCTATCACCAGATCCTTTTGTTCATCAGTTATAGGGAAATAATCTTTCCTTCCACCAACAAAAGAGACAAAACGCTCCAAACTGTCACTATTAGCTGTATTTGCGACAATCATATTGCCACTCGCTTTTCTGCAGTTTTGTTCGAACCATTCATATACATCTTGAGACGGATTAGGAATGAACTCTATATACTTACTAATAATACGATCAATACTATAGGCTTCATTTATCGAAACCATCTTTTTTTGCTTATATGTTTCAAACAACTTCAGATCCCTGAAAACAGAGCAAATATTGTCCAAAGCATCTTCGTTTGCAAATATTTCAAAGAACCTTTTGAAATCAAAGGAAAAGTATTTCAATAAAAACACACCGCGATTATTATCTGCTAGTATTTCTAAAGCTCTCATGAATAGTGGCACCGTTCCAAAGGCAGTGCTGAAAAGAATACGCCTCACCGCCTTATTAAAATCACTATCATCAACAATTCCATCTCTACCAGTAGTTAACTCTAGTGGAACGTTTATAAAAATAGTTGAATAAGTCCTACTCTCAGTAGGTAATGTACTGTAAAATACACCTTTTCCTTTGTTTGAATCATTTATTACTCTTGGTATACATACCTCCAATGCTAATGAATCCAAATACTGTTTTTTTTCATCTTCAGACATGGCCAAGCACTTTTTTCTACTCTTAAGCTCGTCCCTTGTCTTTTTATACTCTTCAACAGCGCCAGGTGCATTACCATCAATCATTTCACGGCAGCTCTTTAACAGCGGAAGTCTCACGAAAAAGAAATTATCCAGCATCTTCTCCCTAGAATAGAACTCATCACATCCCTCAAGTGTTATACTGTCTATTTTATCCATAAATATCGGAGAGACCAAAGTTCCTACATACTGGCCATGCATAAGTGATTTCCATTTCTCTGCTATGTTTACCAGTTTGGGTTTATAAGCGTCGTTGACTGAGAAAAGCATTGCTGTTTTTCCATATACGTCGTATTTACGCACTTTTTCTTCATCTACAATCCATTTAGGAACAGTATTATTATCCGCATGAAGTTCGAAGAAGAATCCGTTACTGAAAATCTCTACTTTTTCAAAAAGTGAAAATACCTTCTTGAAGCCAAGTCCCTTTTCTCCCTCGCTCTCATCATGCTTAGATGACTGTCCAAAAGCAGTTATACTGTATACATTTCCATAATCAAAACCCGCCTCATCGTATTGGAGAAGCATAGTTCCTTCATCAAGGTTAATGCTCACATTCAAATTTCTTTGATGTGTTCCCTCAGCATAAGCACAGTCGTTGATATTTTGTAGCAATTCCGGAAGAACATAATCTATCGCCTTACCATTAGCATCATTAATGTGTTTATCATAATCAGGCACCAGCACTTTTCTTTGCTTTAAAGTGTCTTCTCTAAATTTTGAAAGTTTTTCTATATATTTGCGTTTTGAGTCCTTCCACTCCCCCTTTAGCTTGTTCTGCTCAACGATAATAGCTACTAGACTCTTGAAGCTTTCATCCTGACCCTTGTATCTTTTCTGTACAAACTTAAGCATGCTGCTATCCGCAGACTCCTCATCTAGGAATACATGCGAATCATCAAAAACAAACGCTGCATCACCATTACTCTCAACGCCAAATGCACTACTTAGATCCATTACATAATACTTGTACGAAATGCTTAAAGCATCATCTTCATCAAGCCATTTTAATGCTTTATCTATTTCATGGCTCGGATACGGTTCTACGGCCATGTCCTTAATAATTCTTAAATCCAAATTTTTAATGTTTCTTATTTTTGCTGTCTGTACACAGACGCCTAACTCCCTATCTAGAATATCTGATAGCTTTATATCACAACTGCACTTATAATCAATCCTGTCCACAATGCACAACGCTCTCAACAATGCCTCGGCATAATCCGCAGTTTCTCTTGCTTCACGCATTGTACAGAACTTGCCCGCCACATTTTTTAAAGGTTCAGAACTAATAATTGGATGCTGGAAAAACTTTGCAAATAAAGCATCTGTACAATTGCCAATTTCTTCATATCGTATATTAAGTTGATAGGCATCATCATTTATAGTCTGTTTTAAAGCACTATCTATTAATGCAATCACTCTTTTCGCATTATCAGAATCAGTTCCATAGTTTTCCAGTAATGCTAAAGTAGTTATATTTAAGCCATAGATTCCGGCTGCTTGACGCGTAAAAAAGTCATATGGAGACCTAAGTCCCATATTTTTAATTCTATCCACAACAGTCTGGACATCTAAGTCATCATCCTTTCCTGCTGCTGCACAAATACTCAGCAAATCATCATGATCAATGATGTGCTTCAAAATACTGTTGTTCTGAGTTTCGATATATGCATCCCTAAATATGTTTTCAACAGGATCAAAACTTAAATCTAAAGCACAGTTACGTAAAAATGGGATACTAACATCACATTCCACTTCATAGTATATTGCAGCCTCAATTACCCCTCTTGCATCGTCCCAGTCCCTAACTTCTGAGTAATCAAAGCTATCATCTGAAAAAGCCTTGTGACAATCAACGATGCTAAAGCCGCTCATCCATGGCAGATCCTTGCACAAACCCGAAATTGATCCGGTTTCCACACTGCGGTATCTGCCAAATGAAGAACATCCCGATGGTGCATTTTTTATCCAAACAACGTCAGAACTATAAGCCTCTCTAGTCAGCGTTCCATCTGCCATTGCAAAAATATAGATTTTCAGATTACGTAACTCTTTGTCTCTACCCTCCGCACGATATATTTTTAGTATTTCATCGTAGTTATCCTTGAAATAAGGGTAAACATGCTCTCTTAGCAGCCCAACCTCGGATTCAATACTAATTTTCTCCAATGCAAAAAGATATTTGTTTATGCCCTCTACAAATCCAAGGGTATTCAATGATATCTGTCCGTTCCTTGTCACTCTGGATTCGGCATAATCACCTATAACAAGTTTTTTCCCACTAGTATCAAAACAATGTGCCAAAAGCTCTGGCCTATCCCAGCTATAACATTCAACCGGAAGTACTTTTGCCTCCTTGCATGACACATAACTATCGACTCCATAAGCCTTAAGTAAAGGAATACTTGTTATTACATCCTGAAGATTAATGGAACGCATTGTTTTGTAGCTTAAGAAAAGCTCGTTTTTAATTGATGGAACGTACTTTGCAATATCTATACCACCAATTTCTCTTAGATATTCGAAAAACCCCGGTAACAGTTGATCACAGATAGCTGTCGACACCTTATCATTACTACTCTTATCTTCAACGGCGCTTCTTCCACTATTTGTCGCATATGGAGCATTAATTGATATAGGTACAGATATTTCATGGTCTGAAAGCGGTAATGCCCTGAACAATGCTCCTTTAGAAAACTTGATATCCGTAGTTCCATCAATAATAGGCGCAAACGCAGACACGATTCCATAAGATCGTCCTAGAGGTAGCATTCTTGTATATCTGCCCGCATCAAAAGAACTAACATGACTTTCAGAAGTAACGCAAACATTCAATCGCTCCCACAAGCTCTCGACATAATTCCCATCATGAACTATTCCCGCTTTAGGTTCACTGGATGGGACAATGCTCTGTTGTGAATAGACTTCATCTATAGTAGTTATATCAAGTAAAAATGTATCCTCACCATTATCGATTACCAACGATCTTAGTTTTCGCAAATAAAGAATAGGACATTTTGCTGTAAAGTCAGCCATATTACTTACACCAAACATGCCACTAATACGCTTCATCAGCATTTCTGAACTGTTGCTATCAAATCCTTCAACAGTTATTCTAGTTCCGATTGCAGGGGCATTGTCCGTCGATTCCCATATGGGAATTATTGATCCCAATCTTTTTGCAAATTTAAAAGAAAATCCATTGCTACAGATATGAACAACAATATCTTTTCCAGGCAACGCAAAAACAGACTTAAATCCTCTTCCTTTTCTTCCGGTCTTTTCCCTATCAAAAACACCATCTTTTTTTATCACAGTTTCTAAAGCATTCACTTTATTACTGTCGCCAAATTTTGTTAGGGATTTTACATCGTCCAATGTAAAGCCATCCTCATTGTACTCAAACACAATGCGGTTAGCCTTACCATCAATAGTAATCTTTAGTTCTGGACTTTCCTGAGAAAAAAAACAGTCATCTACATTCTGAATGAATTCATATATAAACTTCCAGGGATCATTTCTATAATCATCTTCTATTTCTTTTTCATTATTAATATTTCCATTACCGAGTGCATTTGTATAACCTGAATACCTAAACCATGATAATATGCTTATTATTTCTTGGTTCGTGTACTTATCAAATCGTCTTTCTATCTCGTCGTATGTGCTGCTGATATCATGACCGGTTCGATTAAATAACGGTACAATAACCCGTTCTCTTACATCTTGAAACTGCTGGGTCATTTCATCAATGTACTTTAGTGCCTCAACATCGAAGTTAGTATCAAGACACTTTTCTAAAGCAGCCTTGTAATCGCCGGCTTCATCGCACTGTAAATATACATGCCCACCTTTACCATCAGTTATATATTTTTTCTTACTGCCATATGATCCCAGATTACCAGAATAATACTGTATTCCACCATGTTTTTCACCAGGACGTAGTAAGGAAACCAACGGCAATATTTCCTCATCCGGAATAAGGTCAAATCCTGTATCTGGAAGGACTGACACTTCCCCAACTTTGTTTTTATTTACAAGGACCTCTATGCAATTCTCAAGGCCATCAGCTAAAACATTATCGATTCCAATCCTAAGGGATCTAGCTTCCTTAGTTTTCAATGGTCTTGTCGCACCAGCACAAACCCTAATCAGTAATTCTTCTGCAACAATGTCGTTCCTATCCCAGTACTCTTCTTTGTTCTGAAATGCATCGCATATATTTGCATAGATATCAGTTGAGAAAAAGGCATTGTCCTCATTAAGAAAGAACAGCAGTGCTTCTTCATTGTTTTTAAAAACTGACAGTGTACCAGCCGTTGCATTAATGGTTTTTCCTATTTTATCCTTCTCCGATTTAATGCCTTCTAAAACTTCATGCGGACAATCTGCTGATTGCAATACTGTAATAGTTTCTTTTAAGAACTTTAGAAAACTACTATCCTTCTCTGCAACAAGATATTTATCAGATTTTTTCAATCCCATTTGCTTTAAAGCTTGTACTGTTTCACTTATTCCGCCGATATACTCAGAAAGGAGTTCCACATCTGTATCAGGAATAACTTCTAAAACCCCAGCAATTCTAAATGCATTAAATATTGGATCCAAGTTTTCGCTTAATATGTACTTATTTAGTGAAGGAAATGATAACTTTTCAAAGCTGTATCCAAAATGGCATACAGCCTCAATCATATCTCTGATTTCGTCCCAGTTTTTGCAGTACTTTGCATTGATATTTGCATTTTTCTCTGAGAAGAAACTTTCTATATCTCTAACAAAATGAAAGACATCTGCTTCATCATCCTCATCAATAACTCTCTTAATTATTTCTAAATGTACAGGCGATGACTCAAAAACCCTATATCGGTTTATCGATGTAATGTTTTTATTCTTGCAATGAAACCATCTCGTATTAGCATCTACAGCTTCCCTAATAATTGTGACTTCATTTCGTATCTTTATCCTGCTGAAATAGATACATAGTTTTTTGAATGCGTCTTTATCTCCATTTGTAATGCTCCCATAATTATCTCTTAAATATGGATACAGATAATCATCTACAAAAGATAACATCTCATCAGAACTAGTTCCCAATTCGTTCTCAAGCTCATCCAGATAAGTATTCATTGCAGCGACGAATCCAGTTTTTTCAATCGGAACTGCTTTGAAGAGCTCGCTTCCAACATAGATTTCTGACAGAATTCTCTCTTTATATGTATCACCAATTGCGTGTTGAAAGAATGATTCTACCTGCGGCCACTGAAAAAGTTCTTTTTTAACCATCACTGCCTGATCTTGACTTACATATTCACTCGAATCCGAAAACAGCTGGAATAATGGCAACAACCTAAGCTTTTCACTAATATTGATAATGGGGATAAATTCACTGCCGTGACCATTTGAATTATTACTGTCATTGAAAAGCCTTATATCTTTGGAAAGAATGTACTTATCTACACGTATGCCATTTAGTGTTCTGAGCCAAAGCATAAACCTTTCAAATACACCATTGTCAAACAAATTATTAGTTACATCTGTATTCCATATATCAGCAGATACCTGTTCACCTTCATCATCTTTATATGCACCATAAAGAACACCACTTCTATCCGGATTTAGAATATATGGCGCGTCTATTGAAATAGGCATATCGATTTTATGTAGTGACATCGGGAATGTTCTGAATAATGCCCCGGATTCAAAGTTATATTCTTCACTGTCAGTAATCACCGGAGCAATTATTGAATAGTTACGATAGCTTGCTTCGTCTTCTATCATGCTCGTATATCTTACAATTGGTATTTCAGAAGTATCATCCTCTGTGATTGTACGTATCAAACCCTGCTGATACTGTTCCTCATAATAGTTTCCGTCATGTGCAATTCCTGCCAAAATTCGTTTTTCATTATTAAGGCTGAATGCTCCATAATACTCTGTCTTCTCTGCATCCTCAATATACTCTGTCGTAAACTCATCTTCTCCTGTATCGTTTATTCTTTTTATTCGGACAGATTTAATCCTATGCATGAACAGAAATGGGCTATTAGCGAAAATATTCTCAATTTCATCCACACAAAAAAGACGCCTGAATTCTGGATAAATATCCGACACACTAAAGCTTGGCTTTACTAGCTCCACTATGACATGCGTGCTGTCATCCATCCTATCAGAATCGTCTTCCCAAATTGGCAATATCCTTCCAATGCTATTATCCAGCCTGAAGGAATATCCATTACTCCTAATATGTACTATAACATTTTCCGCATCCAGCGAAAAAACAGACTTAAACCCCTTTCCTTTTCTTCCAGTCTTTTCTTTGTAGAATACACCTTCCTCATCTTGACTTTGAACAAGCTCATTTATCTTGGCACTTCCTGAAAAGTCAGTAATTGCCCATATATCAACCTTTTCAAATCCATCCTCATTGTAAGCAAATTCAATTGATACGTGCGATTCCTCACGCTCATCAATTGAAATAAATATTTGAGGCGTGTCTGAATAATTACAATCATCCGCATTTTGAAGAAACTCTTCAACAAACTTCCATGGATTCTTTGAATATAGACGATCAGTCTCATTCTCCGCAGCCTTATACGCACCACCTGTAAACCTGTTATAAATACTCTGCTTAACAAGTGCTATAAGTTCAATAAATTCCCTTTTTGTAAGGTTATCATTATTCATTATTGCAGCAAAATTCTCATCCGAATCATCCTGCTGCAGTTTTATTGCCAAATTAGCAATATTGGGATTCTCATCACGTATCTGAAACAAGTACTTCTTATACTCATCTAATGTGGCTTCAGTAAAAGTTGCACCCATAGTAGTCCTCACACTAATTGTTATTTTTCAGTTGTGTACGTAACATCTTTGCCATCGCTAGCAAAGACTATATCCCCATTCAAATCTGTTCTTAAAATGCTTTCTCCATACCGTTTAATTCTTTCTAAAACCACATCATGCGGATGCCCGTATGAATTCCCTTCCCCCACAGAAATAACGCAATACTCTGGTTTCACAGCCTTAATAAAATCCTCTGATGTCGAAGTATAACTGCCATGATGCCCTACCCTTAATACAGTGCTCCTAAGGTCATATCGAGACCTTACAATTGATAATTCTTCCGCTTCTTCAGCATCGCCTGTAATCAAAAAAGATGTCTCACCATATTTTATGCGAAGAACAATTGATGTATTATTTTCATTATCTTCTGCCAAGCTCATATCTACAGGGCCGATGATCTGTACAGTTGCACTTCCCAGATTGAATGAGTCGCCTGCTTGCGGAACAGTGACTTCTTTCCCCTGAACACCTAAATATTTAACAAAACTATTAAAAGCCCTAGTATCAAACTCCGTCACCGGGCAATATGCCGTTCCAACTGAAGCGTAGTTCAGAGCACCTGCCAGTCCTCCAACATGATCTTCATGCGCATGTGTGCAGATTATGTAATCCAAATAATTGATCCCATGTTTTTCAAGATATGAATACAAGAATCTAGATTCGCTCGGATTGCCTCCATCTACTAACATGTAATGTCCATCACATTCTACCAGCGTCGAGTCGCCTTCGCCCACATCAAAGAAGCTAATTGTAAAATATGAACCATCAGGTACAGTTTCGCCATTCTCATCCTGCTTATCAGAAGGAACATAAGTAGTTGAACCTCCATTTCCCAGGTCACTAACCGATGGAAACGAAGAATTCTTCTTAGGAACATGTTTCTTGATAGCTGAGTATCCAGCAATACTCGCCGTGATTACTAAGACAAGTATTGCCAATACCACAAAGAATTTGTATGTTTTCTTCTTCATATAATCACAATACTAACTCCGCAAAATCCCTTGCATTCTGAACATTTGAAATCTGTAGCTCAACATCAAGACCTGACTGTGAGCGCAGGAAGACTTGCCCATACAAGCAAATTGGAATCTGTCTATTATTGCTGAATCTCCTATCCGGTGTTCCATTTTTATTAACGTATTTCCACGTTTGTCCAACCACCTGGGCATCACGAGGAACCGCCTCTTCCTCAATGAATCTAACCTCAGATACACTAATCCTGAAATCAGTGTAATCAATCATCCCTACTTTCCATTTCCTCACAAAAAAAACTTTATCCGGAAGAATAATCAGTGTTTCCTTGTTTGCAAGATTTATCTGTATCGTATCAACATTGGTGTCAATGTAATAAGGCTTTCCTTTTTTTATTACACAAGGAACCCGCTTGATACTTCGACCAGCTCCAGCATTAACATTCCGATTACTGTTAAACGTTTCTGTCAGCACCTGCCATTCCTTAGTTCCTTCTGCCAATAGCTGCCACGCGGCTATTCTTCCATCATGCTCATCCTGCTTAACCGCATCAAAAGTATATTCAAGGTTAACTCTTCCTGCGGTATGAGATGCGATAATCAGAGCAACGCCTACTATTGGAACGAGCACAAAAATAGGATGCACACCAATAAGCAAGATTCCCCATAGCAAAAGCTTTCCAATCCAGTTGAGCCGTATTGTTCTCTCAAGTGCATCAGAAATAGTTCCTTCTTCTGCTTCTTTAAACTGATTTATATCCGCACTCTCTATAGTTCTTGTTGGATCACCATTATATGTTGGCTGAAATTGTTGTCGTGGCTGAGCCGGCTGGAACTGCTGCCTTGGCATAGGTGTAGGGTTGTAATTGCTTCGAGTGTTGCTTGTCCGAGTCCCGCCTCTATTTCCGCCACTTCTTTTCTTTCTTCCACCAGACTCATTAACCCATGAAATGCCTGTTCTGGGAATAGAATAGGTTCGCCTTGTAGTCCCCCTTGAAGTCTTGGTTACTCTGAACCATTTAGTTCCCCAGCTATATCCAACACCTGATTTGCTGAGGTTAATTCTAAAGCCTCCACCAAGATTTATGCTTCTTCTAAATCTAAATCCCATGTCATTCCTCCTGTAAACATACAAGAACAACTGTCATGTCATCATTAGATCCTGCATCCAAAGCGGCATTACAAATAGCATTACATTTTTCATCATTTGGTACATCAGAGCTCAAAATATCTTCCAACTCATCTATACTTACATACTCATGTATTCCATCACTAGTCAAAAGCACAGTATTTGCGGTGTTTGAAGACGTAACCTGCAGTTTACTAATAAGCTTTTCATCATCACCGCCAAAGCAGTTGGTAATCTCACTTTTATTACAAGCTTCTGCTTCTTCCGTCCTTCCCAAGCTTTTAAGCCAGTTATATGTGGTGTGATCAGATGTAATCTGCTTTAAGAACCGCCCCTGCATGGCATATACTCTGGTATTACCTACGTGGATAATTTTCATGTTCTCATCCTGAATGCATATGCCAGACAAAGTTGTCGCCATACCTGAGAGTGCAGCATCAGTCTTGCTCTCCTCGATTAGTTTCTGATTTATTGAAAGAAGCTGATTCTTAACAGTTTCCTCGTCAGACCATTCCAGGTTTGAAAGCTCATTTAAAACAAACGACGAAGCCACCTCTCCGGCATTACTTCCGCCAACACCATCAGCCACGCAAACAAAACCACTATCAGGAATATCCACAGTGTCTGATGTATCTGTAAATATTTGATTCCCAACGAGCACAGTATCCTCACTAACACTTTTACCATGTCCCGCCTTGGTCATAATGTAAATCATCCAATAGCCTCATAAGTGCAGCTCAGTGCATATGGCGCATTCTCTGCATCAATATCGTTAATTGACAGGTTTACATTTCCATTTATTTCCTCATCAAAGAGATATCTTGATAACGGATTGATGAGTAAGCTCTCCACTATATTGCCGATACCACGTCCACCATTTCCTAGATTATCAAGCGTCTTCTCCATAAGCTTTGCAAAAGCAGCATCAGATATAGTCAGCTTAATTCTCTTTTCCGCCTCCAGATTTCTTGTAAGCTTTTCAATCTGTGATCTAAGAATAAGCTCAGCAACATCAGGACGGATAAAGTCAAATACTACAATATTCTCACCAATACGGTTAAGAATCTCTGGTCTTCCAAGCTCAAGCTTAAAGTAATCTTCAATGGCAGCTCTAACTTTCTTTTGAACCTCTGGATACTCCATATCTGGGGTAACATTTGGTTCTCTAACTCCCATCTGATTTCTGGTATAAATACCAAGGTTGCTGGTGAAGATGATTATACACTCAGAGAAATAAACCGTATTGCCCTGTCCATCAGTCATACGTCCGTCTTCCAATATCTGAAGGAACTTATCAAAAATGGATGGATGTGCTTTCTCTATCTCATCAAAGAGCAGAATAGAGAATGGATTATTCTTCACAGCGTTTGTCAGCTGGCCACCAGCTTCATACCCTACATATCCGGGAGGCGCTCCAAGCAGCTTCTGATCGCTATGCCCCTGGCTATATTCACTCATGTCAAATCTGATACAACAACTCTCATCTCCAAAAAGCTTTTCTGCTAAAGTCTTGGCTGTCTCTGTCTTACCAGTACCAGTTGGGCCCGCAAAGAACAATATGCCCTTGGGCTTTCCATGAGCTGAAGCAGACAGACTGGACATGCCTGTAACCGCACGTTTTATCACATCGAGAGTCTTAACTATAGCCATATCCTGGCCTTTAACTCTCTTCTGGAAGTCTTCTTTGGCTGTCTTAAGTTCATTAACATCCAATGAATCCCATGGGTTATCCTTAACTCCATATCTATACAGATCTATTACTGAAGACATCTGACGGATATGGGTTTTTTCATTTTTACATAATCTGCGAAGGCCATTGATTTCTGTAAAGCTAAACCCTTCAGTTAATCCAACAAATTTATCCTGAACTTTTTCAAGCTCATCCGGGTGCTCATTGTAATATGGTATATCCTCATCGTAAACGTCTGCAGCAAAGAAGGTCGCGAAATTTTCTCCCTTTACAAGTGCTTCCCTCTCTTCCTTTGATGGCGTGCTAATGCTAACCGTTTTAACATTAGGATTATCAAGATAGAACCATGCGGGAACATCATTAACCTTATTTACAATCATGATTACAATGTTCTTAAGAGGTCCATTTTCTGTACGAACATCCCTGCCTTCAAGAGAAGCCAACAATAGATTTGTAAAACTATCTACTTCGGACTGATCCACATTATCAGGCGATACTATATATCTAGAGGCAAGATTCATGATAATTGCTGTAGGGACTTCTGTCTGCGTAACCGCAGCTCTGACAATAGATGTAGCTGAATTCGTCTTTCCTTTGAAGTCACAGCGAATGCACCTACCATCAAACTGCGAATTAGTTATCTTAGCAAATTCCTGTATATGACCATCTTCACAAGAATTGTAAAATCCTTGCATGCTGTCATAGAATGCAATTGTCTTATAACCAAGATCAGTAAAATAATAGTACAGGTATTCCGGCAAACGAAGGATACTTCCTTTTGGAGTGCTCCCTTCTGTCGGATACTGATATACATCCAGCACATTTCCTTCAACAATAATCAAAGGTTTAATCCTACAAAAGATTGCCAACTCACGATGCCATTTTGCAATGTATTCTTCCATGTAGATCCTCCTCGTACACTTACTTGAAATTTATTGCATTTTCCACATCACTTAATCCCGAAGTAACATCATTAAGCTTGTCACAAATATCCTCTATGGAATTGTATAATCCATTTCCTTTTACATCTGAAGCAGCTTCACCAATTTTGTCACATACATCACTTATGGTGTTGTATAAACCAGATCCCTGAATATCATCCATTTTTGAACAAATATCATCTATACTATTTGCACCTGTCCCACGGATATCATTAATCTTACTATTAATCTCCTGCAACTCGTTGAGTATATCCTTTAATACATCTACTACTTCATCCATTTTCCTTCTCCTTTCAAAACCCTCTTTTATGTATTCCTACTGATACCACTCCATCAGAAGTGGTGAAATTCTGAATCTGATTATGATTAGCAGCGATGTAGGTGTTGTATAAACTCGCAAAGTTCTGGTCCATGATATGAATCCGCTGGTTCTCGGAGCCTCTTAGAAACACATCATTGTTCTCTTCTTCCCTGTACTCTCCATCAATCAGAACGGCTATGTTATTTAACACATAATCCGTGCTTTTATCATTCCTATCATGAAGCTGTTCTAATTGATATCCGGAATATACCAAAATATCTTCCGAGTATTTTCTAAGATTTGGCAGCAATTCTTCTAGCTCCGATGCCTGATCCATAGGTTCACCACCGCTTATAGTGAATCCATCAATTTCATAATCCGCAGCCACCCTGTCCACCAGGTCCATAACCTCATTTATAGACACCTCATATTCTGGACGCTTCTTCCAAAGTTCTGGATTACTGCAACCCTTACATTCCCTATTGCATCCGCAGAGCCAAATTCCAATTCGTTTCCCAGGGCCTAAAACCTCTACTGGGTAAAGTATTCTTGCAACATTCATAAAACGCCTTTAGCTTTAATCAGTCTTCTTATGCGTCCTAAATTCCGCATAATCTCTCAACATTTTTAAATAATCTAACAAAGTTTGATTTTCCATTTGAGTCATATTATCAGCTGTGGCAACACCCATGCCTAAATATCCCAGTAATGCTAGGTATTTTTCCCATAACACCGAGTAGAACATCCCTTCCATATTGAATGTCAAATCATAAACATGTTTATCAACCACTGTAACAAACGATAAAGGAATCTCGCTCATCACACGTCCCAAATATGGTTTTTCATCTATTATTCTGTCGACAAAAGCATCATTAAAAAAATCTTTTATATAATCAACTCCTGCCGTAGATACTTCACCATCAGTTTGAGATAAGTATAAAAGGAAATAAACCAAATCCATTTTAAAACAATCTTCGTTTTTGGCATTTCGATCATACTTCGCAATTCCTTTTCTATCATAATTCAAAACCGAAAGCTCAATAAGAAGACTATCATACACTTCCTTTGCTTCATCTATGTTCATTTAGCACCTCCAAGGTTTTTGTTGAAGCACATAATCACTCAACTAGTTACATGATAAACAAAATAAGCCGCATCACTTTGGCGCTCTCCGTTTATCTCCATCCCGCCAAGTCCAATCTCATCGCCATCTTTAAGTTCTGTAGGATCTGGTCCCTTCACTTCAATATTATTTATAAAGGTGTGATTTGTATTGCTAAGGTTCTCTATAAAGACTTTGCCTTCAACTATGGTAAGCTTTGCATGTTGCCTACTCACATACATCTTGGATCCAAGATAATCCTTCAGCCCGGACTCTCTTCCGACAACCAGCACCTCGTCTTCCAAGTCTACAGAATAATCATCTCCTACAGCCTGAAGCTTATAGGAAAACTTCTGTTCTTCCATGACTGTAGTAGGAATAATATCCGATATATCCTCTCCACATTTCTTACATTTTCTGGCCTGTGGAAGGTTATGAGCACCACAGTCACATACTCTCACAAGCGTTGGAACACCTTTTGGTGCTGTGGATGCTCCCGAAGATTCATTTTTCTTTTCCTCTTCAAGCTGTTGTTCCATTTCGCTGTCCATTACTTTAACGCCTGTAAGATCTGTTTCACACTTCCTACATTCAAGAAGGCTCGGTGGATTATGCTCTCCACATGCAGGACAAATTTTGTATTTTTCCAATACCATTACTCATCTCTCCTAAGAACTTTCTGTGCTGTAGCTGCTTTCTTCTTGGTGCTTGCTACGTTCATCTCTGTAATCTGTTTTCCAGGCTCAACATTATAATCACTAACATTTATTATTGCGGCATACTCTGCTTCAGGGGGCATAAGTGCAATTCTATTTCCCACAATGACTCCCTTGGCTTTCATTCGTTTCTCGAACTCAGCAAACTCCCCACAGAAGGTCTGCATATCCTGCGTAAGCACTGACGTTTCATCAGCTGTAGGCACTCTATCTTCTCTTGCAATTCCACCTAACTCCATTGCTATCTGTCCTTCGGATGAATAGGTTATATTAACTGCAGTTCCTTCACCAAACTGATACAGTTCATTTTTGAAATGCTTGCCACTCTTCTTTGTGACTTCTCTCTTTCCGATGAGATCATATCCCATATCCTGCATGACTTCATCCACACAGTCTGCAATATATGCTTGCTCTTTCTGCTTAACAACTGCAAGCTCCATTTCATGAATGGCTTCTTCAAGCTCTGCAGTATCCTTAAACGAGCGATTTTTCTCAGCCTCAAGATGTGCCATGTCACAAAGGGTCTTATACCTAAGTACTTGCTCTGCAAATGCAGCTTCTTCTTTCTCACATTCAATCTGGTATTTTTCTATATCCTTAAAAATCTTTTTTACGGTAATACTGTCAAAAGATGTAAGCCTCGACATCTGATCTATCTTATCAAGATTAGTCAGTGCATTTTTGATTTCATCTAAAAGTGATTTGGGAAGCTCCAATTTTAGTAATTCAGCAAGCTCGTTAAACAGTTCCTTCTTAGCATCATCAAGACTCTTTTGTTTAGGCTCTTCCTCAAAACTATCAAATGAAAATGAACCACTTATATCGTTAGAGATAGACTTTTCGAGCTCCTGAAGATTACGTCCCTCCAAAGGATTTGCAGGTGCTTCATCTCCATCATTAAGATATTCAGCTATTTTTTGGTTTGTCTTTTTCTGTTCTCGAACACCAGCGTCTTTCCCTGCATTGGCAGCCTTGTTCAGTTCTTTCTTAAGATCTTCTGCTATTTTCTTAATGGCTAGAATCCGCTGTAACTCATGCTTTTTCTGCTCATAAGCTTCATCTGAAATCCTGTACTTAGGTGAAATCGTAGGTATATTTTTGTTATATTCGCTCTGGATACTTTGGATTTCTCTTTCAAGGTTCTGCATCAGATTCTTAACTTCAGCAATAGTCTGTTCCTGTCCGCCATATTTACTCTGAAACAAGTTCAGCATCTGGAGCGACTTTTCTAATGAGCCTCTCATACCAGAGCACTGGCTAAGAATCTGCTTTATCTGCTCACCACAAACTATAGCCTGATTCTCACAACGAATCTGCCCTTCCACAACCTGTCTTGCCCATCCGGTAAGATCATATATAGAAACTTTTGGTCCACTCATAAACTTATCCTCTTAGTTTAATGAATCACGCCATTTATCTATTTCATTCTGCTTTCCGATTGCTATAAGCCATGTTTCAAGCTGGAAATCAAGGTTGCCATCATAATCAACAAGCTTATGGCAGAGTGTAACGAACTTATCGTATGATTCGTCATATACACTGCGCATGTAGTTATATAGTTCACCAACAGTGCGAATCTGTTCTCCGTTTAGAAGAAGTAATTTCTGTCCTGATAATGTATACGCCATCAGGAAATATGTACGTTTCATATCCGTGCCATTAAGAAGCTCTAGTTCATACGAGTCTTCTATAGCAGCTGCTGCCTTTTTCAGTTTTTCATTTTTAGGCTGAGTCAGATTCACATAGGCAGACAGTAATTTTTCTGACAAAACGCTGGCATAATATGGAAACTGTGACTCATCCTTATCCCAAAGCCTGTCAAGGACATCTCTGCCAAATGCTGCAATGCTCTCAAATGTCTGCCCTTTCCAATAGAATCCCTTCAGCTTAGGATCAATCTGGTAAAGAAGCTTCCAGTAAATAATGTCATCCTTACCATTCTCTGTTCTTGCCTCTTCCTCTGCAGCCTGGCATTTTCTCATTATTTCCTGATTACAAGTTCTGAAGTAAGAAGTAACATTGCCTCTAAATACCTGCTTCATTCCTTCTTGCCAGTTCTCAGCAAATGCCTTCACAAGTCTTGAAGGATCGGTTATTTCTTCACCCATGAACTCGAACGCAGGTAGCGCTCCTTTACCAACATTTCCAATTCCCTCGCCAGGTATAACAAGATTCTCTCCATTAAGCCACCGATTGACTTCGTCATAAGTCCATCGTCTGTTAGGATTCTCCTTGTTGTTTCTGCTGGTAATATCTGGATATGTTAACGCCGAAATAAAATCCTGTAAGAGTGGTGACATATCATCAGGATAATTAAGCTTCTGAACAAGAATGTACTGTTCCAGTTCTTCAGGTTGCATATTCGCATATGGAACATAGCCACAAAACAGCTCAAACAGCGTTATTCCAAAAGAATAGTAATCAGACCCTTCATAATATATTCCCTTGAATGTTTCCGGTGCAGAATACTCAAATGTCATTCCGGTTTTAGTGACTAAAATAGTATTATCGCCCTCAATTGCTGAGCTTATACCGAAGTCAATAATGGAAACTGTTTCACCATCATCATTTAACATGATATTTGAAGGTTTTAAATCCTTATGAATAATGCCAGCATCATGAAGAGCTTTTAGTCCCTCATTGATATTAGGAATAATAGTCTTTAAAAGCTTATCCTCATTAAACTGCTTTCCCTGCAAGCTACCGTTATAGTAATACGGCAGTATTTCGACAGGAAAACCGTTATACTCCCCTGTCTCGTACAATTTTGCAACATAAGGAGAGTCTATTGTCAGCAGCTTATCTATGACCTCTTGCTTAATGGCCATCTGCCGCTTATAGACTTTAGCAACGTATTCTTCATCTTCATATTTGCATAAATACAGATCTGCTTCCCCTGACGTCACCTCAAGCTGCCTGACAACGATATATTTGTCACAGATAATCTCATTTTCACTTATTGTCTGACTCTGATTAGCAGGCGTAGTTATCCCATTCTGTCGGTTATACTGTTCAATAATATCGTTATTAATTGCTGTAGGTGTTGAGTTTTGCAGTTGTGGATTTATAACAGTTTCATTTGCCATAAGTACGCTCCAAAGGTTATTTCACCTTATTCTTCATTCAAAAACTCTACTTCCTTTGCAAGAAGTTCTGCCAGAGACTTTATATCTTCCTCTGTCAGAGTTATTCCCTTTCCCATTTTTTCATGATCTGGAGACCATGAACGCAGATCATACTTGGGCTCTTTTCCATTCCAACTAACTCTATTAAGCTCCAACTGCCATCCTTTTGATGATGTTGAAACCACCCCAATATTGTTGATAATCTCGAACTTTAATTCTTCGTTCTTTCCAGCCATTTTTAGTTTTTCCTCCTGTTAATGTGTCATTATTCTCCAAGCATCCCTACCTCCGGTTGCCATGGATCCTCTCTTTTCACGGCTAAACGCTAACATATGAACTGACAATATCTGTTCAAATTCCTCTTTACGTTCAGCGTTATAAATTACCCAAATGATGTTAGAAGAAGCTCTATTGTCTATGCATTCGAAGCCTTTATAAACAAGCTCTTCAAATAATCCTCCAGACTTCTTTGCCCCCATCAGGTCATTGATATGCATCTGCCCTGGATATGTTTGGTTTGTAGTTTTCTTCACTTCCTTAGGAGAGGATGCATTTCTCTTTCTGATTTCTTCCATCTTCTGGTTTTCTAATGCTCTACGTTTTTCTGCTTCTTCCTTACGCTTTTTTGCCTCATTTTCCTTTTTAGCCTTCTCTGTAGCCTCTATAATTTCCTCTTCCTGCTTTCTTCTTGCCTCCTCGAGTTCTTTTGTCTTCTGCTCTTTTTCTTCAGCTTCACGGCGCTTCTTCTCGTCTGCCTCCGCAGCTGCTTTGATAGATTCCAGTCGCTTATTACTATCCGCTATAGCATTTTCAATGAACTCTAAAAGCTTCTGTCCTTCAATCTGAGGATTCCTATACCACTCCGTAGACCATGCCCTATACATATTCCATCCCATATTTTTCAAGACTGATCCACGAAGCCTGTCTCTGTCTCGCGCTGTTCTTGCAGAATGATATGAAAATCCATCACATTCAATTCCTGCCACAAATTCATCCTTGATCTCAGGATGTTCAACGGCAATATCAATCTTGTAATCTGAACATCCAACATGCAGCTTGGCAGAATATCCCTTAGAAGTTATGTAACTGTAAATAGCATTAACAAAGTCATCCGTTTTACGATTCTGATTAGAATTTGCCAGTGCTGCTCCTCTATTGCGTGCAAATTCAATATAGTCATAAAGCATATGTATTCCTTCAGACTCCGTATTGCTGATAGGAATATCTGATGGAAGTATAGAACTAACAAGCTTAACATTTATCTTTGCTCTTGTTATTGCAACATTAAGTCGCCGCTCACCACCCGAAAGGCCTACAGGTCCAAACCTAAGTGACATAGGTTTACCAGATGCTTTCTGTTCCTTCGTCTTGGCGTAACAAATGCTGAAGATAATAGTATCTCGTTCATCTCCCTGAACATTCTCGAGGTTCTTTACAAAGAATTCCTCTTCTTTTCCCTCAGTAAAGAAACTCTCGTACTTTGGATTCTGTTCCCTAAATAGCTGTATTTCCCGCAGAATTGCCTGCTGCTGCTTTTCACTAAAAGCAATAATACCAAGCGAACGTTCCGGATGCTTATCAATGTGTTCTTTCACAAGTTCAGCACATCGTCTGGCCTCAAGTATGTTACAACTCTTTCCTCCAGGCTCATAATATCCCTCTTCAACATACTCAAACTCTACACCAGTATCTGGTTCACTTTCATTACTACTCGGGAATGTAACCAACTCATCCCTATATATCTTCTGATTTGAAAAAGAAATCAAATGCTCATGCTTACTTCTGTAATGCCAAAGTAAAGTTCTGTTAGGAAGCACATTGGCAGTTTCTTCAAGGATAGAATCAAAGTTTTCCTCTACCCATTTCTCATCATCTTCTTCATCATCATCGAAATCATCATTGTTGCTCGTACTTGTTGAGAAGAAACTTGTAGGCGGCAACTGCTTAGTATCCCCTGCAATGATAACCTGGTCAGCTCTAAAAATAGCTCCAATCGCATCCTGCGGGAATATTTGTGATGCCTCGTCAAAGATAACCATGTCAAAGTGATAGTCGTTCGCATTAAGGAAATACGCAACTGATAGCGGCGACATCATAAAGCATGGCTTCAATGTCTGCATTAGATCTGGAATCTCGCTAAAAAGAGTTCTAAGAGGCATTACTTTCCTCTTCTTTTCCATCTCATGCTCAAGCTTTCTTACCGAAGAATGAGCACTTGTTACCATGGTTCTGTCTGGGAAAGTCTTTATAATACTGTCTCTAATCCTGCTTATAGAATATTCAAACTGCTTCTTATCAAGCTTTCTAAACTGCTCCAATTTCTGCTCATGTGAACGCTTCTTGAATGTCTGAACCGCTGAAACATCATTTATTGCAAGAGCGAGCCACTGAGTATAGAATCCCTTTTCAAAAGCATCCTTCACATCTACAATTGTATTGTCTGAAGAAGCTATTTTTTCTGTAAAATCAGTAAGTCCTTTCTTATCACAGTCATTCTTAGTCTCAACATAATCAAGCCACTTGTTCAATTCACCAAATTTACCAACGCAGCTCTGATACTTAACTGTAACATCAGACAAAGACATTGCTTTCATATTGCTGTCTGGGAACAGTTCATCAAAATATGCAAACTTATCTCTAGTGCCAACAATACCATCATTTATACTTCGTATCTTTGAAGAGACTTCATCACGCACCTCTGCGTTATCACACACTTTTTCAATAAAACCTTTTAGATTATCCTCGATGCCGTCTTCTGCAAATGCCCCAACTGCATTTAAATCACTAATAATCTGCTGCCAGTCCGTGAAGTTACCTGTATACCTATTTCCAAATAGTTCAGTCAGTTCTTCCGTTTCATCCGCCTCTGCAATAGCATCATGATTCTTAAGTATAAGTGCTGCACTCTTAATAACTCTTACTATCTGATCTTTATCTGTTAATTCGTTTATAGATAATTCTGATGCAATATCCGGGATATTATCTTTAAACCAAATACACTCATGAAGAATGAGTTCCATTGACTCTATGAGAGTCTGCAGCTCGACATATGAAAGGGCATCTCCTTTCTTTGCCTTATCGAGCAGTTCAATAACTCCCTTCATTTCCTGCTCCTCAAAAATCCTTCTTGTCACTTCCGATAGCAACTTTTCTGAAATTGATGATTCATCTGTAGCACCAGTAATAAGCCCTGCATTTTTCAGCACGGCAACACTGTCATTAATAACGCTTTCTTTTAGTAAATCAGCCAGTCTTCTGGCCTTAGCAGATAATTCTATGCTGCCAGAAATGTCTTTAACTGCAGCTATTACTTCGGTAGGAATACTTGCGTATGGGAACTGTTTTGCAATTTCTACTGCCTTATTGATTCCGACAGTTATCTTTTCGCAATCAGTATCTTCACCAGTATAAGTATCGCCAAACAACAGCTTAAACTTGTTCTCGTTGTCTACAAACCACTTCTTCTCACTGTTTACTTCATCCACCTGCATCAAAAGAGCAATGACATCTTCTTCACTCACCTTAAGTCCGACAGTCTTGGATAACAGTTTTATCTGCTTAATATCATCTTTATAATTTCCATGGAACTTGTGGAAAACGCCTGTGTACTCAGTTTTAAACCTTCCAAGCATACTTGCGGTATCCAGTTTTAAAACATCTTCATTCCATGCTCCAAATATTTCAGAAGCCTTTTTATTTACGATATCTTGATGCTGCTTGATAATTTCTAATGAACTAAATAACTCCGTACTACGTCTGATATCAAACCAAGATGCATCCATCTCTGGAGCATCACTAACTAACTGCAATATCCTAGACGCCATGAGAATAGAGGCAATATTATCACTCTGTGGCAGTCTTAAAAGTTCCTTTGCTTCCTTATAATTTCCAGATAACTCAGAAATAACAGACCTGGTTGATTCCAGATCTTTTATATATACATCATTGCATTCAACCAGAGAAGATGGCTTATTATCGCCCATCCATCGTGATTCATCCGAAAACTTCTCTGTTAATTCTTTCGCAGAAAATATCATTTCTGCTACATTCCAGTCACCATCGACTTTTTTGACATACTCAAGTAATCTCTTGGCATGCCCCTGCTCAGCCTGATCTATTTTCTCTTCCTTGAGAGCTCGTTCCTTGAGCTGTTCTCTCTTGTTTACATCAAGCCATTCCATTGGGAAAAACGGCAATGACAATACCTTTTCCATTTCTGTCACTGAATGCTTCAATCCATCCCATGTACTCGGAATTGAGGATCCATAGTTTGCATTTATATCTTCTATTGCAGATGTAAGCGCTGATAAGGAATCCAGTAAGCCTTCCGTCTTAGACATCATTTCAGCATTAAACGTCTGTCCTGCAGAATCCGCAGTTGTTCCAACCCACGGATTGTCAGAAAGCTTTCCATCCATGTTTCTAAGAGCTTTTTCAAAGGCATCTACCACATACAGTATCGATAAGTACTCATCCTTGGTAATTTTTGTCGGATTCTCTAGTTTGAAGTCAACATTGCTGGCCTTACGCAACTTTGCCAACTTACCAAATACCATGTATACGCTTTCGCCAAAAGGCTCAATTTTCTTATGAAGCTCTTCCGCATACTGATCCAAATATTCCCTGTCATGGAATAATTCTGTAAGTTGACTCATAATCGAACTATCAACATAGTCACGGTTAAGTCTTAGGTTTGCACCGATATTTTCTATAATTTCTTTCTTGTTAGCTTTATAGTTATGAAGTGCCAAACAGAAATCATCCAGCCTTACATCTGTAAGACGTTTCAGAACCACCTGCAGTGCTGCTGATTTCTCTGATACAAAAAGCACCTTCTTTCCATCACCTAATGCTTCAGCAATGATATTGGTAATTGTCTGGCTCTTTCCTGTTCCAGGAGGTCCCTGCATTACAAAGGAAACTCCAAGCTTAGACAAAAGAATAGCTTCCTCCTGGCTGGAATCAGAGTCCACAACTTCATGCCATTCAGATGGATTGCTCTTATCAAAGTTGAAGTTATTAGCGCTCTCAGGCAAATTCCCAAGAGCAAATCTATCCCCTGCTATAGCCTGTATTACTGGACTATTAATCATACGATCCCGGTTATTGTTGAGATCATGATACATACTTATCTTAAGGAATGATAAAAGACCCAGGCTTACCTCACGTACAAGCTTCCACCCTCGTGTATCTATTATTTCCTCGATTAAATCCAAATAACTCTCAAATGATTTTTTATCTTTTGCTTTGAAATCTGGAAGATCTATCCCATACTCCTGACCAAATAAATACTTAAGAGTAGGATTTACTTCTACATCATCATCTGACTTTTTTAGTGTGAATGGTGCGTTTAGCGATTTTAGTCCCAGCTGCGCGGGCATCATAAGCAAAGGAGACTTAACCCACTGTGTAGACTCCTTGCTATCTTCTCTCCAAAGAATGAAACCAAAAGAAAGATAAAGGATATTAGTGCCCTGTTCTTCAAGGGCAAGCTTTGTCTTGGATCTAAGGTTTTTGAGCGTCTTCTCACGCTCTGCTATCGTGCCTTCGGCCTTTATATCACCATTTGTAACAGGAAGGCTATAGTTAAATGTTTCAAGCAGGGCGAGCATGGCAAATGTTCTAAAATCAGAATCTTTGCTTATTGGACGCTGGAATTCAAGCTCCTTCTCATTAATAGCAAGCTGATTAAACAGTTCTTCCGGACCTGGCTCAAGGATTTTCAGCGTCGCACGCTTTGTATCCTTGTAGTTAATCATCTTATTACGTTTTCCTGTATCCAGAAGTTCCTTTTTCCAATGGTCAATCTTCTTATCTAGCTTAGGATTAGCAGTAAATGTTACCCGCTCCTTAGGTGGTGCCTGGAAAGGTACTGTATTTAGTTGCTCTTCCTGCAGAGTCGGAAATTGTTCCTCTGGCTTAGGCTGATTTGCAGGTTGATCATTTTGTAGTTGCTCCTCAGGTTCCGAATAAAATTGATCATAAATTGTTTCTTGAGTCTCAGGATCGCCTTCAGTCTTTTTCTCAAAAGATTCATATGTCAGATTGTTTTTCTCTTCAGCAGGCTCTTCTTGTGTAATCGGTTCATTATGCTCTTTATTAGCATTTTTCACTTTCTCATTTGCATATTTTTTCGCATTTTCGTAGTCACTCTTAACATTCTCGTTATAGTAATTTGGATTCAAATTATACTGAAGCTTTTGTGCATTCCATTCATGTGGAACTTCTGGACGGCACTCACTGTAAACACTATTGCAAATAGGACAAGTATGTTGTTTAAGCAACTTATTAATGCCACATACATATGAGTCTCTCAGTATCTGCTTACTAATCCTTTTGCAAACAGGACATATCACTGTCGCTGCCTTTGAGCCTTCTCCACATTTTAATATGACCATAACACTCATGTTACTATCTCCACTAATAACAAGATAAAACTGTCTCAGAAAAGTGAATAATTTTATACAATATTTCCAGGCTTTCACAATGCTACATGAATCATAAGTATCCCCATATATTAGACATTGTGATTATTTATCATGTATTATTTCAGCAATATCTGACAGCTGGCACTTTAGCTCTAGACATATTTTTTCAAGAACATCCATTTGGACATTCTCTCCTCTCTCCATCTTCGCAAGAGTTCCATAACTTACTCCTGTCTTTTCTTTAAGATCCTTACGCTTCATGTCCTTGTCGATGAGTAGCTTAAAAAGTCGTTTGTAAGATACTGCCATAATCCACTCCTATTCTCGTAAAAACGCGCAATAACAGACGATATTAGTATAACATATCACTCGCAAGTTTAGAGCACTCAGTCGCGAGTTCTTGTTAATTTCTGACAATTTTAATTCATATTTAACAATCTTTTAATAATGTTTTTTCTGGACAAGCTTATACCCAGGATTCATCCATGATAGAATGATTCATTACTGTAATTAATCATTACTGTAATTAATCATTACTGTTCTTAGAAATAATAAAGGAGCTTTGCCATGACACTGAGCCAAAAAGTAGTTTCAATTTTTACCGCTGTTCTGCTTATAACCACAATTACTGCATGTGGAAGTGAAGACTCAGTATCTTCTATTTCACCTGATACAATAGCTCAGCTGCAACAAGCTTATGCTGACGGAACCATAACTGTTGACTACGACTCAGCAGAATCTTTTGAATCTGCTCTAAATGATGGAGCTGACACAACAAATAATATTGTTTCTTTCGAAGCCACAAAAGTAGCTCCTGATTCTGCAGTAGGATTTAATGTTATGGCAGGCGAACATCTAAACTTCAAATCCAAAGATGCAAAAGAGATCTCTGACCATGAACAGGTTACAGTCATTGTTACCAATGCAAAAAGCAAAATAGGTTCTTGGTTTATAGATTATGAGTTGATTGGGACTAAAGATTTGGATATTTCAGAAGAAGCTCCAACTATAGAAGCTTCTTCTGAAGCCACAGATGCAACAGAAACTGACGAGGTCCAAATTGTTGATACCCGCGAGTCCAACGATGTTGAAACAAAGTCCACTCCAGAAAATAGTAGTACGGATGGCGAATCATCTTCTCAGGCAGAAGTAGTTCAAAGTAGTAATGCGGCTAGTACTGACACCCAGGCTCCATCCACAGATACGAAATCAGATACATCTGATACTTCCGTAGCTGTTGTACCTGTTCCTGATGTGGAAACAAAATCGTCTTCAGGTAATAATGCTGGAAATGCAGATAACTTTGACACGTATGATAATCCTGAACAGCAACAGACTGAAGCAACATACGTTCTTAACACAAGCACCATGAAATTCCATTATCCATCCTGTAAATCCGTAAAGAAGATCAGCCCAGATAATTACGCAACATCATCTGCCAGTCGAGACGAGTTGATATCACAAGGGTATGATCCTTGTGGAAATTGTAAACCTTAAGCAGTACATAGAGGAAGGAGCATGCCATTGTTGACATACTCCTTCCTTCATATTATTTCCCCTTATATGATCCAAGTTTTGCCCAAATGTCTTTCGAGCAATAGTTTGGCTTATTCTTTACAGTTACTAATTTTGCGATTCTTTTTCCAAACTCGTCACTCCATTTTTCCTCAGGTATTCTGCCAGCCATTTCTATAACATCTCTTGTACTAGCAGAAAAATTTCCAAACACATAGTCATACTCAGTCCAATACCAACATGTAACACTAGTCTTCCACTAAAATTATATGAATTTAACCAAAAAATTTCATTAAAATAATCTTTTCCTAAATGTAAAATCGGATAACATGAAATAATTAAGTTTACATAAAAAAAGCAACCACCAGTCTGTTTGCTTCCTCAAAATCACAAAACGAGCCGATGAAGTCGACTCGTTTTGCAAGATATAACATGCAGTAATAATCAATATTACAATAATTTATTATGTTTTATTTTGTTAGTTGCTATCATTTCAAATCGATTTTTTTCTTTGTAATAAAGCCCGTATACTTCAATAAAGAGAACTGCCCAGCAGAAAAGTTCTATTTCTGCAAGAATATATTTGCCAGTTACGAGATAAATGATTCAATTCATGATAGATACTGATTCATTATTCATAATATTCAGAATCAAGAATTAAAATAATCAGGAATGACACCTTGCACATCAGTTCTACACTTGAATAAGCATCCGTCAAATTCTCCATCCAAGCCAACTTGAGCAGATGTAATATATAATGTCTTCAAATCCTCGTCTCCAAAGCAGCAGGACGATACTTGTTTAGCCGGTACATGAATGGTATCCAGAAGTTCACCTGTTATGCCGCTTCTTTTTTCAACACGATTTCCGCCCCAGATGGCAACCCAAATATTATCTTCCGAATCAATTGTCATTCCATCAGGAACTCCATCAAGCACCTCGAACAGCACCTTGCGATTATTTATAGCTGCGTTTTCTTCATCATAATCATAGACAAAAACCGCATGCTCCAGTGAATCCGAAAAGAAAAATCGCTTTTTATCTGAAGCCCAAGCCATCCCATTTGATATCTTTGTACGCGGAACCTTGATATCTATTTTTCCATTTTCATAGATATACAGATTGCCTTCCGGGGCATTATCATCTTTCACCGAAGCGCCAAACCAGATTCGGCCCATAGAATCAGCTTTAGCATCATTGGAACGCCAATAGTCCTTATATACATTTTTCAAATCAACAAGTAATGTTATTTCCCCGTCCTGATATGTATATATTCCATCCTCTAAAGCCAGCGCAAAACCTTCAGATTCAGTCATAGGAATTGCCGCACCTACCCGCTGCGGTATATCAATAGCTATTTTGTTACCGTCCTTGATGTACCAAACCTTTTTCCCTTCAATATCTACCCAGGATAGGCGCTGATATCTTGGATCATAATATGGACCTTCGCCCAGTATATATTTCTCTTTTCCGACACTTTCAACCCTATACATAGTCTGCTTTCCTTTATTTTCTGAATTATTTTTATTGTAAACATGGAAATACATATTAATGCTTTTTACTGTAAAACTATTCCTAAACTGCATAAACTCTGGATCAGTAAAGAATTTTGTATGACGAGGATTTTTTTAACTCTCTATGATCAGACCTTCAAATTCAAGATTTACCTTAGGTCTTTTCACTCTGCTAGGATTTTAAAATGCCTTAATGACAACATTTTTTCCAGAGAAGGCCATTCCAAGCTTCAAAATATCAGTAACACCTTCATCTTTCATTTCAGTTATGTATTCTTTATCTTCTATCTGCACAAGAGCCTCATCTGCCAGTTTATTAAGTCCATTGTCATCAAGATCCTTTCCATATTTTAGTTCCATTATTATTCCTGTCATTTTTTTATTTCTAGGGATAAGACTGACATCGTACCTTCCATAACCTGATTCACGATTAGACTTTATCATATACTGATTGTCCATCATTGCAATAAGCCCAAGCACAAGTCCATGATAAAAGCCTTCTGTCCCGGCATCATAAAAACTTACTGATTTTAATACATATTCGCTTATAGATTTTTGAAGCTTATCTACATCATTTGAATAAAGGCTCTCGGCAAACATATTTGAAGTTGTCTTGTTAATGGCTCCCACATTCTGCAAATACGTAAGTATCTCGCTTTTATATACTGCAGCAATTTCGCGGTTTGGGATAGAAACTTCGCAAAGATAGCTTCCATCTGCCTGCAATTCCTTATTTTGAGGTTTCAAATACCCAGCCACCAGAAGAATACTATAAATATTCGCAGGATCATCTGCCAGTGATCTGTATACGGTTGTCTGATCTATTCTAGCGATAACTCTTTTTCCCTGTAGCAAAGAAAAGAGCTTTTCATTTATATCTTCAGAGGCTATTTTCATGACATCTTCAAGTATTTCATTTTTGCCGGTGTTCGCCCAATATGCCTGTGGTACACATTTCTTAGAAATATAGCTGATCACAGACCATGGATTATATATTTCCTCATCACCAAACTTGTAGCCATCATACCATTCTTTCAATTCATCTTCTTTGTCTAAAATTCCGTAATAATCCATCATTTTATGAATTTCAGGATATGTAAAACCAAAATATTGGCCATACTCAGCATCCATTACAGAATTGACAGATAGATTATTCATTCCACTAAATATGCTTTCCTGTGCAATTCTCAATATACCGGTAAGAAAACCATAAGAAAGATACTTGTTATCTTTAAATGCTCCAGAGAAAAAGATGCGCATGAAGCCGATAATCTCATCATAGAAGTTTTTGGAATATCCTTCCTGAATCGGTGTATCATACTCATCTATTATTATTACAGGATTAATTTCATAATGCTTATAGAGCATTCTTGAAAGGTTTTCCAGCGCAGAAGAAAGCTCAACTTCATTTGCTTTGCCATTCACAACCTTGTCAAAATACGCTCTCTCAAAAGAAGCAAGCCTGTCACTGCCTGCCAGTTCTGCATGTCTCGAAAATTCCGTCTGAAGAAGAGCGGATATCTTGTTTATAGTTGCTTTCCAGGTATCAAACTTAACGTCTTTGAACGTAAGAAAGATAACCGGATACTTTCCCTGATGTTTAGTATAAACTTCACCACATTTCCAGATTGCCTTGTCTTTAAAATACACACTGGTATCTTCTTGGCTCATCTCGAAAAAGACCCTTAACATATCCATATTAAGTGTCTTGCCAAATCTCCTTGGTCTGGTAAACAGAGACACCAAAGGCTTATTATCCAAGAACTCTTTAATCATCATTGTTTTATCGACATAGTAGTAGTCTGATTGAGCACGAACATAGTCTGATATTCCTACAGGAAGGGATTTTCGCAGCTTATTATGGTTTTTTACATAATTCCCGGAAGTAACCCTTCTATCCACCGGTCTTACTGCATCATCCGGTATCTGCCATTTCTTTCCTTCTTTATAAGCACCTGCGATTTTTCCAGTTCTACAAAAATTTAAAACTGTTCGTTCTGATATTCCCCATTCAGTTGCAATTTCATTACTTGTCTTCATTATATAACCTCATATGGTTTTATTTCTTACACCATAAGTATACATAATATTCCGCAAGATATCAATTCGATTATGATATCTTGCGGAATATTACCATTGCTATTCACTCACATACAGCTTGCTCCAGCAACATATTCACAGGAAATGGCTGAACTATCTTTCTTGCTTACAACATTTCTTCAGTGACATGGATTTTTTCTGAAGGGCTTCTTCAAATCTTTTTTCAAAGCAAAGCTCGCTTACGCTTCCTATTTGTGGAATATCCACCATCTTTTTTTCCGCTTCAAACATGTACTCTTAGTTTTTCTTTTTTAACATGCTTACTTTCTATTCCGCAAACATGTTATTTTGCATATTTTTACTATCACATGCTCTTTTTTTCCGCTTCAAACATGTACTCTTAGTTTTTTCTTTTTTAACATGCTTGCTTTCTATTCCGCAAACATGTTATTTTTGCATATTTTTACTATCACATGCTCTTTTTCTCCGCTTCCAACATGTACTCTTAGTTTTTCCTTTTTTAACATGCTTACTCTCTATTCCGCAAACATGTTATTCTGCATATTTTTACTATCGCATGCTCTTTTTCTCCAATTCCAACATGTACTCTTAGTTTTTTCTTTTTTGACATGCTTACTCTCTATTTCGCAAACATGTTATTCTGACGTTTTTTATTTTGACATGCTTGACCACATTTATCCTCTTTACCATTGCTCTTTCTCAAAAACAAAATAGATAATAATTGCCTATTTGTATATCGAATTCAGTATCCGTGCTTTTCTTATAAAAAAGGACAAATTTTAAAAAAATCAAAATTTGTCCTTTTACACATTTGCAATACTTATGCAATTTCTACATTTCTTGTAGCTATGACATCAACACCGGTTCCTGCAACATTTTTGATAAGAACGTCTCCGATATGTGCCGGAGCGTTTACACAAGCAGCATCGATATCTTTCATAACTGCAAAGATTTTATCCTTAGGAATATCACTGGCAGTTTTGCAGGATACTCTTTCCTTGTCGCCGCCTTTTATCTTAACGGTACTTGTTACAATTCTTGTAGGATTTACAACTTCTTTTCGTGCATAGATATCCCCTTTGGGGCAGGTGTTTCCTGCCACTTCGGTAACTTCACCGTTTTCCATTGAAACTGTAAGCTGGCATCCCATAGGACAACCAATACATGTTAATTCTCTTTTTTCCATCTGTGATCATCTCCAATTTTACATATGACCTAGTTATATTAACTCAACTATATGCTTGCTATAATATGAATCTACTGCGTTGTCATCAGTTGTCGATGTAGTCATTACTCTTTCTCGATCTTAACAGTTATCTTTTTGAGGTTCTTATACTCCAAAAGCTGACTCTTACGCAAAATAATCTGTTCCATTTCACCGGGAGCAATGATTCTTTTTTGATTGTGAAGCACTCTTTCATCATCAAAATATACGCTGACAAAAGAATTCTTGTAAACATCACCGACTCTGAATCTAACGGTAAGAAGATCCTCCATTCTATCTACATTTATTGTGCTCGGAACAGTATATCTTGCCCCCTCAGTAGCAACAAGTTCAATAATATTTTCTTCGGAAGCTTTCATGCAGCCGTCATTTACAAATTTAACAGCATTCTGTCCGGCACGTTTAGCCTCTTCCGATACATAATCAACAAGGTCATGAACATGAAGAACATTACCGCAGGCAAATACGCCAGGAATATTTGTTTCAAGTGATTCATTAACTACAGGTCCAGATGTAACTGTGCTCATCTTAACTCCGGCTGCTCTTGACAGCTCGTTTTCAGGAATAAGGCCACAGGAAAGAAGAAGTGTATCGCAGGTATACCTTTCCTCTGTTCCGGGAATAGGCTTCCTGTCTGCGCCAACCTCAGCAATAGTAACTGCAGTCAAATGTTCTTTTCCTTCTATATCAACAACTGTATGTGAAAGCTTAAGCGGAATTCCATAGTCATCAAGGCACTGAACAATATTTCTCTTAAGTCCTCCGGAATAAGGCATAAGCTCAGCTACAACCTTAACCTTTGCTCCTTCAAGAGTCATTCGGCGTGCCATAATCAGCCCGATATCACCAGAGCCAAGGATTACAACTTCTCTTCCGGGCATATATCCTTCGATATTTACAAGTCTCTGCGCTGTTCCTGCAGAGAAAATGCCCGCAGGTCTGTATCCCGGAATATTCAGGGCTCCTCTTGGTCTTTCTCTGCATCCCATGGCTAGTATTACAGCCTTTGCCGGAATCTGAAACATTCCGTCTTCCTTATTCATTGCTGTAACTGTTTTATCCTTGGCAATATCCATTACCATGGTATTAAGCTTATATTCTATTCCAAGGTCTAGTACCTGCTTAATGAATCTGTAAGCATATTCGGGACCTGTCAATTCTTCTTTAAAAGTATGAAGTCCAAATCCGTTATGAATACACTGATTAAGTATTCCGCCAAGTTCGTGATCTCTTTCCAGTATAAGAATACTGTCATTTCCGGCTTCTTTTGCAGCAACCGCAGCGGCAAGGCCTGCAGGACCACCGCCTACGATAACGATGTCATATGTTTTCATGATCCTGATACCTCCCCTTTTGTTCTCTCAATAACAATATTTGACTTTCCACCGCTCTTTGTGATTTCTTCATAGGAAAGGCCAAGCTCTCTGTTTAATATTTCCATTGTTCTTGGTGAGCAGAATCCCGCCTGACATCTTCCCATTCCTGCTCTTGTTCTTCTCTTTACGCCGTCAAGGCTTCGTGCTCCGAGGGGTCTGTGAATTGCATCAAGGATTTCTCCCTCAGTAATGGATTCACAGCGGCAGACGATTGTACCATAAGCAGGATTCTTTTTGATAAGTTCATTCATCTCATCTATAGAAAGCCCTGCTGTCTTTTGTATTCCTTTTCTTGTGCCAATCCAGTTCTCTTTTTCTTTTAGCTTCAAAAGATCTTTTACCATATCTGCTACCATCTCTCCAATAGCAGGTGAAGCAGAAAGTCCCGGGGATTCAATTCCTGCAACATCGATAAATCCGGGAGCATCCTTGACCTGTTCAATTACAAACTCATGGCGCTCAAGATGGGCTCTAAGACCGGCAAAAGAGGTAATTACACTTCTCAAAGGAAGGTTCTTTACATTCTCACTTGCCTTTGCTGTAAGCTGTTCAATACCCTCGGCTGTTGTAGCAGTTCCCTCTTTATTTTCTATATCTATTGCTGTAGGACCAACAAGAAGATTTCCATGTACTGTAGGAGTTACCAAAACGCCTTTTCCATACTTGGTGGGCTGAGGGAAAATAGTATGTGTCACATAACTTCCAACCTCTCTGTCAAGAAGGCAGTAATCTCCTCTTCTTTCTATAATATGCATTTTGTCTTCGCTGACCATGTTGTGAATTTTGTCAGCGTAAACTCCGGCGGCATTTATCACACATTTTGCAGTGTACTCACCGTTATTTGTTCTAAGATGCCAGATTCCTTCATCATCTTTTTTGATATCTTCAACCCTGGTATTAAATCTGAATTCAACTCCGTTGGTAAAAGCGTTTTCCGCCATTGCAATAGTAAGCTCAAAAGGACAGATTATTCCGCCTGTAGGAGCATAAAGAGCTCCTTCGACATTGTCGGAGAGGTTTGGTTCCATCTCAAGAGCTTCTTCTTTTGACAGAATCTTAAGCCCCTTAACATTGTTCTTTACACCTCTTTCATAAAGTGTTTTTAGTCCATCAAGTTCTTCCTTGTGAACACAAACAACCAATGAACCATTTCTTTTAAAAGGAATGTCAAGATCTCTTGAAAGGTCATCCATCATCTCATTGCCGCGAACATTGAGCTTTGCCATAAGTGAACCTTCATCGGCATCAAATCCGGCATGAACTATTGCAGAATTTGCCTTGGAGGTTCCTTCACAGACATCTTCACATTTTTCAAGGACACAGGCATTTACATCGTAACGAGAAAGCTGTCTTGCTATTGCGCAACCGCTAACGCCTGCTCCAATTACTATCACATCGTACATATCAATCTCCTCTGTATATGAAAAGAATCGTTACTATTTCTCAGTTTTCTTTAGCCCAGCCTCTTGTAGATCCAACAGCCTGTTGCCAACCCTTAAGCTCTTTTTCTCTTTTATCGGCTGTCATCTCACTGACAAAAGATCTGTCTACTGACCAGTTATTAATAACTTCCTCTTTGTTCTTCCAAACTCCGACAGCAAGTCCTGCAAGGTAAGCAGCGCCCATGGCGGTTGTTTCAACGCAGCCGGGTCTTACAACCTTGGTATCAATAATATCTGCCTGGAACTGCATCAGGAAATTATTCTTGGACGCTCCACCGTCAACTCTAAGGCAGTTTATCTTTTTCCCGGTATCAAGCTCCATCGCGTGGAGTACGTCATATGTCTGGAAAGCAAGAGACTCAAGAGTAGCTCTTATTATATGATATTTATTGACTCCTCTCGTCAATCCAACAATTGCCCCTCTTGCATAAGGGTCCCAGTACGGTGCACCAAGTCCTGTAAATGCAGGAACTACGTAGCACCCGTTTGTGTCTTCTACCTGTGTTGCAAAATATTCCGAATCAGGGGATGAATCTATTACTCTTAGTTCATCTCTAAGCCACTGTATCGCTGCGCCGGCTACATATACAGAGCCTTCAATTGCATAGGTCACTTTCCCATCAATTCCCCATGCAATAGTTGTAAGCAGATCATTTTTAGAAAAAATAGGCTTTTCTCCGGTGTTCATAAGCATAAAACAGCCTGTGCCGTAAGTATTCTTGGCATCTCCCTCATGGAAGCAAGTCTGTCCGAAAAGAGCTGCCTGCTGATCTCCTGCGGCTCCTGCAATTTTAATAGGGCCGCCAAAAAACTCGGGATCTGTCTCGCCATATACAAAGCTCGAAGGTCTTACCTCCGGAAGCATACTCATTGGAATATCCAAGAGTTCGCACAATTCTTTATCCCATTCAAGAGTATTTATGTTGAATAAAAGAGTTCTTGATGCGTTGGAATAGTCAGTAACAAAGACCTTTCCCTTTGTAAGCTTGTAAATAAGCCATGAATCAACTGTTCCAAAGCAAAGTTCTCCTTTTTCCGCTCTCTGCCTTGCACCTTCAACGTTATCAAGTATCCATCTAATCTTTGTACCGGAGAAGTATGGATCAAATTTAAGACCTGTCTTTTGCTGGAACTTCTCAACAATTCCCGGCACATCTTCTTTCATCTGTTCTGCAAAATCTGCTGTTCTGCGGCACTGCCAGACTATTGCGTGGCAAATCGGCTGCCCCGTTTTCCTGTCCCAAACAATTACGGTCTCACGCTGATTTGTAATACCTATTGCCGCTATATCTTCAAAAGAAGCGTCAATTTTGTTCATAGCTTCTCTTGCTACCGAAAGCTGTGTCTGCCATATTTCACTGGCATCATGCTCAACCCAGCCGGGCTGGGGAAAAAACTGTGTGAATTCTTTCTGGGCAACACTTATCATTTCTCCCTTTTCATCAAACAGAATACACCTGTTGCTTGTTGTCCCCGAATCCAATGCCATTACATATTTTGCCATTCTCAATACTCCTTCTAAAAATCAGGTAGAAATGCCTTATCCACCCTACTTGTCGCACTTCCCGTTACTGTTCAGTTTCTGACCAGTAACTAAGCAATTTTGCAATTAAATCGCTTCGCGATGGGCAAAATTGCCACTTGAATCACTTTCTTACGCAGCCAGCAGCGTAGTGCTGGCTGCTGACTGAATAGTAACCACTTCCCACATTTATCATTTTTTGAAATTTCATTTCCATGGTATGTGCATAAAAAAGAGAGTAAAATAGCTTACTCTCCTTTTAAAAGTTAGGTAATAATACCCGCCATTCATATTTAAATCATAGTATTTTTTAGCAAAAAACGCAATAGATGTACAAAAGTTTCCATGTTTTAAAATGATTTTTGTATATTATTCACAATGCAGCTGTCTGAATTTTTGTAATAGTGACAAATTAATATTATTTCAATAATTACTTGCTGCTTCGTCCATATATTTATTAATAACTTCATATATTAAAAGATTTGGATCATCCACCATTTCTATGTTGTCGCCAAGTTCAAGAAGTTTCTCCTGCCCTTCTTGCCTCTTTTCCCAGACAGGTAACACCTCCCCGCTTGCTTTTCCGTCAGAAGTAAGTCTCTGACCGTTAGGATCTCCGTTATATATAAAATTAACCCAGTAGCTTTGCATTATCTCAGAAAGTTCAAAATCAGATTCATCGTAATTTCCCGCATGTCTCCACAGATTTCCGTAGGCATAAGGAATTTCTCCAGCATGATGATTGGATATTCTGCTGTTGGTCTTTGTAAAATAGTATTCGTATGCTGGAATATTTTGTTTTACCATATAATTGTTCCAAACATAATGTGAATATGAAAACCACATAGCGCTGTAAGCCACATTTAAAGCGCCCTTTGCTTCGCCGAGACTGTCAATTATGAAATGCTCATCTCTCTGCGGCAGATTGTATGGAACCACCTTGGCAAGTTCTTCTGCATAATCTCCGATATCTTCTGCCAAAAGGTCCACATAGTTTTCTTTTGTCGCAGTTGTACCAAGTAAAAAGGCATCAGCCTCTTTAGCATTAAAACCGTTTAATAAAGCTGTTTCATGGTTCTCACCCTTTTCATAGGTTATGTAAGGCTGCTCAACAATAGCATAGCCGTCAACTGTCATGCTTGAATTTGAAGTTTTGGTTTTTACAAGGTCTTTTGCAGGTATAGCACGAAGCTCATCTGATGAAGACACACCAAACTCAGCTCTAACCTCATTTCCTGTAGCAACTGCGTCCTCATAGAATCTAAAAGTATGAAAAGGAACCTTTGGAACAATTCCGCTGGATTCAGCAATTGCGTATCTGAAAAGACCTTCGGTAAGGGGAGATACGCAAAGAGCATTAACGCATGATGATCCCGCAGACTCTCCGGCAATAGTTATTCTGTTTTTATCTCCGCCGAATGCTTCAATATTGTCATACACCCACTTAAGTGCTGCAATCTGGTCAAGAAGACCATAATTACCGGTGGTATTATTGGGAGATTCAGCCTTTAGATCATCTGCAGCGTAGTAGCCAAAGACTCCAAGTCTGTAAGCAAAATTAACGAATATCACACCTTTTTTTGCCAAATCCTCGCCGCGGTATTCTGAATAGGAAGACTGCCCTGTTGTAAGTGAGCCGCCATGAATATAGAATACAACCGGTAAAAGACCGTTTTCATTGCTTCCGGAGGCAAAAGAATTGACATCACTTTCAGCCGGTGCAAAAACATTTAGATAAAGACAATCCTCGCTTACCTCTTCTGTATACTCATCTCCAAATTTTATCTCATAATCATGCCAGCCAAGAATATGAGAAAGTGAATTGTAAAATTCAGAGCTTTTTGTCTGCATAGCCATAGGTCCAAACTCATCACATTCAAGTATGCCCTCCCAGTTATCCGGAGCAACGGGCTCTTTAAATCTTAACTCGCCAACAGGAGCCTTTGCATAAGGAATTCCGGCATAAACCTTCACCGATTTATCTGCGTTATATACTCCTGTAAGTTTTCCCTGAGACACAGTCACAACATCTGTCACCTCAGGATTTTTGTTATCAACTGCAGGAACTCTTTTTACAGGCGGCTGCGTCAACAAATAATTAATCACAAGTACTGCAAAAAATAAAAGCCAGGCAAAAATTAAACTTTTTATTCCTGTTCCTTTTTTATAAAACTTTGCTCTAAAGCCAATCATCAAAGCAGCTGCTATAATTCCAACCGCCCATCCTGCCAGGATATTTTTAGAAAGCTCAAGTATTGCAATATATAAAAAGGTCAATATTGCAACCATCACATAAAAAAACATCAAATACCTCCATTTAGATTGTATACTATTATATTATTCTCAATCATTATATGTATTCTTCATCAAAAACTCAAGAATATATTTACTGTTCAAACAAAAATGCGCTCACTCATTCCCCCACTACTTCATACGCTGTATAATATGTCTCAATCCTGTCAAATCTGTAATACGCATCTGCCTTTATTGCCGCAAAACTTTCCGGCTCAATTGCCACTGCCCCCACATTTCTAGGAATCATCCAGATACAGTCTACCAGCTCATCCTTGTCAAAAAACAACACATAAGCATCCACCTTAATTTCCTTATCACTGTGATTCTGGGCAGTTAAAAGCACTGAATTATCTATAACCTTGCTTATGACAGTTGCATCCTCATACATGTCTTTTACATATGGTTTTCTCTTTGAAATCAGAAATTCGTACATTGAAGGAAGTGTCCCTCCAAGTTCATTCTTATCAAATCGTCCTTCAAATATAAAAAGCGCTCCGTTTGGAACTGTTTCGACAGTTTTTTCAGATATAGCAAGCGAATTGCCCTCTTCATCCCTTGCTGTAAAAATACATTCAAATCTGTAGTTATCTCCCGTATCATTCTTAAGAACTATGACAGGATTGCAGTTATGATCATCCTCTCTGAAATACTGCCCAACAACAGATACTCCTATGGGAAGACCTCCATAAGATGGCATCGAGTCATCAGAAGCCCCTACCTTATCAGCTCCATATACGTCCTTTTCGCTCTCATCAAGACTGTCTATACTCTCTTCAACATTTTCATCCGTCAAGCTAAACAAACTTCCTATATCACTAAATAAATCAGACTGTGGTTTTTCATCTATTTTCTTTGAATCATCCAAGTTTTCTTCCGGTGTATTATCAAGTGCTGTCTCGGCATCGGAAATAATACTCACATTTTCATCTTCGTCAAAATCCTGTAAATTTTCGGAGTTGTCAGAAAGTAATATGTAATTTTCAGACTCATTTTCTTTAAGCCCAAACAATGGCCCTAAATTAACTCCAAACGGAAGGTAATTGTCATATAATATCTGAGGAATTATGGAAAGACCTGTTCCTTTATCGTATGGCATATTAAATCCATACGAATTATAAAACATAATAATTGGTAGAATAATTCCGACAATTGAAATTGCCAGAGAACGTACTGTATTTATGGATTTTTCTTTTGTCAGGCAGAAAATATTAAGAACAAAGGCCAAAATTGATGGAATTATTCCAACAAATCCAAAAGAAGCCAACATCCCCAAAAAAGATATAATCAGTGCAATAGTTATGATATGCATGAAATTCCCCCTCGAATTATGTGCATATTACACAAAAATAATTTCAATATAAATGTCAATACTTGTATCTATATTTTTTTATTATACAATATATAGAGTGATTAGAGACAATAATCAATGAATATTTTATACGATTTTACGATAATTTAATCTATCTTGTTTTACTGTTGAGGAGGGTATGAAATATGTGTAATGTTACCAATATCAAGGCATTAGATTCTAAGGTTATTCGCAATATTCTGCGTTCAATGGCCAATGAACACTGGTCAGTTGCAGAAGCATTGGATGAATACGATATTCCCGAAGATTTACGTCCACAGTATGAAGCTCAGATTGAAGAATGCTTCGTAAATTAACTACTTAATAAATTATTTAGGCTGTCATATGACAGCCTTATTTTTCGTCTATTTTTTCTTTCAGTTTTCTGATCTCATGTCTGTTCATAGGAGGAGCCTCTTTTAACAGTTCCATCCCGACATCATACACCCTGCCGTTACAGGCATCTTCAAGCCACTTCGCCATGGTAATTCCATCCTGAGTAAACAAAAGAAAATGCGGTTCTCTTACACTTGTATGAACAGTTCCACCCATAGTGATAAGCGGAATTCTCCAATCATTAATAAACATGCCAAAATCGGGTGTAAGCTTTTTTAGCTCAGCCACCATCTCTTTTAACCCATTATAATATTCCTTCTGAATATCATTATCGGTCTTGTATTTTCTGTTTACAATATCATTATAATAAGCACTCAAAAGATAGTCATACACTGAGCTTGAATACAGATATCTGAACCTGTTGCCATATTTGGAATAAAGAGCCTTATACCATTCAAGTGTGATATTTTCACCGCCAATAGCCTTCCATAAAGGTTCCTTTGTCTTCCAAATAGTTTTCGCCGTTTTCTTCCAATGCTTATACGGAAGCTGCCCACTGTCGGAAAAAAGTGTAATATTCTTTGTATTTGGATAATAATCATCAGCTATCTCACCGGCAAGAGCAGGTACAGCAAATGCGCCGGCAGAGTTACCTGCAATAAGAAGCCTCTTGGGATTCGGAAAGAGTTTTTTGGCAACCTTCATGCTCTCAAGAAAATTTATATATCCGTGAAAATGAAGGACATTATCCTGCCCATCCTCGCCCTTATAAGGATATTCGTTATTTCCAACATGAAAATCACCGGTGGCATAGGTAATAACCACAAAGCTCCATTCTTTAAACGGATTTTTATCAGTAAAAATGTCAGTAATACCTACATTTATATTCATTATCTGGGTAAAGGGTCTTAGATTATTCCAGTAATAATTCGGAAGTCCCGCCGCAACCTTACCACCGGTAACAGGTCTTGCTGCTGTATACTCATTGTATGCAACTCCTCCACCCGATAAAAAAATACATAGATTCTCACTACTGGCTTTTTTTATATAAATATGATATTCAGAGCCATCTCCCGCCATGCCTTTTTCAAGCGGAACCTTATACCACTTCATTTCTTCAGGATTTTCCGGCAAAATATCCGCGTTAAAATTGCTTTCCTCAATTGCTTTACCAATTCTGTTCTCTACAAAATCTCCAACCTTGGACGCAAATACAATTCCTCTTTTTAAGTTATTCTTTGTCAGTTTATCCTTCAGACTCACTGGTAAATCCCACTTTCTTAAAGTTACATGTTAAACATTTTTTGAGAGGCATTTTTCAAATCTTCAAATCTAAAGATAATAAGCCCAGCTATCAGAATAAGATAAACCATTATGGTAATAACTGCAGGCCAGGTAAATTCATTCATTCCATTCTTTATAAAAATTATCTGCGATAATGCCATACATAAATCAAGAACAAGATAAAGAATATATTCATCAAGCCTTAGCTTCATAATCTTTGCAATAATAATAGTAGCAATTGCAAGTCCCAGTAAAGTTCCGGGAACCATCCATTCTACGCTCCAGCCTCTAAAGCCTGTTCTTAAGTCGATATAAATATCAACTAAAATTGCTACCACAACCTCCCAGGTTATTACTTTCAGAAGATTATTTCGAAGATAAAGTGTTGTAACAGCCGTTAACCATGCTACAAATGTTCCTAGCATACTTACTCCGACAAATGGATAAATATTATCTGTCTGGATATTCACAGTACCAAAAATAATTTCCATAGCTATAAAAATAAAGGTTATAACTTTTAGGAATGTAATTCCGCTGATCCTGTGCTTTTTAAGTGTAGGAAAAGGTGCCGGAACTTCTTTGTCGGTTTCTATTTCTCTGACCTGCCCCTGGCATAAAGGGCAACAGCTCTTTTTACCTCTTATATTAACTTTACATTTTGGACAATACTGCATCTTATGTTCACTCCTCATCATAATCATTAGTGCCAATCTCAACTTCTATTCCAAGTTCTGTCAAACACCTGAAGAAATTGAGCATACTCTTATGTGTCTTAAATGGTGATACTTCACCAAAGCTCAACCTGTCTTTATAAGAGCACACACATATCTGCTGTGAGGCCGCTGTCATAAATGCACTAAAGCCCTCAATATAATCTTCAACCTCCTTGGGCATTTTTATCTGCCCAAGGTTAGACATTGAACTGGTAACACCTTTTTTGGCCCTTCTGTCAAAGAACCCGATTCCAAGGTCTTTGATTGGAAGCGGAATCATCTGGATACCAAGATTATGTTCAAGTGCTGCATAAGAATTCATTGTCTTTTCAATGTTTTCCGGAGAAAGCTTTTCTTTAAAATCATGGTCAACCTTGGCAATAATATCCTCAAGCTGACCACGATATTCAGCCGGATCATAATCAATATTTATGACGCCAAAGAAATTTCTACTGGTACCTGATTTAAAAAACTGTCTAAGGTTAACAGGAACACTGACAACAACGTGCTTTTTCAGCTGGCCCCTGTTCATTCCCTGGATTATAGCCTTAATGTAAACCGCAACACAAAGAACACCTACAGTTGTATTATATTTGTGGGCGAAATCCAAAAACTTGCTGGCTGAAACCGTACCCTCAACCAAATGAGGAAGCAGGTTGTCATCTATCTCACCCGTAAGCTGGTACGCTTTGACAGCCGACATCTCCTTTAACTGCTTCAAGCCTTTTTGCTTGCTGTAAAAATCCGTAAACGCATCCACATTTTTCTCTTCAATAGAAAAATCATCAATAGGCTTGATATCTGCCTCTATTCCGTGCTTTATCACAAGATATCTGGTAACAAGATTTTTAAAAAACATGAACGCACCTGTTCCATCTGCAAGTACATGGAACATTTCAAGGTTTATCCTGTTTTCAAAATAATTAACTCTGTATAAAAGATTTTTATGCCCCGGAATATAAAGCGGCAGGCATGCCGGAGTATCCTCCTGTCTTACAGTTTCCCTAAGATTGCTATCCTCCAGGTAGTACCAGAAAACTCCTCTGTGTAAAACGCAGTTAAAAAATGGATAATCTTCTATTATCTCATCCAGTGCCCTCTGAAGTACTAATTCATCCACCTTTTCTTTTAACTGGCATGTTATTCTGAATACTCTGGTATTCGCACCTTTAGCAGTTGATGGTACAATTTTTGCAGCATTATCAAGTTTGTACCAGTTTGTCTTTTTTCCCATTTGTCCCCAACAATGTCAATTTAATAAAAAATACTAATATTTCAAATCAAACAGACAACTTACTCCTATTCAAAAAATTATATTAATTAAATATGCTCTAATTTCTCAGTCACCACATCCATAGGCCCACTGCTCATTCTGTAGATGACATCTTCAAGAGAAATGAACTTTTTATTTCGTATAAACTTAAGATATTTTGGTGTGAAACGCATTTTAATTCCCATAGGTTCCAAACCTTTATTGGCTTTGGTCTGTATAGTCTCACAGGTATCTGCCGGATCATGTGCAAGCGACTTTGACAAAATGCAAAGAAGCGTCCCTGATGTTCTGACAAGACCCTCGATATTTGCATCTTCGGAAACATCCAAAGACTGAAGTGAAGCTACCGACCACTTTTTGAGGTTGCGGTAAATGCCATATTCAAGATCAAGTTCAACAAGCTTTTCATCCGTTCTGTCATATAGCCATACTTCATTTCCTTTTACAAACATATCGCTTACCTGGAAAAGACCGTTTTCAAACGGGAATTTTATCCCCACACTCTCACAGCCGGTAAGAAGAACATTTGAGCCAATCTCACTTATGCGGTCAGGCTCTTCAAATTCTTCCTCATTGATGGTAAAATTCGGTTCCTCATAATTATCCTTATCAATGTGAACTTCTCCATCATTTTCATTAAGGCTCTGTTCCTTTGAGATACTCTGCTCAAAAAAAGGATTGATACTGATTCTTGCATTCTCCTCATGAACAATTTTGTAAGAGCCAAAGCCCGGTGTCTGAACAGTAAATCTGTCGGTATCACACTCCTCAAACGGTCCGCTTACAGGGTGAATACCTCTTTTTCTTCCAAAGTAATCCCTGTCAAACATTATTTCTGTTCCATCAGGATTTTCAAATCTCTGCTCCGGTTCAAAAGCAACACCAAGTACTCTTGTATTTACAGGTTCAGCTATATTCCTTGGCAGATACTCATAAAGATTTGTATGTATGGTATATCTTCCATCATTCGAATCCACATAAAAACTGATCTTGTGATCCTTGTCTACATGACAGTTTTCACCATCACAAGGCCTTGCCCCGTTGAAATAGGCATTTCCTGACAAGTATACGGGAAGATGATCATAATACATATCTTTACTTCCCTGCTCCTTTACAGCATTTCGTCCGAATCTTCCAAAATACTCAGATGCAGACGGATAGCTATTATAAGGAACAGTTCCGCAGATAAAGTTATTCATATCCATTGTATCCGCATTTTTTGAAACGCAATAGTCAAGCAGATCATTTCGAACAGTCTTTTGAACAAAAATATTGTTATAAAATCTCGCATCGCCGTGAAGTATTGTCATAAAACCGGCAATGCTTGTAGAATGCGGCACATGATAAGGTGTATATCTGTCAGAAGCAAATCTTTTGCCTCCATTTCCTGTTCCGTTCCCTACATAGGTAAAAGAACCTGTGATAAGATTGTGCACAAAGGCAATACCCTGTGTGCTTAATCTTGCAGCAATATCAGATAAAAGCAAATTGTGATCAACAAGTGTCGGTCCGTGAGAAACTTCTATAAAAATATCCTCACCAAGCGACAGACCTGAATCTATGATTGTTCCCATAGGCGGTACATTATCATGTAAGAAATTCTGACTTACTCTCGTTCCCTGAGCCTGCCAGTCAAGCCATATTCCTCTGGTGCAATGATCAATGTGGTTTCTTCTGATTATCGTATCTATGGCTGCATGTAGCTTAATACCGCCAATCTCGGCACCTGCCAGATTGTGCTTATTATTTATATGATGAATATGATTATCTTCTATAACAGAGAAAGCTCCGCCAAGATGCCCGACAATTCCAGTCTGTCCGCAGTCATGTATATCACATCGCCTTACGACATGGGAGCCAACAGTTTCTTTGTCCCAGCCGTCCAGAACCGCCTGACAAACGCAGTCTCTTTGTGTCTGTGTTCCATCTTTTACCCAGCTGGTGGTCCACTTGTTATTATTGCCCTTCTGATAGTATTTTCCAAGAGAAATGCCACTACACTTGGATTCATATATGTCGCAGTCCTCAATTATCCAGCCCTTTGACCAGTGAGGCCCAACCATTCCCTCCTGATAGGCAGTTGGTGGAGCCCACTGCGTTGCAGCCTGTCTGATAGTAAATCCGCACAGCGTGATATAATCAAGTCCCATTTTCTCAGGATAAAAGCATGCTTTTCTGACTGAGAACTCAACATTCTCGGAGTTAGGATCTTTTCCCTGGAAATTAGCATATATAATCGTATTATCATTTTCCTGTGCAGTAAACCAGACATAGGTAGAAAAATCCGAATCCCAGGATCTGTTATCTTTCATAGGGTTCATGCATGTATGAAGATCAAAGACCTCGTACATGGATTTACCGTTTAAATAAATATCTCCTGTATGCGGCGGATTTTCCGTTGCAGAAAACCAATCTCCGCAAACTGTATCAATATATGGATTATAGCTTCCGAAGAAACTGTTTGGAATTACGATACGCCATATGTTCTCAAAAGCTTCCCATCCCTTAAGGACTTCTGCTCCGGTTATTACAGCCTCATGAAAAGAAGTACTGATATAAGATATTCTACCGTCCAAAGTTCCTGAATTGACCGGCTTAACCCATTCACGATAAATTCCCGGTCCCACAAAAACGGTATCCCCGCTTACAGCAACATTTGCTGCCTCCTGAATAGTCTTAAAAGGATGTCCGACTGTTCCATCTCCACTTCTTAGTACATTTCCTGCTACATAAATTTGCATTTTTTCCCCTCCAATAAATAGTAAAAAAATAATTACTGCAACGTGAAATGCATAGCAAATGATGTTAGAATAAAAAAAGTAACATCATTACATATGAAAAAAGGAGCCACATCGACATGGGAAGAATGAAATTCATCTATGCCATATCAATATTAGCCGCTTTTATTATCGCCGGTCTTTTAATTAATTTTATCAGCCGTATATTTTAATAATACACCATTTTAGGCACCAGTTTAACCGGTGCCTAATTTTTTTTGCTTATATAGATCAGAATCGGCTCTGGCAATAAATGATTGCATTGAGATAGGCTGTTCATAATCATACTGCGCCATTCCGATGCTCACTGAAAGAGAATACTGTAAGTTCTCATCTCCGGACAAACGTCTTACGTTACTTCTAATCTGGTCAGCCAGCCAGGTCGCTTCGGCTTTGTAAGCAACCTCTGCAACTACCACAAACTCATCTCCGCCGTATCTTGATACAAAGAATCTGTTTCTCGGCCCCTGACAGGCATTTTTTATAGCAGTTGCAATGCGGACCAGCGCCTTATCCCCTTCAATATGACCATAGGTATCATTGATGCTCTTGAACTTATCAACATCTATTATCAAAAGAAACAATGACAGTCCCTGATCTTCATTAGACATCTTCTGGGAAAGATATTTATACATCTGATTTCTGTTGTTGATCTGAGTAAGCGGATCAATTGAAATAAGATTACCTAAAATCGAGATGTAGATGTAATAAACCGCAGCAACAGAGCCATAACATAAAAATGGCACTCTCCAAAAAACTGCCTGCAATGCTCCAAGTATTATCGGAGCCAATGGGAACACACCAATCATAAGGTATATATGCCTGTCCGCGTACTTATCCTTTGAAAAAGCTCTGATCAGAGCCTTCACTGATGAAGCAATCAAATATCCAAACGGAACTATTATGAGAACAAGATAAAACTTGCCATTAACAAGCTTTCCGCTCTCGTCCACATAAAAAACAAGTCCTGTCCTATAGGCGGACACACACAAAACAGCCGACAACCAGACAGGAATTGACAAAATAAGCTTTGTAGGATCATTTTCTACTGCTTTGTCATTCTGAAAAGCCTCAGACAGTAAATACCACTGGTAAGCCGCGACGCTTATCAGCACATATGTAAAGATATTAGACAGGTATAAAAGCGGCCTTGTCGACGTAACTACTCCCCCGTCAACAAGCGCCCAGAATATTTCTGCCAAAAAATATATCATCAGGTCAAGTACCAGATTAGCAAGATATACCTGCGATACCTGTTTATTTACTCCGGTATGTATCTTAAATAGTATAATTCCCAACAAAAAAATGCAGGCCAAGTGTGCCTCGACATAGTAAAAAACGTAGTTCAAAATAAAACCTCCAAGTCAGCCATGCGTAAAATATATTTTAGCATGAAAGGATGAATAAATGTTGAGTTTTATACATTGTTTATACATTCTTAATAAAATCGGGTAGAGGAAGTCCCCTACCCAATATAAATTCTAAATATTTTTTATCATTATGCTCCGTTAGAAATAGCTCTTAAAGCTTCAAACTCCGATTCGTAAACTCCCCCCATTGCCTCAAGGTCTTCCCAGCTATACCACGCTCCGCTTAGTTGAACTCCCTTTATGGAAACATCCGTTGCAATTACCATAAACGGCTTATGATTCACGACAATGTAAGCAGTTCTGTTTAGTCCAAAAGGCGTAACAAATACATGTCCCGTGTCAATAAGGTGATTAAGCTGATCCAAAGATACATTTTTAGATAAAGGCGTTGTTCTTAGCATATTACCTATTCCATCCCCATGTTATAATTACTGCTTAGTGCGCATTTTATATCTGAACAGTAATAAGTGACATGAATTCATCGATTTTAACAGGCTTTGAATAAAGATACCCCTGAAAATATGTAGTTCCGTATTCTTTTAACATGTCCCTTATATTACTGTCTTCTATACCTTCTGCAGTTATTGACATTCCGATGTCTTTGGCACATTTAATTATCGCAGTTGCCACAATTTGCTTTTTCTCATCGATATCAAGATTTGTAATAAAAGACTTATCTATCTTTATTCCAACCACAGGCAGGAATAGTAACAACTCAAGTGCAGAAAAACCTGTTCCGAAATCATCAAGTATAGTACCGACTCCTTGAGATTTAAAATACACTATCTCATTTCTCAAAAAGGTCTTATCAAGTAATCTGCATCTCTCCGTCAGTTCAAGCACCAGCCTGTTCTTAGGAAAATCAATCTCATCAATTATATTAAGAAACTGTTTTCTGAAATCAACTCTTTCAAGCTGCGTATATGCTACATTTAGTGAAAGCTTTAAATCCGGATTTACAGAAAGAACCTTTTCCTTCCATTGTTTCATTGCATTTTTTGCTATCCAAAGACCAAGTTCATAAAAAATCGGATCATCTTCAAGCCAATTTATAAAATCTGAAGGAGGCACTTCACCAAGCGGATCTTTGTTCCATCTGACCAAAGCCTCTGCACCTATCATTTTGCCCGATTCAGAACCTATAACCGGCTGATATCTCAGTGAAAAGCCATCACATCCGGCATTTATAGAATTTCTTATCGCATTTATCGTAACTATTTTTTCATGGGACTTATCTCTGTTATTATTGCTAAAAATAACAAGCTCTCCATGTTTTTCATACATCGACTCATCCAGACCTATTATTCCGTTTGAATAAATCGTATGCTCGTCCACACAAAAATCATAAACTTCTGTACATGAACCACCCAGCATAAGTGTAACTGCCAGGCCATCTACTTCTATGGAATGTCTCGAAAAATGTAAAAGCTCATCATAGAGTTTTCGCATATCCTTTAATTCTCTTTCAGAGGATACTATCGCAAATCTTGTTCCTCCTGCATGAAACACTTCGCAGTCATCTATGTAATCAAGCAGATGATCAGCAAAACATCTAAGGATCTTATTTCCGAATTCATAGCCATATACATTATTAAGTTCTATAAAGTTATATGCACTGACAAATAAAATATAATATTTTTCTCTGTTTTCCCTATACTCCCTAAGCGTCTCAAGAAGCTTCTGTTTAGTATAAAGAGCGGTTACGCTGTCATATTCATTGGCAATTCCATGATTATCTATAGTTCCTACAAAATATAAAGCTTCGCCATCTTCTCCTCTGATAACAGTTCCGGTGCAGGTGCACGCCACATAATTTCCCGACTTATTTTTTGCCCTGTACACCATGTCATGCTTGTCTATTCTGCCTTCGAAAAGATCAACTATTGAATTATGATATCTTTCCCTATCCATAGGGTGTATGCACTCTTCCCAAATCAGACCGGCACCTTTCATTTCAACACCCGGAAGTCCAAATTCTTCAACACAGGCTATGGACCACCTCGATATATCCGTTTTCATATCGCAAATGAAGGCGTAACGGCTTTTTGACGTATTGGCAAAAGCTTCGAAGACCCTATAAACCAGCTTTATATCATCCATGAAAAACCTCACAAAAAATGCCAAATAATATATTTTTATTATACTATCTGGCATTTTGAGTGTAAATTCGTTTATGTTTATTTAATATTTCATAGTTTTTGTTTAGAATAATCTCTTTCGCCAAAAATTCCGGTTCCTACTCTGACAAAAGTTGCGCCCTCTTCTATAGCAACCTCATAGTCTCCTGTCATGCCCATTGAAAGTGTATCCATGTTAACTCCCGGAATATTCAACGCATTTATCTTATCCTTCAAAAGTCTTAAATCTCTAAAATATCCTCTGTTACTCTCAGGATCCTCTGTATATGGAGCAATTGTCATAAGACCTCTGATATTAATATGTTCGCAGGGACTTATTTCTTTTACAAAGTCCACAACTTCTTCCGGAGAAAGGCCAAATTTTGTATCCTCATGTGCCATATTAACTTCAATCAAAACATCCATTTTTATACCTGCTTTGGATGCCTGTTTCTCTATTTCATCAGCAAGCTTTTTATTATCAACAGAATGGATCATGCAGGCTACATTAGGAAGATATTTTACTTTATTGACCTGAAGATGTCCTATCATATGCCAGTCGAGCGGCTCTGTGATCTCTGCCGTCTTATCTCTTATTTCCTGAACTTTATTTTCTCCAAATACACGTATGCCACATTCCATAGCCTGTCTGATATCACTTACCGGTTTGGTCTTGCTGACAGCGATAAGTGTGACCTCACTTCTGTCTCTTCCAGCTCTTTTGCAGGCTGCAGCAATATTTTTTTCTACTATTTCAAGATTTTCTCTGATCATAATTACCTCATCATAAATTTTATTATTGCACTAAATTTTAGCACATTATATCATAAATATATAGAAATAATTAGTCAATTGCTTGACATTATAACTATAAAGAGGGGGATAAACAATGAACGTTAATGGCATTGCCAATGGTTCTGAAATTAAAATACATGCTAAAGTTAACGGACACAATCTGGTCATAATGACCGAAGCTATATTTGGTGTATCCGCCGGTCTTCTGATAAAACCCATTGAATATTTTGGAAGATATATGCAATTTTTAGAACCTTCCGAAGTTCAAATTCGCAACAAACGTGACGGGCGAGTTTATAAATTCTATTCCACCACTATTTCTCCTGTAAAAACAAGATATGGAAATTACCACCTGATAAGAACTGAAGCTGAACTTGAGCCGGAAAATTCCAGAAAATCCGAAAGATTCTTTATTGAAAAGCTTGGTCTTTTTTCTATTAACAACAACGATTCTTCTCTTAAAAACTGTATAATCCATGATATTTCGCTGAGAGGAATCTCAATAATTGTCGATAATGAGTCTGCGATAAAGCCAGGAGACAAGATAAATATAAATTTCCGATATGGTCCATCCTTACACAACTACGAAGTCAAAACTGTTGTTGTTCGTAATTTTACCGTTCATAACAAGCCCGCAGCAGGCTGTAGTATCGAAAATATGAATGTTGACCTTATTTCTTTAATAAATGACAAACGCAAAGAAAAAAATCCTGAACTCGATAAGATACCTGCTACAAATCTCAATCCTGAAATATCTGAAAAAGAGCAGATTCGTGAAGTTGAAGAAGATATTGCCAAACAGCTCGTTCCTGAAAAAACAAAAGCAGAAGAAAAGACTATCACAAACGAAAGTCCATTTGCTCCTGAAAATCTTGAACACATAAGTTCAAATGACAAGACTTTAAGGCAAAAGAAAAAAGATCAAAAAAACAGTATGCAGGCAAGAGCTATAGAAAACCTTCTAAATCTTAAGGATCTTTAAATCTATATATTAAACAGGTATAAAAAATTTACGCCCGAAGTTTTATCACAAAGCTTCGGGCATTTTTTCTTTATAAAATTTATTATTAGAAACGAGCCTGCTTTTCTACCATTCTTACAAACTCAACATTGTTTCTTGTCTTAGAGAACAGGTTGATGCACTGGTCAACTGCCTCATCAGCTTTCATACCGTTAAAGCCTTTTCTAAGGCTATTGATTGCAGTAAGTTCTTCTCTTGAAAGAAGAAGATCTTCTCTTCTGGTACTTGACTTAGGAATATTGATAGCAGGGAAGATTCTCTTTTCCTGAAGTTTTCTGTCAAGAACCATTTCCATGTTACCTGTACCCTTGAATTCCTCGTAAATAACGTCATCCATCTTGGAGCCTGTCTCAATAAGTGCTGTTGCAAGAATTGTGAGAGAACCACCCTCTCTCATGTTTCTGGCAGCACCAAAGAATCTCTTAGGCATATGAAGAGCTGCAGGATCAAGACCACCTGAAAGAGTTCTTCCTGAAGGTGGAACAACGATATTGTAGGCTCTTGTAAGTCGTGTTATTGAATCAAGAAGAATTGTTACGTCCTTACCATGCTCAACAAGTCTCTTGGCACGCTCCATAACCATTTCAGCAACTCTCTTGTGATGTTCAGGAAGCTCATCGAATGTAGAATAGATAACCTCTGCATTTGGTCCTTCTACTTCTTCCTTGATATCTGTTACTTCCTCAGGTCTTTCATCTATAAGAAGAATAATAAGGTGCATATCATTATTATTCTTTAAGATAGATTTTGCAACTTCCTTCAAAAGTGTAGTCTTACCTGCCTTAGGCGGAGAAACAATCATACCTCTTTGTCCCTTACCGATAGGGCTGATAAGATCCATGATTCTCATGGCAACACTGCATCCTGGCTGTTCAAGTTTAATTCTTGAATTAGGGAAAATAGGAGTCATATTTTCAAAATTCCATCTTCCCATGGCAACTTCCGGTCTGTAACCATTAATTGTATCAAGCCTTGAAAGAGCTGCAAACTTATCTGTTTCCTTTTTAGCTCTGCACTGACCTTTTAAAATATCTCCGGTCTTTAAGTTAAACTTTCTGATAAGACTTGGTGCAACATAAACGTCATTTTCACCAGGAAGGTAGTTTTCACATCTGATAAATCCATAGCCATCCTGCATAACTTCAAGGATTCCGTTTGCATCATCTCCGTCTGCAACTTCCTCAGGCTGATCTTCCTTAGCGGCTTCTTGAGTCTTCTCAGGTCTCTTGCCTGCCTCGGGTGTAATAGCGGGCTTTTGCTGCTTTTCTTCCTTCTTCTCAGGAGAATCGCCCTTAGACTTATTTGTCATAACCACGATATTCTTGCGTTTGGGCTTTCCAGCTGCTGCATCGGCATTATCATCTGAAGCCTTGTTTTATGTTTCTTTTCAACCGGCTTCTTATCATTAGCTTCAGGCTCCTGCCTCTTAGTCTCTTCAACTTTAGCTTCTTCAACCTTCGTCTCAGCTGCTTCATTTTCTCTTCTATCCTGATCATCCATCTGACACATCATCTCGATGATATCAGCTTTCTTTAGAGCAGCCACACCCTTAATGCCTCTTTTTTTGGCGATATCGCGCAAATCGCTAAGTTTAAGTGTTTCGTACTTTTCTCTCAAAATTACTCCATTTCCTGCCACAATAAGCGGCAATTATTATAAATAAAAAATCCATTAACCTTTGATACTATGTATAAATTATGTCAATAAATATAAGCATCTGTGGGATTATAAACGACTGCAAAAATGCATTTGTTTAAAGAACAATTCTTATAAAATACTATAGTTAAGTTACAACATTTAAAGGAAAAAATCAACTAAAAGTCCATTTCAGAAGAGATTTTTTCCCATTCATCATAAAGCTCAGTCAGTTTTTCAGAAATCTCAGTTTGTTCGTCAGTGAGCTTTCTAAGCTTTGCAAGATCTGTTCCAACACTCGGATCTGACAAAGCCTCATTGATTTCTGCATCACGCTGTTCAAGCTTTTCTATTTCTGTTTCACATTTTTTTAAAGCAGTCTCAAGTTTTCTCTTTTTTGCCTGAGCTTCCTTTTGAGCCTTCCAATCGGCAGAGCCATTGCCATTATCACTTGCAGAAGTATCTCTCACATTAACGGTGCCTGTTTTTGTTATATCGTTTGCGGAATCGTTCTGACCTTCTGAAGAATTTTGATACTTATAACTTCCATCGGCAAGCGTAGCATTTCCATTCGAAGATCCTGTTCCAAAAAGCCTTTGCATCTGCTCATCTACGTGCTCTATGTAGTAATCATAGTTTCCGATATAATTGACCATCTGCCCATGAGTCAGATCAAGTATTCTGGTAGCAGTCCTGTTTATAAAATATCTGTCATGGCTAACATACAGAACTGTTCCTTCATATCCGGAAATTGCTGTCTCAAGTATTTCCTTTGAAGTAATATCAAGGTGGTTGGTAGGCTCATCAAGAATAAGGAAATTTGCATCAGACAGCATGAGCTTTGCAAGCGAAACTCTGCCCTTTTCGCCACCTGAAAGGTCCTTTATACGCTTAAAGACATCCTCTCCTGTAAAAAGAAATGCTGCAAGTGTATTTCTTATCTCGGTGTTGTTAAGAGTAGGATATGCGTCAGATATTTCTTCAAAAAGAGTTTTTTCATCATGAAGAACATGATGCTCCTGATCATAATATCCAATGCGAACCTTGACTCCAAGCTCTATTTCACCCTCATCCAGTGTTTCAATACCGTTAATTATCTTTAAAAGAGTCGTTTTACCTGTTCCATTGTCACCAATTATAGCAACATGCTCGCCTTTTTTTATCTCAAAATTAAGACCTGAAAAAAGCTTCTCACTGCCAAAAGACTTCGCCACATTGGTTGCTGTAAGGACATCATTTCCACTCTCAAATGAAGGTTTTAAAGTTATCTTCATTCTGTCATCTATATCGACAGGTTTATCTAAAACCTCAATCTTATCAAGCATTTTTTCACGGCTCTCTGCACGCTTTATGGACTTTTCCCTGTTAAAGCTCTTGAGCTTTGTAATAACCTCTTCCTGGTGCTTTATCTCAGCCTGCTGTTTAATATACGCATTCCACTGGATTTTGCGAAGCTGTTCTTTTTTTATGGAATAAGTGCTGTAATTTCCTATAAAAGATGTTACCTTTGTATTTTCAACTTCTATGATCTTACCTGCTATCTTATCAAGAAAATATCTGTCATGAGATACGATAAGAACTGCGCCCTTGTAATTAAGAAGATAGTTTTCAAGCCACCTTATAGAATTCATATCAAGATGGTTCGTAGGCTCGTCAAGAATAATAAGATCAGGCTTTTGAAGCAGCAGTTTTCCAAGAGCAACTCTTGTTTTCTGTCCTCCTGAAAGAGTGTTTATTTTTTTGTCAAATTCTTCGTCTAAGAAGCCAAGACCTCTGGCGACACCAGAAACTTCACTCTGCCAAGCATATCCTGAGGCTCTCTGAAATTCCTCATTCATGCGGGTATATCTCTCCATAAGGTCAGAAAGCTCACTTTCATCTGTGTGCTTCATGTCCTCTTCGGCCTGTCTTATCTTTTTTTCCAGTTCTATAATATCTTTTTTTACCAGAGTCAGCTCTTCAATAATCGTATTATCTGTATCTATATTCTGATTCTGAGCAAGATATCCCCAGGTGGTGTCCTTTGAAAAAGTAACCTCGCCGTCATCAGCAGAAAGTTCGCCAATTATCAGCTTTAAAAGAGTTGTCTTACCTGCACCGTTTATTCCGACAATTGCAGCTTTTTCGTTATTTTCTATATGAAAAGATGCACCGGAAAGTATGTCCTTTCCGTCAAATGATTTGCATAAGTTATGAACATTTAAAATCATGTTATATAAAGCTAAATATTCCTTCCTAAATAATTTCTCAGTAGGTCATTGTAACATTTTATATCTGATGTTACAATGCATCCTACTCCCTACCCATCTTGGATTCAAGTTTATCCTGATACATAAGTGCATCTGCCTTTTTAAACACATCATCCATGCAGGCATCACTGCTGCTGTCAAATACAGCCATCCCACAGGCTGCAGAATAGCGTTCCCACGGTTCTTTTGACTCATCTTTAGATGTGAGCTCAAACGCAGTTTTTAGCTGGGCAAAAAGAGTATCCCTGTTCTCAAAATCTTTATTTTCAAGAAGAACTACAAATTCATCTCCTCCTATTCTGAAAACAGGTGAATGATCATAAATAATACATATTTGATGACATGCGCCAAAAATATAATCATTTCCTCGCTCATGTCCATAGTTATCATTTATCTTTTTAAGGCAGTTTAAATCTATCATTACAATTCCAAAAGCCGCAAAGCCACTTAGAATGTCTTCATCAACTCTATCTTTTGTCTTATCATACCAGGCCTTATTTTTTACATGAGTCAGAGCATCCTGATAAGCAACCATATCCATATGAGTTACCTTGTTTTTCATATCGGCAACTTTGCCTTCAGCGTCAATGATATTCTGTACATATTCACGCATATCTGCCGACATCATCACAACAGCATTCGACAAGGACTCAACTTCATTATGAGTATGGATTTCCGGCGGAATATACTCAAGTTCTTCCGGATTCTTTTGGTCATGGGATTTTTTGGCGAAAGCGACTACACTTTTTTCAAGTTCACTTATAGGCTCAGTAATATTTCTGTTCATCCAAAGTAAAAAGAATGTGATAAACAAAATAGCCAGTGCCGCAATAAGAATAATATTAAGAACTGTGTATGTCTGAATGTTTCTTCTTAGCTCTGAAACTTCAATATCAACACAAAGAGCTGCAAACTTCTCACCTTCGGAATTTACAAGCGGAATAAGCCCTGTATAATCATATCCCCAGACGCTGAAATTCTTGAAAAAAGTGATGTGGGCTCCATCGTTTGAACTAATAGCAGTATCATATCTCTTTAGCTCTTCGTAATCATAATCATCATAGGAAATAGAGCCCAGATAATACCCGTCGGGCTCATATTCTCTGCCATATTTGGTATCAGCAGAAAGAACATTCATCATCCCCGGCTTGTCACCCATTATGGGGCGAATGATATACAGGAAATGAATATCAAAATCTTCCATAATACCATCCATAAAGTTCATGAGCTCTTTATATTTTTCAGATTCTTCTCCTGTTTCTACGCAGGTAGAGAGATCTTCGATATCAATATGATTCTTTACATAATTTAATATATCAGTCATTCTCTCTTCATAAGAATGATAAAGAGATCTGGTATAGGTTGTGTACGTCAATACGCTCAAAATAAAACAAAGAAGCACAAAAAATACCGAGAATCCTAAAAAAATACTTTTCTTTAACGGTCGTTTATTAATCGGCATAATTATTCTCCCGAAAAAAGATTTTTATATGTTAATACTACTATAATCAGGGAATCTTTTGTGCATCTTTATGCTTTATTTTATTTATTTTTTATCATTTTAACATTTCTGCAGCAATAGCATCCAAAAACTCTTCACTGCCTAGTTTTACAGGATTTGGAATTGTTGTAATAAGAGCAAGATCACCGGTCATACGTCCTGATTCTATTACAGACAAAGTAGCCTTTTCAAGTTTGTCCGCATATTCTATAAGCTCCTTAATTCCATCAAGTTCCCCTCTCTTTCTAAGAGCACCTGACCAGGCAAAAATAGTAGCTACAGGATTGGTGGATGTAGGCTCACCCTTTAAATACTTGTAATAATGTCTTTGAACTGTGCCGTGCGCTGCCTCATACTCATATACACCACTGGGTGATACAAGAACTGATGTCATCATGGCAAGTGAGCCAAATGCAGATGAAACCATATCACTCATAACATCACCGTCGTAGTTTTTGCATGCCCAGATAAATCCGCCTTTTGACTTCATTACACGGGCAACAGCATCATCAATAAGTGTATAGAAATATGTTATGCCTGCTTCTTCAAAATCCTTCTTAAATTCCTGCTCAAAGACTTCATCGAATATTTCTCTGAATCTTCTGTCATAGGTCTTGGAAATTGTGTCTTTTGTACCAAGCCAAAGCTCTTTCTTTTCAGCAAGAGCATACTTAAAGCAGGCTCTTGCAAAGCTTCTGATTGATGAATCCTTATTGTGAATTCCCTGAATAATTCCGGGCTCGTCAAATTCGTGAATAGTTTCTCTTATTTCTGTTCCATCAGCGCCGGTAAAAACAAGCTCAGCCTTACCTGCACCGGGAACTCTGATTTCCACGTTCTTGTAAACATCACCATATGCATGCCTTGCAAGTGTGATAGGACACTCCCAGGTTCTTACGTTTGGCTCAATTCCCTTGACCATAATAGGTGTACGGAAAACAGTTCCGTCGAGAATTGCTCTTATTGTGCCATTTGGACTCTTCCACATCTTTTTAAGTCCGTATTCCTTAACTCTTTCATTGTTTGGTGTAATAGTGGCACATTTTACAGCCACTCCATACTTAAGAGTAGCATTGGCACTGTCTACAGTAACCTGATCATCAGTTTCATCTCTATGCTTAAGTCCAAGGTCATAATACTCGCTCTTTAAGTCCACAAAAGGAAGTATCAGCTTATCCTTTATAAGCTGCCAAAGAACTCTTGTCATCTCATCTCCATCCATCTCTACAATGGGGGTTGTCATCTGAATCTTGCTCATTAGATTTTTCTCCTCTACATACTTATTTCTGATACTTGATTTTATGGCTTTTAAAGCTTATTCGTATAAATCCAAAAGTCCCTTATCAACCATATTTTCATATGCGTTTATCATATGCTGATTTGCAAGCTCTTCTGCTTTATCAGGATTATTTTCTTTAATGGCTTCCATGATAAATTTATGCTCTACATTTGAAACAGCACCTCTGCTGCTGGAAAGAGTCTTCTGTCTGACTCTCCATACATACTGATGATAATCCTTCAAAAGATGCTCAAGCATCTTGGAATTACATGACTCATACAATATAGTATGGAATCTGTTGTCAAGCTCTGCCATCTGTTCCATGTGACCTCTTGCAGCATGAAACTCAGCAAGATAGATGTTTTCTTCCATCTCTTCAAGCTGTTCTTTTGTAATATTCTCACATGACCATCTCGCACATAAACCTTCAAGCTTGGATCTTATCATATAAATATCCTGAATATCTTTTACCTTGATACCGGTTACATATGCTCCCTTATTCGGAATGATCTGAATGAGCCCCTCAAGTTCAAGCTGTCTGAAAGCTTCTCTTACAGGTGTCCTGCTGACGCCAAGCTCCTGACCTATCGCAACTTCCTTAAGCTCTTCATGATCCTTGTACTTTCCATTTAAAATATCCTCACGGATTCTGTGAAAGACTCTTCCTCGAAGAGAATATTGGTCTGTAACTTCTTCTTTTAAATCACTGCTTCCCATATTTTTCCTCTTATCGCAGGTTACTGCATGCGGATAAAAAAATTCACACCGGTAACATTTTCGCCAATTACTGCTTATTTACAATTTCTCCCTCTCTGACCTCTATACCAAGCTCATCACTAACCTTTTTAATCTCGCCTACAAGCTCTGTATCTGTCATTACTGTAACACGACCACCGGCATATTCAGCATCAACCCACTCCTTGATTTTGGTAACAAGAGGTGATGTCTTTGAGAGAACATGCTCATCTTTAAGCTTGTAGTGTACATTGATCCAATGTGCGATTCCGGCTAGTCCTGAAGTATTTGAAACAGCACTTACAGGAGGACGCCTTAAAAATTTCTCTGTATCAAAGATATTGTAAATTTCCTCATTTTTCAAAAGACCGTCAGCATGGATACCTGCTCTTGTAACATTAAAATTCTTGCCTACAAAAGGAGTATTGGCTGGAACCGTAAATCCTATCTCCTTTTCATAATATTCCGCAAGGTCTGTAATAACGGTAGTATTCATACCATTTAAAGTTCCCTTTAACTGGGCATATTCAAATACCATAGCTTCAAGAGGTGTATTACCTGTTCTCTCACCGATACCAAATAAAGATGTATTAACGGAAGAACAACCATATAACCACGCTGTAGTGGAATTGGTAACAGCCTTGTAAAAATCGTTGTGACCATGCCACTCTATAAGCTCACTTGGAACACCTGCATTAGTATTGATAGCATAAATAATACCCTGAACGCTTCGCGGAATAACAGCACCTGAAAAGTTTACTCCATATCCCATGGTATCGCAAGCACGAACTTTAATCGGGATTTTATATTCATCTTTAAGCTTCATAAGTTCAAGGCAGAAAGGAACAACAAAACCAAAAATATCTGCTCTGGTAATATCCTCAAGATGGCACCTTGGACTGATTCCTTCCTCAAGGCACGCGCGCACAACGCTAAGATAATGGTCCAAAGCCTGCCTTCTTGTCATCTTAAGCTTTAAAAAGATATGGTAATCAGAGCAGCTTACCAGAATACCTGTCTCTTTCATACCAATTTCTTTTACCAGCTTAAAATCCTCCTGGCTTGCCCTTATCCAGCTTGTAACCTCAGGAAATTTGTAGCCTCTTTCCATGCACTTATATACAGCATCTCTGTCGCTCTTACTGTATAAAAAGAATTCACTCTGACGTATCATGCCATTTGGTCCGCCAAGTTCATGGAACATATCGAAAATATGCACAATCTGATCTGTGGTATATGGCGCTCTTGACTGCTGACCATCACGGAAGGTTGTATCAGTTATCCATATTTCCTTTGGCATATTATGGGGAACTATCCTGTCGTTAAACGGAATCTTAGGCACTTCCTCATAAGGGAACATATTTCTAAAAACATTTGGCTTTTCAACGTCATCAAGAATGTACATATGCTCTTCAATCTGCAACAGATTGTTTTTGTCATTCATTGTGACCGGACGGTTCTGGAAAGTATTTGTATCCTGCATTTTACTGCCCCCTTGGAATTATAGAAGCTCATTAGCTATAGTTAGAATAATAAAAATGTTTTATGTGCATAATTGTATACAATCATACCATTTGTGTCAAGGCATAAAAAAAGAGGCGTTACACGGTCATTGCACAGTAACACCTCTTAATGATAATTAAAACTTTGTTTTTCTGTTAAAGTACTTCTTGACTCCTTCTATTGGTTCAGGCTTAGCATAATGATATCCCTGAATATAATCAAATCCATGTTCAAGACTGTACTGGCTCTGGGATTCATCCTCAACACCCTCAACAAGTGTTACAAAGCCGTTCTTTTTAAACACCTCTATCATATAGGTCATGATATCATCCATGCGGTTATCGTCAAGTGACTTATACAGCAGCGTCTTATCAAATTTAATTGTTCTGAAAGGACACTCCATAACTCTTTCAAGCGATGAATAACCTGTACCAAAATCATCAAGATAAAACTGTATTCCTGCCCTTGAAAGAAATTTCATGTTTTCATTGGCAACATCAAAGTTTTCAAACATTGCCGATTCAGTAATTTCAAGTCTGATCTTAGAAGTGTCAAATTCATAATTATTTATTATTTCAAAGAGTTCAATATGAGCGTTGTTCTGAGATATTTCTTTTGATGAAACATTGATTGATATTGCATCAAAATCATAATAATTTTCAATACTTTCTATAACTCTGCATACCTTATTTAGAACTATGCATGTAACAGCGTGAATTGTTCCACTGTTCTCAGCTATAGGAATGAACTTATCAGGATTTATAATCTTATCTCCGAGCTTAAGCCTTGTAAGAGCCTCTGCTACTCTGAAGCTTCCTGTATCTACACTGTAAATAGGCTGCGCATAGACTACAATTCTATCATCATCAAGGTCAAGTCTGTTTCTGATATCCTCAAGAGCCTTTGTGATTTCATAGTCTTCCATAAAATCACTGTAGTCAGTAGGCTTTACCAGATAGAAGTGACTGCTGTTCAGATCTTTGAACTTCCTTGAAATGTATTCGTAGAATTGTCTGCATTTAAGTGGTTCGTCAAAGCTTTCATCAACTTTGCCAGATACTATAATATAGTTAATCGGAATTGAAACTTCAGTTTTAGCAGCATCAAAAACGCCTCTTATCTGATTGGCAAAATTCAAAAATTCGCTTTCTTTATCCGTCTCAATTATATTTACATATTTATCTTCAGAAACTCTGAATATCTTTACCTTATTACTGATAGACTCCACAGATCTGCAGGCAGCTATACCCTTTAGTATCAGGTCATCTCTGTCATATACCAGATTTTCAACTCCGGGATAAGTTAGTTTTACATAAGAAACATAAATTTTTCTTTTACCCAGATTTTTATGCATATATGCATTTAGAGCATGACTTCCCTGCGCGCCTGTAACTTCATCATATGGATTGGAATGAAACAGCATATAGCCAAGTAAAAACACAGGTACATAGGTAAGTGCAGTAAAAATGGTATTAAAACGACTCAAAATAACTATCTGAGCAATCAAAAGAGTCAAAATAAGCGGAGCTATAGCAAATACTGAATGCTTTATTACTCTTGAAACCGAGTTTTTATTGCTAAGCGTCGCATTGAAGCAAAAAATTGTACAAACAATCCCCGCGCAGCAATAATATCTAGTGAAATGTCTAATATCAATGCCTTCAATTCCAAGCTTGTACAGACCGCTTGCCGCTATCTCAATAACAACTCCAAGAAGGTACACAAGTGTCATAATCCCGTACATTATAAGGAACTCTTTTCTTTGTTTGCGCCGGACTATGGACATCATATTTACATAAGAAAAGATGCAGTAAAGTATTCCCATATATACTATAAGGAACAACATAAGCTGCGCCATAAAAATATATTTGTTGTAATAATTCTCCGGATTATTGGCAACAAATATAATACTGATATGAACAAGTATAGATACTATAGATAGAATAGTTCCATAGAAAATATACTTGTAAACAAAAGTATCCTTAGGCTTACTATAGAGCATAATAAGAAGCATTAGCCCTGCTATAATAAGTCCCGCAATTTCACCTATATAATTATAATGGAAAAAAATCTCTCTCGTCATGTTTTTATATTATCACAATACCGTCTTTTTATTATTTAAAAGATTATTAAAATTTCATAGCTTCTAATATTGACACAAAAAACAGGCAGATGTCAATCTGATTTAGATAAATCAGTAGCTACATCTGCCCGAATTTTATTTTAATTTTCAATATTTTCACTTATAGTGAAATAAAATTACTCTTCAGAATTTGCTGCTGCAACTTTTTCAGCTCTGTCAGCAACTTCTTTTGCCTGTACATCGGAAGGAGCCTGCTCATATCTGTTGAACTCGTACTCGTATTCTCCGCTTCCGCCTGTCATAGAACGAAGCTGTGTGCAATAGCCATAGAGTTCCATCATAGGAACTTCAGCTTCTATCACCTGTTTGCCGGTAAGTGATGGATTCATTCCAAGAACACGGCCTCTTCTCTTATTGAGATCTCCCATAACATCACCTGTATAGTTGTCAGGTACAGTAACCTTGAGAGATACGATTGGTTCAAGAAGAACAGGTGAAGCCTCCATAAAGCCCTTCTTAAATGCACCGGATGCTGCAACTTTAAATGCCATTTCCGAAGAATCTACCGGATGATAAGAGCCATCATAAAGTGTAGCCTTTACTCCAACAACAGGATATGCTGCGAGCGGTCCACGAAGTACTGATTCTGCAATACCCTTTTCTACTGCAGGGAAGAAGTTCTTAGGAACTGCACCACCTACAACTTCCTGGTCAAACTCATATGACTTTGTTACATCACCCAAAGGGGCAAAGCGCATCTTAACGTGTCCATACTGACCATGTCCACCTGTCTGCTTCTTGTACTTGTATTCCACATCAGAGGTCTTGCGAATCGTCTCTCTAAATGCAACCTTCGGCTTTGTCAGGTCTATCGCAACCTTATAAACATTCTGAAGCTTGCTCTGAATAACTTCCAGATGCATATCACCCATACCATAAAGAAGTGTCTGACGGTTCTCAGCGTCATTTACTACTTTAAGTGTCTGATCTTCAGCTGAAAGCTTGGCAAGTGACTGTGCAATCTTATCGATATCACTCTTATTCTGAGCATGATATCTCATATAAGTATATGGCTGTGAAATATCCATCTTTGCATACTGTATAGGATTAGCCTTTGTAGAAAGAGTATCTCCTGTAGCAACATCAAGCTTTTGAAGTGCTCCAAGATCACCGGCATGAAGCTCAGGCACTTCTGTAGTCTTGTTACCCTGAAGCACATAGAGCTTACCAACCTTAACCTCCATGTCCTTACTTGCCACATACATTACGTCATCAGGCTTAATAACACCTGAGCGAACCTTTATAAGTGAATATTTTCCGATAAACGGATCTACCATTGTCTTGAATACAAAAGCTGTCTTGGGCTTTGAGAAATCAAAGTCAGCTTCAAAAATTTCATTTGTATTGGTGTTGATTCCCGCCATTTTGCGGTTTTCCGGACTTGGCATATATTTTACAATATCATCCAAAAGAGTATAAATGCCCTGGCAAAGTGTACTTGAGCCCATCTCAATCGGAACTATTGTGCCGTCGCAGACATTAGAACGGACTGCTGCTCTTATCTCAGCCTCAGAAAATGTTTCGCCGTTAAAATATCTTTCCATAAATTCTTCAGATGTCTCGGCAACTGACTCAATAAGAGTATCCTTGAAGAGTCTTAAGTTTGCCTGATTATATTCAGGAACCTCACACTCTACTACCTCTTTGCCTTCCCATCTAAAGCCTTTTTCCTGAATGACATTTACATATCCGACAAATTTTTCATTCTCACGGATAGGAAGATTAAACGGAGCCATCTTCTTACCATATTTGTCAGTGAGATCCTGAACAACCTGTCTGTATGAAACATCATCAATGTCCATGTCTGAAACAAAGAACATTCGAGGAATCTTATATTTCTCACAAAGATCCCATGCTTTCTCGGTACCCACTTCTATACCGGCCTTACCTGAAACAACAATAATTGCTGCATCTGCTACGCTGATTGCTTCTTCAACTTCACCGACAAAATCAAAAAATCCGGGAGTGTCTAAAAGATTGATTTTGTGTCCATCCCATTCCAGCGGAATTGTTGAAGTGCTGATAGAAATATGTCTTTTCTGCTCTTCTTTATCGAAGTCACTTAAAGTATTTCCATCTTCTACTTTGCCCATTCTTGATGTAATGCCGGCAAGGTAAGCCATTGCCTCAGAGAGACTTGTCTTGCCTGCTCCACCATGTCCGAGCAGCACTACGTTTCTAATCTTGTCAGTCGTATAAACGTTCATATCATGTCCTCCAGTCGCAATAAATTGGGTATTTTTATGAGAATATAAAGACGTTCAAATTGAACAATGAAAATCCCCGCCCCATACAAATCTCATAACAATATTTTACTAAAAGTATTGTACCAAGACAAGTATTTTGGTCTTTTTGCACAAAATAAATTATTTTTCTCAAAAAATCTGTTAAAATAATGTTACGTCCTTATTAACAATGCGTTGACTTTCACGCGCCACAGTGTTATAGTGAAAGTTACATAAATATGCATGTTTAGGGGGATTATAACCTTTATGGATATAAAAACATACGGTTTTATCGGTCTTGGACTGATTGGCGGTTCAATAGCACGTGCAATTAAGCAAAAGATGCCGCAGGCGAGAATAATAGCCTATACACCGCACAAGTCTACTGTCGATGAGGCTTTTCAGGACAGGATCATTGATAAGCCGCTTTATGAAATCGGGCAGGATTTTAATGATTGTGATTATATTTTTTTATGCGCACCTGTAGAACTTAATAATTCAAATCTTGACCTTTTATTACCATATATTAATACGAAGACAACTATTACTGATATTGGAAGTGTCAAAAACAGCATTCATGAGAAAATAAAAGAGCTTGGTCTTGAGAATCAGTTTATAGGCGGCCATCCTATGACCGGAACCGAGAGAATCGGTTACAAGAATTCAAAGGCCTCGCTTCTGGAAAATGCTTACTATATTCTTACTAAGACAGACAATTGTGATGAAAACAGACTTAAGGATTACCAGGAGCTTGTATCTGCACTCGGCGCAATTCCGCTTATTGTTCCGTATTTGCAGCATGACTACATTACAGCAGCCATAAGTCATGTTCCGCATGTCATTTCGGCTTCACTTGTCAATCTGGTAAAAGACAATGATTCCAAGGATCATCTCATGAAAACCATTGCTGCCGGAGGTTTCAAGGACATAACAAGAATATCCTCTTCTTCTCCTATAATGTGGAAACAGATTTGTATGACCAATTCTGACAATATTTCTCAGCTTTTAGGGAAATACATAGATTCACTTTATGATATAAAGCTTGCAATAGATGAACATGAGGGAGAAAAGCTTGAGGCATTTTTTGCAAAGGCCAGAGAGTACAGAGAATCATTTATCGAAACCTCAAGTGGTCCAATTCAAAAGACCTATGTTCTGCATGTCGACATTAATGACCAGCCGGGACAACTTGCTGCTGTTGCAGTTCTTTTATCAGAAAACGATATAAATATCAAAAATATCGGAATTGTACATAACAGAGAATATGAGCGCGGAACTCTGCGCATCGAGCTGCATGATAAGGCCGGTCTTGATAAAGCCGCTTTGCTGCTTGAAAAAGAGAAATATCTGACTGCTGTCAGATAAGTAGACATCTATAGTTTCATCAACACCATAACGCGCAGGAGGCGCAAAGAAAATGATTGCTTTAGAAAAAGCATCCCACCCATTAAAGGGAGACATTTTTGTACCCGGTGATAAATCTATTTCACACAGAAGTATTATGTTTGGAGCTCTGGCTGAAGGAACCACTGAAATAACCGGCTTTCTGGAAAGTGCAGACTGCATATCAACCATTGAATGCTTCAAAAAGCTTGGCATCCTCATTGACCACAGCATCCGGCCGACAAACGGAGTCCCTACAATCACAGTTCATGGAAAGGGATTAAATGGACTAAAAGCGACGGATTCCACACTTTATACCAGAAACAGCGGCACTACCACAAGACTCATGTCAGGAATTCTCGCTGCACAGCCCTTTGATTCAAATATTACAGGTGATATGTCAATTGAGAAAAGACCTATGACTCGCATCATCACTCCTCTTACGAAAATGGGAGCTGATATAAGCTCAGTTATGGGAAACGGTTGCGCTCCGCTTCATATTAACGGCGGCCGTAAACTCCATGGCATTTCCTACAGAAATCAGGTTGCATCGGCTCAGGTTAAATCCTGCATTATTCTCGCAGGGCTCTACGCCGATGGAGAAACCGTTGTTTATGAGCCTGCACTTTCAAGAAATCATACTGAAATTATGTTAAGCTCATTTGGTGCTGACATACACAATGAAATTGCAGCCGATGGAAGCGCCGCAGCAATATTAAAACCAGGAATGCCACTTAGAGGCACCAAAATAAACGTTCCCGGAGATATATCTTCCGCTGCATATTTCATCGCTGCTGCACTTATGGTTCCCGGCTCAGAACTTCTTATCCGAAACGTAGGCGTAAACAAAACACGCTGCGGAATAATTACTGTGCTTAAGCAGATGGGCGCTGATATAACCCTTCTTAATTACAGTGACGTTGGTGAAGCCAGAGCTGACATTTTAGTTAAATATTCTGAACTGCACGGAGGACGTGACAAGAAATTTGAAATCGGCGGAAAAGATATCCCTACTATGATAGACGAGCTTCCGATGGTTGCTGTACTTGCCGCTACCGCCGACTGTGACACTATAATTAAAGATGCGGCAGAACTTAAGGTCAAAGAATCTGACCGAATAGCTACTGTAGTTGAAAATCTTGAGGCCATGGGATGTGACATCACTGCCACTGATGACGGAATGATAATTCACGGAGGAAAGCCGCTTCACGGAGCTGATATAAAGACACATCAGGATCACCGCCTTGCCATGAGCTTTGCGGTAGCAGCACTTGGTGCAGAAGGAACCACAAGAATCCTTGACGATTCCTGCGTCGGCATCTCCTATCCAAGCTTTTTCAAAGACCTGCAGAGTCTTCTTTAAAAAAGTAAGCGTCAAAAGTTATCATTTAAACTTTTGACGCTTTATATATAATCTTAACTCAGCTTTGCTTTTTCATCTTCTACAGTCTCATAAACCTGTATTCTCATCTTAATATCTTCAGGCATTCCAATGAAAAGACTGCCATAATGATAACCATCCTCTTCCTTGACTGCTCTGACAATCTGCAAAAAAACATGCAGCTTTTCTTTATTCCAGATAACCAGATTAGCCTCGTAATTATCACCAATAGTAAGCTGCTCAGTTGTACTAAATCCAATTCCCGAGGTAGAACAATCTGTAATATTTATATCAACCTTTTTACCTTTTGAACCACCAATCTCTTTTATCTCAATATCACCCAAAAGCTCCAGTCTCTTAGCTCTTCTTTTTTCTTCCATATTCAGCCCCCTTTTATCTTGAGAAGCGCAGATTATTATCCTTATGCACATGCGCGTAATTACGTCTACATATACATAATACCCTAAAGATAAATTGTAAGCAAGAATGTTGTATTATATGCTAAAATTCAGGTGCCAGTCAAAGTTACAATTCAGTTGTCAGCCAATATATGAGTGGACATAAATGCTTATTTTCGTCTACGCTGTATGACATTTCACTAAGCTCGAAAAAACCTCGCTAAGTGATCTGCACATCCGTCGTAATTCATACAGATTCAAATACAAGAACAACTGAATTTTCCCCCTTTAGATGACATATGAATCCTGCGGGATTATCCGGGAAAGGAACTGCCTTGTTCGCTCTTCCTTTGGTTTATAGAATATTTCATCCGGCTTTCCTTCTTCTACTACCACTCCTCCATCCATAAAAATAACTCTGTCAGCAACATCTTCGGCAAAAGACATTTCATGTGTCACAACTATCATGGTAATTCCCATTTTTGCGACATTTTTTATTACTTCGAGTGTTTCTCCTACAAGTTCAGGGTCAAGGGCTGATGTCGGCTCATCAAAAAGTATCACTTCAGGCTTAAGTGCGACAGCTCTGGCAATTCCAACTCTTTGCTGCTGACCTCCGGAAAGCTGTGAAGGATAGAAATCCTTTTTATCAATAAGTCCAACCCATTTTAGCGCATCCTCCGCAATTTTAGTTGCCTCAGCCTTTGATTTCTTTTGAACCTGTGTAAGCCCCTCCATAACATTTTGAAGTGCTGTCTTATGGGCAAACAGACCGTAGTTTTGAAAAACAAAAGCTGTATGCCTTCTTACATCAAGAATTTCTCTTTTCCTTGCTCTTTTTAAATCTATCTCTTTTCCGTCAAACTTCAAAATGCCACTGTCAGCACGTTCCAGAAAGTTAATGCACCTTAGAAATGTTGTTTTTCCAGAACCGCTAGGACCTAATATAACAACTACTTCACCATTATTAACCTTAACCGAAACATCCCTTAAAACTTCCTGTTTTCCAAAACTTTTCTTAACTCCAACAAGTTCAATCATTATACTGTCCCTTTTTTCAAATATTTCCCTGAATTTTTTTCTGCAAAATATGCCAAAAGCTCTATAAATGCTCCAATCAGCCAATATACAAGTGCTGCTGCCACATATCCTTCAAGATAACTGTAATATAAAAGACTGGGTAAAAGAGCTCCCGTCATGATCTCCACAACTGCAATAGCACTTACAAGATTTGATGCCTTCAAAAGTCCTATAAGAGAATTCTGCAATCCCGGAAGAAGAATCGGAACCATCTGCGGATAAATAATTCTTGTAAGAGTCTTCACTTTACTTAGACCAATACTGTATCCTGCCTCATACTGGATTTTTGAAATTCCTCTAAAGGCTCCCCTTACGCTCTCACTTATAGAACAGGTAGTTCCAAGTATCAGCGTAAAATAACCGATTATAATAGGATTTATATCTGTGATCGGGATATTGATATTAAGAGCTTTCGCGACATCATTATAGAAAGTCATAAAGATCAGATTGTACAGAATAAGAGCAACCATTGTGGGAAGTCCCATATATACAGTGACAAATACTGAAAAAAACTGAGAAAGAACCGGTATCTTATAATATCTTACAGTTGCCACTATAGTCCCCAATATAAGACTTATAACAAAGGTGATAAATGTCAGCTTAAGAGTTACAGGTGCATACAAAAAAGCTGATTTTAATGAATCTAAAAAATTGGATATTCCAAATGACATATCATACGCACCTCCTCAATCAGCCAGCTTTTTTTCTATGAGGATAAATGCCCCCTTTAATAAAAGGCTGAAAGTAATATATATCACTGTAGCCGCCACATATCCTTCAAGGGTATGCCCGGTTGCTGCTCCAAGCGTTTTGGCCTTTCCAAGGATATCTACGACGCCTAAAGTAAACACCAGTGAAGTATTCTGAAAAACTCCGACAAGATCAACTCCATAATGCGGAATTGCCACCTTAAATGCCTGCGGGAGCACAATTCTTGTAAAAGTTTGTGCTCCCGTCATTCCTATGGAATAACCTGCTTCTGTCTGAATATACGGAACAGAAGTAATCGCACCTCTGAATATTTCACCAAGAAATGCTCCTTCATTCAGAATGATAGCTATCTCAACAAATATTACAGGCTCTATCCTATTTAAATTTATCCCAAAAGCATTCATAAATAGTGAACCAAATACAATCGGTATTCCATAAAAAGCTATCATCATCTGTACCAGAAGAGGAGTTCCACGCATAAAGGATATATATACTCCAAGAATCTGCCCTATTACCGGAATCCTCTTTAGTCTGAGTACAGCGACAAACACCGCAAGTATTGTTCCTAGAAGCATCGACCAAAACACTATATGGAAATTCACGGATACATTTGAAATTATTTTAGGAAAAACATATATGAATCTTTCAAAGCTAAAATAATTTCCCATAACCGTTATTCCTCTTCTGTCACATCATAACCCACCCACTTGATTGCAAGTTCTGAAAGGGTTCCGTTTTCCTTAAGTGTCTTTAAAGCACCGTCAACAGCCTTTTGAAGCTCAGTTTCATCTTTTCTGTAAAGATAATATGTCTTTGAATTATTTATTGGCTCTCCAACCGATTTTACCCAGTCTTTTCCATCATCACTGAAGTTTTTATTGTATTTAATCACATCACTCTTTTTAAGCACTGTAGCTGCTGCCGCTCCGGACTTAAGAGCTGCTGCCCCTTCTTCATCGGTACTTGAGTCAGTGTTTACTATTACAACTTCCTGCCCGGGATGTTCCTCATTCCACTTGGTAAGAATCTGTGTAGTTGCACTTGTTGCTCCGCCTGACCTGATATTCTTACCTGCAAGATCTTCAAGTGAAGTAACATCACTATCTATCAAAACCGCAAGATATGTTATATATGAAGTATAGGTTTCCTCTGAGAAAAGATACTTCTCTGCCCTCTCATCTGTATATTCATACTGGTGTGCGGCAAGATCAATCTTTCCTGCTTCAAGTGAAAGAACAAGCTGATCAAAAGCCATTGACTGATATTCAAATTCATACTGGGGAAGCAGCTCATCTATAGCCGCAAGAACATCATATTCATATCCTACCGCGTTACCTTCCTCATCCAGATAGCAATAAGGATTGTAGTTAATGCCTGAGCCGATCACAACCTTGGTTACTTCTGAATTTCCATTTTCAGTTTTGCTGACATCTGCTGCAGAAGAATTAACACTAGAAGATGAACCGCATCCCACCATCTGAGCCATCATCGCTGCAGTAACTCCAATTACCGTTATTTTCCTGATTATTTCTGATTTTCTCATACCCTTCTCCTCCTTTTTTTTATAAATTTATACACCATCTTTTCTAAGTGAAATGTGTCTGTCTATCTTGTCAAAATATGCAGAGATTTTTGTAAGAGCATCGTTTACACTACAGTCAACATCAAAAGATGTAATTTTCTTTTGTTCCAGCTGCTTTTGTGCCTGAAAGCCGATTTTTTTGCATACAAGGCTTCTGCAATCCGATATAAGTTCAACCTTGGGAAGTAAACCACCAGCTCCATGGCAGCCACTTCCACATCCTTTACCGCTTCCACATTGCGGCCTCTCACTGCATTCAACGTTTTCAGGAAGACTATCACTTATTTTCTTCTGCACTGAGTTATTCAAATTTGGTTCCTTGTTTTCCTCAAGCTTTCTGTAGCCAATTTTTTTTATTTCCAAGCCATCTATGCTATATACATGGAAACCTTCTGCAGCCCCAAAAGACAGGTCAACATTCTTTTCATCTAAAGAAGCGACAGCTATTAAATAAGACATTTTCCTAACGCCTTTCTAAAAATTTTTATCAGTTAAATCTCTGTGAAGCCACAGTATAAATATCTTCAATAAGCCTTATTCCACCTGTGTATCCAACAATAAAGTCATCAAATACCACCTTGTCTCTTACCGGCCAGGAGATGTTCAGGAAATTGCCCTTTAAATCCTCTGTGATTTCTTTGTCATAATAGCCTCCAAGAACAAGCGGATAACCGTGATAATCATGTTCCTTTATTGCTTCGTGAATCTTATAGCTGTCTGTTTCAAATACAGCTTCTGCTTCAAGTCCATAATTAAGATTCTTAAATTCTGCTGCTATATCTTCCCTGTACTCCTTTGGCGTGTCATCTACAATAAACTGTTTAGCGGGAACCAGTCCAAGGTCATTTGTAAGGAATTTTGTAATTCCAAGGGCGTACTGCGCATCCGCAACCACGGAAAACTGCTTGTTGATAACTCTGTTTTCAAGGAAAAGATCTGCATATCTTTCTATGAGATAGTAATAATATTTCTCGTGCTGTGTGATTACTTCTTCAACTTTACTTTCATCAAGCTTTGCAAACTTTCCTACTTCCCTCAAAAATTTACTGGTTTCAAACGCACCTACAGGAAGCGTCTTGTAATGAAGATACGGAATTCCGAGTTTCTTTTCCATCTTTTTTACATTTTTTAAAGATACCCAGGGTGAAACCAAAAGGTTAAACTCGGCGTATGGGATGTTTTTTATATTCTCAATTCCTCTTCCATAGCCAAAAATTGTATTCGGTGTAAGTCCGATCTCTTTAAGCAGATTTTCAAGCTCCCTTATATTTCCAAGCCAGTAAAGATCCTGGTATGGGACATCAGCCCATATATTTACAAAACCTTTGCGACGTGCCTCTGCTTTTTCCAGAAACTGATCTGTTATCGCATCTATAACCTGCTCATGGCCTTTGTAGTTATTTCCCTTAAATCCAGCTGTAGGAGCATAAATAACAGGCTTTTCTGCATCAGCGAATTCTGAAACAACCTCTCCTGAATCATCACCTACTATTTCGGGAATACAACCAGTCAAAACCACATATAGATCAGCATCTATGACCTTAAGTGCATTATCTATAGTTGAATGAAGCTTTTTAACACCTCCAAACACTACATCTTTCTCATTTATGCTGGTACATGGAAAAATATTAGGAGAAAAATATCCGCTGCTTCCTGTCCCGTCTGAGAGTTTCTGTGCACACCCGGGTCCGGAATGAAGAACCGGAATTGCTCTGTCAATCGCCTGAACTGTCTGCATTGCAGCAAGCGCACACTTATATCTTTGTTTATCAAGTAATTTTGCCATTTTTGCTCTTCCTCCCGATCATACCTTTTCCTGTACCAGGAATTCGCCAACACTCTGCTTGTACCACCAGTCTGTATAAGGAAGTTTTGTTCTCTTTGCCAGATTTTTTTCAAAACTTCGGTTTCTGATACTATCAAGAATAGAATTAGCAAAATCCAAAGTGTGTTTATAACCGAATATCATATATTCGTCTGCCACATATACTGCGGGCGTACCATTTTTAATCGCCCATACAGTTGAACCGGGATGTCTTGAAAGATACAGATCCGGCTGGTACTTGTTCAGCACATTCATAACTTCATAGTTCTGCTGATCTGAAATGCTTGTTCCAAAATCTATATCATTTTCAAGCAGATATTTCATTGAAGGAGGAACATCACCGTTTTCATATTTCTTGTCATAATGCCATGCAAGAGCCCATACTACCTCAATGCCAAGCTCATTTAGAACTCTTGAAACCTCGAAGGTGTACCCGGGGCCCATTCCGATAACTGCTTTAAGTCCTTTAAGTTCTTTTTTGACCTCTTCAATCTTTGGAAGATATATTTCTCTTTGTTCTTTAATATATTTTTCAATCTTTTCACTTCTTCCTGTTACCTTACCAATCTCGCGAAGCCAGGTCTCAAAGCCTACAATTCCGCACTGGTTTATTGACCGTACATACGGAACGCCATACTTTTCTTCAAGAGCATTTCCAAGATAGTTTCCTAAGGTTCCGCAAATACAGGTAGTTGCCAATGCCTCAGATATATGTGAAAGCTCCTCAACAGTAGAATTACAGTAAAGAAATGTGGGCTCAAGATCAAAGTTTTTAAACATTTCTATAATCTCAGGCCTTGCGCTTTCATAGAAATTCTTGAAATTTATCTTATTTGACTTAATGCCTTCTCTCGGAGGCTTTACAATAGACTGAAGAACAGCATGATCTGAAACATCAAATCCTGTAGCCCATATTCTTGATTTAAATCCCTCACAATGAACCGCAACTATTGGCACATTTACCTGATCTTTGATTTCATCAACAACGCTGTCTATATCTTCACCGATAATTCCTGTTGCACAGGAACTTGTCACAAAAATTGCCTTGGGGCTGTAGCGTTTGTTAACTTCCAATACGATTTTCTTTAGCTGCTCAGTAGAGCCAAATATCGTATCATTTTCATTCATATCAGTTCCGACATAAACCGTATCGTTAGTAACACCTCTCTTTTTTGCCATTACTTTATCAAGGTAATAGGAACCTGCTGCCGCTACAGAACATCCTGCAGGGCCGTGATGGATAATTGCCACATCTCTTATAGCTGATAACTGCCCCAGAGCACAGCTTGAAAGACACGTACTTGACTGAGAAAAGCATCTTGAGCATCCCTTTAATGTCCCGCATTCACTCTGGCTTGCCAGATCATGCAATGAACCAAGATATCCTGTAATGGAGCCTATTCGGTTTTCTCTTGTCGCAACATTCGAATTGTTTAAATTTATAGCCATTTTTTCCTCCTACAATTTACAACTTAAATCTTGTAATCATCCGAAAGCTCCATCATGCCATATTCCATAAGGATTTCTTCGAGTCTTTCCTGTGTCATTGGTGTGGGAATTACAAAATCCTTGTTTTCTATTACAGCCTGCGCCAGATTTCTGTACTCCTGAGCCTGGTTTGATTCAGGCTTATATTCTATAACCGTCTTTTTATTTATTTCAGCATGCTGAACAACATTGTCTCTTGGTACGAAATACAAAAGCTTTGTTCCAAGCTCTTTTGAGAATGCTCTTAAAAGATCAAGCTCTCTGTCAACATTTCTTGAATTGCAAATGATTCCTCCAAGTCTTACTCCACCTGTTCTTGCATATCTTTGTATACCCTTTGAGATATTATTGGCTGCATAAAGTGCCATCATCTCGCCTGATGCTACAATATATATTTCCTTTGCCTTGCCTTCTCTTATAGGCATTGCAAATCCTCCGCATACAACGTCTCCAAGTACATCGTAAAATACATAATCAAGATCATCAGTATATGCCCCAAGGTTTTCCAGCATATTTATTGATGTAATAATTCCGCGACCTGCACATCCGACACCGGGCTCAGGTCCACCTGACTCAACGCACTTTGTTCCGCCAAAGCCTTCCTTCATGATCCTGTCAAGCGAGATATCTTCACCTTCTTCTCTGATAGTGTCAAGAACAGTTTTTTGTGCAAGGCCTCCAAGAAGAAGTCTTGTAGAATCAGCTTTAGGATCGCACCCAACAACCATTACTTTCTTTCCGTGTTCCACCAGTCCCGCCGTAAGATTCTGCGTAGTTGTGGATTTGCCAATTCCACCCTTTCCGTAGATTGCAATTTGTCTAAGTTCTCCCATTTTTTCATCTCCTCTTTATATATGTAAAAATTTTCCAATAAAAAAGGAGGCTCACCAGTACTTAAGTGAACCTCCGGTTGTCCGGTCAGTTAATATTTTATTTTTATCAGTTAGAAAAAAGTGGTGTAGTAAGATATCTGTCTCCGGAATCAGGTAAAAGAACTACGATGTTCTTGCCCTTATACTCCGGTCTTGCTGCTACGATTGTAGCCGCCTTAAGCGCTGCGCCTGATGAGATACCTACAAGAATTCCCTCTGAAAGTGCAAAATTTCTTCCCTCTGTAAATGCATCATCATTTTCAATTGCAATTACTTCATCATAAACCTTTGTGTTAAGAACATCCGGAACAAATCCTGCACCGATGCCCTGAATCTTGTGAGCACCTGCCGTTCCCTTTGAAAGTACAGGGCTTGTTGCAGGTTCTACTGCAATAACCTTGATATCAGGATTTTTCTCCTTTAAATATTCGCCTACACCTGTGATTGTTCCGCCTGTACCAACTCCTGCGATAAATACATCAACTTTTCCGTCTGTCTGTTCCCAGATCTCAGGACCTGTTGTAGCCTTATGAACCGCCGGGTTAGCGGGATTTACAAACTGTCCAAGAATTACAGAGCCTTCAATCTCGTTAAGAAGCTCATCTGCCTTTGCAATTGCTCCCTTCATTCCCTTTGCTCCCTCTGTAAGAACAAGTTCAGCACCATAAGCCTTTAAAAGATTTCTTCTCTCTACGCTCATAGTATCGGGAAGTGTAAGGATTGCCTTGTATCCCTTAGCTGCTGCAACTGCTGCAAGACCAATACCTGTATTTCCTGATGTTGGTTCGATAATTGTTGCTCCCGGCTTTAACTTACCACTCTTTTCAGCTTCTTCAATCATTGCAAGAGCAACTCTGTCTTTTACAGATCCGGCAGGATTTAAGTACTCAAGCTTGGCAAGGATAGTAGCTCCTGTTACTCCAACCTTCTTGCTGTATCCGTTTAATTTAAGAAGTGGTGTGTTTCCGATAAGTTCAAGTGCGCTTTCTTTAATCTGTGACATATTTAATATTCTCCCTTCGAATTTGTTTTTGTTTTACTAAAATGAATTCTAGCACAATAATTCACGTCCTAAAATCAGCTTTTACTTATTGCCAGGTATAAGTTTATATTATTAGCCGCATATTTTTTCAGCTACAGAAAAGACTCTGTTAAACTCGCAGATAAGGTCATTTATTCCCTCAATTCCTACAGAAAGCCTTAAGACTCTGTCATTTATCCCGTTTTTTTCAAGAACATCCTTGGGAACATCTGCATGCGTCTGGGTAATAGGATAAGTTATAAGTGTTTCTGTTCCCCCAAGACTCTCCGCAAAGTATATCAGTTCAACATTATTTAATATGGCTTTTGCAAAAGAAACCGAATCAACCTCAAAGGTAAGCATTGCACCAAAGCCCCTTGCCTGTTTTTTCATTATATTGTAGCCCGGATGATCCTCAAGTCCCGGATAAATCACCTTGGTAACATGCTTATTTAACTTTAAAAATCTTGCGAGCTTAAGCGCATTTTCCTGCGCCCTCTCAAGACGTACCGCCAAGGTCCTTATTCCTCTTAAGATAAGCCAGCTGTCAAAAGGACTAAGCCCCGCTCCTGTCGTCTTATATAAAAATCTCAGCCTTTCATCTATCGCTTTATCTTTTACCACCACAAAGCCGCCTATTGTATCATGATGCCCTCCAAGGAATTTCGTACCTGAATGAATGACTATATCAGCGCCAAGGTCAAGAGGATTCTGAAAATACGGAGATAAAAAAGTATTATCAACTATCAGAATAAGACCGTTCTCATGTGCTGCCCTTGATAGTTCTTCTATATCAGTTACATTCATCATAGGATTGGTGGGCGTCTCAAGATAAACAGCCTTTGTGTTATCCTGTATCAAAGGTCTGATATCATCAGTGCTTAAGTTTGCTGCTGTAAAGGTAAGTCCGTTTTTTTTGCTGATTTCATTAAAAAGCCTTATACTACCACCATAGAGATCCGAGTCAATAATAAAATGGTCGCCCGGCTGCAATAGTTCCATGACTGTTGCAACTGCCGCCATACCGCTTGAAAAAGCTATGGCATCTGTCCCGTTTTCAAGGTAACTTACAATTGACTCAAGCTGCTGCCTTGTCGGATTCTGCATTCTGGTATAATCATAGCCTGTGCTTTGACCAAGTCCCGGATGCGCAAAGGTTGCAGTCTGGTATATAGGAAAACTGATAGCTCCGTATTTATCCATTAAGCTTCTATCAAGCTGCTGACATTTAGTATCTATGCTGCAATTAATTTCTGTACATCTGTTACAACCACTACAATCCATCCTGCTTTACCTTCCTTTTTTGTTAAATACTGTAAACTTTTCTTAATTATGGTATTTTTATATCTAACTTCTTTTTGCTTAAGCGATAACTTTTAACCGCCTTATCAAGCTGTAAAAGCGCTCTTTTTAGCACACTTCTTTGACATGCAATATTTATCCTTGCAAAAAGAGATGAATCCTTCCCGAATATTTTTCCAAAATCAAGCCAAAGGTGCGCTTCATCCACTACCAGATGTCTTAAATCTTTGTAATTATCCGTAAGAAAAGAAAAATCAAGCCAGACAAGATAGGTCCCTTCAGGTTCTGTAAGCCTTATCTCAGGGATATTCTCTTTCAAAAAAGCCTTTAAATATTCAAGATTACCGTTTAAATAATCTAAAAGTTCATCTACCCAATCAGCCCCCTTTTCGTAACAGGAAGCCGTTGCTGTTAATCCAAGCGCATTTGGCTGACTATATCCTCCGGCATCATTTTCCCTTCTAAACGCCCTTCTGATTTTCTCATCAGGGATAATAATATTTGCTATCTGAAGACCTGCAATATTAAAGGTCTTACTAGGAGAAGTAGCAAGTATTAGCTTTTTATGGTATTTTTCATCCAGATTCATAAAAGATAAATGCTTATATCCCGGATAAATAAAATCAGAATGTATTTCATCTGCCAAAATAATAACATCGTGCTTTAAACAAATATCTCCGAGCCTTTCAAGTTCACTTTTTCCCCATACTCGCCCAACCGGATTATGAGGACTGCAAAGTAAAAACAGTTTAACGTTATTATCAGCAATCTTTTTTTCAAAATCTTCAAAGTCTATTTCATAATGCCCATCTTTGTTAATAAGCTTATTATTTATGACCACCCTATTGTTTAACTCAATTGTCTCTCTGAAAGGATAATAGACAGGCTCCTGTATAAGAACTCCATCCCCTTTTTCGGTAAAGGCTCTGACAGCAATAGCAATAGAAAAAACCACTCCCGGAACAACCGTATTCCATTCACCTTGAATTTCAAAGCCATGTCTTTTCAAAAACCAGTTACTTACCGACTGGTTGTAATCAGCTTTAACTTCAGTGTAACCAAATACCCCATGTTCAATTCTTTTTTGCAAATCAGCAAGAATTTCATCGGGAAGTCTGAAGTCCATATCTGCAACCCACATGGGAAGAAGATCATCTCTCCCTATACGCTCGATGCCAAAATCAAATTTAAGACTTGATGTACCTCGTCTGTCTATCACTTCATCAAAATTGTATTTTCCCATGTATTTTTCCTCGTAATCCTGAAACTAATGATAAATAATCCGGACTATTTCTATCAATTCGAAAATATGCGACTTTGGTTACTGTTCAAACAGAAATGCGCACTAAGCTGCGCATTTCGTGAGAACCTGATGCAGGAGTGAGCGCATTCCATCGACGAAGTCGATTTGGAATGAATGCGCGAAGTGGTTACTGGAGCGAGCAGTATGCGAGTGAACAGTAACCGACTTTGTCGTCAATAGCTGTAGTCAGATTGTTCCGTTTAGCTCCTGCAATAGTTTTATATATCCATCAAGTCTTTTTATAGAATCAGCTACATTTCCCGGAAGCTCAAAACAGGCAATTCCTCTCTCTTTAAGCTCATAAGAAGCACCCGGTCCGATTTTTGCAGCAAGCACAAAGTTACAGTCAAGCAGCACCTCAGTAGCTTTTTTTAATTTTTCACTGTCGTGATACCCGCCCATACAGACAGGTGTTACAAATCTTTGTTCAATTTCCTCATAGCTCCCATCTTCATTTACATCAACTATCAAAAAGCTTTCTGCCCTTCCATAGTGCTGATCAACATGCCTGTTATCAGTTGATGCTATAGCAACCCTATATGATACCATTTATATTCCTCTATTTTTTTAGAATAACTTAACCATGCGAAAAAGTCTCTCGGACATTTAATCTGTTTTGATAAACGAGTTTAGAATACTCAGATATTCCGGGAACACCTACGGCATCAGCTCTGCAATGAGCGCAGTGTCTAAATACCTTAATGTACTTTTCTGCATCCTCTCTCGCTTTTTCAAGCTGCTCACAGGTTGGTCTTGGAATCCCGCTAAGCTTATGCTGCGGAATAAGAGGAATAATGTTGTACATCAAAGCCCCCAGTTCTTTTACCGTTCTTGCTATTTCAGAAATATGCTCATCATTTATCCCCGGTACCAGAACTGTGTTTATTTTTATTGTCACGCCTGCATCCGCAACCTTCTTAATGCCTTTTAGCTGATTTTCAATAAGAATCCTCGCGCCCTCAACTCCTTCATATTTTTTCCCGTGAAAGATTATGAAATCATTTAGTTTTGCCTCTATTTCCGGATCAACTGCATTTACTGTAACTGTAAGTGTATCAATTCCTACCTCTAAAAGTTCATCAGCTCTTTCATACAAAAGAAGTCCGTTTGTACTCATACAGCTAAGAAGTTCAGGATGCCTGCCTGATATTTTTCTAAAGGTTTCAAAAGCAAAATCAGTTGCCAGTGTATCGCCGGGGCCTGCAATTCCGGCTACCTTGATTGTCGGAACAAGTTCAAGCGCCCTATCTATAAATGTATTTGCTTCATCCGGTGATATTACCTTAGATGTCACACCTGGCCTTTGCTCAACATCATTTATTGACCTGTCACAGAATTTGCATGCGATATTACATCCGGGGCTGACCGGCAAATGAATTCTTCCTGCATTAAATTTGCATCCACCAAAGCAAGGATGATTTTTTTCAAGTTCTTCTATTGTTCTAGCCATATTTATCACCCCGTACTTAGAATCTTTGCTTTTTTACAGTTTCAAGCTGAACGATTTTTCCCTCATGGATAGTAATACTTACATTTCCGAATTTTATGCCCTCAACCTGATTTTTTATCTGTTCCCAGATTTTTTCATTGCTTTCCCAAAAATCTTCTCTGTTCTCTTTTGCCATATATAGTCCTCCCGTGGCAACCGTCTGCCAGGCATGTATATAGCCTGCCATCAGTGCATCTCCATACCTTGTTTTATGTTGTTTGTATTATGCTTTAGAACATCACAGTTGTAAAACAAACATATCTTATCGGAAGGTATAACTTTTTCTTAATGAATGCGGAAAAATTTCTTATATCATAAAAAATGACTACCACAAAGTGGTAGCCAAAAATTTATGAAATATGACTTCTTGCAGGCAAAACCGGAACCCCCACAAGAATCTGGCTTCGACAGATACGCTTTCATATAAAGATGAAAGCTAGTGTAGCTGTCAAGTCCGATTATTTAAAGAAACATGCATCTCCAAAGGAGAAAAATCTATATTTGTTTTCTATAGCTTCCTGATAGGCAGCAAGTACATGTTCACGCCCTGCAAGAGCTGAAACAAGCATAACAAGTGTTGACTCCGGAAGATGGAAATTAGTTATAAGCTGATCTAAAACTTTAAATTTATAGCCCGGATAAATAAATATTGAGGTATCACCGCTGCAGGCAGAAAGATGTCCATTTTCATCTGCCGCACTTTCAATAGTTCTGCAGCTTGTTGTTCCAACGCAAATAACTTTGTGTCCACTTTCCTTCGTCTTGTTTATAGTATCAGCTGCTTCCTGAGTAACCTGATACCATTCAGTGTGCATGTGATGTTCTTTTACATTGGTTACTTTTACAGGTCTAAATGTGCCAAGTCCAACATGTAAAGTTACAAATGCAAGGTTAATTCCCTTTTCACGAATTTTCTGAAGAAGTTCTTCTGTAAAATGAAGACCTGCAGTTGGAGCCGCAGCAGAACCTTCATACTTGGCATATACCGTCTGGTACATGTTTTTATCCTGAAGCTTATGTGTTATATATGGAGGAAGCGGCATTTCACCAAGTTTATCCAAAACCTCTTCCCATATTCCGTCATAATAGAATTTGACAAGTCGGTTTCCTTCCTCGACTATATCAAGTATCTCTGCCTTTAATATTCCTCCGCCAAAAGATACTCTTGCTCCGGGTCTAAGCTTTTTCCCCGGTTTTACCAGCGTTTCCCAAACATCTGCCTCTTTTCTTTTAAGTAACAGAATTTCAACAGCAGCTCCTGTTCCCTCTTTTTCTCCAAGGAGCCTTGCCGGAATAACCTTCGTATTATTTAGTACAAGACAATCACCTGGCTCAAGATAATTAATTATCTCACTAAAAACATGATGAGAAGTCTCTCCTGTCTTTTTATCAACCACAAGGAGCCTGCACTCATCTCTTTTCTCCATAGGGTCCTGCGCTATTAGTTCCTGTGGGAGATCAAAATAGTAATCGGCTGTTGATAAGCCTATTTCCTGTTTTTCTTCCATTATTTTTCTCTTTCCATAATATAGGGAGCCAAATAATGGCTCCCTATATGAATCTTTAATTATTTTTTAAAATTGGTTCAATCTGTGATACCAGATTGTCGATGTGTTCAAATACACTACTCTTGGTTGTACCAAGATTATTAACTTTATCAAGCTGACTTACCAGCTCATCATATCTTCTGTTGATGTCATCAAAGCCGCCGCGGATTCTCTCAAGCTCATCTGTTGCATCCTCAGCAGTATCCGAAATTTCTTTCTGAACTGCATTGGCGCCATTAGCACTTTGAATGATTTCATCAAAGGTTTTATTGGTTTCCTCAACCTCATTAAGACTTCTATCCATCGCAGCAATGGAATTTTCCATGCTGATCGTGAGTTTCTCGCTCTCGGCTCCTGCATTATCGATTGATGCATTAACCTGATCGATCATTACTTTTATCTCATCTGCAAGCTCTCTAACCTCTGTTGCAACAACGGCAAATCCCTTACCTGCCGCACCTGCTCTGGCTGCCTCAATAGAAGCATTAAGTGCCAAAAGATTAGTCTGAGAGGCAATGTTGATGATTTTTTTCATATAATCTGAAATCTGTTCAACTGACTGTTTAAAGTTTTCAAATCCCAAAGCCATCTCATCGAAGCTTGCTCTTACCTCATTGGAACTGCTCTTAAGCTCTCCAACTTTATCCTGTGCATTTTGAACACTATTCAGGATATTAACCTTTACATCTTCAAATTTAGATGCACTCTGATTAACTTCAGCAAATTTCTCATTAAAGAGTTCCATCTGATCACGTAACTTGGCATTGGAATCAATGACATTCCCAATTGCAGTACCCATGTCGTGGATTTCAGTCAGAGAATTCACCTCATTGTTTACCAAATCCTTTTGGTAGGTCTTTATAGAATTGGCAATATAGACCAGTGAATCTTTCTTTTCCTTGAACTGTTCTATTTCAAGCTTTTCACGACTTACCGGAGCGCTTTCGACTTCTTCATTTTTCTTTGCAAAAAAATCAAACATTTTTCTCTCTCCTTTATTCAAATACCACGCATGTCATGGTCTGGTTAACAAACTGTGTGTTATAATGCTCACCAAATCCTACAAGTCCGCAGGAAGTGCCAAGCGTACCAATCTTACCAAGGTACTGGTTTATTCCACCATTTTCCTGGAATACAAGGTATCTGAATATGCAGTTGACAGAGAAAATTGCTGACACGCTCGAAAAATCTCTTTTAATGCTATCGATTGTGTTCTGAGCTACTTCAGCCATGTCTCTCATCTCCAGGATTGTGAGAATGTCTGAGTCATTGATCTGCCTGTATAATATTAGTCCGCTTCCGGAAACATCTTTAAGAGAAACAATGCAAACATCTTCTCCAACCATTTTTCCGAAAGGATTTTTGAAAGTCTGATCTACTATTTTTCCTTCCTGTGCACCTGTAAGCTGCATATAAACCTGTTTAGCAGGCTTTCCGTTTAGCTCTCCAAGATAATATTTGCTCTTATCGGTCTTGGATGCGATAAGCTGCAAATTGTCTTTTGGTGCATACAGATTTTCTTTATATGTTTTAACCTTACCCGTCTCATTCCTTATAACAGCAAAGGCCATTGCATCAGAGTAAATTTTTCCATTAACAGATACTTTACCGGCATCTGCTGTGGCTCCCATAATCTGAATGCCATATTTTTCTGTTATTCCGGATAATGTAGTAAGTACAGCTGCATCATTTCCGGAGCAAAAATCAATAATTGCAGTATTATTTTTTCCCGGCTTAACAGCCTCGACAGCGGCTTTTACCCTGTCAATATATCTTGCCGGTGCCTGGGATACATTCTCAAGAACATCCGTCTTAACAGTCACGCCATCAGTGAAGGCAGTAACGGAAACTCCCTTTTCAACAATTGTAGTACTATATCCCATAGCAATACAGCCAATGCTTGGGACACCCGGATATAATTTTTCTAATGTCGCAACGTTTTCCTCGAATTTTTCAGCGCTACTTGTCATTATAAGCAGTTTCGGATTTCTAAGTCCGCTAACTGCCTCAGATACACTTCCGGAATTGCTCTTGCCATAATAGGTTTTCATAATCAATCTCCTTAAAAAATGATGATTGTAACCTATTTCATTTTACCATTTTTCGAAGAAAACGTTGCTACTATTACGTAAAAAATATATTAACTTTTAATAAATATAATTATTCATTTCTGAAATCAATATTCTTAAGGAATGCAATATATCCTCTGTAAGCTTCATAAAGGTCAGCTTTGTCAATTACTTCCCACGGTGCATGCATGTTAAGAACAGCAACACCTGAGTCAATAACATTCATTCCGTAAAGTGCAAGGATATAAGCGATTGTTCCGCCACCGCCAACATCTACTTTTCCAAGCTCAGCTGTCTGATAAACAATACCCTCGCCCTCAAATGCTCTTCTGATTTCTGCAATATACTCAGCATTGGCATCATTTGAACCGGATTTTCCTCTTGAACCTGTAAACTTATTAAATACAAGACCATGTCCGAGGAAAGCTGCATTCTTTTTCTCAAAGCTTGATGCGTATGAAGGATCAAAACCGGCACTAACATCAGATGAAAGCATGCAAGAATTAGCAAGGCATCTTCTAAGTGCAAGATCTGAATATCCCTCTTTTGTAAGATTCATGAGTTCTGCTACAGCATTCTCAAAGAATCTGCTCTGCATTCCGGTAGCACCAACGCTTCCGATTTCTTCCTTATCAACAAGAATGCAGCAGGCTGTTCTCTTAAGATCCTTTGCTTCAAGAATAGCTCTCATTGAAGGATATGCGCAAACTCTGTCGTCATGACCATAGCCAAGTACCATGGATCTGTCAAAGCCTGCATCTCTTGCCTTTCCTGCAGGAACTATCTCAAGCTCTGCAGAAATAAAATCTTCTTCCTCGATACCGTAAAGATCATAAAGAATTGCCATTACACCACGCTTTACAGCCTTAGTAGCATCAATAGCATCTTTGATTTCCTTCTTTACGTATTCAGCAGCATACTTCTCGCCTTCTGTAAGATTATCCTCAGCTTTATCTTTCTCTTCAGCCTTTTCATCATCCTTGGCTGCCTTACCCTTGATCATAAGAGGTCTGTGACCAACAATTATATCAAGAGCCTCTCCTTCGATAACATTTGAAGCCTTTTTGCTAAGCTGATCTGCAGCAAGGTGAATAAGAAGATCAGAAATAAAGAATACAGGATCATCCTCATCCTCACCTACATTAAGCTGAACTGTTGTGCCATCCTTTTTGACAACTACACCGTGAAGGGCAAGAGGCATTGCAACATACTGATACTTCTTGATACCACCATAGTAATGAGTATCAAGGAAAGCAAAACCACCATCCTCATATAAAGGATTCTGCTTAACATCAAGTCTTGGAGAATCAATGTGTGCACCAAGAATATTAAGACCTGCCTCAAGTGGATCAGAACCAATCTGGAAAATAATGATAGACTTGTTCATCCATACTGAATAAACCTTATCGCCCTTCTTGAGCTTTGTCTTTCCACCTATAAGAGTATTTAATTCTCTGTAACCTGCAGCCTCGATATCATTTACTATTGTATCGATTGCCTCTCTCTCTGTCTTTGATTCATTTAAGAAATTTTTGTAATCATCAGCAAATTCATAAACTGCCTTTAACTGAGTCTCATCATAGGACTCCCATACGTTTTTAACCTGCATATTCTGCACCTCCTGTTATTATGACAAATTAAGAGGATGACGTGTCATTTTCACATCATCCCCATATTATACGGAAAAATATTAAATAATTCCTCTTTTAAAGCATTATACTATTCTATGCATAAAATTCAATAGCATAAAATGTATTTTTATTATGAACGAAGTTCAATGCCAAGTGACTCAAGACCATTCAGAATCTTCTTCATTGCTGAATTGATTTCATCGTCCTCAAGAGTCTTCTCCTTGTCTCTAAATGCAAGAGAATAAGCCATTGACTTAAATCCGCTCTTAATCTGAGCTCCTTCATAAATATCAAAAAGTTCAAGTGACTCAAGCTTTTTGCCGCCACGCTGACGTATCATCTTCTCGATATCGCCTGCAAGAACTGACTTCGGTACAACCATTGAGATGTCTCTTGTAACTGCAGGGAACTTGGCAATTCCTGTATAAACTGTATCAAATTTTGCATGAGCAACAACATGAGGCATATCAATAACTGCTACATAAACTCTTGTATCAATATCGTAGTTGTCACAAACAGCAGGATGAACCTCACCAAGATAGCCTATTACTTCACCGTCATAAACTACATTTGCCTGTCTTCCAGGATGAAGGAAAGTCTTGCCTGCTTCAGGATCATAGCTTACTTTATCAAGCATATGAACGCTATCAAGGAATTCCTCAACAACACCCTTCATTGTATAGAAATCGCCTTCACCGTAGAAGCCAAGAGTAAGCTGCATTCTCTCATCAGGAAGTTCTGTAAGAGGAAGGCTCTTTGGTACATAAATATTTCCCATCTCATAAAGACGAACATCTTTATTTCTACGATTATAGTTGGTAGCAAGGCTTGTAAGCATTCCGTTAAGAGGTATAGTTCTCATAATTGAGAAGTCTTCGCCAAGAGGGTTTGAAATCTTAATAGCCTGTCTCTCTTTTGCATCCTCAGGTAAAAGAAGCTTATCAAATACCTTGGGGCTTTCAAATGAATATGTATATCCCTGTGAAAATCCGCAGAACTGTGCAACTTCTCTTGCCTTCTTTTCTACTCGCATCTTGAAGGATATTCCACCTGTTGTAGCACTGTTCTTAGGAAGAGTTGTAGGAATCTTGTCATAACCAAAGAATCTTGCAACTTCTTCTGCAATATCACACATCTGATTAAGATCCTGTCTGAAAGAAGGTATGATAACTTCATCAGTTGCTGCATCATATTTAACTTCTTCTTTTTCAAGTATCTTTATCATATCTTCCTTGGAAATATCTGTTCCAAGAAGCTTATTGATTTTATCAGCCTGAAGTCCGATTCTCTTAAGAGGCTTAATAGGAAGTCCCACCTGTACAACACCCGGAACAACCTTTCCGCATCCAAGCTCCTCAACAAGCTGACATGCTCTGTTTATAGCATCAAGAGCATTTGCCGGATCAAGTCCTTTTTCAAAAATACCTGAAGCATCTGTACGAAGTCCGACTCTCTTTGAAGACTTTCTGATATTTGGTCCGTTAAATGTAGCAGCCTCGAAAAGAACTGTGTTTACATCGTCAGTGATCATTGAGTTCTCACCGCCCATGATTCCTGCAATTCCGACCTCTTTTTCTCCGTCACAGATCATAAGAACTTCACTGTCAAGCTTTCTCTCCTGACCATCGAGAGTTACGAATGTATCTCCGTCAGAAGCTCTTTTTACAATAATCTTGTTGCCGGCAATAGTACTCATATCGTAAGCATGCATTGGCTGACCGTATTCCATCATAACATAGTTTGTAATATCAACCAGGTTATTGATAGGTCTGATTCCTACACTGGACAGCCTTCTCTGCATCCACTTTGGTGAAGGTGCAATCTTGATATCCTTGACTACTCTTGCGCAGTAATTTGTGCAAAGATCTGTATCCTTAATCTCAACACTTATCATGTCAGCTGCGTTTCCTTCAGCCTCTTCCTTAACTGTAACAACAGGAGGATTAAAAGGAAGATTGAAGGTTGCAGCAGTCTCTCTTGCAAGACCAATCATACTGTAGCAGTCAACTCTGTTAGAAGTAACTTCAAATTCAAAAACTGTATCATGAAGTCCCAATACTTCAACAGCATCTGCTCCTACCTCTGTATCCTCAGGGAAAATATAAAGTCCCTCTTCAGGTGCTTCCGGATAAAAATCTCTTGTAGAGCCAAGTTCCTCGATTGAGCACATCATACCAGCAGAAGGTACTCCGCGAAGCTTTCCTGCCTTGATCTTGATTCCGCCTTCGGGAAGCGGGCCACCATCATGACCACCTGCAACTCTTCCTCCATCAAGAACTACAGGAACCTTGTCACCCTCTTTCATATTGTTGGCGCCGGTAACTATCTGAATTGTCTCTGTTCCTACATCGACCTGACAGATCACGAGCTTATTGGCATCAGGATGCTGCTCAATCTTCTTTATCTGACCTACTACAATTTTATCAAGGTTCTTGTCCATGGGCTCGAATGTTTCCGTCTTGGTTCCGGAAAGTGTCATGGCGTCGAAATATTCCTGATCAGTGCAGTTTAAATCCGGTACATATGCTTTAATCCATGATTTGGATGTATTCATTTTCTATTTCCTCACTTAACTTTATTTTTTATCAATAGTATTATCAGAACTGATTAAGGAATCTGATATCATTCTCATAAAGTAGTCTCATGTCATCGATTTCATATTTAAGAAGAGCGATTCTTTCAAGACCTACACCAAAAGCAAATCCGGTATATTCATTAGGATCAATTCCGCTCATCTCCAAAACATGAGGATGTACCATTCCACATCCCAAAATCTCGATCCAGCCTTCTCCTTTACAGAAACGGCATCCTTTTCCGCCACATTTAAAGCAGCTTACATCCATCTCAGCAGAAGGCTCTGTGAATGGGAAGTGGTGAGGTCTGAACTTAGTCTTTGTGTCAGGTCCAAAGAGCTGCTTGGCAAATTCTGCAAGTGTTCCCTTAAGATCAGCAAAAGTAACATCTTTATCTATTACAAGTCCTTCAACCTGGTGGAAAGAAGGAGAATGAGTTGCATCAACTTCATCGGCACGGAAAACTCTTCCCGGTGCGATCATCTTGATAGGAAGCTTGCCTTTCTCCATCTCATGCACCTGTGTTGAAGAAGTCTGTGTTCTAAGAAGGATATCTCCGCTTATATAAAATGTATCCTGTTCGTCCTTAGCAGGATGATCTGCAGGAATGTTAAGTGCTTCAAAGTTATAATAATCTCTTTCAACCTCAGGACCTTCTGCCACTTCATAGCCCATTCCGATGAAAATTCTCTCAAGCTCTTCCAATGCAACATTATTTGGATGATTATGTCCAACCTTATTCTTTTTTGCAGGAAGAGTTACATCGATAACTTCAGCTTTAAGCTTGGCATCTCTTGCAGCAGCTTCCATTTTTGCCTTGGTTTCTTCAAGAACTTTTTCAATAGCTTCTCTTGTCTCATTTACAAGCTGACCAACTTTTGGTCTATCCTCAGGAGCTACATCCTTCATGCTTTTAAGAATGCCTGTAAGCTCACCTTTTTTACCAAGTACACTTACTCTGATCTCATTGAGTTTATCAAGGCCTTCAGACTGAGAAATCTGTCTTATAGCCTCCTCTCTGATCTTTTCAAGCTGTTCACTAATCATTTTTTCTTTCTCCTTTTTAGGTAAATGCTCTACGCAAAAAAATCCCTTGCAAAGTATTTCTACTATGCAAGGGACGAATTATTATTCCGCGGTACCACCCATGTTCCTGTCTATAAAATAAACAGGCTCTCAGTTTATTAATAGAAGCCCTTCAGGCTCTACTCTCCACTTAATCTGTAACGTAGACATACGTTCCAAGCTACTAAGATCATCTCCGATCACATTTTCACTCAGACAGCTCCGGTGCGAAAATTCCGCGATTGTTTCCTTTTGAAGCTCTCAGCCAGTGACTCCAATTCTCTTTAAAGGATTGACAATGCATCCCGAGGCAAAGCCTCACACCTTCATTGCTTTTAACTTATTCACTAATAAGTTATTCTATTTTGCAATGAGAGAATTGTCAAGTATAAAAGAATAATGTATAGATTCTAATCAGCAAAAATTTCCTTTATTTGCGAAATCACCAGACATAAGTTTGTTGTCAATATCCTTTTTATCACTTGCCATAAGCTTTGTAGCCTTGGGCTTTTGACCTGTCATAACTGCGCTTGATGCCTTTGGCTTTCCACCGTTTTCGCTTTCCTTGAAAACAAGGCTACTTGCCTTTCCAATATTTTTTCCACCTGTAACATTCTCAAGTTCATCATCATTCATCTGATTTAATTCCATTTTGCTCATATTTTTCCTCCTCGTAATGTCAAACATATGAATCATCTAAATGAACCACATTTTTTTATCATGTAAATCGTATTACATTTATTTATACGAACTTAAAAAACAAATGGCAAAAAAAATAATTAATTTATTGGTTTAAGCTGATAATTTTTTTATGAAAAGAATACCTCTATGCCTATTCCTATAAGAATAAGACCGCCAATAATCTTGGCGTAACTTGCAAGTCTTGTTCCGAATGTAATGCCTAGTTTAAGCCCCACATGGCAAACTGCATAAGTAACAACTGCAATAATTCCCGCAGAAGCAAAAACCTGACCGTATGTATATTTAGAAATTGTAAAGCCTACGGAAAGGGCATCAATTGAAGTAGCTATGCCCTGCATAATAAGAACTTTATTTGAAACTGCTCCGGCATCCGGATCAATACCATATTTGCGACATTCTTTTATGTCGCATTTGCCGCAGTCATGATTGCCTTCACATTTCATCTCTGCTTTTCTATCCAGACACCCCTCAATTAACATTTTAGAGCCGATTACAGCCAATAAAATCAAAGCGATCCATGGAATAAACTTTTGAAAGCCAAGAAACAAATTAGAGGCATTGTGGACCAAAAAGAAACCGATTACCGGCATTGCAAACTGAAAAAGAGCATATGTCCCGGCTATCTCCACTCTCCTCTTTTGACTCATCCTTGAATCTGCAAAGCCATTTGCAAGTGACACCGAAAAAGCATCCATTGCAAGGCCAAATCCCAGCATAATGCTGTTGAATAACAATAATAAATTTTCTGCCATAAAAAACCTACCTTAAAATAATATGGAAAATGCGCACTTTTGGTGCGCATTAACATAATATCATCATATGAACTTTTAGCCAAGAGAATAAAGTGACAACAAATCCGCAAATGCTCTGTAAAACTTATAATGAGTCTGATTCCATTGCACTTTCTTACCAATACTGGCAAATATCAAAAAACACTCTCTTTTATCTTTATCTGAAAATTTAATTCGCACATAGGATTGAACATCCAGTTCGCTTAAAAAATTTTTCACACTGTTTGCATATGGCGGAAGCGCATCTAATCTGTTTACCACAATGAAATTATCATCCAAAAGATATTTTTTTCCAGCTTCACCGTTTAATATTCCAAGAACAAAATCACGTGCAGATTCTTCCTTTATGCAATCGCTTCCTGTCGTATATCTGCAAAAGAACGGCTCCCCAACAAATAATGTCATATGCTGAAATTCAAATGCCTCAGCAAACTCGTCCATAAGATGTTCTACGGAACACGGATTTCCATGAAGTGTCAGGTCAAACATCTTAACGATCATATCTCCGTAAGACTGGTCTCTTTCATTTATCTTTTTGGAAAAATATCTTTTTTCCCTTATAGCATCCAATGTACCATGTTTCGACATAGTATATATTACATAACGATTACGTCCTTTATCCTTAGCCATATAAAGGGAATAATCTGCAAGCATAAATACATCTTCATAATTGTCTGCGTCATTCGGAAAACCGGCAGCTCCTATTGATACAGAAAGCGGATTATCCATATCAATCCCTTTATCAGGGAAGGTTGCGCTTACAAGATTTTTGATGCTCTTAAGCTTAGCTCTAAGCCCATCTTCATTCTGTATGTTATAAAAGACAACCAGAAATTCATCACCGCCAAATCTTCCGGCGATTCCATCATTTCCAACTTCTGTGGAGATAATGTCAGAAATCTTTTTTATAACTTCATCTCCAAACTGATGTCCGTAAGTATCATTGATGCTTTTAAAAAAATCTATATCAATAATTGCAAGTGTTGTTCCCGAAAGTCTGCGACCGTCTATTCTTTCCTTGGCTATCCTTATAATATCAGCTTTGTCCACCAGTCCGGTAAGAGAATCATGTTTTATACTTGCAGCGTAGTTTTTTCCTTTTGAAGTACCAAGATGAATATGACCTACCACACCTTCAGATTCTCTGCCGTAGAAAACAAATGACTCATCCATTATAGTATGTGTCACATTAACATCATCGTTAATAATATTTCCATCAATCCTGGTAGAACTGCGGCCCACACCGGATTTAATCTGCCTGACGAAACTTTTCACAGCCTCACGTTGCCGGCCTTTAGCCTTTTCAAGCAATAAATCTTCAAATTCACCAAGAGAATATATACCTGAGTCAAATCTCGCATTATCCGTATTAAAAACAGCTACAGTATCCCTGGATGGAGTATATTCAAAGAAAACATCCTCATACAATTCAAGTTGCGCTTCAAGTGAACCTATTGTATGCGTAAGCTCATCGTGCTTTGCCATAATCTCGTCCAAATCAGCAAGCTGAAGCCTTATCATTTTTTCATTGTCTTTAGGCGTTGACCTGACATAATAAAAACTTCGATTATTTCCATACCCGATGCGGGCAGGAAACCATTTTCCATCTGCCATATCAACTTTTTCTATAAACTGCTTTCTAAAAGCCGGATCAACATATTCATCCAGTCCATTTATAAGATCATTGCTGATAATACTGTATGCCTTTGCATCTGCAGAAATCAGTCTGTGCTTATCTTTTGAAATTATTATTTCGTAAAAGTATTTATCCTTCATTCCGTCCTCATGTAAACGTGTGTATACCTTGTACTATATTCTTTATTATAGACGAAAAGAACCTGCTATTAAATGATAATAACAGGTTTTTAATCAGTTTATAGAATTTTTATTCATTTTTTATAATATAAAAATGCAAAATAAAAACGGGCATCCATTAAGCTAATGAACACCCGTTTTTATATAAAATTTTCCAAGGGACTGCTCCTCTTCTTTCTGTAGCTCATCCGAGCTACCTTTATTTATATAAATCACACCCTTTAGCGACATCTTGACATTCCCTGGCTCCGATGAAGCATCGCCACCCTCGCTGTAAATGTCAGCCGCTCCGAAAACCGTTGCTCGTCTTTGATGAAGCTTAAGCCATCTAAACTGCTTTGGTTTTATCTGCAATGTGATTGTATATATAATATAACATCGTCAAACCTTTTTGTCAACCATTTCAAATAATAATATGCTATTTTCAGACTATTCAAACAATTCCTGTATTTATCAATAAACAATTCATTTACAATGATTTGTTAAAAAAATAGCCTAAAAAACATTTATAAATAAACTATAAATTTATTAATTGATACATGTTTTTTTTTAATGTATCATGTAATAGTGTTTTAAGTGAAATGTCAAAAGAAAGGATACAATATGAAAGATTATATTTTAAGCTGCTGTTCCACCGCAGATTTAGACGAGCAGCACTTTGACAGACGCGATATTCATTATGTTTGTTTTAATTTTGAAATAGATGGTGAGTCATTTCCTGATGATCTTGGCAAATCCATTCCATTTAAAGAGTTCTATGACAGAATGGCAAAGGGAGCAATTACAAAAACTTCACAGGTTAGTGTAGGTTCATATCTTGAATACTTCGAAGAATTTTTAAAAGAAGGCAAGGATATATTACATCTGACACTTAGTTCAGGAATTTCAGGGACTTTAAACTCTGCTACTATCGCCAGAGATCAGCTCCGCGAAAAATATCCTGACAGAAAAATCTATGTAGTCGATTCTCTTGCCGCTTCTGCAGGATTTGGTCTTATTATGGACAGACTGGCTGACTTTAGAGATGAAGGCAAAACCATTGATGAACTTTATGAATGGGTTATCGAGCACAGGCTGGAATGTCAGCACTGGTTTTTCCTGTCAGACTTATCTTACCTTGTACGCGGAGGAAGAGTTTCAAAGGTTGCAGGTACTATCGGAAATGCTCTAAATATCTGCCCTTTATTGAATGTAGATTACCAGGGAAGACTGATCGTAAGATACAAAAAGCGTGGTAAAAAAGCTGTCATGAAGGCGACTGTAGATAAGATGGCAGAACTTGCAGAAAATGGAACTGACTATAACAGAGAATGCTATATTTCCAACTCTGACTGTTATGATGACGCAAGACAACTTGCAGATATGATTGAGGCAAGATTCCCTAATCTAAAGGGAAAGATCAGAATTTACAGCATCGGAACAACTATTGGAAGTCACACAGGCCCTGGCACTGTTGCACTTTTCTTCTGGGGGTCTCAGAGAATCGATTAATTTTTAGCGGAGCGTTTTTTATTTCATAGGAATGCGGAGCAATTTCCTATGAAATAAAAAGAGGTATCGTAAGATCAACATCCTACGATACCTCTTTTATTTTGATTAAACCAATCAGCTGATAAGAAGCTGGTTTGCACAGTACTTGTCAATGAGATCTGTGATCTTATTGTCATCTCCAATTACTGTAACATCCAATGGTTTAAATAAATTAAGTGATAATAAGCCAACAATCGATTTACCATCGATGAAGCTGTGTCCATCCTGCACATCAATTTCGCAGGACGACTTGGAGTTCATGTTAATGAACTTCACAATTTGGGACTTGCATCCCAGTGAAACCTTTACTTCTTTTTTCATATCTAAATCCCTCTCTCATAAGCCGCAGGCTTTAACCGGCAACAGAGATTAGTTTAGCACCATGTGTCCAAAATGTGAACACATTAATTATAAAATTTTTATAAAATCTAGTAAATTAGTTTCCATGAAACCGCTTACAATTCGTTATTCCGTATATACCCTCTTAATTAATCGTTTCTCAAAATCCTTCTCAGGCATAGGATTGTCATAAAAGAATCCCTGCACATACTTACACCCTACTGATTTAAGCAGTTCCAGCTGGTCAGAGCGCTCAACGCCCTCTGTAAGCACATCAATTCCAAGCTCTCCTGCCATATTGATAATATTTCTCAAAACAATTTCATCATTCTTATTAACTGTCTCGTTATCTATAAATGATCGGTCTATTTTAATCTGTGAAACAGGAAAATCCCTTAGATTTGAAAGTGAAGAATAGCCTGTTCCAAAGTCATCTATTGCAGTATCAACACCCCACTCTTTCAGCGTACTCAAGAAGGTAGTCATCAAAAGTCTCTCATCTTCACTGGCAGTTTCCGTAACTTCTATCTGAATATTTTTTCTCTCAATACCGGATTCATCAATTATCTGAACTATTTCTTTAGCAAGATTTTTGTAGCTCAAATCTCTTCTTGAAAAATTTACCGAGACCTGAACCGGATCTATGCCTTTCTCTATCCACCCTTTTATATATTCACAACTCTTTTTTAGAACATAGAGGTCAAGTGAAGCCACCATTCCCTCCTGCTCAAGAATCGGAACGAATTCAGTCGGATAAAGAACTACTCCGTTGCAAAACCATCTGGCTAAAGACTCAGCGCCTACAATTTCCCCGGTTGTTATATCAACCTTGGGCTGAAGATAAATTCTAAATTCATCACTTGAAAGTGCTTCCTCATAGCGTTCTTCAATCTGTTTCTGTCTGTATATTCTGGTACTCATAGCCTTATTTACGAATACATAAGGCTTATTCGCAGTATTTTTTGCATAATTAAGAGCCATGGCAGCTCGCGAAATAAGCTGTCCCGGTTCCTTTAATGACCCATCAACAGCATATACTCCGGTAACAGCAGCAATTTTAAATTCTTCCTTTTTGTCGTTTCGCATACCATAAACCGGTACCTCTGACAAGAATTTTAAAAACTGTTTGGTTCTGTTCTTTTTTATCAATGCAGTATAATTATCGCCTCCAAAATGAGCAATAATCTCATCTTTTTCACAAAATTCTCTTAACTTCGCCGCATATCTTTTCATTATTTCATCGCCCTCGGCAAGACCGTAACGACGACTTATAAGTCCATAGTTTTTAAGATTAAAGTAAAATGCATCATAATTCATGATTTCTCTGCTCTGGAACAGTTCTTTGGCATAAGCTATAAAACCGCCCGAATTGGGAAGTCCGGTAAGATACTGTGTCAATGCGCTTTCACGTACAAATCTGCCAAGAAGGAACTTTTCCATATGGATTATCAAAATATCCATTATAATCGCAAAGTTCTTATATTCCTCCTCATTCCAGGATTTATCATCATGAAGAAAGATATTGTAGGTAACTGTTTTCTTACCTGCAAAAGAATGCTTGAATAAATAAGCCGGAGCTTCTTTTTCCGGAACAGGCCCGAATAAAGGAATTACAACCTCAGGCTCTTTGGATTGCTTTGAATCTTTTAAATCGGATACAATAGCCACTATTGAACGGAGTGAAAACTCTTTTGCCACATCTGCCAGGGCACTTGGTGTTATCTCAGGTGTTATCTCTTCTTCTGATAATATCTGAACATAGTTCTGGAAGCTTCTTTCAAACGTCATATATTACTGCCTTTCGAATTTTATGGATGCAAACAGAAATCCTAATACTAATGATACATCAAATCATTTTGCTATTTCAATGACAATTAATCACTAAAAAAAGACTGTTACACAATGTGCAACAGTCCCCTTAAATATGTATTAAATTATTTCTTGTTTACAAGATCCTTAAGAGCCTTACCAGCCTTGAACTTAGGTGCTACAGATGCAGGAATCTTGATAGCTTCGCCAGTCTGAGGATTCTTACCTGTTCTAGCAGCTCTCTTTGTTGTCTCGAATGTACCAAAGCCAACAAGCTGAACCTTGCCCTTCTTCTTAAGCTCCTTTGTTACTGTCTCTGTGAATGCATTAAGTGCTGCAGCAGCATCCTTCTTTGAAAGTCCTGCTTCTTTAGCAATTGCATCGATAAGTTCTGTCTTGTTCATCTAATTTCCCTCCAAAAAGAAATATTTTACTACTTGCCCATTTTACCACTATTACACACATATAACAAGCGAAAAAGACGAAAAAATAGCCATTTTTGCAATTTTTCCATGCTTTTTCCCTTGATTTATCTGCTTTTCAAAGCAACTTCTATCATTTTAGCAAGATAAGTGAAGTCTGTAATGTCCGGTTGTGAAAATTTTCGTGATAACTCCCTTGTATTATATAGTACTACAAAGCTATCTTTTCCCAGATGAGTCATCTTATAAATAAATGCATGCTTTATATTTCTGCGATTAAAAAATGAAAGTCCTTCCCTGGAAGAATTAAGTTGCTTTTCAGGACTATCAATAACTAATACTCCGTTAGAATTAAACTTATCCTCTACCGAAAGTTCAGTTAAATAAGTTGCCTCCAAATCGGCTTCGATAACTCTCGTGACACCCTTCTTATCCGCAAGTGCAGAACTTTCAACTCTCATGTAGCCTAAAAAGCTCTTTTTCAAATTACCGTAGTAAATATATGCCTCATCAAGATTGTAGGTTGCAACAACATTGGTTAAGACTTCTCCGACAGACAATTCCATATTACTGGAAAAAAAGCCGTCAATTGTACCAAGTACAAGCTTCATCTTGTCCTGCGGCGCGGCATCCTGTATAGTCTTGAAATTCTCATCAAGTATTCCGTCAACCACTTTACCGTGAATATCAGGATTATACATGACATACCTGTTCTTGCCCCTGTTTTTCGCCCTATAGAGCATTCTGTCAGCCAGATTAAAAAGTGATTCATAGCTCTTTGTATATGTAGGGAATGTGGCTGCACCAACTGATACTGTAACAAGAGGAAGTCCGTTCATATCATGATAAAGTGCCTCAATTTTTTCTCGTATTGGCTTTAAATACGATCTAAGCTGAGTTCTGTCTATAGCCTTGTCAATTACGAGCATCAGCTCATCCCCGCCAATTCTTCCCGCTCTACCACCATCAGCAAGAACTGTTTTAATGATACCGGCGACATCCTTAAGAACCTGATCTCCAAAAGAATGTCCCCTGGTATCATTAATATTTTTAAAATTATCAATATCAAGAATACATAAATTGACTATATTATCTTCGCTTTCACATCTTTTTCTGGCATAATCTATGATTGCTTTTTTAGTCAAAAGACCGGTGCTAAAATCAAGCTCTTCTTCTTTATCCTCAGTTTCAAAAGAAGACACATCACGTAAACTGATTTTGATATTAAATGATGATGAATAGGTATTTTTATGACAAAAAGCCATAACCCACCCATATTCGCCGTTTTTCTTAAGAAGTCTGAAGCACAAGGAAGCTTTTTCTTCTTTTTCAAACAACGCAATCATATCACTTAAAAGATATCTATCCTCCGGCTTTACACAATCGATAAAGCTATTTCTTTTACCTCTTAAGCAAAAATCTAAATAGTTCTCCTGAACCTCAACCAAATTCAGTTCTCTGTCAACAATAATTGTCCCCGTGCCGTTAGTAATCATAAAATTGTACCATGAAAAATCAGTGCTAAACGTTCTCAAACAATCAAAGAATTTCCTGGAATCCAGGTCTGTAAAGATGACGCGGAATACCATCAACCATGATAGGTCCGACATCCCCCTGAATAAGAGGTCTTACATAAGTAATAAACTCATTAGTAACATATGTACCATCCTTACTGATCCACTCTCTCGGAACGGTACGCTCATCATTGGCAATCTTGTGTACATCCTTAACTTCTGTACCTGCCTGATAAGGATCATCAGAAAGTCTCTCGATAACAACCATCTTTCCGCTGTCACCTTCGTCTGCAGCCTTCATTGCAGCACCACCAACTTCATAAGCTTCAAGGATATCAACACGTGAAGCACAGTGGCTTGCAGCTCTCTGAAGTGTACTAAGCTCAATTGCTCTTGTCTTACAGCCACACTCCTGTGCAACTACATTACAAAGATACCTTGCTGTACCTGTAAGCTGCTTGTGACCAAAAGCATCAACATACTCAATGGAATTATCCATTTCACTTACATATTTTCCATCTTTTGTTCTGATTCCTTCAGAAACAGCTACAACGATAGAAGCTTTATTCTTTAAGAGACCTTTGATTTTCTTAATAAATGCATCCATATCAAAAGGAAGCTCCGGAAGATAAATAGCATCCGGTCCGTCACAGTCCTCACCCTTTGCAAGAGCAGTCGCGCCTGTAAGCCATCCGGCATTTCTTCCCATTACTTCAACAATAATAACCTGTCCGTTACTGGTTTCAAGTGACCAGCTGTCTCTGATAATCTCTTTTACAGAAGTTCCGATATATTTAGCTGCTGAGCCATAGCCCGGTGTGTGATCTGTAAGAGCAAGGTCATTATCAATTGTCTTAGGGCAGCCTACAAATCTGATATCAGAGCCTGTAATAATGGCATAATCAGACAACTTCTTGATTGTGTCCATGGAATCATTACCGCCGATATAAATAAAGCAGTCAATTTCAAGTTTGACAAGTATTTCAAAGATTTTCTCGTAAATCTCTTTACTTTCAAAAATTTCAGGAAGTTTATATCTGCAAGAACCAAGATAAGCAGAAGGAGTTCTCTTAAGCAGCTCGATATCAAGTCCACTCTGGATGTGATCAGACAGATCAACATATCTGCCTTCCATAAGACCCTGAACTCCGTGGATCATTCCGTAAACCTTCTGATATCCACGGTCAATAGCTGTCCTGTAAACCCCCGCAAGAGAAGAATTTATAGCTGCGGTAGGCCCCCCTGACTGCCCAACAATAACATTTCTTTTCTTTTTCTGTACCATTATCTCCAGTCCCCTTTCAATGTTTATTACTATAATTTAAATAAGAAAAACAAAAACCTATACATTTAATTATAGTTTATAAAACGTTTTCGTACAATAATGATGCACGTTATTGCAACGAAAATTTTAGAACCACCGGATTATGATCTGCATATTTAAATTCTGTATTTATTGTAGTCACAGATGTAACTTCCACATTGTCTGAAACAATGTAACCATCAAGCATATAATACTGGAAATGCTCAGGATCTTTTAATTGTGCATCTGCAAGCACACTGTCCAAAGATCTGCATGTAGGATATTCGGAATCTGTCAAAAACTCGAAATTCTCGCCAAAGTCCTCAACATTTATTGTTCCTGCCTCCCATTTTCCCTCAAGAACCGGATATTTACTCATATCAACATTTGAAAAGGTCTGATTAAAATCTCCTGCCACAATGACATACTTACCTTTTTGAGCTTCCTGCTGCATCAGTTCTTTAAGCATATTTGTCTGGGCAATTTTTCCTTCTCCTGAATCATAAGCTTCAAGATGAAGATTTATAAGTACAAGCTTTTTATCAGAGTCCTCGACAGGAACTCTCATAACCTGGAGACATCTCTTTAAATTGAATGTTCTAAGTGGCCAGGAAAAAGGACATGGAAGCTTTATTCTCTCAGCAGAATCAATTTTATATTTTGAGATAACTCCAAGTCCTGCTTCAACCTTTCCAATGGGTGGAACAGGAAGCGGAACGAACGCAACTTTAAAATTTGGTGCAAATGCATTCTGCAAATACTCATTATCAGCAGAAAGCGATTTATATAAATAATCGAGCTCATCAATGTAGTATGATCTTGATGAGTTTCTGTCTATTTCCTGAAGAAAAAGAATGTCAGGCTCAACTTCACTTATATTACTGAATATTCCAGCAAGATTTTCCTGTACTCTCTCCTCATCAGCAGAATAAACCATCTTTCCGCCATCCATAAAAAAATCGGCATTATCTCCAAGAGCCCCATATCCGATATTCCATGTCATAAAAGTTAATTCGTCGCCTGTACTTAGTTTTTTTTCTGACTCTCCAAAGATTTCAAGCTTTTCAACATCATCTGGGTTGTATTCATCTATCGTCAGATATCCAACCAAAGTTGCAGCCACAAACACTACAACAAGTAAAACAGCTCCAAAAATCTTTAATGCCTTTTTCATTATAAAAAATCTCCAATCCTAATACATAATATTAAAGGCATCTGCACTAGTATGCAGATGCCTTTTCTAACTTTAATCAAAAATCATCTTCTTCAAGGGCAACCTTTTTACCATGGGCAGTTCCAAGTCCGTAAGCTATTCCCACGGCAACAATCACCAAACAAGCAGCGGCTGCGCAACCCAAGTAAAGCTTTTTCTTATCCTCATCAAGATCATTCCAAAACTTTACTGCCCTACTGATTTGTTTTTTAGTAAACTCTATTGCAGTGTCAATACTCTTTACAATATCCATATTTATTTACCCCCATAAAGTTAACAATGATTGCAACTTATATACTATATATTGTACTGCTTAGCATGCCTTTCCTCAAGTTTTTTTAACGCATAATCTTTCCACGTAAAATCGATAATAGCAGATACAGGAATAGCCAAAAGAATTCCTACTACCCCAAACAATCTCCCGCCGAGAATGATGGATATCAAAATCATGAGCGGTGAAACGCCAAGGCTTCCGCCAAAAAGCTTGGGTTTAAGTATATATCCATCAAAAGTCTGTAGTATTATCGTAAATACAATAAATGCCAGACCAAACCAGGGATTAACAAGTACAAGTATAAATCCCCCAATTGCTCCGCCAATAATCGGACCAAAGGTAGGAGCAAGATTAGTAATTCCAACCACAAAAGAAACAAGCACTGAATAAGGCATGCCGGCAATCAGCATAAAAATAAAATTGACAACACCAACAATGATACCGTCTATGATATCAAAGCTTATATATCTTATCATAATGTCATTGCATCTTCTAATGAAATCTGCTGTATTGGAGTAAGATTCCGGCTTCATGATAAGCTCCATTAAATATGAAAATGCAGACTTTAATTTCTTTTTATCAAGCAAAAGATAAATTGCCAAAATAAATGCCAGTATTGCATCAAATACGCTTTTACCTATGCTTGCAGAAGTATTTACAACCTCGCTGACACTACTTGAGAAGGAAGTTCCTATAGTTCCAAGGATTTTCTCACCAAAGTTTGCAATTGCTGAAAGATCAACTCCAAAAATATGGCTAGGAGTATCATTTTCAAATTCTCTAAGCAGTTCCTGCAAGGCATCGACATATCCGCCAACATTTGACAAAAATGTCGCCACACTGTCTACAAGCTGTGGAATAAGAGCGACAAATAAAAGAACAACTGCCAGAACGATAACAATTATTGTAAATGCTACAGAAATCGCCCACTTAGTGCTTTCTTTTTTGACCTTTTTAAATACTTTTGATTCAAAGATCTTGGCAACAGGATTAAAAACATAAGCAATAACTATTCCGGTTACAATAGGTCTTATAAATCCATACAATGAAGAAAAACCGGAAAAAATGCCTTCCAAATTAGAAAGAATCATAAACAGAATAACCGCCGAGCATGTTGCAATCGTGTAGGATACCCATTTTCGCTTAAACCATTTTTCACTAATTTTCATTCCTTTACTCCCTTCTTTTATCCAAATTCATCATATTTTCTTTTATGCCTGGGTGGTCTGGTACTCTTTTTCTTGGCATTTTTCCTGACAACCTTTTGATGATGGTCATCATACAGCGCCTTAACCGCAGGATGAAAAAATCTGTTTATAAAAGCACCAATAAGAAAAATATATATACAAAAATATAGCCAGAACATCACAATCACAGGAGTTGCAAGGCTTCCATATACCGAATAATTATCCGTTTCCTGAACATAAATTGAAAATATCCAGGAAAAAACATACCACACAATCGCAGAAAAAATGGCCCCCGGAAGCTGATAAACAAATCTCATCTTTGCACTTGGAACATACGTATAAATAAAGGCAAAAAGAACCATTGCCACGCCTATTACCACAACAAATCGGAAATTTACAAAAAATGATACCACAGTCCAGATACGAGGGAAAGCACTTATAATAACGTGACGGACTATATCCCCAAACACCATGAGTACAAGCATTATAAGGACTATTACGATCATAAAAAGCGTGTATATGGCGGCAATAAACCTAAGATAAAAATAATTTCGCCTCTCGTCAACATCATAGATTGCATTTAACCCTCTTATAAGTGCAAGCATTCCCAACGCTCCGGACCATATGGTTACAAGAGCTGAAATCGAAAAAACAGCGATTGAAGCGTCATATGCCTCATCCACAAGTCCTGCTATAAGGCTGTCTGCAAAATCAGGAGTTATTTCCGCAAGTATTCTTACAAGATCGACCTCTGTAAGATTAGTGTACGGTAAAAAAGATGACATCATAATAAGCAGCGGAATAAGCGAAAGAATAAAAAAGAAGGCACAACTTCCTGCAAAAGCTGCAATATTCTTTTTTTGCATTCTGGTAGCAAAATCTCTGGCCAGTCCTATAATAGCAGCCCTTACGTTCATATTTCCCCCGCAAATGGAAAAAGCAGCCATATAAATGACTGCTTCTATTTCCTTAATAATCCCAAAATGCCGTTTCCTGTTATTTGACTCCTAGCTAACGCCAGGTGGGTTACCGCAACCAAACACATCTGTCTTCCTCTCCCATAGCTTATCTGCGCATGCGCAGCACCGAAGGCGTGACATCAAATGTGGTAATGTAGGAGTCCCGTTTAAAGTAACTGTAGGTTCAAATTACACAGGAGTTGTCGGACATCCCAGGAGAACTACCAAGTAGTTCTTTTAATATTATTATATTCAATACACTTCTTTTTTCAAGCATTTATCGGCAAATTTAGATTTTTTTAACCGATAGCCCTTGTAGCTTCCTTAAGCCAGCTCTTTATATTCTCATCCTGAATAAACGGACTTACCTTGTCGTAAACCATCTTGTGGTAATCATTTAACAGTTTGATACACTCAGGTTTCATGTATTTTGTGTCAATAGCTTCAAGATCGATTGGCGCATAGGTAAGATGTCTGAATCCAAGGAACTGACCAAAGCTGTTATTTTCTTTTTCTACAACTTCAACAATATTCTCTATACGGATTCCATGGCTGCCCTCAATATATACACCTGGTTCATCAGAAACAATCATGCCGGGTTCAAGAACAGCTTCCTCTGCTCCCTTTGCAAATCTCCATCTGATATTCTGAGGTCCTTCATGAACATTAAGAACATATCCTATACCATGTCCGGTTCCGTGATTATAATCAATTCCCATCTCCCAGAGAGGCTGCCTTGCAAAAATATCTACGTTTCTTCCGGTTGAGCCATGCATAAATGTTGCGTTGGCAAGCTGCAGCATACCTGAAACAGTACCTGTGTAATGCTTTTTGATCTCATCGGAAATCTCGCCCACAACAATTGTCCTGGTAACATCTGTAGTTCCGCCCATGTATGTTCCGCCTGAGTCTACAAGAAGCATTCCCTGAGCCTTAACTTCAGCAGCATTATCCTTAGTAGCTTCATAATGTGCCATAGCTGCATTTGCATTATAAGCACTTATAGTAGGGAAAGATAGCTCGATAAATCCGGGAAGCTCTGCTCTCATGCTGTCAAGCTTCATTGCCGCAGTATACTCTGTCATCGGAATCTTGCCGACATTATTCTTTACCCAGTAAATAAACTCAGTAAGTTTTACGCTGTCTCTAAGATAAACTTCTCTGATATTCTTAAGCTCTGTCTCATTCTTTACTGCCTTCATGATTTCTGTAGGATTATTGCAGTTTTTGAGTTCTGCCTTATAACTCTCAGCCTTCTTCAAAAGAGCTTTACATGTAAGGAAATTAGTATTTCTCTTATCGTACATGATATCACCGGAAAGCTCCAAACCATCGATAAATGTAGTAAGTTCATGATAATCTTTAAGAATTATTTCATTTTTCTCACAGTAAGCTTTTACTTCCTGCGTAACCTCTTTTTCCTGTACAAAAAGATAAAACTCATCCATTGTAATGTAGGCATAAGAAAGAGCTACAGGATTACACTCAACGTCATTTCCGCGAAGATTTGTAAGCCACATGATATCGTCAAGTTTTGAAAGAAGATGAGACTTTACGCCTTCCTCTTCCATCTTTTTCCTGACATCAGACAGCTTTTCTTTAAATGACTTGCCGCAAAGCTCATCAGAAAGAATATACATATCATGACATGGAAGATCAGGTCTATCAGTCCATACTTCTTCAGCAAGATCCTTATCAATTTTCAAAGTAACCTTGTTCTTTGAAAGCTTCTTTTCAAGGCTCTCACCTATGCTGCAGGAAACAACTCTTCCGTCAAATCCAAGAACCTGTCCTTCCTTCATATTAGCAGCAAGATATTCCTCGATAGTTGGAACCCCGGGATTCATCATCTTAAAGAGTTCTACTCCTGTGCCTGCCATCTGATTTTCAGCCTGGATGAAATAGCGGCCGTCAGTCCACATTCCGGCAAAATCCTTGCTTACAACAAGTGTTCCGTTTGATCCGTCAAATCCGCAAAAGTACTCTCTTACTTTAAAAAAGTCAGCAGAATACTCTGAATTGTGAAAGTCAGAAGTAGGCATCATATAATAATCAATGCCATTTTCCAGCATTTTGGCTCTAAGTTTCTCAAGCCTTCCTTTAATAACTGTATTTTCCATAACTTAACTCCTTTAGTTAGCTATTAGTAACATTTTTTCCTTATGCATTGTATCACAACTTTTTAAAAGATAAAAATATAGTAAATAAATTTATCTGAGTATATAATAAATATGGTTTATACTTAAGCAAAGAAAGGAAACTGTTATGGAAGAAAAAGATATTTTAAAACTTATTGATCACACTCAGCTTCAGGCTGACGCAAAGTGGGAAGACATTGTTTCTCTCTGCGACGAGGCTGTTAAATACGGAACAGCTACAGTCTGTATCCCTCCTACATACTTAAAAAGAGTAAACGAAAAATACGGCGACAGCCTTAAGCTCTGCACAGTTATAGGTTTTCCTCTCGGATACAGCTGCGCAGCTTCTAAGGTTGTAGAAGCTAAGGAAGCAATTAAAGACGGTGCTTCAGAAATTGACACTGTTGTAAATGTAAGTGATGTAAAGAATCACAGATATGATGAAGTAAAAAAAGAGCTTGAAATGATCCGTGAAGCATGCGGTGACAAGCTTCTCAAGGTTATCATTGAGACCTGCTATCTTACAGAAGAAGAGAAAATTGAGCTCTGCAAAATAGTTACAGAGGTTAAGGCAGATTACATTAAGACTTCTACAGGATTCGGAAGCGCAGGCGCTACACTTGCCGATATCGAGCTTTTCAAAAAGCACATCGGACCTGATGTAAAGATCAAGGCTGCCGGCGGAATCCGTACAATTGAAGATGCTTTAAGCTATGCAGAAGCAGGATGCAGCCGTATCGGTTCATCCAAGGTTGCTCCTTTGATTGCTGCAAAATACGGACTTTGATTTTATATATGTGAATTAGCATTATAAAAAAGCCTTGCTTTGGCAACTTAACAAAAGCCAAAGCAAGGTCTTTATATATTTAGCGTCAAAAACGCTTGTCATTTACTATAGCTTAGAGCCGCAAAACTCAGGTTCTGTCTTTCATATCTACAAATTCTTTACGAGGCTCAATTGCCATATATGCAGGACGGATAATCTTTCCATTATTGGCAAGCTCTTCCATTCTGTGAGCACTCCAGCCAACAATTCTCGCCATAGCAAAAATAGTAGGATAAAGTTCCTCCGGAAGATCCAGCATCCTGTATACAAAACCGGAATAAAAGTCCACATTGGCACTTACGCCCTTATACATGGTTCTTTCACCCGCAATAAGCTCAGGTGCAATTCTTTCTACCATCTCATAAAGAGCAAGCTCATCCTCTCTTCCCTTTTCAACAGCAAGTTTTTCAACAAAACTCTTCAGGATAACAGCTCTTGGGTCAGATTTTGAGTAAATAGCATGTCCGATACCATAAATAAGTCCAGCTTTGTCAAAAGCCTCTTTATTAAGAATCTTGTCAAGATATGCGCGAACCTCATCCTCATCCTTCCAGTCCTTGACATTTTCCTCGATGTCATCAAACATGTGAACAACCTTGATATTAGCACCACCATGGCGCGGGCCTTTAAGAGAGCCTATTGCCGCAGCAATTACTGAATAAGTATCTGTCATACTGGAACTAACAACATGGGTCGTAAAGGATGAATTATTACCACCTCCGTGCTCCATATGAAGCACCAGACAGATATCCAAAAGCTTAGCCTCAAGCTGTGTATATTTACTGTCCGGACGAAGCAGGTAAAGAATAGTCTCAGCAGTAGACAACTCCTCTTTCGGAGGATGAATGATGAGGGAATTTCCCTCATGATAATGGTTATACGCATGATATCCGTATATAGACAAAAGCGGAAACATGCTTATAAGCTGAAGAGACTGCCTAAGCACATTTGCAAGCGACACATCATCAGCCAAATCATCATAGGCGTAAAGGGTAAGCACACTCCTGGCAAGAGTGTTCATCATATCTCTGCTCGGAGCCTTCATGATAACATCTCTTACAAAGCTGGATGGAAGCGACTTGTAAAATCCAAGGAGCTTTTCAAATTCAAAAAGTTCTTTTCCCGTAGGAAGCTTATCAAATAACAAAAGATACGTACACTCTTCAAATGCAAATCTGTTTTCTCTTACAGCAGCATCTATGAGTTCATGAACATCATAACCTCTGAAAAAAATCTCACCGTCTGCAGGGATTTCTTTTCCATCAACTACTTTTTTTGCAACAATCTCTGATATCCTGGTAAGGCCGGTGAGAACACCTTTTCCATTTAAATCACGCAGACCTCTTTTTACATCATATTTGATAAAAAGATCATTTTCAATCAAATCAGCTTCTCTTGAAAGCTCTGAGAGTTCTACAATTTCGGGAGTGTTTTCCGAGTAATAGCCTTTGCCTAAATCCATACGCACCTCCTGATATATTTTAATAAAATTTCCTCTTACCTTTCTCTATAAAAATATTTCCGACCAGCAATACCACAAGCGCTATTACATATATTATAACATGAATATCGCCTCTACCGATAAGATCTAACGCAATTCCGACAACTCCTAAAATTGCAAGCGCAAGTCCCTGAGCTACATGTCTGGGATATGCATAATTTTTAAAACCTTCACGGTCTTTCATCTTGAGCACATTAACATCAGGTGGGATTATGACTCCAACCTTTATTTTATCCGCAATTTTCATCTGTACGGCAAAATAAGTAATGTATACACCGCCAATGATAATTGCCAGATCAAATATATTATTAAAAGTATCCATTTATTTATTCCTCAAAAACCAGATTTTTGCGAGCGATTTCCGTTTTGCCCGTAAGAAATTAAAGTTCTTGCGGGCATTTTTCCGCTTTTGCCCGCAAGAAGTCAATATTTTCAGTGAGAAAGAAACTCCAAAACTTTTGTCTTCATATCAGATTTATCTACAACTATATCATGAAGAATCTTTGCTGTTCTGATAGATGAAACCGCCTCAGGTATTTCCACACCTGAAACTGCAGAAAGCTCATCTGCAAGTGCGAAATCATCCTTGCTGTCATCGCCCTTACCAAGTGCATTCATGACACTTCTTGTAAATTTGAATGGACTTGCTGTTGAAGCAATTACCGTAGGAGTCTTATCACCTGTCTCATTTACATATTTGTCATATACAGCACTAGCAACTGCTGTATGTGTATCCATTAAATAGCCTGTATTATCAAATACCTTCTTGATTGTCGCAAAGGTTTCTTCCTCAGTAGCATATCCGCCAAAGAAATCTGTAAGCTTTGATCTCATTTCATCTGTTATATCGTACTTGCCTGTCTCTGAAAGTTTTTTCATGAGTTCTGCATCCTTTTCAGAGCTATCACCTGCAATATGATAAATAAGTCTCTCAAGATTTGATGAAATAAGAATATCCATTGAGGGTGATGCAGTAAGCACAAATTCACGGTTTCTGTCATATTCTCCGGTCTTAAAGAAATCAAACAATACCTTATTTGAATTGGAAGCACAAATAAGTTTTGCAATCGGAACACCCATTTTCTTTGCATAATATGCAGCAAGTATATTTCCAAAATTACCTGTCGGAACAACTACATTAATAGCATCGCCATCTGCAATTCTGTTTTCTTTTATCAGTCTTGTGTATGAATAAACATAATATACAATCTGAGGAACCAGACGACCAATGTTAATTGAATTCGCGGAAGAGAACTGGAATCCCTTGGCATCAAGCTCTTTTGCCAGCTCTTTATCTGTAAATATCTTCTTAACTCCGGTCTGGGCATCGTCAAAATTGCCCTCAATACCGATAACGCAGGTATTAGCTCCTTTCTGAGTAACCATCTGCTGTTCCTGGATAGGGCTTACGCCATGCTTGGGGTAAAAGACAATTATTCTTGTGCCCGGTACATCTGCAAATCCAGCAAGAGCAGCTTTTCCTGTATCACCGCTTGTAGCTGTAAGAATAACGATTTCATTTTTTACATTATTCTTTTTGGCAGCTGTAGTCATAAGATATGGAAGAATTGAAAGCGCCATATCCTTAAAAGCTATTGTTGCTCCATGATAAAGCTCAAGATAAAAAGATCCTGCCGCCTCAGATAACGGAGCAATCTCCTCTGTATCAAATTTGGAGTCATAAGCATGAGAAATACAGTATTTTAATTCTTCCTCTGTATAATCGGAAAGAAGCAGCTTCATAACTTCATAAGCTACTGACTGATAATCCATCTGAGATATTTCACTCAAAGACTTCTCCAAAGCCGGGATATGATCCGGAACATATAATCCGCCATCGGGTGCAAGCCCTCTCAAAATAGCTTCTGATGCCTTGATCTGACCCTGTGCACCTCTTGTGCTACTGTATAAAACTTCCTTTGCCATTGTTTTACTCCTCTTTTATTGATAAAATATTATTATCTTAATTCTTATAGAAACAATTTGACTTAGTATACCATAATACACTCAATAATATCCACAAATATTTTAACACTTTGAATTATTAAAGCAAGCACGGTTACTATTAAGTTGTCAGCAAAATCATGTTACTCATATATCTTTTAACAACTAAGCAGTAACCCAACACAAATGTGAGGGAAATCTTGAGTCAGCAAAAATATACAGGAGTCTACAATTCAACTTTAAAAGACGGCACTCTTTCATTCAGAGCGTCAATCACTTTTAATGGAAAACACATAGCCCTAGGGTCTTTTAATGATGCCAAAAAAGCTTCGTCCGTATATCAAGAGGCTGCAGACGTCCTAAGAAACACTGATTACATGATAGGTTCCTATTCTTCTTCCATGAATCTTCCTTTTGAAAAATATGTAAGCCTCATAAACTACCGCGATAAAGGAATGTATATAGCAAACCCAATTTACCTTGAAAAAAAATATTTTTTCTACTATCTTTCTCCACAAAGAGCTTTAAAATTTGATATTGAGGATTTATTCTATTATTCATCTCACAAGATCATGCAAAGAGGATCTCATCTTTTTGTTGCTGATTATGGCAGCCAGTTGTCCGTGCTGCAGCGCTACGGCATAAAAAGCTATGCAGTTTTAGGACGTGATTATCACTTTGCCAATGATGACTTCAACGATTTTCGTTATGAAAACATCATTATTCTCAACAGATACCACGGAGTAAGACAGTTTGCCGAAAAAGGCTTCATAAAATATAAGGCAGTTATCCACCTTAAAAGCAATTATGTCATCGGTAAATATAATTCTGAAGCAGAAGCTGCAATTGCATACAACAAAGCAGCCGATATACTTATCAAAAACGGAATCAAAAAAAATTTTCAGCAAAACTATATAGAGGATATGTCAGCATCACAATATGCCGACATCTATATTAAGCTTAAAATTTCACCCAAAATTTACGAAATAAGAGTTTAACCATAACAATAGCTTTTTCATGTTGCATTTTAGCCGTGTTTCCAATATAATACCAAATGTTGCAAAGAATAGTTTTTTCTTTAATATATGTGAGGTCGGTTTTTAAATGATAAGTGCTAATAATGTAACATTAAGAGTTGGTAAAAAAGCTCTTTTCGAAGATGTAAACATCAAATTCACTCCCGGCAACTGCTACGGAATCATCGGAGCAAACGGTGCCGGTAAATCAACATTTCTAAAAATCTTATCCGGTCAGATTGAAACCACTAACGGCGATGTAGTTATCTCCGATGGTGAGCGTCTCTCTTTCCTTGAGCAGGACCATTTCAAATATGATGACAATGTTGTTCTTGATACTGTAATTGCCGGAAATGCGCGTCTTTTCGAGATTAAAAATGAAAAAGATGCCATTTATGCTAAAGAAGACTTTACAGACGAAGACGGTATCCGTGCCAGCGAACTTGAGGCTGAATTTGCTGAAATGAACGGCTGGGAAGCTGAGTCTGACGCAGAAAGCCTTTTGAACGGACTTGGAATCGAGACAGAGTACCACTACAAGCTCATGAAAGATCTTGATGGTGCACAGAAGGTTAAGGTTCTTTTGGCAAGAGCTCTCTTTGGTAACCCTGATATTCTTCTTTTGGACGAGCCTACCAACCACCTTGATCTTGATGCTATTGCATGGCTTGAGGAGTTCCTTATCAACTTCGAGAACACAGTTATTGTTGTCTCCCACGACAGATATTTCCTCAATAAAGTTTGTACATACATTGCTGATATTGATTATGGAAAGATTCAGCTCTATGCTGGTAACTATGACTTCTGGTATGAATCTTCACAGCTTATGATCCGCCAGATGAAGGAAGCCAACAAGAAGAAAGAGGAACAGATCAAAGAACTTAAAGAGTTCATCGCCCGTTTCTCAGCTAACGCTAGTAAGTCCAAGCAGGCTACATCAAGAAAGAAGGCTCTTGAAAAGATTGAGCTTGATACTATCAAGCCTTCAAGCAGAAAATATCCTTATATTGACTTTAGACCAAATCGTGAAATTGGTAATGAAGTTCTTACTGTTGACGGAATTTCCAAGACAATCAACGGTGAAAAGATACTTGATAATATTTCTTTTGTTGTACAGCGTGAAGACAAGATTGCTTTTGTAGGCGGCAACGAGCTTGCCAAGACTACTCTCTTCCAGATCCTTACAGGAGAGATGGAGCCGGACGAGGGTACTTACAAATGGGGAGTAACTACTTCTCAGGCATACTTCCCCAAGGACAACACAAAGGAATTTGATAATGATTACACCATTACCGAGTGGCTGACAGGCTATTCAGAGATTAAGGATGCTACTTATGTAAGAGGCTTCCTTGGACGTATGCTTTTTGCAGGTGAAGATGGAGTTAAGAAAGTTAAGGTTTTATCCGGTGGTGAGAAGGTAAGATGTCTTTTATCCAAGATGATGATAAGCGGTGCAAACTGTCTTATCTTTGATGAGCCTACCAACCACCTTGATATGGAATCCATCTCCGCTCTCAATGACGGAATGATCAAATTCCCGGGCGTAGAATTATTCGCCTGCCGTGACCATCAGGTAGTACAGACAACAGCAAACAGAATAATGGAAATCCTTCCTGATGGAAGTCTTGTAGACAAGCGCTCTACTTACGACGAATATCTTGAAAGTGATGAAATGGCAAGAAAACGTACTGTTTACAATACAGCCATTGACGAAGAGGAAGACGACTGATTTTGTTATTTCTGCCCTGTCATTTATTGATATGGGTTTAAATAAATACTATTGAGTTCGCGAACCTCTTTGCCAAAAGAGAATGTAAGCGCGAACTCCATAAATGAAAATTGCGGAGGACAAGAGCATGCAGGAATTTAAGCCAGTAAAAGAAGGAAAAGTCAGAGAAATCTATGACGTTGGGGAAAACCTTATAATGGTTGCCACAGACCGTATCTCAGCTTTTGATGTTATTCTTAAAAACAAGGTAACAAAAAAAGGAACCGTGTTAACACAGATGTCCAGATTTTGGTTTGATTATACCAAGGATATCGTAAACAATCATATGATCAGCGTAGATACTGCTGACATGCCTGAGTTCTTCAGAACTCCTGATTTTACCGGAAACAGCATGCTTTGCAAAAAGCTTGAAATGATTCCTGTTGAATGTATAGTAAGAGGTTACATTACAGGAAGCGGTTGGGCAAGCTATAAAGAAAACGGAACTGTTTGCGGAATCAAACTTCCGGAAGGTCTTAAGGAATGTGACAAGCTTCCTGAACCCATCTACACTCCCAGCACAAAGGCAGAAATCGGTGACCACGACGAAAATATTGATTTTGAGCGCAGCATCGAAGTTCTTGAAAAGGCATTTCCCGGACACGGACTTGAATACGCAACAAAAATCAAGGATTACACAATCGCTCTTTACAAAAAATGTGCTGACTACGCTCTCACTCGCGGCATAATAATCGCCGACACAAAATTTGAGTTTGGTATCAATGAAAACGGAGAGGTAGTTCTTGCTGATGAAATGCTCACTCCCGACAGCTCAAGATTCTGGCCATTAGACAGCTATGAGCCAGGTAAGAGTCAGCCATCCTTTGATAAACAGTTTGTTCGTGATTATCTCAAAGCTAATCCTGAATGTGATTATAATCTTCCTCAAGATGTTATTGACAAGACAATCGCTAAATACCTTGAGGCATACAAGCTTCTTACAGGTTCTGAACTTGCATAAAACAAAAAGAGTCTCCCGATATTTATTTATCGGAAGGCTCTTTTTTAATCTTCATAAAAGCCTGAAGTTCCCGCACTATTATCCTGTGCCTGTTCAAATATCTGTATAATGAGTCTCACAAAACCAAGTAGAATAAGGTAACTGCCAACAGTAATAGACTTACCGTAATCAAGTCTTGCGGGCATAGCTAAAGAAACCATTCCTATATTTAAGTTTACAACTGCAAGAAGTATCATCCAAAACTTTGCTTTAGTTGAGATTGTTGCTTTATTCTTTACTACATATCTGACACTGACTACTGCAAGAGTAAAGAAAACAATTGCCATAAGTACATTTGTCCAGGTAGGTATTCTTTCAATATTAGAAAGAATAAAGACCATAAAGCACATGACAACAATATGAAATATCATACGTCCTCTTTTTATAAAAGGCTTTTCATCTCTCATACCTGCTTTTAAGAGCATGACTGCATTCCAGGCAGCGGCCACCAATGCAATTGCGCCGCCAAGAACACTGTATACAGCTTCAGGAATAGTCAAAAAGATTACACCCAAAAACATCAAAAATACATCGATAATACCCTGTCTTGATTTTATGGCATCTATAATCCTTATCTTTTCTATTGATCTCCATAAGGATCCAAAAAACTTTCCAACGACTATTTTGGTCTTACTCTCAGAATTTGCCCCGGACAAAAGAATAGTTCCAAAATCATGGAATCCGCCTTTTGATATGTCATAAAGCGAAACTGCACCGGCAGCCTTCATTGAATCAAATATGTCCTTTGTAAAGGCTCTGCGCTGCTCCATAGTAGCATTACCTATCCAGTCGTCGATAGCCCTGTTATACACAGAGCTTTCCTCCGTCAGATACATTCTTCTGACAAAATGGTCTCCTTCTACCTTCCAGGTCATTCCGGAATGCTGCAATATTTTATCTGCATCACTTGCAACTATCTCATGGGCAACCTTAAGTTCAAAAATCATGCCAACTACGCAAAACGACGGTACAATATGTATGATTCTGTCCTTGATGTTGTAAAACATCTTTTCATCAATAAGCTCAGGGCAAAAACCCGGTCCGTCATTGCTGTAGATTCTCTTTATTCTGCCACGTACTATTGACGGAACATGCATTGCAGAATATACAGCCAGATTACCGCCTTTAGAATGGCCACCAACATAGATATTTCCGGCATATTTCTTTAATATATAATGCAAATATTCTGCAGCAGCTTTCTGAGCATCGATTTCTTCAAAGCTCATCTGAAAATCAAGTCGCCAATCATCTATATCCATCGTAGTTCCACGAAATGCTACATAATGGCTGCCATCAGGGAGATGAACAGTAAATGCTGTAAACATAACATTTCTGTCCTCTCCTTTGACATCAACATAATCAGATAAATATAAACTTCCGAATCTTCTTGATTTTGCCATGTAGTAGAGAACCCAGTCAAAATCAAGTCTGCCCAGATTTTCGATGCTGTGACTCTTAAAATAGAGTTCGGAAGCATCTGATATCTTTATGCTGCCATCTACGCCTCTATCAGGTACAATTCCTCCAAAATCATTGTATATGAGCAAAGACAGACCAAGATTGTCAACTTCATTAAAGGTGTTTTTCTTTAACTCAAGATCGCCTCTCCATTTAATATAATTAATTATATTTGCCATAGGCTTAACCTTCGTTAGTGCTTTATCCAATTTCCGCGAATACGTATTTCTAATACTTTATTTATAGACACTTCTTGATTTTTTCGATCATTTCATCGTATTCTGCATCGCTTAGGAATTTCTTGCCTGGATTCATTTCAAACACACCGCCCCACTCATACTCATCCTTGTATTTAGGAACGAGATGCATGTGAAGATGACATCCGGTATCGCCATATGCTCCATAATTTACCTTGTCAGGATGAAAAGCCTCATGGATAGCCTTAGCAGCTCTGTTCACATCTGCAAAAAAAGCATTTCTCTCCTCATCTGAAATATCAACTATTTCACTTACATGATCTTTGTAAGCAACGATACATCTTCCCGGATGGCTTTGCTCCTTAAACAAAATAAGCTGGCTCACATCAAGATCACAGATCTTAATACCAAATTTTGCAAGTGGTTCCCCACCAACACAATATCCACAATTATTGTCTATCATTTTTTACAGTCCTCCTAAAATAAAAAAATTTACAAAAATGGTGTCAGGATGAAATATAAGTTTTTTCTTAACTATCACATCCTGACACCTATTATCATACCATTAATTCAATGCTTTATCCCTTAAAGAACTTCATTTCATCATTAAGTTTTTCTGCGATATCTTTCAAGCTATTTGCCGATCCGGCAAGAGTTGTAACCGTTGCGGAAAGTTCTTGCATAGAAGCTCCGGTTTCTTCTGAAGATGCAGCATTTTCTTCTGAGATAGCCGAGAGAGCACTCATTGTATCAGCAACAGCATTTTTAGATGCTTCGCAGGTATCTGCTCCCTTAGAAATAAGCTGCACACCATCCACTGTATTTCCAATATCCGCAAGCATTCCATTCATAGCCTCAAGAGTCTCACCAAGAGCAATCTGCTGATCAGAATTGCCCTGCTTCACATCCTCTGCAGCCATAACGGCAGCCTTGGACTGTTCAAGAAGAACATCCATTTCTTTTCTGATATCATCTGCCATTGCCTTTGAATCTTCCGCCAATTTGCCGATTTCTTCAGCAACAACCGCAAAGCCTTTTCCTGCCTCTCCTGCTCTTGCAGCCTCAATACTTGCATTAAGCGACAAAAGATTGGTCTGCGTGGCAATAGAAGTAATTCCCTCAACCTTATCACTTATATTATTAACGGCATTCTGAGTTGCAAGAATAGTCTTTGAAATATCATCAATTTTGTCAGTCATCTCAGATGAAGAACTCTGAAGTGATGAAAGTGACTGACTTGATATCTCTGAAGCTTCTTTCATCTTTCCTGCGATGTCAGACAATTTTCCTGAAGAAGTCTGAACATCATTAACAGCGTCACTGATTTTTCCAACGTTATCAGAAGCTTCCTGAATTTCATCAGCCTGCTGGGTTGCACCCGATGCGATTTCCTGAACTGCATTTGAAACATCCTCGGTAGTCTGCGAAATCTGATTAGCCATATCAGAAAGTTCTTCTGCTGAAGATCTGACATTTTCAGCAGATGCTTTTATATTTCCTACTATCTTTTCCAATGTATCCATAACAGAGTTTGTTGATCTTGAAATTGCTCCAAATTCATCTTTTCTGTCTGTATAGCCATCAACTTTTTCAAATCGTCCTTCTGAAAGAATAACAAGTGATTTTCCAACTGCAACTAACGGTTCAGAAAAACTCTTAGCCATAATAAATGAAATAATAGCGGCAACAATCAATAAAACAATTCCAATTATAATTACGATAATGGCAGATTTATTTGCTTCAGCCATCACTACAGCGTCCTTTTCAGCTATTGCTATCGTATAACCTGTCACAGGTTCTCTTATCCAGGAAATATATGCTAGTGAACCTGTTGCCATACTTTCATATCTGCCACTCATAGCAGAAGAAGTCATAAATTCAGAAGTTGAATGATCTTCCGGCTCATCATCCACACCAATTTCATGCATGGCATGAGCTGCAACTATGCCTGTTTTATCAGCTATATAACCGTCTTCTACACTTGAAGCCAAAAAATCATGAAGATTCGAAAGATCAAAGCTCCTTTGAATTGTTCCAATAAGTTCGCCTGTCTGATCATCAAAAATCGGAACTATTATAATAGTAATTCTGTTTCCGGCAGATTTACTTACAACTATATTTGAAACAGCAATTTTTTTATTGGATATACATTCCTGAAAATAATCTCTGTCAGCAATATTAGCCAAAGCATTCCTATCTGCTCTTATCAGTTGTTCTCCGCTTGGCAATGAAAGAATTACGCTTACATTTCCATCATTTATATTTGAATTAATTAAATCCATCTGATTTAATATAACTTCAGTCGGAATTGGCGGTTCAGGATCATTAATAGTATTTAAATATGTTATCGTGCTGGGTGCTGAAGCAAAAGTCTGAAGTGCGATTATATTCTTTTGTACAATTTCCGAAAACTGCGACTGTACATAATTAGCATTTGCATCAAGCAGCAAAAGTGCATCATTCTTTGATTTATTCGTGGAAATAATATAGCTGACCAAACAAGAAATGATGATTGGAACAATTGCAACGCCAAGCAAAATTGCAATTAGCTTAGTCTTTATGCTATCCTTTGCATTAACATATTTTTTTTCTTCACTTTCTTCTACATTCTTTTTCTTTGCCATAATGTACCTCCGATAATCAGTCGCGAACAATAATTGACGTAAATTCGTAATATGATTATACTCTTTTACATGTGGAAATGTTGTATTTTTAATGTTTTTTTATATTTTTTCATTTTTCTTAAGACCTTGCAAACATTCATAAATACTGGTTTTTTTATTAAATCTGCATTTAAAAACAAAAAAAATACCAATATTTGTGCATAATTATGATGCATAAAATATTGGTATTTTTTATATTTATTTCAAAGCTTTATTTCAAATTTATAAAGAATTCTTTATTGCATCAAGCAGATCACTATACTCCTCAAATGCAGGAAGCTCGGGATAATCCGATTTTATCTTGTCAGTTGACCTAAAGAGAAATCCAGCTTTACTTGCCTTAATCATCGCAAGATCATTGTAGCTGTCTCCACTGGCAATTGTCTCATAACCAATGGACTGAAGTGCCTTAACAGTAGTGAGCTTCGAATTCTCAATTCGCATTTTAAAGCCTGTGATTTCACCACTGTCAGCTACTTCAAGAGAGTTGCAGAAAATTGTTGGCCAGCCAAGCTTTTCCATAAGCGGTGTAGCAAACTGTGTAAATGTATCACTTATAATAATAACCTGAGTAATCTTCCTGAGCTCATCCAGAAACTCTTTTGCCCCCGGAAGCGGATCAATCTTTGCAATCGTATCCTGAATTTCCTTTAATCCAAGTCCATGCTCCTTTAAAATACCGATTCTCCATTTCATAAGCTTATCATAATCAGGTTCATCTCTTGTAGTCCTTTTAAGCTCAGGAATACCACTAGCCTCTGCAAAAGCTATCCAAATTTCCGGAACCAATACGCCTTCAAGATCAAGACAAACTATATTCATTGTATGCTCCTTTGTTAACATTTATCGTTTATAGATTGATATTTGGAAGAGTTGCAAAACTCTTTTGAAGTTCCTCATCTGAAGGAATATAGTCCATCATTACGCCGTCATTGAACTTCTGGTATGCAACCATATCAAAGTAGCCTGTTCCTGTAAGTCCAAAGAGAATAGTCTTCTCTTCTCCTGTCTCCTTGCACTTAAGAGCCTCATCAATTGCAACCTTGATAGCATGTGAGCTTTCAGGTGCAGGTAAAATACCTTCAACTCTTGCAAACTTCTGCGCAGCCTCAAATACAGAGGTCTGTTCTACAGAAACTGCCTCCATATATCCATCAGCATAAAGCTGTGAAAGAATAGGACTCATTCCATGATAACGAAGCCCTCCTGCGTGATTGGCTGATGGAATAAAGTTGCTGCCAAGAGTATACATCTTAGCAAGAGGACAAACCATACCTGTATCACAATAATCATACGCAAACTTTCCTCTTGTAAGACTGGGACAGCTTGCAGGTTCAACCGCTATAAATCTATAATCTTTTTCTCCTCGAAGCTTTTCACCCATAAAAGGAGAAATAAGACCACCAAGGTTAGAACCGCCACCTGCGCATCCAATGATAATATCAGGAGTAACTCCGTATTTATCAAGAGCCGCTTTAGCTTCAAGTCCAATAACTGTCTGATGTAAAAGAACCTGATTGAGAACACTTCCAAGTACATATCTGTAGCCTTCTGTCTTGGTAGCAACCTCAACAGCCTCAGAAATTGCACATCCAAGGCTTCCTGTTGTTCCAGGGTGCTCTGAATTTATCTTTCTTCCAACCTCTGTATCCATTGAAGGAGAAGGAGTAACGCTTGCTCCGTAAGTACGCATAACCTCACGTCTGAAAGGCTTCTGCTCATAGGAAACCTTAACCATATATACCTTGCAGTCAATTCCAAGATATGCTGATGCCATAGAAAGAGCTGTTCCCCACTGACCTGCTCCTGTCTCTGTGGTTACGCCCTTAAGTCCCTGCTTCTTGGCATAATATGCCTGAACAATTGCAGAATTAAGCTTATGGCTTCCGCTGGTGTTATTTCCTTCAAATTTATAGTAAATTTTTGCAGGAGTTCCAAGTGCCTTCTCAAGACAGTACGCTCTTACAAGTGGAGCAGGTCTGTACATCTTGTAAAAGTCCTGTACCTCCTGTGGAATATCAATATAAGCAGTTGTATCATCAAGCTCCTGCTTAATAAGTTCATCACAAAAAACCGGTCTAAGATCTTCAAAGCTCATAGGCTTTAATGTTGCAGGATTAAGAAGTGGCGCCGGTTTATTCTTCATATCTGCGCGGACATTATACCATCTCTTTGGTATCTCATCCTCACTCAGATAAATTTTATAAGGGATTTTATTTTCCTCACTCATTATGGTGCTTCCTTTCCAAATTGCAATAAATTAATACAATTCAGATTATGGCTTTGTACAAACAAGACCTCTAATCTGAATTGCTTTTTTAATTTTTCAAACTTCAGCAATTTAAATAATTAAAGCACATTTAACAGGCAAGTGTCAATCTCTCTTTTCCATATATAAAGACTTTGTCAAATCAAAACAAAAATCCCAATATAGAACAACTTCATATTTCATTTTTGCTCTACATTGGGATCAAATAAGCTTTATTCAGTTAAACGTAATTATTCTTTTTCATTAACTATACTATTGTATAGTTCAATTACTTTATCTTTAGAAAGGCCTGTATCTTCTATTATGGCATCGTTATCTATGCCTCTTTTAATCAAATTCTTTGCTATTCTAATCGCTTCCTTCTCATACATAACTTTCTCAACCTGTGTTAGCATAAGCACCTCCTCAATCCGCTCAATATCAGCTTTGTCTATTACCTTATCTGTAAAAACCAAGAGACATTTCAAAATAAATCTCTTGATCTCATTATCAGATATCTTTCCAACGAGATATATTACATCTCTGATTGCATTCTGCTTATCTTCTCTCTTTTCAAATGAAAGCGGATAAACAATAAGTTCCATCATCTCCTGAGATGTAAAATCTTTGTTTTCGCATACTTTCCTTGTAACCCTGGACCATATTTCATCATGATTCAGTTCTGACAAAAAAGCTTCCGTTATCTCAAACTTGTTACTTCCGATGTCCATTTCTGGATTAGTGCTGCCACGCTTAACATCAGCAGTGTAAATCACAAGCATCCTCACTTTGGGATATTTCTTAAGCTCATTATACAA
>JAFSQI010000055.1 GCA_017446685.1 Butyrivibrio sp.
ATTCAACGATGTTTACACCATGCTGACCAAGTGCTGGTCCAACTGGTGGTGCTGGTGTTGCTTTACCAGCCTGGATCTGTAACTTAATATATCCTTCGACTTTCTTTGCCATTATGGCACCTCCTGAAAATATGTGGTCGGCGCATCCTCCGTAAAACGGATAGGTCATCCGTGATATAGTCCATACTCGAAGTGAGTAATTAGCTAAAACAGATGATTTCCAACCTGCTTATTTGGCAGGCACGGAGCTGCTCCCACTCAGCGGTTACACGTCTGCATATAGTAACTACAGCAGACAATCTATATTTAAGTACTTGCGTACTCAAATATTTATAATACAACAATTCATAGCAATATGCTACGATAAGTTTAAAAGGTGAACAAATTCTTAAGAATCTATTCTTCTAACCTCAGCAAAGCTGATTTCAACCGGAGTTTCACGTCCAAACAGATCAACATTAATTGTAGCAGTCTGCTTGCCGAAATCCATTCTCTGGACAACACCGGATGTATCCTTCCAAACGCCGGCAATAACAGCAATCTCATCACCAACGCCAAAATCAACGGAAATTGTATCAGTCTTAATACCGAGAGGCTTAATCTCTGCATCAGTAAGAGGAACAGGCTTACTTCCCGGTCCAACGAAACCTGTAACACCACGGGTATTACGTACTACATACCAGGTCTCATCATTCATATCCATGTTGACGAGAACATATCCCGGGAACATCTTGCGCTGTACATTCTTACGCGCACCGTTCTTGACTTCGACCACATCCTGAAGTGGAACTCTTACTTCAAGTATCTGATCCTCAAGATGTCTGTTCTCGATGGTTTTCTCAAGATTAGCTTTAACCTTGTTCTCATATCCTGAATATGTGTGAACTACATACCAATGAGCATTCTCATTGATAGGGGCTGAAATGGTTTCAGCAGTAGCTTCCTCACTTACAGAGGCGTCTGCATCTGATAATTCCTCATCAGGTGCCTCGATGGAATTCTCAGAAATCTGTCCAAGATCCTTTTCCATTTCGTCTGACATATTATCTCCTTTATAAATGGTTCACATATGCTTTCTAAAGCAAATTGTACTTATTCAGTCCGGCTGAACAGTTACAATACTATAAGTATCAGAATATTGAAGTAAGAAAATTAACTCCATACTCAAATACAATATCCAATACAGCAATCAAAGCACAACAAATAACTGAAACAACCACTACAGCAGTTGTCTGTTTGAATATATCGTCCTTTGTAGGCCATATGATCTTTCCGAATTCTGCCTTAACCCCATTAAAAAAGTCTGAAATTTTTGTAAGTATCGCACGAATACTAAACTTGGACTTTTTCTTCTTTTTGGCAGAAGCGTCCTTTTGGGAAGCCTCGGAACCGTTCTGTACTACCTTGGTCTCTTCCATACCCGTAGTCTACCTCCTGTCAATTCAGTAAAAAACAAACACTGAACTTTAGATTACTTTGTTTCCTTATGTAATGTATGCTTTTTGCAGAATGGGCAATACTTCTTCATCTCAACACGATCTGGATGTGACTTCTTATCCTTGGTTGTGTCATAGTTACGGTTTTTGCAATCTGTGCATGCCAATGTAATTCTTGTACGCATTAATTCTCACCTCCGGGCGTTTTAATCTACTTTAATTTGCGCCACTTATCGTTTAATTTTTTGCATAAAAAAAAGACGTATATCTCATGTCGCTTGTCTACTATACCATAGTCTCAGACTTACGTCAACGTTTTTCCATTCATAATTATAATATTTTTATTAAATCGAAGGAAATAAGCCGAAATATCATTGACTTTTGATTATTTTTGTTTAAAATATAAGTAACTAAAGGTAGCTTTATTTGCCCTGGTGCGACAGATGTCAATGGATTGACAGAATATCTAATTCGTACTCTATCAAGGAAGAAAGGAGGGGCAATATGGCAAGCATTTCTTTAAATGGTGCGTATAACCATTTCACACAAGATTATGTTTCAAAGGATGTTACACATGCCGACACACATCGTAAGGATGAATTAAGGGATGTGTATAAATCTATTGCTAAAATCAATAAGAATTCCCCTCTTTATCTTTTACCGAATGATAATGTATCAAGAGATGATGCTATCATAATAAAAGAAAGAGCACGCAGGCTTCAAGGGAATATTATTGGACTTAACAACCAGGAAGATAAATCTTCATTAGATCATTCATCAGCATTTACAACAGACGAAGATAAAGTTTCTGCTACTTATATAGGAAAAAACCCGGACGAAGATATTGGCACTGTCATCTTTGATATGAATGTATCTTCACTTGCAACTGCACAGGAGAACACCGGACGTTTTCTTCCTAAAGAGTCATTTGGATTATCCCCCGGGGATTATGCTTTTGACGTAAGGATAAACAATCAGGAGTTTGAATTTCAGTTTAGCATTTATCAAGGTGACAGAAATATAGAGGTTCAGCAAAAGATAGAAAGGCTCGTTAATCGTGCCGGAATAGGCCTTTCAGCCAATTTAATAGAGGATTCCGAAGCTCGAACCGCTCTATTTCTCACATCTACAAGAACCGGATTAAGGTCGGGCGAAAGCAGCCAGTTCGAAATATATGAAACAAGCAGCGGACTTAATAAAGGCTCAGTAGCACATTTGGGACTTGATCGTGTATCAGCTCCCGCTTCAAATGCCCACTTTACTTTGAACGGTGAAGAAAGAGCTGCCGTATCCAATAAATTCATTATTGGCGGCAAGGTGGAAATTCAGTTAAAAAATGTAACTAATGAAAATGAACCTGTTACAGTAGCCGTCAAGAGGGATAACGAAGCGCTTAAACGTCATATTTGTGAACTTGTAAATAATTATAACAGTTTTGTAAGTGATGCTTCCGGCCTTAAGGATGCAAAATTCAAAAGTGACAAGCTACGATCTGAAATGATTACAATTGCCAAACAAAACATGGCATTTATGGAAGATACCGGAATAAAACTCGAAGGTAGTGGATTATTATCAATAGATACAGAGCTTCTTTCTCAGGCAATATCAAGTGCCGAAAGTACTGCTTCATTAGAACCGGTTAAAAAGTTTGCAGAAGCACTTATTTCTAAAACAAAGGATATCTCGGTAGATCCCATGAAATATGTGGATCGACATGTAGTAAATTATAAGAATCCGGACAGCAAAGATACAACTTCTCCGTATATAACCAGCGAATATTCCGGAATGATGTTTAACAACTATTGCTAATGCGGCTTCGATCATACCACTGCAGGGGTATGATTTGAAATTATAAAGTTGTCGTGATCGATGCGGCAACAAAATGAGGCGAGCCTCCACCGGCCCGCCTCATTTTATTTTTTCTGCAAAATTTAAAATTATTACAGATTTTCTTTTGCCATATCCAGTGCAGCACGTATTACCTGATCCATGTTGTAATACTTGTACTGACCAAGTCTGCCGCCAAACAATATATTGGGGAATTCAGATGCAAGCTCTGTGTACTGCTGATAGAGCTTATTGTTCTTTTCATCATTCATAGGATAATACGGTTCATCTCCATGTTTCCAGTTTGCAGGATATTCTCTTGTGATTATAGTTCCTTTTCCCTGTCCGTATTCAAAATGCTTGTGCTCAATTATTCTTGTGTAAGGAATATCTCTCTCAGTATAATTAACAACAGCATTTCCCTGGAAGTTATCAACGTCAGGCAGTTCTTCTGTTTCAAATCTGAGTGATCTGTATTCCAAAGTTCCAAGCTTATATCCAAAGAATTCATCAATCATACCTGTAAACAAAATCTTGTCAAAGCTATCGCCATTTACAGATTCAAAAGGCTCAGCAGGAATATTTCCGCTCATTTTGATGAAATCATAATAATCAACTTCAGTCATAACCTTGATGTTCCCTTTTACGAAAGGTAACTCATCTCCGTCAGCCATAAGAAGAAGCTTTTCTACCATCCTGGTATATCCGCCCATTGGAATACCCTGATATCTGTCATTGAAATAATTGTTATCATAAATAAATCTCATAGGAAGACGTTTTATGATAAAGGAAGGAAGTTCGCTGCAATCTCTGCCCCACTGCTTTTCTGTATAGCCCTTTACAAGTTTTTCATAGATATCTCTGCCTGCAAGGCTAAGTGCCTGTTCTTCCAGATTATCAGGGCTAAAAGAATCTGTATTTTTTTCCTTACAGATACGCTCAATTTCTTTATCTGCCTGCTCTTTGATTATTGCCTTTGCCTCATCGGGAGTACGAATTCCCCACATCTTGCTGAAAGTATTCATATTAAATGGAAGATTGTAAAGCTCATCCTTATATACTGCAACAGGGCTGTTAATATAATTGTTAAATTCAGCAAAAGTACAGGCATAATCCCAAACCTCTTTATCAGAAGTATGGAAAATATGTGCACCATACTCGTGAACATTTATCCCCATTCTGTTTTCGGTATAGATATTTCCTGCAACATGTTTTCTTTTATCAATAACCAGAACATTCTTACCGGCAACTGCCATCTCATGAGCAAATACAGCTCCGAACAATCCGGCTCCCACAACTAAATAATCGTAATGCATCTCTTCTCCTATTTTACCATTCAAAACCATAATGCTCATTTAAGTAACTGTTTGTACAGTTATGTCTGAACAGTAATCACATTTCTTTTTCTAAAATTCACTTATAACATAATAACATAATTAGTGTTTTAATGTTCAAACGATTTGAATTCCATAAATAATAATTTTCAATGCAGAGGTAAGTGCAAAGCCACAAGTAAACAAAGTAAGTCCATATTTAAAAAGCTTGTTCCTACCAGCCAAATATCCAAACAATACAGTTTCGCAAATAATTACAGCTTCAATATATCTGTAGTTCATTGAGCAAATATATGGATTTTGAAATGCAAAAAGATAAAAGCTTAGAAAATTAAAAAACATAAAAGAAACAACCACAGCCCTTACCCTGAAATTTTGCTTTGTATCAATAGTAAATAAGATTACTGCCACAACGAGAATTGCAGTTATTATTATCCTCGCCAAAAGCAGAACATAGGAAAGTTTCTTTATGCCATCATTATAATAAGTCCAGGTCCATAGTTCATTGGCACTACTCTTAATAAGAACCGTAAAGGGATTGATATCAATTGCCTCCACATTATTTCCTACAAAAACATATTGAAATTTAAAGTGACTGATTGAAAAATCAAGCAATCTTTTTATAACAGACGCATTTTCAATATATCCTGCTGCCGCATCGGGTGAAGAAAGATTCCATACAAAATTAAAAGGAATACCCCATCTTATCTTCAAAAAAATATACCAGCCAAAACTAAGTGGTGACATTGCCCAAAAAGCCACTACGCTTCCGAATAATGTTTTCTTTTTATCCTTAAACAGCATATCCAATAAAACTATTCCAACCGGGATTACCAAAAGAAGCGCATTTTTCTTGGTCCACATTCCAAGCGCGAACAGAATCATCATCTCAATAATATATCCTGTCCTTTCAGAATATATAAATCTGATAAGGTAATTAATAAATGCAACTGATAATAACGTTGAAAGTGCATCATTGTTAATTGTGGCGGATCTTATAATAAGGCTCGGCTGAAAAGCTACAAATAAAAGTGCCAGATTCTGCTGCCATTTATCTTTAAAAACTACAGTTAATGATTTATAAATAAATATGATAGAAACTGTTACATAAACGAGCGGCAAAATCTGCGCTATTTCATAATTTCCATTTTGCCTGGGAAAGATGCTCCATATAAAAACAAGAAATTTTCCGGTCAATAAATAATGAAGAGGGGGATGCCAAAACTGATCCACTTTGCTTACATCAAAATCAGGAAATGAAGTATTATCGACAAAATAAGAAATATAGCCCAAATGCCCAAAGCCTCCGGGCATTCCTCCGTCATGTTGATTTTTATATACTGAAATTACCGATACGTAATATAGCCGTAGAAAAAAACTTCCAAGCATTATTATGTACGGAATAAATTTTTGTTCTCGTTTCAAAATATTTCCTCACAACACAGCACTTAACAATGTAAAATCTGTCAAAAGTAATGACATTATAACATGAAAAAATAAAACGCCAAAGCTCCCCAGAACTTTGGCGTTGTTTTTTCAATTTTTATAAACTTTTGAAACGTTTATCAGTCTGCCTGATACTTATCAAGCTGAGAGAAATCTCCCATCATATCAAGGATCTTCTTACGTCCAGCTTTGTTAAGCTTAACGTACTGCTGCATTACACGATTCTCAACAATCTTCTTACCAAGATCTGTTCCCTGCTCAAGTGTTGAAAAATCTACAGGGTTAAGATTTAAACGATCACACATTTTAATTACTGTACCGTAAGCCATTCCCTCGATTCCCCTATCTAATGCTGTTACAAGTGTGCTGTATGGAATAGACATATCAATTGCGAACTGTCTGACACTCTTATACTGCTGTAAGATTTCCTTTTTCAAAATCTCTGCCTTTGTCATGTCGTTACCTCATAAAAAAGTTCTTATGAAAAAATCATTTCTTTTGCACAAACAAGTCTACCACATATACGTTTTTTCGTCATTCACTTTTTAAGGGAATTTTCCGATAAATTTTTATTAAGATTGACCACAGTTTTTTGGCATTTTAACGAATTTGCATCTGATAACAAGAATTTGCGAAAGTGTTCACACTTTTTTCACAATTCATTGGTATTATAAAAGTCATTTTATCGTTTATATCGTAATATCGCACATTTATGTTACAATACAATTCACAAAAAAATTAACGAAAAAACAAACAGCAAAAATTGCTGTTTGTTTAAATAAAATTTCATTTCATTTTTTTCAGTTTACATCTGTTGTTGAATTACTCGCTGAATTCCTCAATTCTATTGTTCAAAAATGCCAATACCTCATTGTAGATATCTTTCGGAATACTATATATTTTATGCACATTTCCATCACAAGTGATATCTATAGCCCCCATCTTTTTCCTGACAGAAACAGCATCCTTATATTGAAGAATTTCCTTTTTAAAATCACTGGTACTTTCAAACACAAGTCTCTCAGGATAAAGCTTCAAAGTTCCCTCTTTTAATCCTGACGTAACATTAAAAGTATATTCAGGTACATCCTCGCCTATAACAGCATCCAATCCATCTTTTTCAATCACAATCGGAGTACTGACCTCAACGTTTCCAAATACCTCATCATAGCTTTCCTGATCAACTTCTCCAACTGTAGTTTCAATAAGACTGCTCAAAGTATTATAGTGTGTCTTTATTGAAAAATCACTTGCAAGAAGAATATTTATAGTTTTGCTTCTTATTTTGTATCTAAACTGTAAAGAATGAAAACCGGCTTTTGCAACAAACACAATCTTATCACCAGGAGAAACCTCGTAATATATAGACTCATCAAGAAAAAGTCTCATTTTTTCAACATCAAAATTTCTCTGACCGGCAAAACTGACTTCTATCATATAATCATTTTCGCCAAAGAGTCTGGCACCGCACAGCGGGCAAAAATTTAATTTTTTACTTATCTTTTCAGGTAAAATACCATTACATTTAGGACAATGCATGTTTTCCTCTCTGCAAAATTATTATTCAGGTAGTATCGGAAAATCATATGAATTATTCAATACAATAACATGATACCACAACACAAAAAAATATTTTTCAAATTAATCTTTTTTTCATAAAATATTGAATCATTTTTTTGAAAAACATATGTCTATATATATATTTATTTCTAAAGTTAAACATAAAATATAACTTCTATTCAAGGACAATTGTATAACACTATTTTCCCGTCATCTCTTAACAGCCTTTGCGCAATATTCAAATCCTTTTTTTCACAGATAATAATGTCAAAGCTGTTCTTCTTCCAGGGAATAAAATCTTTTTCAAAGCCTGTATAAATAACTTCATCTGCAATTTTTTCAGCAATTGCAGCAGCAAAAGAATTAACACATATGCATGAAATATATGCACTCTTAAGATGTTTTTTCAAATATGACGCATTACTTCCAAATCCTGCGTCAAAATCCGCAATCCTAAGTGGAGCTTCTTTTTTACTTGCATACTCACACACTTCATTACAGACATCTTCCTGAAAAAGTGAATATGCCCAAATATCAAAGCCCCATTTTTTTCTAAACTTTTCTCTGCTTCTTTCCATATCGTCATTATGCTCAAAACAGCCTCCACCACCATTGTGGTAGACAAGGGCATTTTTGCATATATACTGATTAAAACCAGCAAGTGCAAGTCTTATTCCCAAATCATCATCTTCAAAATATCCTGGAGAAAAAGTTTCGTCAAAAACTTTTCCCTCTGCCATTTTAATCCTTGGAAGTGCTTCATTTGAAACAAGAAGCGCAAATCCGGTCAATCTGAATGTCTTTATATATGGATTAACCAGTTCTTTTTTAGTCTCATAAGAATACTTTTCAAAAATTGACAATGCTTTTTCAAAGCCTGCTTTTCTATGCCACCTTATAGAATCCTGATTTAGCGAATCCAATAGTTTTTTATCAAGGTAAGGTCTAATACTGTCAAAATCAATTTCCTGTAGCGAAGCACTATTGGACAATGCTCCGCAGGCTCCAACATTTCGATTGTCATAAAGTCCCATTCTCATCCAGAAAACTGCCGTATGTGTAAGCACTGCGTCATTATTAAAAAATAAAATATCATTTTCCGGATTGCAAAAAGATGCTCCAATATTACAGCCTGCAGGGAAGCCAACATTTTCATGATTTTCAATAAGTTTAAATCTATACTCTGCTTTTTTTGAACAGTCCCTGAGATAATCTATGACTCCATCCTGAGTTGAAGCATTGTCAACAACAACTATCTCGTAGCTTTGCGGTGGCATGGTTTGCTCTATTGAAGCAATACATTTTTTTAGTATGTCCAAATCATTATAGGAAAGAATCATAAAACTGATATTCTTTATCCTAAGAGCCGGATTATCTTTAAGCTTTTCCAAAGCCTCTGAAATTACTTTTCTGTCCTCCTGAACACTACAGTAAAATAAAGCTGTTTCAAAACAAAGATAACCCTTATTTACATTGGAATGTATGTAATACAACCCAAGCATATAATACAATTCATAATTTACAGGGTCAGCAGATAATCCATTTTCAATTGCAACAAGCTCAGCTGCTCCATTACCAAGACTTTCCCATAGACTTGCCTCCAGCACAAAGAAATCTGCCTTATCAGCACCAGACGCCTCCATCAAAAGAGCTCTATCTTTTTCCAGCTCAGTCAATGCTTTCTCAGTCTGTCCCTGTGCAATCAGTTCAGCAAGTCTTTCGTACATCAAAACCTCCTCTTAAAAAAAGAATCAATTACTGTACTCTTTAATACTTTCACTAAAACTTACAACCGGCTCCCAGCCTGTATCATTTTTTATCTTTGAAACAGAAGGCCTAAGAGAAACAAACGGATTGACTCTGTCTCCAAATTTAATATAAGAAGCATCCGTTCCAACAAGCTTTGCAGCATCTAAAACAAATTCCTTTAATGGTCTGTAATCACCATTTGCAATATTATAAACTTGCGAAGGCTTTCCCTTTTCTCCAAGAGCAATAATTGCTCTCGCGGCGTCAGTTGCATCCAGATAGTCCCAATATTGTTCACAAGAGCTAAGGCAAATCTGCTGACTTTCTTTAATATATGGTTCTTTTTGATAATCCGCCAATTTCATTACAAGGTCAGGAAGCATTCTTCCCGAAGGCTCATATTTGCCAATCAGGCTGAATATCCTTCCCCAGATAAAATCGACTCCCAAAATTTCAGCTTTTTTTCTCAAAAGATAATACGCTGCCGTTTTACAGGCACCATAAGCTGAAAACGGATTAAGGGCACATTCTTCCGTTATCTCTTTTTCATCAGTAACAACACCATACTCAGCCTGAGATCCAATACCCACAAAGCGGATATTCTCATTCATACAAAAAGCCGCGTCAAGAGCTTTTAGAGCGCCATCAATATTTTTGTGCTGTGCCTCAAAATCATCTCTTCCACCGCCCCAGGCAAGATGAAAAAATACATCCGGTTTATCTTCTTGTGAAATAGCTTCAAAAAGCCTGTCATACTCTTCCATCTCATAAAAAACTCTTACAAGATTTTTCTGTTCCTTAAACCTGTCATTGTGTACAGAAGCTTTTTTCCTACCAACAGCATATACCTTGTATCCGCAAGCCAAAAGTTCCTCTACAAGATTTGCTCCGGCAAAACCAAACGCGCCGGTAACTACAGCAATCTTCATTATTATTTCCTTTATACTTAATTATTTTTTACACTAAAAAGCTTTTATCTTACAGCTTCATGTATAACCTTAGTCATATAGTCAATTCTAGCTGCATCCAGTCCCGGATAAACTCCAATCCAGAAAGCATTGTTCATTACAAAATCAGTCGTTTCAAGGCCTCCAACAACTCTGTAGGCACCTGTATCTCTATATTCATCAAAACATGGATGCTTTATGATATTTCCACTAAATAATAGCCTTGTCTGGACACCGCACTTTTCAAGCTTCTTAGTAATATCATTTCGTGTAATCTTCTGTCCCGCACAGTTAACTGCATTTTCTTTTACACTCATAATAAATCCAAACCAGGAAGGGTTGCTGCCTTCACTTGCTTTAGGAAGAATAAGAACGTCAGAAAGGTCTTCAAGATTTCTATGCATTCTCTCCCAATTGTTTCTTCTTGCCTCCGCAAAACTAAAGAGCTTGTCAAGCTGAGCACATCCAACTGCTGCCTGCATATCAGTTGCTTTGAGGTTATATCCAAGATGGCTGTATACATATTTGTGATCATAACCGAAAGGAAGCTGGCCAAACTGACCATCAAATCTTCTTCCGCAGAAATTATCCTGTCCCGGAGGGCAAACGCAATCTCTTCCCCAATCTCTGTAGCTTTTAATCATTCTGTTCAAAAGAGGATTGTCAGTATATACACAGCCTCCTTCTCCCATTGTAATGTGATGAGGCGGATAAAAACTTGATGTTCCAATATCTCCCCAAGTACCTGTGTACTTCATTTCTCCATCAATCGTATATTCTGAACCAAGAGAATCACAGTTATCCTCCACAAGCCAAAGTCCATGATCATCACAGAACTTTCTAACGCTCTTTAAGTCAAATGGATTGCCAAGAGTATGAGCTATCATTACAGCTTTGGTTTTCTCGCTGAGTGCATCCTCAAGCTTTGTAACATCAATATTATATTCAGGCACTGTCACATCAACAAAAACAGGGATAGCACCATACTGCATGATCGGAGCAACTGTTGTAGGAAAACCACAGGCCACAGTTATTACCTCATCGCCTCTTTTTATCTGCCTGTCACCAAGTTCAGGTGCTGTAAGTGCCATAAAAGCAATAAGATTTGCAGAAGATCCGCTATTTACGAGATTGGCATACTTTACGTTAAGTGCCTTTGCAAATTTTTTCTCAAACTCTTCGCAGAATCTTCCCGCAGTCAGCCAAAAATCCAGTGCAGAATCCACAAGGTTCACAACCTCTTTTTCATCAAATACCCTTCCTGCATATGGTATTCTGTCGCCCTCTTTATATTCAGTGTTATCTGCTTTAAGAAAACGGTTATAATAATCAGTAACCATCTCCATTATCTTATTTCTTGCTTCCTGCTTCTCATTAGAATTGTTAATCATAAAAATCATCCTTTTATCTTTTTATCCGAAATACTCTTTTATCTGTATCTCCATTATTTCAACAGCCTTATGATTCAAATAGCCTGCTGTCCATGCCACAGTTTTTTCTACAGCCGTATCAATATTCCATCTTGGAGACCAACCAAGCCTTGCCTTTATTCTCGAACAGTCCAGCTTTAAATAATTTGCTTCATGCGGACCACCATCCGGATTTACTACCATTTCAAGTTTCATAGAATCAAGCGACTCATATTTCTTTTTTTCCTCTTCCCACTTCTGTGAAAAAAGCTCCGCAATCTTTCCGGCGGTAACGGCGTCACTCTCATCAGGTCCTACGTTATAATATCCTGAAAAAGATATATCTTCATACTGTTTTTGAGCCAGCAAAAGGTATGCTGAAAGTGCTTCTAATACATGCTGAAACGGTCTTGTGGAATTAGGATTTCGAAGTGTAAGAAGCTTGCCACTTCTAACCGCCCTTACACAATCCGGTACAATCCTGTCCCTGGCAAAATCTCCACCACCTATAACATTTCCTGCTCTCGCAGTAGAAACTGCTATTCTCTTCTCTTTAAAAAAAGAATTAATATAAGAATGTGTAACAAGTTCTGAACAGGATTTACTATTGGAATACGGGTCAAATCCATCCAGCTTTTCATCTTCTCTGTATCCCCATTCCCATTCATTGTTCTGATAGACTTTATCCGTCGTGATATTTACAAAAGACCTTACAGAATCAGAATTTCTGACACATTCACATATATTAACCGTCCCCATTACATTTGTCTCATAGGTGTACCTCGGACTCAAATAGCTCTCTCTGACAATCGGCTGAGCTGCAAGATGAAATACAATCTCAGGTCTTGCCTGCTCAAAAAACTCCTTTAGCTTCTTATAATCTCTGATATCACCTATCATGGAATGAATCTGAGAATCAACTTCAGAAATGTCATACAGGTTTTCTTCATTTGGCTTCTCAATATTCTCACTTAAATCGCTGTTTATTCCCGGCGGCAATGAATAACCATAAACTTCCGCACCGGCCATAACCAGTATTTTAGTGAGCCAGCTTCCTTTAAAACCGGTATGTCCGGTTATGAAAACTCTTTTGCCCTTATAAAAATCAAGCATAATTCAAGCTCCTGATAATATATTTGCAAGATTCACAGCAACAAAACTGACACCCGCAGGTAATACTGTATACCAATACGAGTGTCTATTCTATAGCAAAAATTAACAAATTCACAAGTTCTCACGAAATACGAAGCTTAGTGCACATTTAGATCTTACTTTATTCAGTCTCTCTTATATGCTCCGCAGCTTCTCTCTCATAGTCTTTGGCCTGGTCTTCGTTACCTATCGCTCTATAGCATTTTGCAAGCGCAAGCCTGGGAAGTTCGCCCTGCTTCTTTATATCAAGAATACTACTTGCTTCATAAGCAGCGTTATAGTACCATACAATCGCTTCATCATAGTCTTCTTTGGCAAAATAGAAATCGCCAAGTTCATAGCACATCTCACTGGACATTTCTGTAATAGCATCCTTAAGAGAATATTTAAGAAGTGATTCACTGTCTTTTTCCAAAACTGCAATATGTGCAAGAACACAGCATATTTCCTTAATCTCATCAATTTCTCTATTGATATTTAAAGCTTCCCTTGCAAAAAAATCCTTAGCCTGCAAAAAATCATCATCTGAGCCTGCCATAAACAGCTCACGTGCATACAATCCAAGAAGTCTTCTTGAAATCTTGCGGCCTGAAGCAATTGCTTTCCTAAATGCTGCAAGATCTCGCCCGGCATGATTTTCCTCAGGCCTATGAATTATTTCCACCTCGCAGTTACAGATTACAGGATCAAGCATAACCTGCTCATGAATTGGATCCTCCCAAACAAATTTGCGAAGTCTCTTAAAAAGCTTTGGCCTAAGCTCTCTGTCGTAATTGTATATATTGTCAAAAGCAAGCTGATTGGTATAGTACATTTGCACTATATCAACGTTTAGTTCATCAATATCATTTTTAAGCTGAAGAAACCTCTGCCTGTTCTCCTCATCTAATTCTTCATCAGCATCAGCGCTATATATATAATCACATTTCGCCAAAGAAAACGAGTAATTTCTCGCCTCGCTAAAGTCGCCCGTCCATTTGAAATGATAGACACTTGCACCCTTTTCTTTTGCTATCTCTACAGTTCTGTCTGTAGAGCCGGTATCAACCACAATCATCTCATCGACAATCCCCTTTAGACTGTCAAGGCACTTTCCAAGGCACTTTTCTTCATTTTTTACTATCATACAAAGGCTAATTGTGATCATTTTTCCTCCTTTAGAGCTGTCGACGCATATTCATGTTATAATAATCTTTGTTTGAACAATACCTCATATTAATGTTAATGTTTTATCGGTATTTTTTCAACATCATTTCAATATTTTAGACATGATAGCAAGGAACATTTATGAAAATTTTTCATTTTAAAAAATTTTTGCACCAAAAGAAAGCTCTTTTTGCAGCAATCTTTTTATCAGCAGTTTTGCTCTCAGGATGTGTGTACAAATCTGATTTGAATATTGCTGCCAAACCTTATGATGGAGTTAGTTATATAAAAATCGCCAGTCTAACATCCGCCGGTGAAAATCCTGAAGAATATGCACAAGGCTATGACCCTATTCACAATTTTGATTCAAATTTGAGTGTTCCGACGTACATCACAAAATATGATGACACATGGTTTATAGTCGACTGTTATCACAACCGCATAATATACTCAGATACCCTGGGAGCACCGCTTACAGATTGGTATATTATGACTGGTGAAGTGACGATGCCGCACACAATTGCTTCCGATGGAATTGTATATTTGGTGGACGATACAGAGAACAACAGAGTACTGGTCTTTGAAAAGATTAATTCAAAGTTCATAAATACACAGGTAATATACGATGTAGGTACACGCCCTCACTATACTGTTTATGACAAAAACACGGATACTTTCTATGTCTGGAGTTCCAAAACAGGTGAATTATACTGCTTTAGGCACACTGCCGACTCAAGCCTTGTATACCTTACCGATATTCGTAAAATACCTGAGCTTGACGGGATATATGTAAGATCTTTTTCTATTATAGATGGGGATATTTACTTTGTTTCCGGAGTTTCAGACGAGGGAAAAGCCGCAAACATATATTGCTGCGAATTATCCTCTCTTAAGATAAAAAAAACCATTCCGGTTCCTGACTCTTTAGCCGGAATGGTACAGATTAGCAAAATTCAGGACTATTACTATATAACAACATCAACTGATCTTAGCGGAAATCAGGACTGCGCAACTATCATCCGAACAAAAGATATTAATAAGCTGGCTGAAGGCGATTATGAAGACATTTACTCCACTTATTTTGTAGGAGGCGGAACCCCCTACTATATTTCAGAAGTTGATGGTACTTATTTTCTAACGGAACACAGATTAAAGGATCACTCAATCTGGAGCTTCAAAGTAGAAAACAATCAGATAACAGATGTCACTGACCTGTATTAAAAAGGTCAGTGCACTGTTCTTTTTTTCATTTCCGATATATCTTCTGAAGTTATTTCATGCTCACTATACCGGGCTCTCTCATAAATCTCATAAGCAGTTTTGTTTATTTCGTCTGCAAGGCTTATCTTCTCAAGTTCATAGGGAGTGCTGCTTATCTTTATATCAGCAAAGCCTCTCCCCTCCCGGATATATTTTCGAAACATATATCGTATTCTTCCATTTTTGGAAAGGCGCTGCGCAAAACCAAGCTCATCTTTTTTCTTACGAGCATTAACCGATTCTTTTCTACTCTCAAAAGGATTTAAATATTCAACTTTATCTCTTCTTAATCTGTCACGAATTCCCTTTTGGGAGGAATTGAACATCTTATAAAATTCCTTTATCAGTTTTAGTACCAGATAAATGAATAAAAGAGTAACCAGAATCGCCACAATCCAAAATAATACATTCCAGATTGTATGCATAATTGAATTGTCTTCACTTCGTGGTAAAAAATCCTGAAATTCTGAACTTACAGGCGCATTCTCTTTTACTTCAAAGGCCTCATCTGTTTCTTCAAAATTAAAGAATGAAAAAATCCAGGTAAGTATATTAATAAATACATTTTTTATAAAAGACACTATTTCTGCGCCATAATCAAACAATGTACATAACAGCATTGCAAGTAAAGTAACTACAACTGACACTTTAAGTAAAAGAGAATTGTTTTTTCTTATCGCATCATATGGTACAAAATCTCTGTCTTTGAAAGTAACAAGCGCTCCTATTGTCTGTCTCGCATTATAGTAGATTACAGCAAGTACTCCCCACAAAAGTTCACCCAATAGAACTACAAATTCAGCGTCTCTGTTTTTAATTATCTTGCATAGAATTAAAAGCGCTATAAATAAAATTGCTTCAGCCATCGCCGGATAAAACCTGGCATTTCCATCAACTTTCGTATAAATTGCTAAAATCGTAATTATCACAATTTCAAGCACCGAAAGTCCAAATATCATGGCTGAAAGCGGAATGCCTCCAATCTCCAGTCCCACAAGGAGTTTTTCATAATATATTTTTGTTATGCCGCATAAAAGAGCCCCAGCCCCTAAATGAAGCAGCAAAAACATGATCAGATTACCTGCAAATGCAAGAATTAATTCACTAACTATCACATACAAAGAAAGAACTGCAATTCCTATAAACAATCCAAAATTTGCAGAAGCTCCCATTCCGATAAACGCTACACCGGTCACAACAAATACTATTAAAATGTCATTTATTATTCTCAGAATTTCAACTCGTCTATTCATAAGTTTGTCTCTAAATGCTGCCTATATCAATTTTTTTATTCTCTTATAAGTTTTACAAAATCTATTTTCCTATCAAAGTTTTCGTTTACTTCCATACTTTTTGTAAGAGGACACAGCCACACCAGTTTTCCTTCACTGTCAGCCATCTCCTGCGCGGCCTTTACTGCTCCCTCACGCCTGCTTGTAGAAATATACACATATGTAAAATTATGATTTCCTTCATTTAACGTTTCATTTTGAAGAACATCATATATATTGGCACACTCTTTTCCGGCTAAATCGATTCTTGAAAGAGCTCTCGAAATATTACGGATATGTTCTTTAGATGAGCCAGCCTTTAACCTGATCACGTCACCTGAAACCTTATCCCTTCCATTAGTCAAAAGAGATACCAGCATTCCCTCCTTTATCAGCATAACCGCCAAAGTAAGTGTATATCTGATGCAGTCCTCAATTAGTTCTGTCTCAAATAAAATTCCGGGTTCTTCCACATTAAGTACAAGCATCACTTCAGGGCTTGATGTATAATCATGAAGATTAACTTTAAGCTCGCCGGTTCTAGCGCTTGCCTTCCAGTTTATATCTGACATTGGATCTGTTGGCGCATAATCTCTGATTCCTCTGAAGGTAAAATTATCCTCATACAAAAATCTTTTGGTCTCAATTTCACCCATAAGTTTCCTAAATGGTATCCGCAGCATATGTTCGGGCATAAGTTTTGGGTAAACATACATGCTTGTTCTCTGATCTCTGGTGGCATAATGTATATCAGAGCTGAAAAGATCTGAAGCCACAAGTGAAGTCTGCAAAATACTATAGAACCCTCTTCTTTTACATTTCATAGTAAGCTTTCTGGTTATCTTTTCATAGAATCTCAGGCTGAAAACATCTATTACGTTGACCCTGTCAGTCACAGATGCATTACTTGTGTCAGTAAAATCCAGCCCTACATCCGTCTGAAAATTCACCTGCAAAATATGAAGCGGAATGAAATTTCTGTTTGTTATAACCTCTGTAAGTGAAGCTGTCTCGCCTTCAGTCACAGCTTCATTTTCAAAATCAAGTTTTGCAAAGAGCCCCTTCTCCCAATATCTGTTAAAAATTTTTCGCTCACCAATATATAGCACATAAAGCAAAAGAGGTATCAATATAATCGGCATAAATACTCCTTATTCAGTTACTGTTCACTCGCATACTGCTCGCTCCAGTAACCACTTCGCGCATTCATTCCAAATCGACTTCGTCGATGGAATGCGCTCACTCCTGCATCAGGTTCTCACGAAATGCGCAGCTTAGTGCGCATTTCTGTCTGAA
>JAFSQI010000056.1 GCA_017446685.1 Butyrivibrio sp.
ATGCCCGAGCGGCGGAGATGCCCTTCTCAAAGGGCAGTCTCCAAGAGCGGAGTTAAGGCTATGATAAAGCAAAGCCCCGGCATAAAAGCCAGGGCTAATGTTAAAGATTTTTTGAGACATTTTCAAAAATGCTTGACATGCTTTGTCAAAAAAGCCGTCCCAATGCCACCGTAACCGGACACAAAAAGTTCATTTTTTAATTGCTTCCTAAATCTTTACTTTTTGTTTATTCCATGTAAAATGACTTATGGCTATCAAATAGATTAAAGATCAAACCTGATTTTTTCATCTGACAACAATACAATATTTAGGTACACCCGAAGTGATTCGGGGTCACAAAGCTATAGGGACTATTTACGTTTATATGCTATTGTCCGGCACAGAATGTCCGGACATTGTCATCAGCAAATAGTCAGCCAGTTGCAATTATTAACGCACTGGCTTAAACCAGTGCGTTTTTTATGATAGTCTCGAATTAAATTTTTATTTTCAGGAGGAAGAAAAAGTATGAACAGAGAGGAAATGATCAATTCTTTAGCACTCGCCATGGGTGTTAATACCGAAAAGGAGTATGACTCAAAAAAATATAATTCACAGACCGGAACTATTTATTGCAACGATAAGCCTATAAACGATGACATCATAAAAAATGCCATTCATTATTTTGAAACATTAAAAAGCAAGTGTTATAAATCTAACCTTTCTGAAATCAGAACTGTCGGCAAGTACTATGAAGTTGCCATATCTGCACTTGAAGCAGTCAAGACACAAAACATAATAGATAGTGCAGCTCAAAGAGTAGGATGAACCATATCCTTATCAATGCACAACTACCATTGTTCCAACATTAACATAATCATATAATGCCGTTGCAACATCATGGGGAAGGTTTACACAGCCGTGAGAACCATTCTTTTTATATATCTCACCTCCGAATTCACTTCTCCATGTGGCATCATGAAGTCCAATAGAACCATTAAACTTCATCCAACGATCTACCCACACATGCCAGGTCGGTCCAGTCAGATATTTTCCCGGAACTTTAGCATCAATATAATATACACCGGTAGGAGTACTGTTTCCGTTATTGGGATTTCCCGTAACAATCGAAGAAGACAGTACTGCCACTCCTTGCTGGTAATACACCATCTGCTGATTTATAATATCCACATCAACATAGTCCGATGGCATACTTATGTCTTCTATCACTCCGGTTGCCTCTTCTGTAGCATTTTTATATCTAAGTTCCTTTATTCCATAATTAAGATAATGAGCATAAAGAGCATTCGGATCTGTACCAAACACTTCTACAACATCTGGATATTTTGCAGCATAATAAGCCGCATCAAAATTTCCTGCCTTGGCAACACTTCCATTACCACCAAATATAAGCACAGCCGCAAAAACTATAAAAACAGTAAAAACTGCCTTAATCACATACTTAAAAGATTTCATAGCTCTCTCCTCTTTATTAACAGCCCGTCTATATTGATTGCCAAAAAATAAAAGCGCCTTTACATCATATTATAGTATTTTGTTTGACAACGAATTATTAAACAAACATAAATTTTATTGTTCGGAATTAAAAGTAAAATCAATTGCTTTATCAGCTTCAAGAGGAACACTGAAATAATAACCCTGTATGGAATCAGCTTTTAACTCACGCAGCTTCTCATACTGCCACTTTTCGGACACGCCCTCAATAATAATTTTCTTATGCATATCATGAACAAGTAAGATCACATCTCTTATAAAGCTCTCTTTTCCATCAACCAGATATGCATCTACCAAAGATTTATCCAGCTTTATCTCATCAACGGGAACATATGTAAGATACGCAAGCGATGAATATCCTGTACCAAAATCATCCATAAGTATCCTCATTCCCATGTTTTTAAACTCTTTAAAAAGTCTGTCAGACTGTTCACTGCTCTCTACAAGAAGGCTCTCAGTTATTTCAATTTCTATAAGATTTGACGGAATATCATATTTTTTAAGAAGCTGCCGTAAAAAGGGCACAAAACCCGAATCATTGATCTGCTTCGATGAGAAATTGATTGAAACAGGGTACAGTTTTTTCCCCTGATTTCTCCATTCAGCAAGCTGCGTAACAACAAGCTGTGTAGTGATTCTGCCAAGTCTTGATATCCAGCCGCTCTTTTCAACAATTGGCACAAAGGCTGCCGGACCGCTTTCATACCCTTTCATCCTGACAAGGGCTTCAAATCCAACCGTTTCCATAGTCTGTGTATCAACCTTGGGCTGGTAAACCATATAAAAACCGTCGTCATCAAATGCATCTGCCAAAAGACCTCTAATACGGTTTTCTTCCTTGATTTTCTGCTGCATTTCATCAGCATATACAAATACTGTATTCTTACCATGAGCTTTTGCTTCATACATGGCAATTTCAGCGTTTATAATGTTCTGCTCAGGACTTGTTACGCCATCTGAATTGGATACGCCAATACTTGCAGAAAAAATAATCGACTCCTCATCAGATATTACAGCCTTTCTAAAGAACTCCAGAATATCTGTTACTTCTTTGGAATTCTCATCAAGATACCTGTCTTTAGCAAGTAAAATAAACTCATCCCCACCATATCTTCCCAGTAGCCAATTCTCCTCTTCAGCTATCCTGGTCAGCTCTCTTGAAACATGCTTTAGAATTGCATCTGCAATTGTGTGACCATAGTTTTCATTTATTTCCTTAAAGCCATCAATATCTATTAAAATAACCGAATAGGTATCTTTTGAATCGATAGTATTAGATAACTTTTTTACAATTGTACGTCTGTTAAATATGCCAAGAAGCTCATCATGTTCCGACTGATAAATAAGGCGATTATGAGATTCCTTCAGTTCCTCTCCTGACTTTTTAAGCTGTGCAATATTATCTTTTTGTCTTTTTAGCGTCATATGTGAGGTGATAATAAATAATATAAGTGCAACAAAAATCAGCAGTACCGCAGGTAATACTTTTCCATAATACTCAATTGCATCAAACGGCTTGTTATAATATGTGGTATCCTCCGGAAGAAGAGATTCGCTGATTCCATATTTCATCATGACTGCGTAATTAAAGTCTGTTTTACTTGGCGTATCAGTATCAAGAGGATATAAAGAGATGTCTTTTCCATTTTCGAGGACATCATAAATAATAAGTGCAGCATCCCGGCACTGGGCAGTAAAATCCATATAAATGCCGCCAAGTACTCCCTGTTCTCTTCCTCCGGAATAATTTCTTATAATGGGGACATTTGTATGAGTGACAACCCGGCTTGTCATATCCAGAACCGAAAAAGTCTTCCCGCTTTTATCGGTATACGCAGTCATATACAGTAAAACTGCATCATCAGGAATACTTGAAAGTTTCTCCTCAAGCTCATTAATACTAAGTTCCGAACAATCTATATCTTCAAATACATAATCGGGATATTTTTGATCATATGAATAAAAAATCTCTTCATCAGCAACTCCTGCCGCCGATTTATCATGAAGTGCCACATAATGTTTTCTGTCAGGCATTGCCTTCATGGCAAGCTCCATCGAATCCTTCAGATAATCTTTTTCATAAAAGCCTGTCATCATCGGGTTCTGTGCAGCCAGCACAGCAAGCTCCGGATTATTTATGCCAAAGAAAACCATAGGCATATCTTTAAACATTTCTTCCTGATACTTAAGTGCAAACAAAAGGGCATCATCATCGCCCAAAAGCACTGCTTCATACCCACGATCTTTTTCAAGCCTTTGTTCCAAAAAATCATGAAAAACCAAAAGATCTTCTTCTGAGCCATAATTCTTGGCATCCATATATATGACATCAAATTCTATTCCGTGAGAATAAAGCCCCTCTTTGAGGCCTTCTATTTGAGATTCATATGTAAAATAAAGCGGATTATATGCGCACAGAAAGAGTACGCGATGATTAACGATTGTAGGCTCTGTTACGGAATCAGTGTCCTTTTCAGACCTTACAAACGCAATGAGCATTATAATTGCTGCAATAAGTAAGAAAAAACCTATTGCAGCAAGAACAGACCTCAGATAATTAAATATTTTTTTATGCTCACTATAATTCATATGCTTTACCGATTTCCAAACAATCTCCACACAATAATTATAGTGAACAACACTATCAAATTTAATTAAAAAAGAATAAAAATACTAATAAACTTTAGCCGACAACTTTATGAATCCATTTTCCACTTCTAAATCTTATTGTAAAGATGATTCCGCGAATTCCCCAGTCACAGAACATTCCAATCCAGACTCCCATAGCGCCCATGCCTACAACTCTGATTAGATATGTAGCAAGTGTTACTCTGCAAAGCCACATGGTAAGTGTTGCAACTATCATTGAAAACTTAACGTCTCCGGCTGCTCTCATGGCATAAGGTGTCACAAACGAAAGTGGCCATAACAAAGGTTTAACTATAGTGATCCAGCCAAGCATATAAATACATAGAGCCGCGCTTTCTTTTTCCATGCCCGCAATGAATGTGACCGGCCTTGAAATAGCATAAGTCAAAAGACAACTGCTTAGAATTGCAATGTACCCCCAGCCTATCATTTTTTTGGTATAGTAAATTGCTTCATCCTTCCTGCCAGCGCCAAGACATTGTCCTACAATAGTCATAAGACCTATTCCTACGCCAATTCCGGCTACGCCGTTTACATTTTCGAAAATATTTGTCATGGACTGGGCTGCTATAGCTGCAGTTCCAAGAATAGAAACCGATGACTGAATAGCAAGTTTACCAAACTGAAACATTGAATTCTCTATTCCATTTGGTATTCCCATGGCAAGAATTTTTTTGATTTTTTCAAAATCCGGTCGAATCTTATGATATTCACGTACAAAAATCTGCTGATTATCTCTTCTAAGAAACGCCAACAGCACTATTGCGGAAAAGAGCCTTGAACACAAGGTTGCGATTGCTGCTCCGTAAACACCAAGCCCGAATCCCCATATTAAAACAGCGTTCCCTGCCACGTTTAATATATTTGAAACTATCGCCACATTCATAGGAAGTCTTGTATTGGACTGTGCCCTGAAAACAGCACTTCCGGCTGCAGCAAGTGATATTCCCGGATAAGATATAATAGTCAAAAGAAAATATATACTTGCCGCCTGCATTACATCCTGCTCTATTTCTCCAAAAATAATGGATAGAAGCTGATTTCTAAAAAGCAGGCATATAAGCATCAGAACAAATGAAATAAAGGCAGAAACAAGTATAACCTGTCTTGCTGAATCATTTGCCCTCTTTAAATCTTTTTGTCCCACATAGGTCGAGCAGATTATGACACCGCCTGTTGCCATGGCATTAAAAGCCTGAACAACAAGATTATTGATTGAATCCACAAGTGATACTCCAGAAAGAGCCGCTGCTCCGACATTTGATACCATCATGGAGTCCGCCATGCCCATAAGGGAGTTAAGAAATTGTTCAGCTATAATAGGAATCAGCAACAGAAGAAGTTTTCTGTTGCTGAACATGTGATTATTTTCCATTTATTCACCATATAGGGCAAAGCCCCAAATAAGTTACTGCTTAATTCGTTACATTCTTTCAGGTGCACTGAAACCAAGAAGGTCAATTCCTGTCTCAAGAACCTTAAGTGTAATAGCAAGAAGTGCAATATAACTGCTCTTTTTGTCTGCATCTGCTTCTGAAAGAATCTTTGTTCCATGGTAGAAGCTGTTAAATGCGTTACTAAGATCATATATATAAGCGCAGATTCTGTTAGGAGAAAGATCCTTGGCTGCACTCTCAACTGAGTCAGCAAATCTTGTAAGAAGAAGCATGAGAGCCTTCATTGCATCACTGTCAGGATTACCCAAAAGTGCCTTCTTAACATCACCGCCCTCAGCCTCAAACTTCTTGAGGATGGACTTAATACGAACCATAGTATAAAGAATGTATGGGCCTGTATCGCCTTCAAATGAAGTGAATTTATCTATATCAAAAATGTAATCCTTTGAAGGCTGATTGGAAAGGTCGCCATACTTAATAGCTGAAACAGCTACCTTATGTGCTGTATCAAGTGCTTCTTCATCACTGATATCAGGATTTCCTTCTTTAATTCTGTTATACATCTTTTCATCTATCTCAGCGATAAGATTCTCAAGACGCATAACTCCGCCTTCTCTTGTCTTGAAAGGCTTGCCGTCGCTGCCATTCATTGTACCAAAGCCGACAAAATGAAGTTCTGTTTCAGGCATAACAAGCTTGGTCTTGCGTGCACAACGAAATACCTGCGTAAAATAAAGCTCCTGTCTCTTATCTACAACGTAAATAATTCCCTGAGGATGCTCACCATCCATACGCTGGCTGATAGTTGCAAGATCAGTGGTATTGTAAAGAGATGCTCCATCTGACTTTAATATCATGCAAGGAGGAATTTCCTTTGTGTCTGTCTCCTCTGCAACATCGACAACCAAAGCGCCCTGGCTTTCATGCGCATATCCATGGCTCTTCATATAGTCAACCATCCCCGGAATTGCTTCATGTGCATCTGATTCGCCCTTCCAGAGATCAAAGTCAACATTAAGCTTCTTGTAGTTCTTTTTAAGGTCTGTTACTGACACATTGAGAATGTGGTGCCAAAGAGCTCTGTAAGGTTTGTAACCGTCCTGAAGAAGCTTTGTAGCCTCCATAGCTGCTGCCTTAAATGCCTCGTCCTCCTTGGACTTTTTGCTGGCTGCAGGATAAATTTCCTCAAGCTCTGACACAGTAAATGGAGCCTCTTTAGGATATGCACCTGTATAATCAGGATCGAAGTAGCAAAGATCAGGCTTTTTTTCCTTGAGACCTGTGATAACAAGTCCCATCTGAAGTCCCCAGTCACCAAGATGTACGTCACCGATAACCTTGTTACCTGTATATTTAAGAATTCTCTTAATACTCTCTCCGATAACAGCAGAACGAAGATGTCCTACATGAAGTGGTTTTGCAACATTAGGTCCGCCGTAGTCAATGATGTACTTTGGCTCATGTCCCGGCATTGTAACACCCATGTGCTTTTCATGAAGCATTTTTACGATGTAGCTTCTTGCAAAATCTCCGCTGACAACAATATTGAGAAATCCGGGCTTTACGGATTCAACTTTTTCAAACATAGCATTGTTCTGAAGTCTATTGGCCACATCATCTGCAATTATAAATGGAGCTTTTCCGTATTTCTTGGCTCCTGCCATTGCACCATTGCACTGATATTCGCAAAGGTCAGGACGATTTGAAATCGTAACCCTTCCAAGCTCGCGGTCATATCCCGCTGCCTCAAACGCATCTCCTACTTCTTTTGATATAAGTTCCAGTACTTTTTCCAAAATTCACCCTTCTTTCTCAATATAATAAATAAAAAGTATAATCAATTATTTAGAGTAATAAACCTAAAAGATTTTAACAGAATATGTTTGTCATGGCAATGACTGATTTTTACAGTCCCATTTTCTCACGTTCTCTTTGAGCCTTTGAAAAACTGCAGCCACAAAAGTCCTGCCTGTACAGATCAAATTTATGAGACAATTCAATTGAACGCTTATATCCGTTTTTTTTCTTAAAATCAGAAGGTAAAAAACTGACCTTACCTCCAATTTCTTTTGCAGCCTCTTCGCCTACCTCATTTAGCACCGCAGCGTTCTTTAGAGGACTTATCGTGAGTGTAGTGGTAAAATACTCAAATCCGTATTTTTCTGCCACCTTCGCAGTTTCATTAAGACGAAGTTCAAAGCATTTTCTGCATCTTTCACCGCCTTCTTTACACTCCTCATAACCTTTTACAGCTTCATAGAAATCAGACGGCTTATAATCTCCCTCAATTATATCTATTTTCCCTGCATCTTTATCCGAGTTCATTCCCTCAAAATCATTTTCATCTATCTGCCTGTTGTACTCTGCAATAAGTCTTTTTTCCTCATCCACTCTCTTCCTGTATTCTGATTCGGAAGTGATATTCGGGTTGTAAAAAAAGACCGTAATATCAAAATATTCTCTAAGATACTCAAGGCAGTAGGATGAACATGGTGCACAGCAGGCATGAAGAAGAACCTTAGGTCTTCTCCCCTCTTTTTTAAATGTCTCTATCCTGCTCTCAAGCTCTTTGGAATAATTTCTGTTATTTCCCATTAACACTCCTCATTAAACCACTTTATAATCTCATCAGCAATCTGATCGGGATTTTTTCCGTCAGTATCAATGATAATATCTGCTGCCGCCTCATATTTTTCCTTGCGGCTTTGTATCAGCTCTTTTATCTTTGAAAGAGGATCTTCGCAGTTAAGAAGCGGTCTTGTGTTATCATCCTTAATTCTTTCATAGACAGTTTCAGGCTCTGTTCTCAAATAGATAACCCTGCCCGCTTTCTTTAGTAACTCTCTGTTTTCCTCCCTAAGCGGAAGACCACCGCCAAGAGATATAACCATCTGACTTAGATGATCCGAAACAATCATATCCATTAGCTCAGTTTCCATCTCCCTAAAGGTTTCTTCGCCGTCCTCGTTAAAAATATCACTTATACTTCTGTCCTCTGCCCTCTCAATTGCCTTATCAGTATCCATGAGTTCAAGTTCAAGCTTATTTGCAAGTATCTGAGAAACAGTGCTCTTGCCACTTCCCATGAAGCCTTCCAAAATCAGGTTACGTACTCCGCTGACTTCCATTACCAGAATCTTGTAAACCTCATCAGCCTCCTCTTTGGAAATTGAAATCTCTTTTCCCTCAGACCTCATCCACAACTCATAGGCATCAATTGCCTGATACAACAACATTTTAAGGCCTGAGAAGCTCTTCGCACCACAGGCTTTGGCAAGCTTCATGAATTTGGTATTCAAAGGTCTGTAAACCATATCAATTGCAACGCTCACATGCCTGTAGAATTCCTCATCCTCTATAACCGCGCTGTTCACATCCGGGAAAAGACCTACAGATGTGCACTGCATAGCGATAAACTTATCTTCTTTTTCCAAAACTTCCCTGTACTGCTCAAGTCTCATAGGAATAACTATCTTTTCATAGTCATCTTTTTCACCTTCGGCACTAAGACCATCCGCAGTGCACTCCTGCTCCTGACCGGCTCTGTATAGTGCAAGGTTAACTTCATCCGCAACCATCTGCGCTTTTTCAAAGGTTCTGTTAAGGATATATATTTTTCGAGCTCCTTTGTTGCCGCAAAGAAAAGCAGCAGGTCGTGCAACACCACCTGCACCTAAGATTACAACAACCTCTCCTTCAAGGCTTACATTCTCATCCTGCATGGCATGATACAAGCCTGTCATATCAGTGTTATAACCCTTGTAACCACCCTCAGGAGTTCTTACAAGAGTGTTTACCGCTCCTATTGCCTTAGCAAGCGGATCAATATCCTCCAGATACGGAATAACCGCACTTTTATGAGGAATGGTCACATTAAGTCCAAGAACATTAAGCGCCTGCGCTCCCTTTACAGCATCACCGACTTTGTCGTTTTTAACTTCAAATGGCACATAAACAAGGTTTTCCCTGTACATATATGAAAGAGTATTGTGAATCATAGGAGAAAGAGTATGTCTTACAGGATTTCCTATAAGCCCACATATTCTGGTATTTCCGTCTGTATAATTTGCCATATTCTATACCACCCTTACGTTTTTGTTTAAAGAAATGCAAGTTACTTGCCTTGACAGTAACCTAAAGCAACCGTATTTTAATACATTCTACAACAAAAAAAATTCTATGCCCACATTTTTAGGAAAATAAAAAATTAATAAAAAAAACGACAGACATCTGTTAAAAGTCTGTCGCTACAATTTTTTATTTAATCACTGCCACAATATTTTATCCGCTAACGAAAGAATCATTTAAGTTTTATAACCATTCCGTCTTCTGTGCCTGCAATAATATTGCTTTCTTTTCCGGTAAGATCCTTACCACCAACAAAATACTGATACTCATGAAGAATATGATCACGTCTCATTCCTGAAATAGCCTGTTTCATATCCTCAGAAGCAAGTCCTCTCTCCCCGAAAAGACTGATTGAAGAACTATCATAGGAACCAAATGAAAGCGCCATATTTTCTATAGACGCATATTCTCTCGCAGGAGCTTCGGAAATAGTTAAATCCAGCCCTTTTTCAGGCTTTTCTTCCTTTAAATTTTCATTATTATCAGGAGATGCTTTCTTTTGTGAAGTCTGACTATTGGCATCAACCCTAACACTCTCGGAGGTCGGTCTAATATTATAGGAATTAAACCCTGCATTGAAACCATTTAATTTATCCAGTGCCATATCTCCCTCCTCCTAATATATAGATTGTAGGTATTAGTAACCTAACAGCCAGTTAGGCCTTATACCTCTCATTGTTTAAGCTGTATGATAGATAAGCATTGGTGTGACCCCGCCCTCCTAGGACCAATAGGTGTCCGTCAGAAAGC
>JAFSQI010000057.1 GCA_017446685.1 Butyrivibrio sp.
GTTACTATTATATTAAGAAGTTTCTTTAATTCTTTTTTTGATTTTATGTCACTGAAGCCTACGGCTCTTAAAAACGAATGCAAATCTTATACACCTCTTGATCTTAAATATCTATCCTCATCTTGTCTGGCTTTTATAAATCCTTCGTCATAATTGTATATTTATTTATGAACAGCTCCTTATGATATCAGGTTAAGGATTCTTAATTACCTTTGCGGATAATGATATAGTGCTTGAAAAGATTAATTAAAACGCTATATAATGTAATCAGTGCTGTCTCCCTCAAGTGCAAGCATCAACGCCTTTTTTTCCTCATCACCCAGAGATATGGTACATTCTCCTTCTATGATCTCCTTTGTATACACATAACAGCCTTCGCTGCTGTGCACGGAATTCAGGATGAAACCGGTAGCATTATCATCAAGCAGGGCTATACTGAAGCTCAGCTTTCCTCCCATTTCCTTGAAAGCATCATACTTCACTATTCCAACTCTTTGATACGTACCCTTAAGATTACTGATTATCTTGATAATATTATTACTGTTCTTCTCTACAGCTGCCTTTAGCCTTGCAATGTCATCAAAAACCTGAGCTATCTCTTCTTCAAGGCTTTCGGCATTGCTTCCTCTCATGAAAAGCTCATAGCTTGTCCTGATCGTATTATATCTGGACAGAAGTACAAATATAACCACAAAAAGAACAAGTATAAGTAAGAATTCTATAAAAAACAATATTCCCGGATCTACGTTCAGGCCCAGTGCAGAAAAAAAATTGCTGTTCATTTACACATCCCACTCATTCAGATCAGAAGATCTGTAATTCTCTCAAGCTCATCCCTTGAGTAATACTCTATTTCAATCTTTCCTTTATCATCGTTCCTGGCATTTATTATTACTTTTGTTCCAAGAGCTGTCTTCAGCTTTTCTTCAAGATCATTATATATCAAATCCAGATTACTTTTATTTTCTTTTTTCTTTTTTACTTTATTTTTATTAAGATCCTTTATATATTTCTCAATATCCCTTACAGTCATCTTCTCATCGAAGATCTTTTCGGCCAGCTTTATCTGTTCATCCTTATCCTCAATCGCTAACAGCGCCCTCGCATGTCCTGCGCTTATCTGGCCTCCGATGACCATATTCTGAACTTTTTCATCAAGCTTCAGTAATCTGAGAGAGTTCGTAATGGTAACTCTGTTTTTGGAAACCTTTTCGGCGAGCTCATCCTGTTTGAGGTCAAGCTCATCAAGCAGCTTTTTGTATGCCTTTGCCTCTTCTATGGGATTCAGATCTTCTCTCTGAATATTTTCTATGAGAGAGATTTCCATTATCTGCTGCTCGTTATAATCACCTATTATGACAGGTACTTCCTTTAAATTAAGCTGCTTTGCCGCTCTCCATCTTCTTTCCCCGGCAACTATCATAAAATGATCGCCCCTGTCCACAACAGTTATAGGTTGGATCATCCCGTTCTTTTTTATGGAATCCGCAAGCTCATCCAGACTGTCCTCATCAAAATAGTCCCTTGGCTGATCAGGATTAGGCTCAATCTTATTTATATTTACAGTCTTGACAATGGAACTGTCAGTTTCTGCTTCTTCTATTGCCGTAGGTCTTATTAAAACATCCAGTCCCTTTCCAAGACCCTTCTTAGCTGCCATAATTCCTCCTTTTATCTGTGTAAACCTTTTATTGATCTTATAATATCCTATGATGTCAGGGTCAGAAGCACTCCGTGCCATTTTCGATTGCATGAAATAGCGCTTTTGAGCAAGCTCAAGCACTTTATCATGTACTCGAAAAGTGTTAAAGCACCTTTTCACCCTGACATCATCTCTATTTAAACAAATTATTTTTCATTATTTTTGATCACTTCTCTTGCTAGACTCATATAGCTCTCAGAACCGGCTGATCTGGGATCATAATAACAGATCGGCTGCCCATGACTTGGCGCTTCAGCAAGCCTTACATTATTCGGTATCATAGTCTCATAGATATTATAATCATATTCCTTCAGGCTCTCCTTGACGTTGTCTACTACCTGGTGTGAAAGGTTAGTTCTGGAATCGTACATTGTAAACACTATTCCTTCTAAAACCAGATCCTTGTTAAGTCTTTTTCTTACCAGATTAACCGTATAAATGAGCTGGCTCAGACCTTCCAGGGCATAAAACTCACACTGCAAAGGAACAAGAACCGAATTTGATGCTACCATTGCGTTTACCGTAAGCATACTTAATGAAGGAGGACAATCAATGAAGATATAATCATAATCTTTTTTTACCCAGTCCAGTTCGTTCTTTAATAGAAACTCCCTGTTCATATCATTGAGCTTCTGAACTTCTATTCCTGCAAGATTTACATTAGATGGGATCACTGATAAATTTTTGTAAACATCTTTAACTATGCAGTCGGATATTGAACACTCTCCAAGAAGCAGCTCATATATCGTATTCTCACAATTATTCTTCTCTATTCCAAAACCTGTGGTTGCATTTCCCTGAGGATCCGCGTCGATAACAAGAACTCTTTTATTATTATTTCCGATGGCCGCCGCCAGATTTATGGCAGTAGTTGTTTTACCTACTCCCCCTTTTTGATTTGCTATAGATATTATTTTCCCCATATAATCTCCCGATTAGATTTATTTTATCTGAAACGTGTTACTTATCTATTCATATCTGAAGCCATTAATTACGGTAATTATTCAGTCAGCAAAGTTGACTTAGGAACTGTTGCAAAATAACATGCACATTTGCGTAGGATTTTTGTTCGAGAGTGCTGATGAAAAATCTTAGGCGTAGCGGGCTACGCCGGCGATTTTTCGTCAGTACTATCGGGAAAAAAGACAAGCAAAGGTGTATAAGTTATTTTTCAACAGTTCCTTAATCGGCACAAGCTTAAGTTTGTTCCGAAGCGCTTGATTTACTTGGAATCAGCAACCCGTAATCACGCTGTCTTCTCACTAATTTGCTGTGCATATTGTACGTATCGTTCCGATCCGGTCTTTTTTTAGGTCGGATAATTTCATTAAAAGCGTGATCCGGCAAGAACCTGTTTATGCCGATCCGATCCGTTTTTTGGATCGGATGATCATCTCTGATGTGGAACCCTGCGCTGTAAAAAACATCTGTAATGCAATATGGCATACAGTAAATCGCTTATCAAATGTTTAATTCGGTTATAAATGGTAACCGAAACGTAACTTACATTATACTACATTATGATATGATGGTCAAAATTATGTTGCTTATCATAAAACAACTTTTTCTGCTTTCTTGTAATAATAAGATGAAATTTGGTTACTGTTCACGGCCCTTTGAATATGATAGTAATGTGTTTTACCATTATAAATTGCCTTTGCTGAGGAAGGATCGCTTTGCGATCCTTAAATGCAGAAGATGTCGGGGTTAAAAGAACTTCATACCATTTTCGGATACATAATAGACTACTTCTGAGCAAGCTCAAGTACTATATCATATATCCGAAAAGGTGCTGACCCACCTTTTGACCTTAATATCATGCAGAATTTGCGAATAAATTCTGCGTGGCCCATCAAAGATGGAAACCGGTGCGATGGGCAAAACCCGTCTCAAGCCATTGATATTGGCCTGTAATCGCGCAGCAGGTGCTCAGTTCAGCCGTTAATAGTAACAAAATATATTCATCCA
>JAFSQI010000058.1 GCA_017446685.1 Butyrivibrio sp.
GTTTGAGGCTCCGTGGTCAAGCGGTCAAGACATCGCCCTTTCACGGCGGTAACACGAGTTCGATTCTCGTCGGAGTCATTTAGTAATTTAATATGGTGACATAGCCAAGTGGTAAGGCGTGGGTCTGCAACACCCTGATCGACGGTTCAAATCCGCCTGTCACCTCTAATGAAACCTATGATGTTTATTCATAGGTTTTTTTGTTGCATTTAATTCTTTAAGAAATTAAAATAAAAACATATATGAATAGTTTACTGGAGGCATGGTATGGCAGAAGAAACAATGAATGATTTCAAAGATGAAATTGACAGATCTTTTAGAAAAGTCAAAGAAGGGGATATAATTGAAGGAACAGTTATAGATGTGTCTGATACAGAGATAACTTTAGATCTAAAGTATTACACGCAGGGAATTATCAGAGTTTCTGATTATAGCGATGATCCAAAGTTTTCAGTTCATAGAGATGTAAAAGTTGGAGATGAAGTATCTGCGACAGTAATTAGTACTGATGATGGTAATGGAAATATATTATTATCTAAAACAGAAGCAAACCAGGTTCTTTCTTGGGATAAAATAAAAGAGCTTTTAGAAAGCGAAGAATATGTTGATGTAAAGGTTTCAGAAGCAGTTAAAGGCGGCTGTGTAGCCTTTTTGGAAGGAATTAGAGGATTTATACCGGCATCAAAACTTGACCTTAATTATGTTGAAGAATCTGATATTCCTGGATATGTTAATAAGACATTGAAAGTAAAGGTTATAACTGCAGATAAAGAATCAAATAAGCTTATTTTATCTGCAAGAGAGTATTTAAGAGAACAAGCTGATTTGAAACGCGCAGAGATGATTTCCAATGTTGAAGTAGGACTGGTTACTGAAGGGACTGTTGAAAGTTTACAGAGTTATGGGGCTTTTGTTAATCTTGGAAATGGAATGACAGGACTTGTACATATTTCGCAGATATGTAATCAGAGAATAGCACATCCATCATCAGTCTTAAAAGTGGGTCAAAAGGTTAAGGTAAAAGTAACTGCGATTAAAGATGGAAAGCTAAGTCTTAGTATGAAAGCTCTTGAGGAAATTGCAGCTACAGAAATAACAGAGGAAAAAATTGAATTTGAAAGTGATGGTGAAGCAACCACTTCTTTAGCAGATCTTTTGAAAAAAGCAGGATTTTAAATGAAATTGCCCGTATCATTGTTTATGCAATGGTACGGGCAATTCTTAAATATAGGAGTACTTGTGTTATTAATCTACATATATTTTAAAAATACATGAGAGTAATCAATAATTTATAGGTTCTTGTGGGCGTTTTCCTTAAGAAGCCCACAAGAAGTCTTAGCTTTTTGTTTTTTCTCAGAAAAACAGAAACTTATAATTCTTTGATTATAGTATCAAATGGTGCAATATTTTCAAAATGAATGTCACCAAATTCAGTTTTAACTGTTGTGCTTTGAATGCTGTCTGAATTGTTGATTACAATAAGCTTTTTATCATTAGGAAAATAAGCACATTCTGTATTTGCGTTATCAGTAATATAAGTAGTATCAAAAGAAAGATTGGAGCCAAAGAGAATAATATTAAGCAATAATCTATTATTGATAGGAGTTGTTTCAAAAGTGGATAAATATATTCCTTTACCTTTTCCAAAGTTGTTTACAGTTAAAACCGGACTACTATCTTTCTCTAAGATAACTTCAGCTTTTCCATTTGTAAGATGAACAGAGCATCTCTTAGGCACATAAGCACCATCTGGTATAAGGCCGTCAATTGCTTTGATATCATAGCTCCATTTTCCATGGCATACTTTATCGATAGTATCTTTATCAACACCAAGTATAGAAGCAAGTCTAAAGTTCTGGTCATAGCCGTTTACAGCGGAAGGCTCGTTTATTCCGATGAAAGTACCGCCTTCAAATACCCATTTGGTTAGTATTTCTTCAAGAGAATCATCTTTCCAGTTATCACCGCCGCTCCATGCACTTCCTGCAGCTCCGGCATTAATGATAATTTTATACTGTGAAAGATCAGTGCTCTTAACATCTTCAAAGCTAATATAATCTACATCTACCGGAAGTCCTGAAAGTGCTTCGTTTACATGGATAAGATCATTCATATAGGTTTCGTGGAAATGTCCGCTTAAGGTCCAGCTTCTTAAACTTCCCCAACTATGAAGAACAGCAACCTTTACACCGATTGTTTTCGGACCACCGTTTGTATGCAGGTCACGAATTGTTCTGAATTCATCTGAAATCTTAGCAATATAATCAACAAAATCAGGATAATTTTCCACAAGATGCAAATATCCACCAAGACCAATTCTGTCAATTTTAGCTCGTAATAATGCGCGTCGTGTATGATTCCAATATTCTTTTGCATCACGAGTAGGATCACCGCCAGGAGCAAAAGTAGGAAGACCACCCAGACCAACAGGGAAAAGATAAGGATGAAGTCTTATTTCTTTTGTCTCTATATTAGCACCGGCGCAAAGTCTTACCTCATATCCGGAAAATACGCATTTAATAAGTCCGTCAAAGTTAAAATCCTTAAAACGCTTACTGTAAGGCTCTACACCAACCCAGCTGTCGTCATAGAATACATAGGCTTTTTTACCATAATTATGAACTATATCGACGAGCTTTCGACCAAAAGAAACAACAAAAGAATTTACAAAATCCATGTAATCGCGTTGTGTTTTTACAGGAGGCATGTGTGTAACATGAAGAGAGCCTTTATTGATAAAATCTTCTGCTGTGAGTTTATAACCAAATTTTTCAGCGAATGCATCTAGCATCCTTGGGCTTACAGTAAAGTCATAGGAACCCCAATCAGTAAAAAGATTTCTGTTTTTTTCGTTACTTCCCCAAATCCAAACGAAATTGTAAAACATTGAAGTAAAACGAACAACAGTTGTTGCAGGATGAGTTTCACACCAGTTTGTGAGCCAGTTTATCATATATTCCTGAGTTTCAGGATAAACTGGATCAATTTGCATCAGATGCTCTTTATCCCAATTATTGGTAGTGTGATTATACATGGAAATTTCTTCCCATATTCTATATGCCAAAAAACTTACGGTATATCTGTGGAATGGAATAGCATTATTTACAATAACATTGCCGGCTTCTTTTTCATAAGTCCAGAAATTACTGCTGATTTCGCGACCTGTAGTGCGGTCAAATACCTGCCAGTATTTCATTGAGTCGGAACTGTCATTAACTCTAAACTGCTGATCAAAAAAATCATCAAGAAGATGGAAAGTTAAAAAAGTATCTTCAGCAATTTTTGGCTGTGTCATAAGAAAAGTCTGCTGTAATTTGTCTGTATTTTTTTTTGCCCATTCATTATGATCACGAATAATACATATTGTTGAATAAATTCCATACCCGGAATTAAGAATTTCATCAGAAAGAACAGTACCGTCGCTGTCTCTTATGACATCGGCGCCCCATTTTTCTGCAAGTTCTAAAGTCAATTTTTCATAACCGGATTCTCCCGGAAGGGTAAAACCACCTTTTGTATGCTGCGTACCCATATACACCCCCACTGCACTTTTAGTAAAAAATATTAGTTAGAAGATTTCAATTTTAGAGAAACTTAAAATTTTAAGTAAATTACAAAAATATAATTGAAGCATGAAAGTTTTTATCAGAGAGCTCCGTCGCTTCTTATCTTGTCATAGTTGATAATGCCTGAAAGGTAAGCAAGCGCAAGGCCCTGTCCCCAGCCCTGAATCCATGCTCTGGATATACCGCGATATCCTTCTCTGTCCTTCATTACAGCTGTACCTCCGGATACATTAAGAACTCTTCCATCAGCGGAAATATTGTCTAATATACCTTTAGTAGCCTTGTTGATGTATTTGATATGCAGAGGATTGCCCTTATTAACCATAGCAGCAGCGATACCACATGAAGCAGATACTTCCTCATAAGATTCTTCATCATCAAGAATTGTTCTAAAAAGACCATTCTCGGTCTGAAGAAGTTTGATAGAAGCGAGCTGCTCATTGAGTGAACCAACAATATCAAGGAACTTAGGATAAAGATAACATTGAGGTAAGATACGGCCTACTTCTGACATTGTATATGCTGCCCATGCATTTGCTCGTCCCCAATAAAAACCTGACATATGATCGCCGGTTATATTGTTATAACCATGATAGAAAAGACCTGTTGCAGGATCCTGTAGGTATTTGATGTGCCAGTAGTATTGGTTAAGCGCATCATCGATGAGCTTTTCATCTTTTAACAAAACTCCGGCTCTTAAGAGGAAAAATGCAGCCATGAAAAGAGTATCGGCCCAGCACTGCTCAGGAAAATCATTGTTAACGGAAACTGTGTGCTGAAGTACATTATCGCCGAATCTAAGTGCTTTATTTTCAAGGTAATCAATTTTACTTTTTGCAATATCAAGATATTTTTCATCATTGGTATATTCATAAAGAGTAAGCATTGCATGTCCCATAGCACATGTATTTACTGTCCATGAAGGAAGACCAAGTTCAATGTATTCATCAACTCTTTCTTTTAACATTTCGATATATTCTTTTTTACCGGTAGCAAGGTATGCTTCACAAACACCATAATATGCTACTCCACCGGGCCAGTCCCAGGTAAGATCCATGCGCATTGTACGCTTTACAATATTGTCTATAGCCTGTTCTACTTCTTTTTTGTCATAAATCAGATTAGCCATGCTGTATACACTCCTCTAATAATTCCAATTGTGTCATTTTGAGCAAATTATATTAGTGGATGGTTGAAAAGTCTATTCAAGTAAAATAAAAAACTGTGCATTTTCAACTATTTGACTATTTAAAAATGATTAGGTAAAATAAACGCATTCACGTAAAAATTAAGGAAGAAAAAATATGGCTAAACCAAAGAAGACAGTTATTGAATATAGAAATTATGAATTACCGCTTCATTTTCCAATTCTTTTACTAACAGGAGACAGATGGCATATTTCCGATGTTAAATCAGGGAAACTGCATTTTCACAACTGCCTTGAAATTGGTATATGCCATACGGACAGCGGATTTATTGAGTTTGGCAATACGCCATGCCCGTTTAAAGCCGGTGATATGACTTTTATTTCCAGAAATGTACCTCATACTACATATAGTTCCAAGGGAGAGGCAAGTCTTTGGTCATATATATATATTCAGCCTGATGAATTTCTTAAGGGAATGTATGATGATTCTTCACCATATGCTGAGATATTTATAGATATGATGCAGAATTTTCAGCTGATTCTTGGAAGGGAAGAGTATCCGGATATTTATTTTCTGATTAATTCTATAATTAATGAACTTGAGCATAAGGGATTAAATTATCAGCTATCTGTAAAAGGCCTTGTTCTTGCACTTTTCATGAAAATGATGAGAGTTTATTCATCTTTAAAAGGGAAAAAGCTCGATAATAAGGATATACATGAAAATGCGATAGTTATCACACCTGCGCTTGATTATATAAAGGAAAATTATATGATGAATTTTCCTATGGAAGATCTGGCATATATGTGCCATCTTAGTCAGACACACTTTAGAAGAGTGTTCCATGAAATAATGAATACAAGTCCGCTAAACTACCTGAATACTACAAGAATACTGCAATCCTGCATTCTTCTCAGAACAACGGAAGAGTCAATTCTTTCTATATCAGAGCAGGTGGGATTCAGGTCTGTGTCAAGCTATAACAGGCATTTCTCGGAAATAATGGGAACGCAGCCAAGCGAATGGAGACACCGCATGGCAAAAGTTGACAATGCTTCTATACTAGAGTATTCCGGCTGGCTTCAAGCTGAAAATCTAAAAGAAACCAAGAAGTGAATAGTATTAAAAAGAGACATCACAAAAGTGATGTCTTTTTTTGACAAAATTACGAAAATGTTTAAGAGAAAAAGTGCACAAAAATATCGCGATGTATTTGGATATAAACAACATATCGTACTAAAACTTTTTACTTAAATGGTTGTTTATGCAAAGTTTTTTTGACTAAGTGATTAGATATGCATGACAAATTATTCTAGGATTTAGATATACAAGGGGAAGGGGCAATAAAGGTATGAAAAACAAAAATTCTAAAGGGGGAGTAATGGTTACTACATCGTGGAAAAATGCTCTTAAACGCGATTGGCAACTATATATTCTTCTCTTAATCCCACTGGTTTTAGTAGTAGTATTCAGCTATGGCGCTTATCCGGGATTGCGAATGGCATTCATGGATTATAAGCCGGCAAAGGGTTATGCAGGAAGTGCATGGGTTGGACTTGAAACTTTTAAAAAGGTATTCAAGGATGCAGACTTCACAAGAGCACTGAGAAATTCAATCGTATTCAATATTCTTGATCTGCTGGTTGGTTTCCCGATGCCTATCATTCTTGCATTGATATTGAATGAATTGAGATATCCAAAGTTCAAAAAGGTATCACAGACAATTCTTTATCTTCCACACTTCTTGTCATGGGCTATTATCGGAAGCGTTGCTCTTACAATGTTCAAGCCTTCAAGCGGACTTGTAAACATAGCACTTATGAATGCGGGAGTAATTGATCAAGGAATTCCGTTCCTGAATGAAAAATGGCACTGGGCAGTTACATATCTGCTTATCGGTGTATGGCAGGGAATGGGATGGGGAACAATCCTTTATCTTGCAGCTATTACAGGTATCAGTGGTGAGCAGTACGAAGCAGCTATGATCGACGGTGCAAACCGTTGGCAGAGAATGATCCACATCACACTTCCGGGTATCAGAAGTACAATTGTAACACTTCTTATTATGAACCTTGGACGTGTAATGGGAAGTAACCTCGAGAGACTTACATCTCTTGGTAATACCCAGGTAAAAGAATTCCAGTATCAGCTTGCAGTGTACATCTATCAGAAAGGTATCAGTAACAATAAGTTCAGTATGGCAACAGCAGTTGGTCTGTTCCAGTCTGTAATTGGAGTATTCCTGGTACTTATGTCAGATAGAATTGCTAAAAAGCTCGGCGAAGACGGCTTGCTGTAGGAGGAATTAAAATGGGAAAGAGTAAAGCAGTAAACGGTGAGGAGAGCTTTTCAGCGGGAGGAGCTCATGCCGTAGTTAAGTTTAAATTAAGCGATGCACTTATGATGCTCGTTATTGTCCTGCTATGTGCCACATGTGTGCTTCCATTTGTGCACGTTGCGGCTAAATCAATATCAGGTAACACTGCTGTTATGTCTCAGTCAGTATATTTTTGGCCAAAAGATATAACATTTGATGCATTTACAAGAGTATTTGCTGATGAATCTATGATGCAGGCTATGGGATTCTCAGTTTGGATCACATTATTATTTACACTTTTGGGAATGATTGTATGTACTTGTGCAGCATATCCTCTTTCAAAAAAGAGACTTAAAGGCCGCCCTGTTCTCACATTCCTTCTGATGGTTCCGATGTATTTCTCAGCAGGTATTATTCCTCAGTACATCCTTTATCATCAGCTTCATATTTTGGATACATTTTGGGTTTTGATTCTTCCACTTATCTATTCTCCATATAACATGCTTATTATGAAGAATTTCTTCCAGAGTACTATTCCGGACAGTTTGGAAGAGTCAGCATTCCTTGACGGAGCAACAAACTTCCAGATTCTTTGGAAAATTGTATTACCTTTGTCAAAACCGATTCTTGCTACACTTTCATTGTTCTATGCAGTAGGACGTTGGAATGCATATGCAGATAATATGTACTATACAAGATCTTCAGATCTTAAGATGATTCAGTATAAGCTTTATCAGCTTGTAGCATCTGCTACTGAAGCGCAAAATGCTTCTCTTGCAGATACAGGTGGTGTTTCACAGTCAACACCGGAAGTATTGCAGGCAGCATGTATCATGTTTGTAACTATTCCAATCATAATTATTTATCCTTTCCTTCAGAAGTATTTTGTACAGGGAACTATGATTGGTGCTGTTAAGGGATAAACGAAATTGTGTTATAATGGGTAACGTGCCGCTTTATCGCGGTAAATTATAAAGAACTTATAAGGAGGAAACTATGAAAGGGTTAAAAAGCAAAGCACTTTCAATGGCACTTGTAGCTGCAATGTCAGCAGGTGCACTCGTAGGATGTGGAGAGCAGGCTTCAACAGATACCACTACTACAACAGGGGACAACACACAGACAGAAACTCAGACAACAGAGACTACTACAGAGGCAACAACAGAAACTACTACAGAAGATACAGAGACTGTTGCAGGTATGGATGGATGGACACCATTCGAAAATCCAGTTACACTTCGTGTTGCTGTATACGACAGAGGTGATGCAGGTAATGGTGCATCTGATGTAGAAAATAACTACTGGACAAAGTGGGTTCAGGAAAACTTCGGTGACAAGTACAACATCAACGTTGAGTATGTTGGAATCACACGTTCTGATGTTATGACAGACTATGCAATGCTTGCATCTACAGATACTCTTCCTACTCTTTGCATGGAGTATGACTATGACAAGCTTGCTACATGGGCTTCAGATGGATACCTTCAGCCTATTGACCTTGAGCAGTTCAAGACTATAGCTCCTACATACTGGGGTAACATGGAAGCAAACGGCCTTACAGGCTATACAAAGTTTGGCGATGAGGACTATATGGTTCTCGGTATGAGACCTTATGGTAACACAAACTATACATTCGTTACATGGTATCGTAAGGACTGGCTCAAAGAGGCTGGCTATGATTCATATCCTTCAACAACAACAGAGCTTCTTGAGGCTTATGCAAAGATGAAGGAAAATGGACATGAGTACCTTCTTAGTGGATCAAAGGTAGCAGGTGCTGGCGCAGATCAGAACTATGGTTACAGAGATTATCCTCAGGATGAGACAACATGGGCAACAACAGGTGATTATCAGATTCCTGCTCTTTCAACAGAGGCTCAGAAGAGATTTCTTAAACTCCAGAACGAGCTTTACAACGATGGTTACATCAACCCTGAATACTACCTCAGAAGTTCATCTGACGTAGAAGCTGACTTCATCAACGGTAAGGCATTCACATGGAGCGGATATGTTTCATCAACAATGAACGTTCTTAATTCTTTCTATGAAGCTAATCCAGATGCAGAGCTTGGTGTTGTAGTTTGCGATGGAAAATACACACAGGATTCTACATGGGGCTCAAGCAACGCATTCCGTCCTAACAACATCTTTGGTGCTATGATCGCATTTGCTAACAATGCAACAGAGGACGAGGTTAAAGCTGGTGAGATGTACCTTGAGTGGATGGCTCAGGATGAGAACCTCTTCACAATGCAGTGGGGTCTTGAAGGCGTAAACTTCAACTATGATGAGAACGGAAACCCTGTAGCAGTTGCTGATCAGACAGGTCTTGAAGAGCAGCAGGGGCACAACAACAACGTTGACTACTGGATGGTTGTTACAGCTTCTAAGTCATTTGGCGATATCGAGAAGGACATCGCAGCAATCAATCCTCAGGGACTTCCTCAGGACTTCTATGATGATCTTCTTGCTAACTACAAGGGACAGCTTGCTCTTTATGAAGCAGGATATGCAAATGTTGACTGTTTGTTTGGTGGAGCTCTTGATTCTGTAACAGAATATGGTACAGCACTTAAGGAAGAAATTTATCCTGAGTACCGTGATCAGCTTGTAATGTGCGCTCCTGAAGAGTTCGATGCACTTTACGATGAGCTTTCACAGAAGTATCTTGATGCAGGATATCAGGAAGTTATTGATGAGAGACAGGCTATGTTTGATGCAGGAAACACAACAAAGCTTCAGTAATATGAATTACTTTCATAGATGATGCTGATCGTGTTTTAGGATCATGAGATGGTTAAGTAGTATAGGGATCGCCCGTTTTGGGCGGTCCCTTATTTTTTGAAAACTTATTGCATCGAAAACATTTGTAATTTGTAATATAATATTGTAAGAGCGCTGCGAACCAGATATAAATACGTGCTATTATGTGCGCGATAAAAGCTTGATATGATGTGAAAGGAGAAATCCATGGAAGAAGATGTAAAAGAACTTAAGACTCTTATAGATGAATCAAATTACATTGTTTTCTTTGGCGGTGCAGGGGTATCTACGGAAAGTGGAATTCCTGATTTCAGAAGTAAAGATGGGTTGTATAATCAACATGATGTTAGATTTGACAAGTATCAGCCGGAATATCTTTTGAGCCACAGTTGTCTTGTATATGAGCCAAAGGTATATTATGAATTTCACAGGCAAAAAATGGATACAAGAAATATTGAGCCGAATAATGCACATAAATATCTTGCAGCCTTTGAAGATGCAGGGAAGCTCAAGGCAATTGTTACTCAGAATATTGATGGACTTCATCAAAAAGCCGGAAGCAGGACTGTTTATGAAATACACGGAAGTGCTCTTCGTAATTATTGTATGAAGTGCGGAAAAGAGTACCCGGAGGATTATATTTTTGAATCTAAAGAGCCAATCCCGCTTTGTACTTGTGGTGGAATAATCAGACCTGATATTACATTGTATGAGGAAGGACTTCCTGAGGATCAGGTCAGTGGAGCGATAGAGGCTCTTTCTAAGGCAGATATGCTGATTATTGGAGGAACTTCACTTAGTGTTTATCCAGCTGCTTCGTTTATCAATTATTTCAGGGGAAAAAATCTGGTGGTTATCAATGAAGGAGAAATCGCTGTAAGAGGTGCTGAAAATACACTTATAATAAAAGAAAAGATTGGTAAAGTGTTTACAAAGTTAGCAGAACTTCAGGGATTCAATTTGTAATCATATGGAAATAAAGGTAGGAAATATTCTTAAATTAAAGAAGCAACATCCTTGCGGAAGCTTTGAATGGGAAGTTCTCAGAGTTGGAGCCGACTTTAGACTAAAGTGCGTGGGATGCGGGCATCAGATTATGGTTCCGAGAAAAAAAATCGAAAAAAACATAAAAGAAATTAGATAAAAATGCTTGCATACATTTACGGTTTATGGTAACATACACTTCTGTGAAATATTCCTTGCTGCTTGAATGAAACAAGTGGCCAGAGACCAAAAGGAGGTAACATTAGCATGAACAAATACGAATTAGCCGTTGTTGTTAGTGCAAAGATCGAAGACGACGCAAGAACAGCAGTCATCGAGAAAGTTAAGAAGACTATCGAGAAGCATGGTGGTCAGATTACTAACGTTGATGATTGGGGTAAGAAGAAGCTTGCTTACGAGATCGAGAAGATGACAGAAGGCTTCTATTACTTCATCCAGTTCGACGCTGAGCCAACTACTCCAGCAGAGATCGAATCACGTATGCGTATTATGGATGGCGTCATCAGATATTTATGCGTTAAGAACGAGGCTTAAATAAAAGAGGACGAAAATATGAACAAAGTTATACTTATGGGACGTTTGACAAGAGACCCTGAAGTGAGATATTCACAGGGTGAAAGTGCTATGGCAATTGCAAGATATACACTGGCAGTTGATCGTAGAAGAGCCAGAACCAATGATCCAAATGAACAGACTGCTGATTTCATCGGAATCGTAGCATTTGGTAAAGCTGGTGAGTTCGCTGAGAAATATTTCAAAAAGGGCACTAAGGTCGTCGTAACCGGACGTATCCAAACTGGTAGCTATACCAATAAGGATGGCGTTAAAGTATACACAACTGATGTGGTTGCTGAGGATCAGGAATTCGCTGAGTCTAAGAATTCATCATCCAGTTATAGTGGAAACTATAGTGGATTTGGCGGAGCAGAAGCTCCGGTATCTGAGCCTGCACCTTCTGCAGCCGGGGACGGCTTCATGAATATTCCTGATGGAATAGACGAGGAGCTTCCTTTTAACTAATTTAGGAGGTAATTAACATGGCTTTCACTAAGTCTGATAAGTCCGATGCTCCAATGAGGAGAAAGGGCGGAATGCACAGAAGAAAGAAAGTTTGCGTATTCTGTGGCAAGGATAATGTAATTGATTACAAGGATACAGCTAAGCTTAAGAAGTTCGTTTCTGAAAGCGGCAAGATTCTTCCTAGAAGAATCACAGGTAACTGCGCTAAGCACCAGAGAGAGCTTACATCAGCAGTTAAGAGAGCAAGACATCTTGCACTGATGCCGTATGTTGCGGAATAAAGCTAGATTCTATCTGGTGTTTAGAGGAATTGAAATGTGTTCTGACACAAGTTTGACACAATTTCGACCCAATAATGACTAAATGAAGATGAGAACTAACCATTGATTTTCAGTGGTTAGTTCTTTTTTTTATTATAGGGCTTGCCCATAAATGAATTCAGCGTTACCATCCCTCCACTGTAGAAAAAATTATTATGACGGAGGTTATGAGATGGTATCGTATGATGATTTCAAGGAATTTATGAGAATCAAAGCTGAAGAAGAAACAGGAGGGCGTGCAAAAGTCAGCAGAGTTAGAAAACTGAATGGAGTGGTGCTTGATGGATTGACTATAATGACCACAGATAGCAATATATCTCCAGCGATTTATCTTAATGAGTTTTATGATGATTTTAAGAATGCTCCAGAATCTGATGAAGAAGCGCTTGAGATTATATGGAATAGCATTAGGGCGTATTATTACCGGCATTTACCTATAAAAGGGTTAGATGTAAATGATTTTATGAGTTGGGATTTAGCAAAAAATAAGCTTGTTCCCAGATTGATCAATACTAAGAAGAATATGGAACTACTTGAAGATACTGTGAGTATTGATTTATATGATCTTTCAATTATTTTTGTAATAAAGGTCGGAAGTGATGAATTTAACGGTTCCATTATGGTAAAGAAGGAGCATACTGATTTATGGAATGTTAGTGCAGAAGAAATGTATGAAATAGCGCTGGAAAATATTGCAGATGACTGGAAGATAACATCAATGACAGAGATGCTTAATGAGCTTGGATCAGGGCTTATGGATTGTGATGAACTGGGAAACATGAATATATATGTGCTCAGTAACAAGGATGGGGTATATGGTGCTTCAGCTATGCTGAACAAGGATGTCTTTGATAACATTAAAAAGACGTATGGATTTGATAGAATATATATCATTCCATCATCAGTGCACGAGCTGTTATTGATACCGGCAGATAATCAGAAATTAACAGTGGAGTACATTAATATGATGATAAGGGAAGTAAACATGACTACAGTAGGTGTTACAGAAATACTAAGTGATAATGTTTATGTATATGACATCAGTAAGAATAAACTGGTGGCTTGATGCTGATTTGAACTGGAGACAGCCTCGTAGGAGGCTGTCTTTTTAGGCATTATTTTTGTAAGTGCACTGCCAAAAGATAAACATATTATTGATATAAGTATGTCCTGAAAAGCCACAATATAGTGTTGGGGGATCATTAAAGCGTTGTGATATTATCGAAAAAAGAAGTGGAGAGTATGATTTTATGATGTGATATAATTGGGATAGAAATAGATATAAGGATATGAAAATAAATGCAGGAAAGCATAGTTGCACAGAAAAAAAGAAACAGGTCAATAGCAATAACGGATGTTGCTATTGACAAGGTTCCAAGAACACATATATTTGGTTTTACAAATGAGCAGAATCAGTTTATACAGGAAATGCACAGAGAAGTTTTGAGAGTTGCTAAAGAGCTTTGTGAGAAATATAAAAGTAATAGCATGGAGGCAGTCATACTTCTCGATTCTCATACATGGGACAGTTGGATTATTAAGGGTAAAAAGGATAGAATTGTAGATATAAAGAATAATCCTAAGGCTAAGGAAGTACTTGACACAAGTACTAAAAATTCGTTACTTTTATTGCATAATCACCCAAGTACAGGAACTTTTTCAGCAAGGGATTTGAGGACGTTTTGCAACAATGATTCCTTGTATATAATGACAGTAGTTGGGAATGATGGTTCAGTATATGTGCTGATGAAAAATGTTGGTTTTGATCCAAGTGCAGTCTTGGAAGAGTACGGACGTCTTGCAGAACAGTTTGAAAAGCAGGGTTGTAAATATAATGCTACTGAAGCTATAAAGTATATGCTAAAGAATGCCGAGAAGTATAATATGTCATACAAGAAAGGTAGGAAAAAGATATGAGAAAACAGAATAATACCGTATCAAAACCTCAACCTTTTATTGCACCTGGTTCGGAAAAAAAGCTGACTCCTGAGGAGATAAATAAAAGAAAAATAAAGTTTGAACGGTTAGAAAAGATTGGCGAAAAATATACCATTATAACAGGGTACGATGCAGAAGGGGAAACAGAGAACCCCTATAGGATAAAAGCAATGGTTTTGATAAATCAGGACAAGGATGTACCTGAGGAACTTATAAGGCAGATTGAGGAATATGATAAACAGCTATTGAAAACAAAATAATATAAAAATACAGGCTGCTCTACTATGAATAGGTAGGGCAGTTTTTTGTTGTAGGAATATCAGATTTGAAGTTAATAATAGAACTTCAAGAATTTAAATTAAGGCACAACCCCTTATAAATCAGGACAATCTTATTGCAATATCACCACTGACAATGAAACATATCAGCGTTTTAATAAATCCAGATTAGGATATAAATATGATATGAAATTAAGAACTGATTTGGAGGTGCATATTTAAGAGTATGCAGGAAGTACTTGAATATGGATTTGAGTGCATCAATGAACATTATTTTGGAGGAGAGTTACCACCAATAGTAATTACAATTATGAGCAGCCCGAGAAGTAACGGACACTTTACTGTTGGTAAAGAGTGGCGTTTATCGGAAGAAAGATTAAACGAAATCAACCTTAGCGCAGAGCATTTGGACAGGCCAATAGAAAATATCATGGCTACATTGTGTCATGAGTGTGTGCATTATTATTGTCAGCTTAATGGGATAAAGGACGTTAGCAGTAACGGGAGGTATCACAACTCAAAGTTTGAGAAAGTAGAGAAGTAGCGTGGCTGTTTCAATTTGAATTCTTATATTTGAAACAGGGAGAGATACTGTCCTGTACACAAGAGAAATGGCGGAATGGCAATAGCTGTTGGAATTTCTGACAGCCCTACAGGCCCGTTTAAAGATCTTGGATATCTTCTTGTTGACGAGGGTGACTGGAATGACATTGATCCTACAGTTTTCATTGATGATGACGGACAGGCTTACCTTTACTTTGGTAATCCTGAACTTAGATATGTGAAACTTAATGAGAACATGATAACTTACGACAAGGAAGTTGGCGTCGTTAAGATTCCTATGACAGAGGAAGCCTTTTCCATAGAAGCGTATGCGTAGCAGAATTTAATTACAATGAGGACGGATCCATAAATCCAATTCCAAAGTGCGACGGATTAGAGAAGATTAAGTGATTGCATCTTATTACTTCTTCTTTACCGGAACCTGGAGTAACAGGATTGTTTCATCGTGGTTTTTGGTAAGGGTGATATCAAGTTCGTAGTTGGTATAGAATGGTCCATTCTGCTTTAGTCCATTTTGCTCCATATAGTCTGCAAGTTGGAAAAAAGCATTAGTGACATTTCCGAAACGTCCATGATATCTGACACAAAGATACTGACCTGCGGGTACTACCATGTAGTACTCGCTTTTTTTATAGTGTTTGTCGCAAAAGATAAAGGGAGCATAATCGAATTGCTCGGTATCTTCTTTGAACCTTGAGATCAATTCATTACAAAAAACGCCGATACGGTCTGATGCAAATACAGGGGCAAGTTCATCCATCATGCCTTCAAGCTGTGTTATCTTATGGCACATTTCCCTTGTAGTCATACCGGTTTTGCCTTCTGAGAGTATGTATCTTTCAGGGTATTCCATTATAAAAATCTGACCTGACGAGGAGTTTTTACGTAGGGTATTAAGAAATTCTATTTTGCCTGAAATGACTTTTTCCAAAGCGGTTTTTCTTTGGATTTCTTCAAGAAGGATATCATGCTGCTTTTGCAAAATTTCTAGGGAATTATCAAGATTTCTATTTTTGAGAAAAGACTTTATATCCTCAAGCTTCATTCCCATCTGAGATAGTTCCTTGATGGTGCCGAGGGTCTCATATTGCATGAAAGAATAGTACCGATAACCGGTATCGGGGCTGATGTAGATTGGAGTAAAAAGACCAATCCTGTCATAATGGCGCAGTGTTTCAGTGGTAACTTTTCGAAGCTTGGCCATTTCTGAAATTGAAAGAAGTTCAGAAGTAGATTCCATGATCAATCCCCCACCATTTTTTATTTGATAATATACAGTCAAAAAAGGTAAATGTAAACACGTATTTTAAAAGTGGATAAAATTGCAATGCCTCCGTTACTGTTCAGACAGAAAAAACGGAGGCATTACGCGAGAGAGAAAGATTATTTATGTAAAACATTTTTGGTGTAGCTTAAACATGTGAGGAACTCAGATATAATCTGAACTGCGGCATATTGTGTGATTTCACCTGTGTCATACTGAGGAGCAACTTCCACAAGATCCATACCCTTGATGTTAAGTCCGGGAAGAGCAAGCCTTATGAGCTTTAGAGCTTCGCTTGATGTAAAGCCGCCAATTACCGGAGTTCCGGTACCAGGAGCATAAGCAGGATCAATAAAATCAATATCGAAAGTTACAAAACAGGGCTTATCACCGACAGTTTCACGAATTCTTTTTGCAGTTTCCTCGATGCCAATCTTGTGCATGGTCTGTGCATTTACGATAGTCATGCCATGTTCTCTTGCAAAATCATGGTCGTGTTCTCCACCGGAACGAAGACCTACCTGAATGCCATGTGTTGCATCAAGGGAACCCTGATTGATGGCTACTCTGAATGGTGTTCCATGGTTGATCATACAGTTTCCGTTTTCATCAGGAGCATCCCAGGTGTCAGTGTGTGAATCAAAGTGGATAAATGCCATTTTGCCGTACTTCTTTTCCATTGAGCGAAGCTCTGCGAAGGTAAGAGCATGGTCACCGCCTACGCCAATAGTAACCGCATCTGTAGAAGCTAAAATTTTATCAAGCTGTTTGGTTACAGAGTGCATGGTTTCATTTATTGAGTTGTAATAGATGTTAAAGTCACCAAAATCTCTTGCTTCAAAATTCTCATGTGCATTAAAACCAAACTCAATACTGTAAGGATTGAAGCCCCAGAATTTACGCAGGGCTCTTGGTGCAAATCTTGTTCCCGGACGGTTGCTTGTTGCACAGTCATATGGCATTCCGAAAAGAACTGCATCAAGGTCTTTGAGGTTTTCTAAGTCAGTTTCTGCCTTTAATCCACAGAAGGTACGGATTCCGGTAGCCTCAGGACGGCCCTTGGAATTTTCATCCGATTTCATGTTTTCTTCTTCGATTTCAAGAGTTCTCTTTGGGTTATCGGGATGAAGATTTTTACCACTGCCGCGAACCAAAGTGCCCAGCTCTTTACGCTTTGCGATGGTGCCGATCATATCTACCAAAAGACCGTCTGCAGCCTGAAGGGTTAAGCCACCAATATCGATGTCAGGGGCAACTTCAACTACATCAAAGCCTTTGATATCAAGAGCTGTTCCTATTTCGCGGATTACCTTTCTGCAGAAATAGGTATCAGGACCACCTGCACGGGGAGTGCCGGTACCAGGAGCTGCTGCGGGGTCAAGGCAATCGATGTCAAAGGTTAAAAATGCAGGCATATCACCAACCTGTTCTTTGATTTCCTTTATTACCTCATCAGGGCCAATGTCCAGCATTCTCGAGGCAGGGATGATCTTCATGCCCTCTTTTTGTCCAAAATTCCAGTACTCTACGTCGTGAATACTATAGCGGATACCAATCTGCACTGAGTGCTCAGGAGAAATAATGCCTTCTTCAAGAGCTCTTGAAAATGGATTGCCGTGGTCATATTTGGTGCCGGTGCATCTGACATCTCTGTGTGTATCAAAGTGAATAAGTGCCATAGGTCCGTAGAATTCATACATTGCTCTAAGTTCCGGAAGAGTAATGGAGTGGTCACCTCCGATGATTACGGGGATGACACCTGCTTCAAGGAATTTCCTCATTTCATCTGTGATGATATGGAAAGATGGCAGGATATATCCATGCTTAAGTGTCATGTTTCCATAGTCAGTTCCCTGAGCAACAGAAGTCTCTACCTTCAGATTCTGGTTATAGCCCATTCCTTTCCAGTAACAGGTTCTGATGGCATCCGGTGCAAATCTGGTACCGGGCTTTCCGCTTGTAGCAGAGTCAAAACCTATACCACAGACTACATAGTCACAATCCTTCAAATCTGCCTTGTAGGGAAGGCTTTTATATGTGTTAAAACCTGGTTCGTATTCTTTAGCCATAGTATTTGCCCTTCTTTCTTTTGTTTTAGTATCCGAATTCTTCGTAGCTTGTTATTCCTGCTTTTCTGCAGGCAAGGAGAGTTAAGAATTCATTGATGATTCTTTTTCCGGCCTGTGCTGTTTTCTCGGTCTTATCATATATAGGATTGACTTCAACAAGATCCATACCGATGAAATTCTTGCCTATAAGGCAGTAACGAAGCAGCTCTATTGCATCCCAGGTTGAGAAGCCGCCGCCTTCAGGAGTTCCTGTTCCGGGTGCATAAATTGGATCAAGGAAATCAATATCGAAGGTGACGAAGATAGGAGCATCTCCTAATACCTTGCGAATTCTTTCTGCAGCTTTTTTAATACCTATTTCATGCAGCTCACTGGCAGGAATAACGGTCATTCCGTGATCGGTTGCATATTTATAGTCCTTGGACATTGGACCTGTCAGGCCTCTCATACCAATCTGCACTGAGTTTTCTGTGAGAATGCAGTCATCTTCAATTGCATCCTTGAAAGGAGTTCCGTGGTCATGAGGCGCATCGGAAGGCATTTCGTGGTATCCGGTATCAGAGTGACTGTCAAAGTGAAGGATAGCTACTTTTCCAATTGACTCTTTGTATCCACACAGCTCCGGGTAGGCAATGGAGTGGTCACCTCCGACACAGATGGGGATGACACAGGCGCTTACTATCTTGGCTACTTCCTTCTTGATACATTCATGTGTTGCATTGGGATTTACATTAATAACATTGAGATCACCATAATCAACACCTTTAATATGATCAAAAAGAGTAATGCCAAAAGCATCAGAGTACATCTGAAAAGCATAAGCATCTCTTATTGAATCAGGACCAAGTCTGGTTCCGGGCCTGAAGGTTACATGTGTATCAAAGGGTATGCCTGTTATAACAAAATCTACATCTTCCAGAGTCTTTTCATAAGGTAAATTGAAAAATGTAGAAAATCCGGTACATGATGGAGCGCGTTTTGTACGTGGTAGTGGTCTGTGTTCCATAGTAATTACCTCGCTTTCACTTTTTTATTCTTGTGATATTCCTTTGTGTTACACAAAAGTCAAACCATTTTTGGCGAATTTTTAAAATGTTGGCATAATGACTAATTAAATGAAACCTTTGTGTAGGACAAATCCATAAAAAGAACCAAACTTAGTTTTTTTGAGAAAAACAGATTGACACATAAAGTGCTAAAGCGTAATATGTCCATAAAATATTTTTCGCAAAGTTCCAAGCAATTCCAAGGGCGGAATGACCAGATGGTTGTTCCGCTCTTTTCTTTTTCTAATTTCTGGTTGCGCAGATCGCGAAAGATAAAAGAGGAGGATTCGTTATGAAAAAGTATGTTGTGTATGTTTTAAAACGTCTGCTGGCAATGATCCCTATTCTTTTGATTGTTTCTTTTGGAATCTTCTTTTTATTAAGAATCTCAGGATCATCTGAGATGGCGACAATAATCGGTGACAAGCCTGCAACTGATGAATTAAAGGAAAGAATAATAAACGAATATGGGCTTGATGATCCATTGTTTCTAAGATATGTGAACTGGCTTAAGGGAGTTGTTTCCGGAGACTTCGGAAGAGACTATTCAAGTGGACAGGCAGTTTCAGAACTGATAGTCACAAGAGTTCCGGTAACCCTTGGACTTGTAGGAATCAGCTTTGTTCTTGGAACTGTAATGGCAATACTTCTTGGAGTCATTGCCTCCTTACATAGAAACAAGCCAGTTGATACAGTTATTTCACTGGTGATGCTTTTCTTTTCAAGTGTGCCGGCCTTTCTTATCTGTGTAGTAGTTCTCATACTGGTAGCCAAATTTGTTCCTGGGTATTCATTTGTAGGTACCTATACAAATACAAGAGAATTCTTCCAGAGAATAATGCTTCCAGCTTTTATTATGAGCCTCGGGCATCTGGCACTTCTAGGAAGAGTTACACGAAGCTCGATGACATCACAGCTTCAATCTCCATATATAATCACAGCTTTAGCAAAAGGAATAGAGCCAAAGGAAGTGACCTTCAAGCACGCATTTCATAATGCTGTTATACCGGTTCTTACAGTTGCAGGAAATTCACTGGCAGGAGCAATAGGAAGCACAGTTTTGATTGAGCAGATCTTTTCGTTACCCGGAATTGGAGGCCTTCTGATATCAGGAGTTCAGACCAATAACTATCCGGTAGTACAGATCCTGGTAATGTTAATGCTTATTATTTATCTACTGGTCAGCTTGTTGGTGGATGTTTTATATGTGATCGTTGATCCAAGAGTATCACTTACATAATGGAGGTAGCATATGGAAAAGAAAAGAGTAAAAGCAAACAACGGAACATTTTTTACCATCCCTGTTATTGTAAGTGGGATCATTCTTCTGATCATATTCCTAAGTGCAGTATTTGCAGGACAGATTGCTCCATATCAGCCTGAGGAAAATGATTATACAGCTTCTTTGGCAAAGGCTTTTTCACCGGGACATATTCTTGGAACAGACAGGCTGGGAAGAGATCTTTTTTCAAGGCTTTTGTGCGGAGCTCAGACCTCTATCCTGAATGCATTTCTGATAGTGGCATTCGAAGTAGTAGTTGGCGTTCCAATCGGAATGTTGTGTGGCTACTACGGAGGAAGGCTTGATGCAATTGTTATGAGAATCTGGGACATCGTATGTGCAGTGCCATCACTTCTGTTGGCCTTCGTAATAGTAGCAGCTTTTGGAAAAGGAACTTATTCAGGAGTTCTGGCCATTGGAATAGTGTATACCCCTCTGACAGCCAAGCTTGCAAGATCTCTTATCATGACAGAAAAAAAGGCAGTTTACATCGAGGCCTGCAGATCCCTTGGTTATTCAGATGCCAGAATAATGTTTGTCCACATCCTTCCAAACGTAGTAACTACGATGGTTGCACAGTTTACATTGGATATAGGCTCTGCTATTACTTCAATGGCAACCTTATCCTACCTTGGAATCGGTGTTCAGCCTCCAGGAGCTGACTGGGGTACTTTACTAAAAGATGGAATGTCACTTCTTTATCTTAATTCAGTTCTTCTCATAGCTCCGGCAACTGCGATCATGGTTACTTCAATCGCGATCAACATCTTTAGTGATGGAATACAGTCCTATATAGATCCGGGCCAGAGAAAAATGCCAACCTTTAAGCAGTATAGAAAGAAGCTGATAGTTCCTACATCACCTGTATTTGCAGTCAGGACTAAAAAGGAGGTGGCATCATAAATGGTAAATGAAGAAAACATTCTTGAAATGAAGGATTTATGCGTAAATCTGATGACTGTAAGAGGAATCATATACGCAGTGCAGGGAGCCAATCTTTCAGTAAAAAAAGGTGAGATACACGGAATTGTAGGCGAATCCGGATGTGGTAAGTCCGTTACCACAAAAGCCATCATGAAGCTTCATGATAATGAAAAGACAGAGTATACAGGTCAGGTTCTTTTTGCTTCAAAGAATGGTGAAAAAGAGATCATAAGCGCCGGGCAGAAGGAAATGACAATGCTAAGAGGCGAAGAAATATCAATGATATTTCAGGATCCCATGACAGCCCTTAATCCAATAATGAAGGCCGGTGAACAGGTTGCTGAACAGCTTCGAGCCAAAAAGAAGATGACCAAGGCTCAGGCTAAGGAAAAAACAATTGAGCTTTTTGAAAAGATGGGCATACAGCCGGCGGAGAAAAGATATATGCAGTATCCCTTCGAAATGAGTGGAGGAATGCTTCAGAGAGTAATGATAGCCATGGCGCTTAGCTGTGAGCCCAAGCTTCTTATTGCCGATGAACCTACTACTGCGCTGGATGTGACGATACAGGCCCAGATCCTTAATCTGATAAAACAGCTTCAAAGTGAGTATGGAACATCAGTAATAATCATAACTCATGACCTTGGAGTAATCGCTGAAGTTTGTGACTCGGTATCCGTAATGTATGCAGGAAAGGTTGTAGAAACCGGATCGGTTCTTGAAATATTTGACCAGCCTGCACATCCCTATACACAGGTATTGCTGGAAAGTAATCCCAAGGAAAGCGATAGCGGAGAATACATGAAAACAATAAGTGGTGCACCACCTCTTTTGTATGAGACCTTTAAAGGTTGTCCCTTTGCACCACGATGTCAGCAGGCATCCAAAAAATGTACAGAGTCGCTTCCTGAAACAATTGAGCTTACAAAGGGGCATACGGTTGCATGTCACAACTACCTCAAGGTCTATAAAGAAGTAAAGGAGGTCTCTTAATATGCAGGCTGCTGGAGAAAACCTCGTTGTTGTTAAAAATATTAAAAAGTACTTTAGATTGGATAAAGGAAGAATCATAAGAGCCAATGCCAGATATCTTCATGCTGTAGATTTCGTGAGTTTTAACATCAGGAAGGGCGAGATATTCGGAATAATCGGAGAATCCGGTTCAGGTAAATCAACAATTGGAAGATGCATTATAAGGCTTTTGGATATAGATTCAGGCGAAGTTTATTTTGACGGAAAAAAGATAAGTGACTTGGGACCCAGGGAACTTAAGGCTTATAGAAAAGATATGCAGATGGTTTTTCAGAACCCCTTAGCCTCCTTTAATCCCAAAATGACGATAGGTCAGACCTACAGAGAAATCGCAAAGGTTTATAAGATTCCGAAGCAGGAGTCAGAAAAAAGAATACATGAACTTATCGAATATATAAATCTTACAGATGATGTACTTACCAGACTTCCCAAGGAATTATCAGGAGGTCAGCTCCAGAGACTTGCTATTGCCAGAGCTCTTTTGGTAGAACCAAAGTTCATTCTGGCTGACGAGCCGGTATCTGCTCTTGATGTTTCGGTTCAGGCCCAGATACTGAATCTGATGATCGACCTTAAGAAAGAAAAAGGTCAGACCATTTTGTTTATCTCACATGATCTTACGGTAGTAAGGCATGTTTGTGATAAAGTAGCCGTCGTTTATCTAGGAACAATTGTAGAGATGGGACCGACGGCTGAAGTGTACAAGAACGTAGCACATCCATATACCCAGGCACTTATTGATGCCAAGCCCAAGGAGCACCCGCTTGAATATAAAGCACATAAGCTCCTTGAGGGAGAAATATCGAGTGCGGTTAATGTAAAGGAGGGCTGCAGGTTCAGAGAAAGGTGTTCAAGATTTAAGGAAGGTCTTTGCTCCGAAAGAACACCAAAACTTAAAAAGATAGGACCGGATCACTATGTGGCTTGTCACTATCCATTGATCGGTTGATCAAAATTAAAGAGAGGAGAGAAATTATGAAAAAAGATATCTTGAAAGTTATTACAGCAGTATTTGCATTATCTTCTATTGTTGCGGGATGCAGTTCTGAGGGCTCTACAGGAGAGACAGCTTCTGTTTCAACTGTTACTGTTGATGATGGTTCTTTAGGTGCACAGGATGGGGAAGTGGTTTTCAGAATTGGATATGGTTCGGAACCGCCGTCACTTGATCCTCAGGATTTCAACACAACAGCCTGTACACTGGCTGGATATGATTGCTATGACACACTCCTTAATTTTGCAATGAATGGCAGTGACCTTGAGCCGGCACTAGCTGAGTCCTGGGAAAAGATAAGTGATACAGAATATGTATATCACATCAGAAAGGGAGTTAAGTTCAGTGATGGAAATGATATGACCATGGAAGATGTGCTGTATTCCATGGAAAGAGTAAAAAACGATGCTTATTCCATGAGCTATCTGTTTGATTCTGTTGATCACTTTGCGATAGATGAAGATTCCTGGACACTTACAGTTTACCTTACTCAGCCTGATGCTACATGGGCATTTGTTCCTGCTACTTCTCCCTGTACTGTTGTTGAGAAGGCTGTAGTTGAAGCAGAGGGTGATAATTACGGAACACTTTCCGGAACCTGTGTTGGAACAGGCCCATACATGCTTGACTCATGGGAATCCGGAACAGAGATTGTATTTGTAAAGAATCCATATTACTGGAATGATCCTGAATCTCTTGATGTAGATAAGGTGGTATATGAAGTAATTGAAGATAATACTTCAAGAGCACTTGCTGCCCAGTCCGGACAGATAGACTATGCGAGAAATCTGACGGCAGAGACACTTCCTACTTATAAAAATGCTCAGAATATGTCTATTACTACCTACTCAGGAACAACTGCCTATTATATGGCATTTAACTGTGAGGTTACTCCATTTGACGATGTAAATGCCAGAAAGGCCGTTGCTTACTGCATTGATAAAAACTCCTACACCGCAATTATCGGAGGTGAGTATGCAACTGCAAAGGATTCATTCTTCCTTCCAACATCAATGTATGCCATCGACGAAGCTGCATGGAAAGAGGGCGGAGCAACATCTACTGATTACAACCAGAATTACGAAAAGGCCAAAGAATGTCTTGCAGCATCCAAATACTCAGATGGCTTTAGCTTTGACCTCTACACAGCTACAAGTACAAAGACTGGTGCAGAGATGATACAGTCAATGATTCAGGCATCAGGTCTTCCAATTACCTGCAACATCATTGAGTATCAGCCATCAGAACAGTTTGCAATTGCATACGGCTACAACGTTGATGAGCAGGGACATAGAGTATATGGAGCTCTTCTTACAGGATGGATATCAGACTGGCTTGACCCTACAGGTTATCTTACAAACTGCCTTTCAAGTCGCTCTAATTACCAGGGCGGTGCCAATAAGTCAGCCTATTCAAGCGCTGAATTTGATAAGTTCCTTGATGAGTCATACCTTATCTCAGATGATGCAGAAAGATCAAAGCTTATGCTGCAGGCAATGGAAGTAGCTGTTGAGGATTGTCCCGTAGTTCCGTTATACGAAGCATTAGATTCGTATATTATCAACGACAAGTTTGAATATGAGGAAGGAGCTAACTTCTTCTGGAACTTTACGGTAGCTAATGTTCATGTTAAATGATTAAAAAAAGGAATTTATCCGGGCAGTCTATAGGAACTGCCCGGATAGGCTAGGAGGTACCCATGTATTCAGCTATAGATTCTTTATGGGTGGCAGTTGCTGTTGCCATGATGTTACTAATGCAGGCAGGTTTTACCATGCTTGAGACAGGATTTACCCGTGCCAAGAATGCCGGAAATATAGCGATGAAGAATCTATCTGATTTTGTGGTAGGTTCATTAGTATTCTGGTTCATCGGTTTTGGATTTATACATAATTCCTCAGTGGGAGGATTTATAGGGAAAATAGATCTATTCACAAGGGGGCAGTATTTAACCGGTACAGTTCCTCTTACACTTTATCTGGTTTTTCAAATGCTCTTTTGCTGTACTGCAGCCACAATAGTGTCCGGTGCTATGGCAGGAAGGACTAGATTTGGAGCATATATAGCATATTCAGTTCTTATCTCATCTTTTGTTTATCCCATTTCAGCTCATTGGATCTGGAATGAAGGAGGATGGCTTAATCAGCTTGGATTCCATGACTTTGCCGGATCTACAGCGGTACACCTTGTAGGCGGAACAGCAGCCTTTGTAGGGGCAAAGATGGTGGGAGCAAGAATCGGAAAGTATTCAATTGACGGAAAATCAAAGGCTATCCCCGGACAGAGCATGTCCTTTGGTGTACTTGGTATTTTCCTTTTATGGTTTGGCTGGTATGGATTTGATGCCGGTTCTACATTGTCAATCACAGGGGATGCCAACATTTTAACTGTAAGCAGGATCATCTTTAATGTAACGGTTTGTGCTGCAACATCTGCCTGCACAGCAATGATGATTTCCTGGAAAAGATACAGCAAACCTGATATTTCAATGACTTTTAACGGAGCACTTGCAGGCCTTGTGGCAATTACTTCAGGGTGCGATACTTTGTCACCTCTTGGAGCCTGCATAACCGGTATAGTAGTTGGCTTTATTGTTATTTTCTCAATTGAGTTTGTGGATAACAAGCTCAAAATTGATGATCCTGTGGGAGCTATCAGCGCACATGGTATAGCAGGTGCTGTTGGAACTATATTGACCGGAGTCTTTTCAACAGATTCAGGCTTTTTATATACAGGATATTTTAGTTTCTTTTTTGTTCAGATATTAGGCGTGGTAGCTGTTATTGTGTGGACGGCTGCAGCAATGATAATTGGCTTTAGCATTATCAACAAGCTCATTGGAATAAGAGTAGATGAAGATGGTGAACTGAAAGGCCTGGATATTTCCGAGCATGGAGCTACGCAGGGCACAGCAATTGGACATGTGATCCTTGATGGAAGTGCTCCTTCTCCTGTAAGTCTTTTCAGGGCTATGGATGTTGAAGATATAGATAAAGAGCAGATGCCTGATGAGTACAAACAGGCAGACGGAAAGATGCGTAAAGTTGTTGTAGTAATGAATCCCAACAGACTTGAAGTTCTTATGAAGGCACTGGATAAGATCGAGATAACTGGTATGACGGTTACCAATGTATCGGGCTGTGGTATCCAGAAGGGTAACACAGAGTATTACAGAGGTTCAGAGCTTGAATCCCATCTTATTCCTAAGGTCAAGGTTGAAATAGTAATTGTCACCGTTCCGGTTGCACTTCTTATTGAAACTATCAAGAAGACAATAAGGACAGGCAAGATCGGTGATGGAAAGATATTTGTATACGATGTGGAACGTGTAGTAAAGGTGAGAACAGGAGCAGAGGGAAGAGAAGCCCTTGAATAAGAACTATGTACGATAGAAAGAGCGAAAACAAACAATTTATAAGGTTACTTATCATAACAGTGCTTCCACTTCTTGTTCAGGCTGTTTTTACCCAAAGTATCAATTTTATCGATCAGATAATGGTCAGTTCTCTTGGAACAGAGGCAATAGCAGCGATTGGAGCATCCAATAAGCTGCTTAGCCTCTATAACGCATTTTTATATGGCAGTGGAAGTGGCTGCGCCATGTTCATGGCTCAGTACTGGGGAGCTGGAGATCACGTCAGCTTTAGAAAGATATTCGGAGTTTTGCTGACAGTCACTATTTCAATAGGAACATTGTTTTCTACATTGGTGCTTATGTTTCCTATGCAACTGATACTGATCTTTAATAATGATCCATCAGTTGTGGATTTGGGTGCATTGTATATGAGAGCTGTGGTTCCTGCCTACTTCATGATGAGCCTGATCTTCCCTGTGGAATATCTGCTTAGATCCATGAACAAGGTCAGAGTGACAATGGTGGAAAGTATAATTTCAGTTCTTTTAAACTGTATTTCCAACTATGCTTTTATCTTTGGTAAATTTGGCTTCCCTAAGATGGGTGTTTACGGAGCGGCGCTTGGAACGGTTGTATGCAGACTGGCTTCAATAATAGTTCTTTTTGCATACATTGTGATAAGTAAAAACGAGATATTCATGAATCCATTAGGTTTCTTTAAATATGACTTTGAATATGTAAAAGCATTTGTAAAAAGAGCTTTGCCTTTAATTGGTAATGAGATGCTGTGGAATCTTGGAACAACAATTTACTTCATTATATACGGTAGGGCAGGAACCCAGGCTCTTGCTGCAATGTCTATTATGCAGACACTTCAGATGATAGCCAAGATAACATCCGGCGGCTTCTGTGGTGCCAGCAACATCATCATAGGAAATGAAATTGGAAAAGGTGATCTGGACAGAGTAAAGAGATATTGCGACAAATTCCATGTGGCTGCATTTTTGGTAGGAATCGTATCGGGAATTATAGTTCTTTTACTTAGGACTCCGGTGCAGCATGCATATTCTATAGCAGGTACCGAGGTAGGGGAATATGTATCAAGATGCATGATAGTCCTGGCCATTTATATTTTTATCAACTGCAACAACAATATAAATGTTGAAGGAATATTCAGAAGCGGCGGAGATATTGCCTATCTGACACTTATGGACATGGGAAGTATATGGCTTGTGGGAATGCCCTACACCATAATAACTGGAAGTCTTGGCTGTAACGTGGTTGTAATATATTGTGCCTACATTTTGCTTGAGTTTTATAAATTACCTCTTGGCTATATCAGGTATAAGTCTGGGAAATGGCTCCATCTTTTATATAAGGAAGCAAAATGTTCATAGATTATTTATAAAAATAATTGGAGGGTAATTCAATGCATTTGACATCAAGAGAACTGGATAAGCTGCAACTTCATTATGCCGGAACTGTTGCCAGGTCGCGGCTGGAAAGAGGGATAAAGCTCAATTATCCTGAGGCAATAAGTTATATTTCCATGGAACTATTAGAGCTTGCACGAGAAGGTAAAACTGTAGCGCAGCTAATGCAGATGGGCCGCGGAATGCTGACGAGCAAGCAGGTAATGGACGGAGTTGCGGAAATGATACATGAAATACAGGTGGAGGCTACATTTCCGGATGGAACCAAGCTTGTTACGGTTCATGATCCTATCCCTGCAACAGGAAAGCTTGTTCCGGGAGAAATGTTTATAGAAGATGGAGTAATCCTTTTGAATGAAGGGAAGAAGACGGCTGAGGTAGCAGTTACCAATACCGCAGACAGACCGGTACAGGTAGGATCTCACTTCCACTTTTTTGAAGTTAATAAGGAGCTTAGCTTCGACAGAGTTTCTGCTTATGGCATGAGGCTTGACATTCCGTCTGGAACTGCTGTCAGATTTGAACCTGGAGAGACCAAGAAGGTTTCTCTTGTAGAGATAGGCGGAGACAGGATAGTCCACGGATTAAACGGCCTTACAGAAGGAAAGCTGGATGATGAAAAAGTAAGAACAGAAGCAATTTCCAAAGCAAAAGAGCTTGGCTTTATGGAAGTGATGGGGGTGTGACACATGTATGAAATTTCAAGAAAAGATTATGCGGCTATGTACGGGCCTACAACAGGTGACAGGGTTCGCCTTGGAGATACTTCACTCATTGTTGAGGTTGAGAAGGACTATTGCAAATACGGAGATGAAGCTAAGTTCGGAGGCGGAAAGTCCCTTAGAGATGGTATGGGTCAGTCCTGCACTCATAAAGATGGGGAGTGTCTGGATTTTGTGATCACCAGTGCACTTGTCATTGATTATACAGGAATTTATAAGGCTGATATTGGAATCAAAGATGGCAAGATTGCCGGGATTGGTAAGGCTGGCAATCCTCATGTTATGGATGGGGTAACTAAGGGAATGATAATAGGCGCATCTACTGAGGCTATGGCCGGTGAAGGACTGATAGTTACGGCGGGCGGGATAGATACTCATATTCATTTCATTTCCCCCACTCAGATACATACAGCTCTTTATTCAGGAGTGACCACCATGATAGGAGGAGGGTGCGGTCCTTCTGATGGAACGAATGCCACCACATGTACCCCAGGACAGTTCAACATAGAAAAGATGCTAGAGGCAGCAGAGAATGAGCCCATGAATCTTGGATTTTTGGGAAAAGGAAATTCCTCATCTTTTGATACTTTAAGAGAACAGGTGGAAGCTGGTGCCTGTGGACTTAAGATACATGAGGACTGGGGCTCAACACCCAAGGCAATCTCCACATGTCTTGATGTGGCTGATGAGTATGATGTTCAGGTTTCAATTCATACTGACACTTTAAATGAAGGCGGCTTTGTTGAATCTACAATAGAAGCCTTTGGAGGAAGGACTATACATACCTACCATACGGAAGGCGCTGGCGGAGGACATGCTCCGGATATCATAAAGGCAGCTTCAATGCCAAATGTTTTGCCGTCATCAACTAATCCGACAATGCCATTTACAAGGAATACTATCGATGAGCATCTGGATATGCTGATGGTATGTCATCACCTTGATAAAAATAATAAGGAAGATGTTGCTTTTGCAGATTCCAGAATCAGACCTGAGACAATTGCTGCAGAAGATGTTCTTCATGACATGGGGATTTTTTCCATGATGAGTTCTGATTCTCAGGCGATGGGAAGAGTTGGAGAAGTTATCACCAGAACCTGGCAGACTGCAGATAAGATGAAAAAGCAAAGAGGCACACTTGATCTGGATAATCCTCGAAATGACAACAACAGGGTAAAGCGTTTCATTTCCAAGTACACCATCAATCCTGCAATCACACATGGTATTTCCGAGTATGTGGGATCGGTTGGAGTAGGAAAGATTGCTGATCTGGTTCTTTGGAGACCTGATATGTTCGGTTTAAAGCCGGAGCACATCATAAAAGGGGGATTTATCTGTGCTTCCAGAATGGGAGATGCCAATGCATCTATTCCTACACCACAGTCGGTTGTCTACACCGATATGTTTGGAGCAAAAGGGCAGGCCGTTAACAGGACAGGTATTACTTTTGTATCTAAATATGCTTATGAAAAGGGCATTAAGGAAAGACTTCACTTGGAAAAGAAGGTTCTTCCTGTTAAGGATTGCAGAAATATCGGTAAAAAAGATATGAAGTTCAATGACGTTATTTCAAAGATAGAAGTTAATCCTGAGAACTATGAGGTTAAGGTGGATGGAAATATAGTCACCTGTGAACCCTTCAGCGAGCTTTCGCTGGCTCAGAGATATCTGATGTTCTGATAGATTATCTTAATCCCAAAGTGGGAGGAAAGGAGTTTTTATGTTGGTAAGTAGAGTTCTTGGAAATACAAGTGTAGATCCTATAACTAGGGAAATAGTGGATGTAATATTTGACTGGCATGAACTGGAAAAGCACAGGATAAAGAAAACTGCATCCGATGGCCTGGAGCTGGGAATCATGGTGGATAATCTTCTTACAGAGGGAGATATCCTGGCTCAGACAAATGCTAAGTCTTATGTGGTAAAGGTAAGACCGACTGAGCTTTTAAAGATAAATATACACAGCATTACTGAGATGGGAAGAGCCTGTTTTGAGCTTGGAAACAGACATCTTTCGCCCAAGATTACTGAGGATGGCGTGAGCGTAGTCTATGATGAACCTACCTATGAATATATGAAGAAGCTGGGATTTGATGTGGAAAGAGTTAAAGACAAGTTTACCGATTTCATAGTTTGTAAGGGACATGGCGACCGCAGTCACAGTCATGGTCATGCCCATAGCCATAGTCATGAAGGAAGTTATGAATACTGAGATTTTTGCCCTTTTGGAAATGATGCAGGCCTGTGACAGCTTATTTCCGATTGGGCAATTTACTTTATCTAACGGTCTTGAAAGCTTTGTTTTAGAAGAGAGGCTTTCAAATGATAGACACCTTGAACAATACGTAGAAGGCTTTATGGCCATTGCTTCTTATAATGATGTGTTACTGCTACTACTGGCCTATGAAGCAGGAAGTGATCAGCTACTTAGTATTGATGAAATTGCCTTTGCTTCCAAAACTCCAATGGAAATAAGAACAGGCTCTCAGAGGCTTTCCAAGAGATTTATTGGTACCTGGGAAGGAATAGCAAAGGATAAGTACCCGAAACTTATGAAGTACAAGGAACTGGTTGAAGGTGGCAGATGCAAAGGAATTTTCCCTATTTCAGTAGGCCTATATGCAAAAGATATTGGAATTGATAAAGAAAAGGCAGCAGCTCTTTTTCTATATAGTCAGCTTAGCGGGATAGTAACTAACGCAGTAAAAACAATTCCTTTGTCACAAAAAGATGGCCAAAGTGTGTTAAATAGGGCGCTTGAAGCTATACCACAGGTTGTAAGGAAAAGTTTGGGACTGACTATTGAAGACTTAGGCGTCGGCGGAGCAATGTACGATATTGAAGGAATGAGACATGAAAACCTGTATTCAAGGCAGTATATGAGCTGAGAATATAGTTATTTTGAAGTATAGAGAGGTAGATAAATATGAGCTATGTAAAAATCGGAGTTGGTGGACCTGTTGGTTCTGGAAAGACAGCCCTTATAGAAAGAATAACCAGAGAAATGTCTAAGGACTACAGTATCTGCGTAATCACCAATGATATTTATACCAAGGAAGATGCGGAGTTTCTGATAAAAAACTCTGCTTTGGAGCCTGGCAGAATTGCAGGAGTTGAAACAGGAGGCTGCCCGCATACAGCTATTCGTGAGGATTGTTCAATGAATCTTGAAGCAGTAGATGCCATGGCAAAAAAGTATCCTGATGTGCAGATAATATTTGTAGAAAGCGGCGGTGATAATCTTTCTGCCACATTTAGTCCGGATCTTGCAGATGCAACTATCTATGTAATCGATGTGGCTCAGGGTGAGAAGATTCCAAGAAAAGGAGGTCCCGGCGTAACAAGGTCAGATCTTCTTGTGATCAATAAAACTGATCTGGCACCTATGGTTGGAGCAAGTCTTGAAGTTATGGCATCGGACTCAAAGAGAATGCGCGGTGAAAGGCCATTTTTATTTACGAATCTGATGACCAGGGAGGGACTTTCTGATGTAATAGATTGGATAAAAAAAGACGTGCTGTTTGAAGGTATCTGATATGGAAAGTACTCTTAAGCTGGAATGTGGATATGACTACGGGAAAACAAAAATAGACGATATCTTTTTTACTCCGCCCTACAAGATCATGCATCCTTTCATGGATGGAGAGAAGATGGAAGTTATCTTAATGAGTAGTTCAGCTGGAATGCTAAAGGGAGATTCTTTTGATCTTAGCATCAGGCTAAAAGAGAAAGCGAAGCTATCCTTTTCTTCTCAGAGCTATGAGAAGGTACTTGATACAGGCAGAGCCGGCGCAAGAAGGTCTTTTACCGGAACGCTTCAAGAAGGAACTTCTTTAAAGTATATTCCTTATCCTGTTATCCCCTTTGCAAAGAGCAGCCTTGAATCAGTAAATGTTGTTCATGTGCATGAAAAAAGCACATTGGCTTACTGCGATATTATAAGCTGTGGCCGCGTAGGTATGGGCGAAAAATTCATGATGGAAAAATTCCATAGTAAAACAAAGATTTATATTGGCGATAGTTTGGATTTTTATGACAACACATATATTTGTCCTAAGGAGATTGATTACGAGAAACTTGGCTTTTTTGGTGAATACTCACATATGTCAAATTTGTACCTTTATACCGGAAGTGACGGTCAAAAGGAGCTTTTTGAGAAGATAAAGGAGTATATCAGTGATGTCTATGCCGGAGTAACGCTTCTGGAAAAGGGGATTCTTGTCAAGATACTGGGGAATTCCGGCGACGATCTTTATAAATTAAATCGCAAAATTTCAAATTTATTGCCATGACCTTAATCGCTCATAACACGTCGCATTGTCTTTGAAAGCACAGAAAAAGGAAATAGATCTGCTCCTTGCAGATAAAATAGAGAATGATACACGCTCATATTTTCGGACGATGGACATTGAGGCTACAAGGAATGCCTATGGAAGACAACTGGGGAGCTTTAGTACCAAAGCAGAATTTGATGGTATCAGAGTTGTACCTATGACTTTTATCAGAGCGCCGAAAATAAAAAAGGTATATGGAGAGGCATATCCGCTTTCAACGGTTGATGGAAATATAGTTGCCGCAAGACAGGGAAAATAGCTTGTCACTTCATTTCACCCAGAACTTGATAATTCAACGCTGATTCATGAATATTTTTGTAGCATGATAAAATAAAGATACTTTTTACTTTAAGATAATCAATCATATAAGTATTTTTTAAAAGGCATTTGTCCGGAAATAGTTCTAACAAATGCCTTTTTTGTTATAATCTTTAATGTAAGAAAATTGGAACAGTCAGTATTATGTCGAAGTTAATGGGAATGTTATGAATATATTTGAACGTATAAATGCGATTGCCGATTATGGTTCGTTTATGGAATATAAAGATGATATTGATGTCAGCAGAGCTTATATTAATGAGGATTATCAGTCGAAAATAGAACGGCATAGGAAAAAATATGGAATAGATGAGGCGGTCATTACCGGAAGTGCGTTGATATTCGGGCATAAAGCTGCAATTGGAATTATGGATGCACGTTTTTTGCGTGCGAGTATGGGATATTATGTTGGAGAAAAGATAACGCGGCTCTTTGAGAGAGCAGCAAATGAAGAACTCCCCGTAATCATGTTCTGTGCATCAGGAGGAGCAAGGATGCAGGAAGGGATAATGTCACTTATGCAGATGCAGAAAACTTCCCAGGCATGTATGAGGCACAGTCAGAGGGGGCTTCTTTATATTTCTGTTTTGACTAATCCCACTATGGGAGGAGTAACGGCAAGTTTTGCTACTCTGGCTGATATTATAATTGCAGAAGAAAATGCGCTGATTGGTTTTACCGGTCAGAGAGTCATTTCCCAGACTACAGGGGAAGTGCTGCCTGAAGGCTTTCAGACTGCTGCTTTTTTGAAAGAACACGGATTTGCGGATGAAGTTGTAGCAGAGTCCGATATGAAGGAATATCTTGGAAAACTACTTCATAATTTCTCAGGCAAAAGCGCAGATGAAATCACATATAAAAATAAATATGAAAATACGTGTGAAAGTAAATATGTAAAAACAGATGAATCCGCGTGTCAAAGTAACAATTGCGGCAGCAGCATAGGAAAAGCCTGGAAGGAAAGTGCATGGGAAAATGTAAGGCTTGCAAGGAAGGTCACGAGACCTACGGCACTTGATTATATAGAGGAATTATTTGATGGTTTTGTAGAGCTTCATGGTGACAGGATATGCGGTGATGACCATGCGGTGGTATCAGGAATTGCCACTTATAAGGGACAGCCTGTTGTAGTTCTTGGTCAGCAGAAAGGGAAACCCGGAATTGAGGAGGCTTTGTACAGAAACTGGGGAATGGTTTCGCCGTCAGGTCATCGTAAGGTGATCAGGATATTGAAAATGGCTGAAAAATTCAAGTTTCCGGTGGTGATGTTTGTGGACACAATGGGAGCTGCATGTGGAAAAAATGCAGAAGAAATGGGGCAGGCAAATGCAATTTCAAATATTCTTGCAATTGCGTCGGAGTTAAAGACGGCTACTCTTTCTATAATTATTGGAGAAGCCGGAAGCGGAGGAGCTTTGTCTTTTTCTGTTGCCAATGAAGTGTGGATGCTGGAACATTCAGTGTTTTCTGTTATTACACCTGAAGGGTATGCCAGCATAGTCTGGAAGGACAGTGAAAGAAAGAGTGAAGCCGCAGAAATAATGGGAATGTGTGCTGATTCGCTTCTGGAGCAGAATGTTATAGACAGAATAATATCTGAGTCAGAGCCGGCTACAAAAGAAAATCTAAAAGAAATCTGTTATGAAATCTCAAAAAATATGGAAGATTTTTTTGATAAATACTGTGCTATGAGCAGAGAGGAAATAGTGGAGAGAAGGTATGAGCGATACAGAAAATTTTAAGCGCTCGGTTGTGATATTGGCACCGCATGCCGGTGGAGATTCTATTGCATATGCGTGGCTTTTAAAAAGGCTAAAGGATGATGGAGAGGCATATTTTTTTGAAATCGCCGGACATGGCAGAAGGCTGGAAGAAGCTTATCCTAAGAGTTACGAAGAAATAGTCATGGATTTTGTGGACTTTATAAGGAAAAAAACAGAAGGGGATAAGAACTATATTATTGCCGGAGACAGTATGGGCGCATATCTTTGTGACAGCGCATATGGAAAGATTAAGGCAATGGGTGGCAAGTTGCCGGTTCATGTAATATATGGTGCAATTGATCCCAAACTTGAAATAAACGAGCTTTCGATAAAAAACATAGAAAAGCACAATTCAAATATGGATTTGTTGGACAGGGACAATTCCTATTGCAGGTATTTAAAAGATATTCTTGAGAAAGATGCGGAATTATTAAGAAAGAGTGAAACTTGGCTAAGCAGCATACTTGAGTGCGAGATGTCTTTTTTCATGGGAAAAAATGATTCATTGCTTGGAGATGTGAGATATGACTGGTCAGGGCTTGCACCGAAGGGGTATAGAGAGTATTTATTTGACGGAGAGCATCTTTTTATGACATCCAACAAAAATGTAGCTGAAACAATTATAAGGATAAGGAGCAGATATGAGTAAAGTAACAGTGGTATTTCCGGGGCAGGGGAAGAAATTTGGAAAAACAGAGTTATTACTAATGGAGAGACATACTGACATTGTGGAAAAAGCTGAGAATGTTCTGGGCTTTTCTCCAATTTCTCTTTTAAAGGACAGACCGGAGGAAATCAAGAGAACAGAGTATGCTCAGCCTATGGGATATCTTACAGCTTATCTTTTTTATGAAGAGCTTATTTCAAAACTTGGAAAAAAGCCGGATTTTGTAATTGGACATAGTTTGGGGGAATTGTGTGCACTTACTGCCGGAGAATATATAGATTTTGAGGATGGGTTAATTCTTGTAAACAAACGTGGAAGAATTATGGCAAAGGCCGGCGAAGGTGGCATGACTGCAGTTATGGGAAAAAATCCGGAGAAGATACTTGATGCTATTGAGGATGAAATATCAGGCGATATTGATATAGCAAATTATAATTCTCCTTTCCAGATTGTGATTTCCGGACCGGATGATTCCCTAAACGAAGCTGAAGAAAGGCTTTCGGAAAGAGGACTTAAGGCGGTTAGACTTTCTGTAAGTGGTGCTTTTCATTCAAGATATATGAACGCCGCAGCGGAGGAGTTTAACAAGGAGCTTAATTCTTTTCCGTTTGAAAGAGGAGGAGAAGTCAAAGTAATGTCATCTGTCAGACCTGTCTTTTACGGGGAAAATCCTCTTGATATTTTAAGAGAACAGATAACATCTCCGGTTCGCTTTACGGAGAGCATAAATGAAATTATAGATCAGGGATGCTATGACTTTATTCAGGTTGATGGTGGACTTGGAATGATCAATCTTGTAGATGAGATCAAATTTGACAGAGCACTTAATAGTAGAAATTAAAGTTCAGACTAAGATGCATGGATCAGATGCGAGCGTAAAAAAGATTTGACGGGAGAAAATTTAGAATGGTACTTAGAGATTTACTTATAAACAGAGCAAAAGATTACAGCCAGAAGAAACTTTATCTTGTGGAAAATGATGTGTATATGAGCTACAGAGAGCTATATATTCAGGCAAAGAAAGTCAGCAGAGCATATAGACAGGCAGGGGCTGGAAAAGGAGATTTGATTTTAATACAGTCAGTTGAGCCTATTTATACATTTATGGGTTTTTGGGGAGCAATACTGATAGGAGCGATTCCTGCTCTTTATCCTATAAATGCGGATTTGAAGCAGCATATCCCTGCAATTACAGCTCTTTGCAGAGATTTTGAGATCAATTATATTTATTCGGATATGGTTTTGGGTGATGCATTGGGAAAAATGATGGAGCAAAAAATCATAATCCCGGGCGAATATGAAAAAGCATCTGACAGCGAGGGTACGGATTATTCTGAATTTAAAGATATTTCGATTTACGACGATGATACGGCTGTGCTTCAGTTTTCTTCAGGCTCAACAGGAAATCCTAAGGGAGTTCTTTTGACAAATAAAAATGTTGTAAGTAATGCGTTTGCAACGGCTGACAGGATTGATCTGACAAGGGAAGATAACGTATTTAACTGGCTTCCGCTTTCACATGATTTTGCAATACTTGCGATGCATATGTGCCCTATTGCCTTTGGGTGTGACCAGATTTGCATGAAGCCGACGACATTTCTTAGAAGTCCTTCAATCTGGGCAAAGATTGCAACACAGGAAAAAGCAACATTTTCTCCAATGCCGAATTTTGCCATGAATCTGATAATCAAGACATTTGAAAAGGGAGATTATGAGGCGGTTGATTTAAGTGGTTTTAAGGGCGCTGTAAGTGCAGGCGAAGGTGTGTCGGTTGCAACCTGTGACATGTTTGTTAAAGTTCTTTCACCTTATGGTTTTAAAGATAGCGCTGTAATTCCTGCATATGGTCTTGCTGAGGCAACTGTTACAGTTTCTTTGGGCAATCCAAAGGAAGAGAGAGAGGCCTTTTATGTGGCGCCTGATGCAGCTATAGGTGACGCTGTTTTGGGAAAAGAAAAGGTGGCAAATGCAAGGCTTATAATCGGATGCGGAAGGCTGATAAGATGCAATGATGTCTTTATTTGTGATGATGATTTCAGAGTTTTGGAAGATGGGCATATCGGAAACATTCTGGTTTCCGGAGATAATGTCACAAAGGGCTATTATAAAAATGAAGATGCTACAAGAGATATACTAAGGCCTAATGGTGATCTTGTTACAGGAGATATTGGTTTTATTTGCGATGGACAGCTTTTTATCAGCGGAAGACGCAAGGAAATGATAATTGTAAACGGCAGAAACTATTTTTCTTCTGATATAGAAATGGCAGTCAGAAGCACAGTTAAGGAATTGGCTGAAAGATCGCTTGCTGCATTTGGAGTTCATGATTCAAAAGAAGATGTTGAAAAACTATATATAGCTGTGGAAAGTACAGATCCTTCAGATGAAAAGCTGTCTAAAGATGTGGCAAATGCTGTTGTTTCAAAACTTCATATTCCGTGCGAAAGGGTTGTCTTTTTACCGGAACTTCCAAAGACTGCAAGTGGAAAAATCAGATATTATCTTTTGACAAGAAAATTTGAAGAGGAGATCTTAAGACAGAAATCTGACAATAAAGAAAATGCTGAGTCTTTTGGAATGAAAACTGTTGATTCTGATGAAAATGCATACGAAATGCCGTCAAATAAGGATGAAGATTTTGTTCTTAAGAAGAATATCAAGCTGGAGTTTGGTAAGTTGATTTCAGAGGTAATGGAAGGCGAACTGTCTGAGGATGATTATGACAGACCATTTGCTGAGCTTGGTATAGATTCACTTGGAATAGAGAGCCTTCTTGGAAAGCTTGAAAAGGAATTTGGGGTTAATTTGACAGTGGATGTTCTTTGGAGCTATCCGACAATAAATAAGATGGTGGACTATTTAAAGGATAAGGCAGAAAGTTTTGATGCAGAAGAGACTTCTGATGAAAGTAGACCTGATATTAATTTAGCTGATTATATGAATGATGATATAGCAATTGTGTCCATGGCTTGTCATTTTCCTAAGGAAGCAGACAGTCCGAAAAAGTTTTGGGAAATGCTATGTGAAGGTAAGGATGCAATAGATTATCCGGATGAAAATAGGATAAAGCTGTCAGGAAATGAAGGACTAAGAAATTTTAAGGCCGGATATATTAAAGATATAGATAAGTTTGATTCAAGAAAGTATGGAATAACTCCGAAGGAAGCAATTAAGATGGATCCTCAGCAGAGGCTTCTTTTAAAGACTGCTTCTGAGCTTTTTGTAAATAGCGGAAAAGATGAGAAGGCTTTTGAAGGAACTGACACAGGCGTATATATCGGAGTTTCAAACCATGATTATGCATCTTTGTTTTCTGATGAAGATAAAGACCTGTATTACAGCACGGGAAATTCATCAAGTATTATGGCAAACAGACTGTCATATGTCTTTAACCTGTCAGGGCCAAGTGTTGCTATTGATACTGCCTGCTCGTCTTCACTGGTGGCGCTGCATATGGCAGCAGGAGCAATACGAAACGGAGAGTGTAAAAGTGCAATTTGCGGAGGCGTGAACATTTTGTTGGAGCCTGTGATTTCTGAGGCATTTAAAAATGCGGGAATGCTTTCTCCGGATTCAAAGTGTAAGACCTGTGATGAAACAGCTAATGGATATGTGCGAGGCGAGGGTTGTGGTCTTGTTCTTTTGAAAAAATATTCTGATGCAGTGAAGGATGGAGATACGATTTATGCAGTTGTTGCCGGTTCTGCGGTAAATCAGGATGCAAAGAGTAACGGACTTACTGCGCCAAGCGGAAAAGCTCAGGAAAATGTAATAAAGAAGGCACTTGATAATGCAGGAGTAATGCCTGGAGATGTTGACTACATAGAGCTTCATGGAACAGGAACGAAGCTTGGAGATCCTATTGAGCTAAATTCAATAGGTAACGTGTTTGCTGACAGTCTTTTTACAAATGATAAGGAAATGCTGGTTGGATCAGTTAAAACAAATATCGGACATCTTGAGTCTGCGGCCGGAATTGCAGGTGTTATCAAGGCAACTATGATCCTGGCAAAGGGAGAATATCTTGAGTCGATAAATTATAACAGGAAGAATCCATATATCAAGGCAGGCGATAATATAAAGGTTGCAACAAAAGAAAATATTACAGGAATGAGGAGCCCTGAGGTAGCAGGAATCAGCTCTTTTGGATTTGGAGGAACGAACTGTCATGTTGTTTTAAAGGCAGCAGGACGAGCAGATATAGATAAGCTTGACACGGAGCTTTCAAAGGGCGAAAGCTATTTTATCGAGGTTAGGTCAAAAGTGTCAGAGCATGCAGCAAACGGTATGAAGACAGGAAGTTCAGAAAGGATAATGAGTCAGGACTTTGCTGACAGTAAATTTGTGACAGTGTCAGATAGCAGAAGTGTATTGGAAATTGTAAAGGAGGCACTTTCAAAGGTTACTGCTTATCCTGTTGATACGCTTAATGATAGCGACAGGCTCATGTATGATCTTGGAATTGACTCCATTATGATGGGAGATCTTGTAAGTGACCTTAGCAGTACCTTCTCTTTTGGAAAAGAGCAGGTGGAGAAGCTTATTTCTCTGGCAGCAGGAGAAAGCACGACAATTGCTGACCTTGTAAGCATCATTGAGAAAGCAGGAGGAAATGTCCCTGCAGCCGGATATAGTGAAAGCTCTTATAGCGAAGCTAAAGAACAGGTGGATGATTTTGAGACATATGAGTCAGGGAATGTACCGATAGAGCAGGAGACGTCTGTTTCGGATTTTGAGGAATATAAGGCTATTCATTCAAGACTTCAGAACATCAGCAGCAATCCCTACTACAAGGTAAATTACGGTGTTCCGAGGGATGTTATAGAGACTGATGACGGTCAGAAGATCAATTATTCAACATATAATTATGTCGGATTAAACGGCAAGAAGGAGGTCTGTGAAGCTGCGCAGAAGGCAGTGGAAAAGTATGGTACATCTGTTTCCGGAAGCCGTATGATTTCAGGTGAGATAGATCTTCACAGGAAGCTTGAGAATGCAATAACAGAGTTTCTTGGAACTGAGGATACCATTGTCTATATTGGTGGTTACACTACAAATGTCAGTGCAATCAGTACGATAGTTTCAGATAAAGATCTGATATTGCATGACAGTCTTTCACATAACAGTATAATTACGGGATGCAGGTTGTCAGGTGCAAAGAGAATGAGCTTTAAGCATAACGACATGGAATCTCTGGAGGATGCTCTTAAGAGAGTGCGAAAATTCTACAGAAGGGTTCTGATTGTTGTGGAAGGCGTTTACAGCATGGACGGAGATATTTGTAAACTGCCGCAGCTCATAGAACTGAAAAAGAAGTATGGAGCTCTTTTGATGGTGGATGAAGCTCATTCACTTGGCACAATAGGTGACTGCGGAAGAGGTGTTGGAAGCTATTACAATGTGGACAGAAAAGATGTTGATCTTTGGATGGGAACAATGAGTAAGTCTCTTGCAAGTTGCGGAGGATATATTTCCGGGTCAAAAGAAATTGTGGAGCTCTTAAAGTACACCTCAGACGGATTTATGTTCAGCGTTGGCATATCACCTGCTAATGCGGCAGCAGCTCTTGAGGCACTCAACATACTAAAGAATTCTCCGGAGCTTGTTGAAAAACTGGAACACAACAGCAAATTTTTCCTGGAAGCCATGAAGGAAAAAGGATTAGACACAGGTCTTGCTGAAGGAACTGCGGTTGTTCCATGCATAATCAAGGACTCAAATAAGTGTATGGAAATTTCACAGAAACTTTATAAAAAGGGAATAAATGTAATGCCTATCGTATACCCGGCTGTTTCTGAGGAAGAGGCAAGGCTCAGATTCTTTATTTCCAGCGAACATACAGAGGAGGAAATGCGATATACTGTTGATGTTCTGGCAAGAATGCTGTAAAAGATGTTACTGTTCAAACAGAAATGCGCACTAATCTGCGGATTTCGTGGTGTATACCGCTTCTTGAAGAAAAATACGCCAAAATGATATAATATAAATGATATTGTGACAGGTTGAGGCGTGGAGGATGGTATATCCATGAAGAAGCTTAAAAATGATAAGCTGCTGCTTGCAGGAGTTATGTTGGTAGGCGTAATGGTTAATGTGAGTTTTGCCTACCTTTCATATATTACAGATTTTTTTCTTTATCTTGATATAATAGGAACTGTCATTACTGCATACTTTGCAGGCAGCCTTCCTGCGCTTATTGTCGCTGTTGCTTCAAGTGTTATAAGCAGCAGCTTTGACAAGAAGGATGTGTACTTTACTTTTATTAGCATGATTATTGTATTTGTCTGCGATTATTATTTTACGACAGGCAAATATAAGACCAAAAGAGGAAAACTTGATCTTTTAATAATTCTAAGTTTCATAGGTGCCGGTTTTGGAGGAGCTACAGAGCTTATTCTTAACGGAAAGCCTCAAACCGGTATCTATTTTGAAGCGTCGGACTATCTGCGCAAATTTTCAGGACAAAATTTTTATATCTGTTTTTTCGTGGTAAGCCTTATTTTTAGTATTGTTGATAAGACAATTGCACTTGTTCTTGTTTACATTGCCATAGCTGTCCTGCCTTCATCATCTTTGGTAAAACTTAGAGATTTGGCATGGAAGCAGAATCCAAAGGCTCTTCCCGGTGGGAAAGATGACAGTATATATGGTGGAAGGCTTCAGACAAGAATGACGGTTCTTCTTACTCTTGCGGCTGTAATGATAACGGTAATAATGGCTATTATCAGCATAAGTATTTATAATGAATATATGGTCAGATATTTAAGCGGGAATGGGAATGTAGCTGCGAATATTGCTGCAAGCATGAGAAGTGGCAAGTTTTTATCTGATTTTGCCCGTGAATATATGATAAAGGTGATGCTTATTTTTTCAAGCTATCTTATTCTCATACTTACAATAGGTATGTGGTTCTCCAAATACTATCTTGTTTTTCCAATAAATTCTATGGCTGCCTATGCCAGCGAATTTACAGAGGGGAAAGACAATCAGATAATACTTGAAGAAAAAGTCAAAAAAATTAAAGAGCTTGACGTTGATACTGACGATGAGCTGGAAAATCTTTATAATGCGCTGTGCAAAATGGCTGAGGACTCTGCGAAGTTAATGGATGATATGCGTCATCAGGCTAAATCTATTGATCAGATGCAGACAGGGCTTATCGTGACAATGGCAGACCTTGTGGAGAACAGGGACTCAGACACCGGTTATCATATACAAAAGACAGCGGATTATGTCAGAATTATTTTAAATGGATTGGTAAAAAAGGGTTATTATAAGAATAAAATAACACCTAAGTACATATCAGATGTTGTCATGTCGGCTCCACTTCATGATATAGGAAAAATAAGCGTTCCGGATGCTGTGCTTAATAAGCCCGGCAAGCTCACGGATGAGGAATTTGAAATAATAAAGACCCATACAACTGTGGGAAAAGAGATAATGGAGAAGGTTATAAAAACTGTTCAGGGGGACAGTTATCTTAAAGAAGCAAGAAATATGGCAGCTTACCACCATGAAAAATGGGATGGAAGTGGATATCCGGAAGGACTTAAGGGGGAAGTCATTCCGCTTTCTGCGAGAATAATGGCAGTTGCTGATGTTTTCGATGCTTTGGCATCCAGGAGAGTTTACAAGGATGCGATGCCTTTTGACAAAGCGATGGATATTATTAGACAGGATGCGGGAAAGCATTTTGATCCAAAATGTGCTGAGGTATTTATTGAAGCCAGTGAAGAGGTCAAAATGGTAATGAAGAGGTATCAGGAAATTTAAATTGGTAGAGGTGAAAAGAATTAAATGGCCGGTAAGCGGAAATGTAATATGTGGGGACTATTACTTTTGCTGGTAGCAATATCTTTTGGTGTATGTAAAGAAGTGGCTTATGCCAGCGATGACACAAGTGATGTTGTCTCGTCAGCAACAGTAAATTTCAGTAATAAAAATGGTGGTGGCTATGCCATAACAAATCAGATTGAAGGAGAAGGCTATGGGATGGAACTCTATAATTCCAGCAATGGCCTGCCTACTTCTGATGCAAGTTATGTCTTTTCCGATAGTAAAGGATATATATGGATTGGAAGCTACAGCGGAATTATCAGATATGATGGCATAAGCTTTGACAGAATGGACCCTTCAGGCGGTATGACCAGCGGAAAGGTTATATTTGAGGACTCAAAGGGCAGAATCTGGATAGGAACAAATGACAATGGTGTCGTTGTTTGGGATGGAGTAAGCAGTATCCATTTTACGTATAAAGACGGGCTTCCTTCTTCTACTATAAGGACTTTTGCAGAGGAAGAGGACGGAACTATATATGTAGGAACCACATGCGGAATCTGCTATGTAGATGAAGATATGAATCTGTCTGTCATAGATGATCATGCAATCAATACAGAATATGTCATGCGACTGATGACAGGTGCAGATGGAATTATCTACGGAAATTCAAGGGATGGAAATATTTTTTCTCTGAAGAATAGAGAGGTTGTTTCGTATTATTCCGGAAGCAGCCTTGGAGTAGGTGCGGTAACAGCGCTGTATGCTGATGCGGAGCATCCCGGAAAAGTGTTTATCGGAAACGGTAAAGGCGAGCTGTATTATGGAGATTTCGGGGCTAAAAGCACAGAAATGGAAATGATAGATGTTTCGCCAGCTCTTGCCATGAACTGGATTTCTTATGAGTGTGGAAGACTGTGGATTGTTGCTGAGACTGTTGTTGGATATCTTGATGAAAAGAACAGATTTGTCTATATTGAAGATTTGCCTCTTGACAGTACCATTGAGATGATAACAGAGGATTATCAGGGGAATCTTTGGCTTGCTTCTACCAGGCAGGGAGTAGCAAAAATTGTTTCCAACAATTTTGATGATATTACGAAAGAAGCTGGAATAGATGGTGAAGTAGTAAATACTACCTGCATTTATAAGGGAAATCTATATATTGGAACTGACAGCGGTCTTAGGGCAATTGATAAAAAATACAACGTGATAAATAATGCAATCACGGATTATTTAAAAGATGTAAGAATCAGATGTATCATCACTGACAATGACAACAATCTTTGGATTGCGACTTATGGCAGCAGCTTTGGACTTGTGTGCTTTAAAAATGACAGGAGTATTGTTAGCTACAACGAAGAAAACGGTTTTTTGAGTAATTCAGTCAGATGTCTGAAGCTTTCAAAAAAGGGCTCTGTTCTTGTGGGCACTAATGGCGGAGCTGCGATATTGAATGATGGGAAGATAACAAGAATTGTTTCAAAAAGAACAGGTATGGATCAGACAGTTTGTCTGACTATAGATGAAGATCAGGATGGAAGAATACTTATTGGAACAGACGGCGGCGGTATATATGTTGTCGATGGAAAAGATATGTATAACATCGGAAGAGAGGATGGGCTTACTTCCGATGTAATCCTGCGTATAAAAATGGATGAACAAAGAGGACTATCCTGGATAATTACCTCAAATTCTATAGAGTATATGAGGGATGGAGAGATAAAAGAAATTACAGGATTTCCGTATCCGAATAATTACGATATTTATTTTGACGATTCAGGAAATGCATGGATACTGTCATCCATTGGTATTTATTTTGCAAATGCTGATGAGATGATAGAAAAAGAAAATTTTGAATACAAGCTGTATACAACAGCCAATGGACTTACAAGTGTGCCGACAGGTAACTCTTTTAGTCAAATAGATGATGAAGGAAATCTTTATATTTCCGGAAGAAGAGGAGTATATAAAGTCAATATCAACAGTTTTCACAGGCAGATTAACTCCATAAAGGTAGGAGTTAAGAGAATTATGTGTAATGACAAGGAAATACTTCCGGACGCAGGCGGAAACTACGTGATTCCGGCCAGAGCCAGCCGTATTCAGATTAGTGCGGCCATATTAAACTACACGCTTACAAATCCGCTTATTCATATGTATCTTGAAGGAGATATCGATTCGGGAATAACTGCCAATCAGACAGATCTTTCAGCACTCGAATTTACAGGTCTTAAATACGGCAACTATAAGCTTCACATTCAGATACTTGACGAGGCCTCACATGAAATATATCAGGATGAAATTTTTAGTGTAGAAAAAAAGCCAAGGTTTACAGAACTTTGGGCAGTAAGGCTGATGATGGCAGTTCTTTTGGCCGCATTCACCGGTTTTTTGGTGTGGCGCATAATGACATGGACCATTATCCGCCGTCAGTACAAAGAAATTGCTGCTGCAAAGGATGAAGCAGAGAGAGCTAACAGCGCGAAGTCAAGATTCCTTGCAAACATGTCTCATGAAATCAGAACACCTATCAACACAATCATGGGAATGGATGAGATGATCCTCAGAGAAGATGCAACCGGCGCACCAAAAGCTTATTTTATGTCAATCATGAATTATGCTTTTGACATAAAAACTGCGTCAGAATCACTACTTGGTCTTGTCAATGATATTTTGGACATTTCTAAAATTGAGTCTGGAAAGATGCACCTTGTAGAGCAAGAGTACTCACCTGAGGAAGAAATCCGAAGCATGATTAAAATGATCCGTGTAAGAAGTGAGCAGAAGGATCTATCTTTTGGCGTTGAAATTGACGAGAATATTCCTAAAAGACTGTATGGTGATAAGGGCAAGATAAAACAGGTAACACTAAATCTTTTAACAAATGCTGTTAAATATACAGAAAAGGGCGGCTTTGTTTTAAGAGTAAATGTTTTGGAAAAAAATGCTGAGAAGTGTAAACTTAGGTTTAGTGTAAAGGATACTGGTATTGGTGTCAGAGAAGAGGATATAGGTAAGCTTTTTAATGCTTTTGAAAGACTTGACGAAGAAAGAAACAGTGCTATTCAGGGAACAGGACTCGGGCTTGATATTTCAAGACAGTTTGCTGAGCTTATGAATGGTGAGCTGAAATGCGAAAGTGTGTATGGTGAAGGATCAGACTTTATTTTTATTGTTGAACAAAAAATAGTTGATCCTACGCCAATAGGAGAATTTAAAGAGCAGAATGAAGAGTTTACGGTAGGACAATATAAGCCATGCTTTATTGCACCTGATGCTTCTGTTTTGGTGGTTGATGATAACATTATGAATTTGTCTGTCATCAAAGGACTTTTGGCTGCTACGAAGATAAGGGTTGTAACGGCGACCTCCGGAGAAGAATGTCTTAAGAAGATGGCTGAGGATAGGTTTGATGTGATTTTGCTTGATCACATGATGCCGGGGATGGATGGAATTGAAACTCTTGGAAAGATAAGAGAAAAGTATGAAGATGTCCCTGTATATGCTCTTACTGCCAATGCTGACGGAGAAGGTGGCGGCTTTTATGAATCCAAGGGCTTTGACGGTTATCTGGCTAAACCTATTGATTCTGCGTTACTTGAAAAGACTATCAGAAAACATCTTGCTGATGATGTTGTAAAGGATACAGATATTGAAGATGAGCCTGATTCTAATGACAGACTTTCTGATGAATATGAGTGGTTATATGATATTGAAGAACTTAGTGTCTCTGACGGAATAAAGTATAGCGGAGGGATAGAGGGATATATTTTTTCACTAAAACTTTTTAGAGAAACTATTCAGGAAAACGCAGAAACAATCGAAAAAGCATATAATGATAACGATATTAAGTTGTATACTATAAAAGTTCACTCACTTAAGAGTGCAGCGAGAATAGTGGGCGCATTTGATCTTTCTGAAAAGTTCAGGCTCATGGAAGAAGCCGGAAAAAAGGAAGATATTACGTATATAAATGATAATATAGCTGAGCTTTTGGATTATTACAGAAGCTTTTGGGATAAGCTTTATAAAGTTGCTATGATGGAAACAAGCGTAAATATTGATAAAAAGGAAGTTTCCCGGGAAGAATTGCAGGATGCGTATGAAGCCATCAAAGAGATGGTACCGCAGATGGAATTTGACGGAATAAAAATGGTAATTGATGAGCTAAATAATAGCGAAATTCCGGAGAATGAAAAGGCATTTGTGGAAGAACTCGAAAAGGCGCTTAAGAGGTTTGACTGGGATAGAATGGAAGAATTATTCAGGGAGAAAAAATGATTGATTTTTTGAGAGAAGTCCAACTTAGCGTAATGCTTTTTCTTAGTGGCGGATGCGCTGTTCTGGCGATACTTACCAGTCAGACCAAGATATTGACAAGCAGGAGAAGACTGGCACTTGAATATATGGAAATTACCGCGATGCTGTTACTTATTTCTGACAGGCTTGCATATGCATATAGAGGTGATGTAAGTAATGTTGGATATGTGATTGTTAGAGTGTGTAATTTTTTGGTTTATCTTTTGTCGCTTATGCTTGCGCATTCATTCAATTTGTACCTGATGGATCTGTACAGAAATGAGGGTAAATTGAAAAATATGCCGAAGAGACTTGTGCTGACTGAAGTTACATTCTTTTTTGGCGTTATTATGCTGATAATTTCTCAGTTTACCGGATTGTATTATACATTCGATGAATATAACAGATATCAAAGGGCGCCGTTGTTTATGCTGTGTTATATCTTTCCGGTTGTTATAGCTTTTTTCCAGCTTACTGTAATAATAGATTTCAGGAGAAGCCTTGACAGAAAGACGCTTATACCGCTTATTCTTTTTACTGTTGTTCCATATATTGCTACGATATTGCAGGTTTTCTTTTACGGATTGTCACTGACAAATATTTCATCTGTGGGAATGGTGGTGCTTGTTTATTTCTTTGAAATAAGAAAAATGAATGACCTCCAGGCAGCAAAGGTTGCCGCGGAGCAGGCCAATACGGCAAAATCAAGGTTCCTTGCAAATATGTCTCATGAAATTCGTACCCCTATCAATACGATAATGGGAATGGATGAAATGATTTTGCGTGAGGATGCAACCGATGTTCCGAAGAAATATTATCAGACTATCACTGAGTACGCTACAGATATTCAATATGCCTCGGAATCTCTTTTGGGACTGATAAATGATATTTTGGATATTTCGCAGATTGAATCGGGGAAGATGCATCTTGTTAATCAAGAGTATGACCTTGAGGAACTTCTGAGAAATATAATAACGATGATCAGAGTTAAGAGTAATGAAAAGAACCTTAGATTTGAGAAGGATTTCGATCCTGAGCTTCCCAAAAAACTCTATGGAGATATGGGGAAAATCAAGCAGATAGTTCTTAATATCCTGACTAATGCTGTTAAATACACTGATGAAGGCGGTTTTGACTTTACAGTTAAAGTCATAAACAAGAGTCAGGGAGAGTGCAAGGTACAGTTTGCTGTAAAGGATACCGGTATCGGAATACGACCTGAAGACATAGAGAATCTCTTTTCAGCATTTGCAAGACTTGATGAAATAAAGAATAGCAATATACAGGGAACCGGACTTGGACTTGATATTTCAAAGCATTTCGCGGAGTTGATGGGCGGAAAACTGGAATGCGAGAGTGAGTATGGAAAAGGCTCAACATTTACTTTTACTGTGAATCAGAGAATTGTTGATCCGACTCCTATGGGCGAGTTCGTTGACGCTGTACCGATTCCTGTCAGAGGTGCGTATATTCCTAAATTTATTGCTCCTGATATGAGCGTTCTTGTTGTTGACGATAATCCGATGAACCTGACAGTCATCAGAGGACTTTTGGGTGCTACCAGAATGCTTGTTGCAACTGCAGCGTCAGGGGAAGAGTGTATTCATAAGCTGGAGGAGTCATCCTATGACATAGTGCTGCTCGATCATATGATGCCGGGGATGGATGGACTTGAGACGGTTAAGAAGATCAGAGAGAAATATACAGATCTTCCTGTTATAGCACTTACTGCAAATTATATTTCAAATGGCGAAGATTTTTACATGTCCCATGGCTTCAATGGATATCTTCCTAAGCCTGTTGATGGCAAAACGCTTGAAAAAACAATAAGGCAGTTCCTTCCGTCAGGTGGCGTTATGGACATGGATGAGAAGGATATGGATACCTCTTTTACCGAGCTTCCAGAAAAATACAAATGGCTTGAGAATGTTGAAGGAATTTCTGTGGAGGACGGAGTAAAGTACTGTGGAGGCGCAGAAAACTTTGTGTCAACTGTAAAACTCTTCAGGGAAACTATCGATGAAAATGTCGAAGCAATTAATAAGGCTTTTGAAGAGGAGGATATAAAATTTTATACAGTAAAAGTTCACGCACTTAAGAGCTCTGCAAGGATTATCGGAGCCGGAGAACTTTCAGAACTTGCCAGAAATTTAGAAGAGGCTGGAAAAAAGAACGATAAAGAGTTTATAATAAATAGTAACGATAGATTAATAAAACTATTTCAGAGTTATAAAGATAAGCTGTCAGGATTGGTTGAAGAACAGGATGATAGTGGAAAGGCTCTGATTGATGACGGCGAGCTCAAAGAAGCGTATATGGCGCTTAAGGAACTGGCACCGCAGATGGACTATGATGGCATCGAGTTAGTACTTGAGGGTATAGGTGAATACAGGCTCCCTGATGAAGATAAGAAAGTTATTACAGAAATTGAAAAGGCATTAAAAACATTTAACTGGGACAAAATGGAAGAAATACTTGAGAAAGTTTAACAGCGGAGGACTTTAATGGAGCGCACAAAGATACTCATAATCGGAGAAAAAGAATCTTTTATTATAAGAGTTCTTTTGAAAAAGCTAGAAGATGCCAGGATTGAAGCTTTATTTGCAACACAGGATGTCAATAATATAGAAGAACAGTGGACCGGGATTTCAATGGTGGCTCTTTATGCTGAACAGTCAGGTGAAGTTTCATCTGAAATTCTGAGATTTCTTATTGATAAGCTGGAAAATGACGACAAGCAGGTATGTCTTATCGGAGAACCTATCGATACTGACAGACTGGCCAATCAGATACCTCAGGAGCTTGTCAGCAGAGTATTTCCAAGACCGCTTGATTACGACGAGTTTATATCTTTTGTAAATGGATATTCCAAAAAAGCAAAGACAGGTGAACTCAAAAAGAGCATATTGATAGTTGATGATGATCCCAATTACATGAGTGTTGTAAGAGAGTGGCTCAAAGATACCTATAAGGTTTCGATGGCTACATCCGGACTTCGTGCTATCAAATGGCTTGTTAATAATAAAGTTGATCTTATTCTTCTTGATTATGAGATGCCGGTTACAGATGGACCGAAGGTACTGGAAATGCTTAGGGCGGATGATGAAACCAGAAAGATTCCTGTCATTTTTTTGACCGGAAGAGATGACAAGGATAGTGTAATGGCAGTTGTATCTCTTAAGCCTGAAGGATATTTTCTTAAGACAATCGGCAAAGAAGAGCTGATGTCAAAACTAAAGATGTTTTTCCTTCCGAAAGGGGACTGATGGTATAGTGCGAATACTATATTATGACTGGGATGAATTTAACGGTGAAGACTGTCGCGACGCAATGAGAAGGCTTGGCCATTGCGTTGATACTTTTAAACTGAACATGAAGGGCTATGATCTTACTGATGAAATAGACAGTAAGATCAGGAGTCTTGTGCTTAAAGAAGATGATAATAGAAAAAGATATTATGATCTTCTTTTTAGTTTTGATTTTTATCCGAATATATCTGAGGCTTGCCAGAAATATGACATGCGCTATGTTTCATGGGTGTTTGACTGCCCGCATTATACACTTGATTCACATCATGTCAATAATCCTGTAAATCGTATATTTGTTTTTGATAAGATTCTTTATGAAAACATGCGAAAAAAAGGCGTAACTACTGTCGGATACTCACCTCTTGCAGTAAATGAAAAGCGCCTTGCCAAGTTGTGTGAAGAACTTGATGCACAGACTGATGGAAATATCGTGTATGAGCATGAAGTGTGCTTTTTGGGCAATCTTTATGACAATGAGTTTAACTTTTATGATCAGGTGAAATATTTGCCGGAGGAACTAAAAGGGTATATAGATATAGTTCTTAAGGCTCAAGAAAAAATATTTGGTCATGATCTTTTTACTGATGAAAAGGCTATAAGAGAAGAACACATTAAAAGACTTAGAAAGTATATTAAGTTTGAGGATAGCGGCAAATATGAAATAGACTACGATGAAGTAATAAGGGATATTTTAAGGAAAAAGGTTACTGTGAATGAACGCAGGAATATAATGGAAATGATGGGAAAGTATTTTGATACAGTAATATATACTAATCCGGATGCAAGGCCGATTGAAGGTGTTAATAATTTAGGGCTTGCAAATTATACTACCAAGATGCCAAGAGTATTTCACAGAAGTAAGATTAATTTAAATATATCTTTGCGTTCAATTCTTTCTGGAGTTCCCCTCAGAGTAGTGGATATTCTGGCAGCAGGCGGGTTTCTTATAACAAATTATCAGGCGGAGATTGCTGAGTATTTCGTAGATGGCAAAGAGCTGGTAATAGCCTATACACCGGAGGATATGGTAGAAAAGACGGCGTACTACCTCTCACATGATGAGGAGAGAAAAGAGATAGCCAAAAACGGGAAGAAGAAGGTGTATGAGAAATTTGCGTATACCAAATTATTGCCGGAAATATTGGATTTATGACCGAAAATCCTAAAATTTTTATAAATTTTGGGATTTTTTTTATTGGGATATAAATATATTTAATGCTTATCCGATATAGAGGATAGGAAATGCTTTAAGTATATTTATGTATTTGTAATAGATGAAGTTGGTTAGAAAGGTAGCTTGAATAGCCAAGCATGGAGGTAAGAAAGATGGGAATGGAAGCAATTAACGGCTTTTCGCCTCTAATACAGCAGGCACAGCCGCAAGCAAAAACTCAGGCGCAAGAGTCAAGTCAGTCCCAGTCTGAAATTGCTAATTCAGAATCCAATGGTTCATTACAGTCAGTTGAAGTTAAGGTAGAAGCCGCAGAAAATTCAGCTGGTACTAAAGATGATGCGCTGAAAGAAAATCTGGAAAGTAATCAAGAGGCAATAAAAGCACATCTTGAAGAGTCTGAAGAAAAAATTCAGGCAGACAATGCCAAAGTTAAAAAAGCAATTTCTGAGATGGCGAAAAATATGACTTCTAATGCAGAGGCTGTATTTGGGATTCATGAAAAAACCAACAGAGTTACTATTAAGATGGTAGATAAGGATACCAAGAAAGTCATAAAAGAGTTTCCACCGGAAGCGACGCTTGATATGATTGCAAAGGTATGGGAAATTGCCGGAATAATGGTGGATGAAAAACGCTGATTTGGAAACAGCTTAAAAGGAAAAGGATTTCCTGTGTAACACGCTCATGGATTGAGAAAGGAGAAAATTATGCCGATACGAATTACCGGAATGAATTCAGGTCTTGATACTGAAAGTATCATAACCGCTTTAACACAGTCAAAACAGGATAAACTTGATAAAGCTAAAGGTGATCAGAAAAAGCTTACATGGACACAGGATAAATGGAAAGACTTAAACAAAAAAGTCATTTCATTTTATAATGGATCACTTAGTAACATGAGATTTTCTACTGCTTATACTAAAAAGACTACTTCTGTATCCAACTCAAGTGCTGCATCTGTTATTACCGGAGAAAATGCGATGGATGCGACACAGACACTTGACATCACAAGGCTTTCTAAATCAGCTTATCTAACGGGGCAGGAAGTTAAAACAGACAGTGGAAAAGCAAGTAAGTCTACTACGGCTTCTGAACTTGGTCTGACTGTCGGAGATAAGATTAAGTTTGCTATTGGCGGCGATGAAAGTGATGTTTTGGAGGTCAGTATAGAAGAGGGCGATACAGTTGACAGCATACTTTCAAAGCTTAAAAATGCTTCGTCAAGCGGAACAGGCACTAAGCTTAATTTTAACTATGATGAGAATAACGGAAGATTCTTTGTATCATCAAAGGAGGCAGGCAAAGCAGCTTCTTTTGAAGTGCTTGAGTCAACAGCTATGACAAAGCTGGGACTTACTGTGAAGAGTGATGGTTCTAACTATATTGCCGGAACAAGTGCAGAGATTGTTTTAAATGGTGAAACTTATACATCAGACAGCAATACCTTTGAAATCAATGGTCTTACCATTACGGCCAATGAAGTTGCTTCAGGAATAACACTTACTACCAAGCAGGATACGAGCGGTATTTACGATAATATCAAGACACTTATCAAGGATTACAATGCTCTTATGAAAGAGTTTGCTACTCTTTATAATGCAGATAAAGCTTCTAAATATAAAATGCTGACTGATGATCAGAAAGAAGAATTGTCTGATAAAGAAGTTGAAGAGTGGGAAAACAAAATTAAAGAAGGACTTCTTAGTAAAGACGAGACAATAGGCACTATAAGAAATGCCATGAGAGATGTAATGGGTTCTTCATTTAATATTACTATGAAGGATGGAACGACAAAGAGCTTGTCACTTGCAAGCTTTGGTATTACGACGGGAAGCTATTTCTCTACAGAAGAAAATGAGAGAGATGTTTTACATATAGATGGTGATCCGGATGATACATCTACAAGTGGAAATACAGATTTATTGAAACAAATGATTTCTACAGATCCGCAGGCTGTACAGGACTTCTTCATGAATCTGTCAAAGAGTGTATACAGCAGCCTTTCAAATTTGATGAAAGGTACAGAATACAGCAGTTCATTCACAATTTATGAAGATAAGCTCATGGCATCACAGTATAGTGCATATAATACAAAAATATCTGATGCACAGTCTGCTTTGGAGGCAGCTCAGGACAAGCTATACAGCAAGTTCTCCAAGATGGAGACAGCACTGTCCAAGATTAACAGTACAAGCGGATCACTTTCAGGGTTCTTTGGATCAGGAGGCTGATAAATAAAATATTGCTTTTACAACGAAGTTTCGTGGAGGCAATATCTCAGTCAAAAAATAAAAAAGAATGAGAGGGAGTAAATATGCCAGTATTATCACCACAGCAAAATGCATATGCGCAGTACAAAAATAATAAGATCATGACAGCTTCGGCTCCGGAACTTACACTTATGCTATATGACGGAGCAATCAAGTACCTTAATGTTGCAGATTTTGCACTTGAAAAAAAGGATCTTAATAAAGCAAATACAAATATTGTAAAAACCGAAAAAATAATTGATTATCTGAGAAATACACTTGATATGAAGTATCCGGTGGCTCAGGATTTTGAGAATATGTACTCGTATATTTCAAGAAGACTGGTTGAAGCAAATATCTCAAAAGACAGAGAAATTGTTGCCGAAATCAATAAGCATATGCATGCCATCAGAGATAATTGGATTGAAGTAATGAAAGCTAATCATATTATGGTGAAGGATGCTTGAGGGGGATAAATCATGGTATCAACTTGTCTTGATATGCTTGAAGATAGTCTTGTAAAAAAAATTGAAGTAATGAAAAAGATAGTGGAAGAAAATGAAAAGCAAAAAGAAATTCTTAATGATCCTGAAGAGGTAAATCTTAACGCTTTTGACAAGACACTTGACGAAAAAGGGGTTTTAGTTGATGAACTTTTAAAGCTCGATGATGGTTTTCAATCTCTCTTTGACAGGGTAAAAGCAGAAGTAGGACAGAATAAGGAAAATTACAAAGACCAGATAGGACGGATGCAGGAGCTTATAAAAGAAATCAGTGGAATGAGTGCTTCAATTGAAGCTGCTGAATATAGAAATAAAAAGCTGGCAGAGAATTATTTCAGTGCAGAAAGAAAGCGGATGAATCAGAGTAAGCAGGTTTCGGCAGCGGCATTTAACTATTATAAGACTATGAGTAATTTTCAAAATATACCACCACAGTTTTTGGATAATAAGAACTGATTCAAACAGGGATGCCGAAGAGCATCCCTGTTTTACTATTTACTTAATAGAATGTCAATCCTGTTTTCATATCTGAAATTGTTTTTTATGTTTTCCAGACCACCTAATGCTATTTTTGCTCGTTCATTTTCATGTTTAAGATAATATAATGCTTTTTCTACAGCGTCTTCAATTGATGAATACATGACGCATTCCTGCCCGTCTATAAAATATTCATAGAGTTCCGATTGGTAGCCTGATAAAAGAAAACCTCCGCAGCCCATTATATCAAGTGCTCTTAATGGTATACCGGAGCGGTTTGCCTTTAGAACCGGGCAGAGATTGATTTTGCTGGCTCTAAAGACCTGCGGCATTTCTGAAAGATAATTTACAGAGCCGCAGTAATTAACATTTTTTAGTATATTTTTTTCCTCATCAGTAAGCTCATAAGTAAAAAGCTTTACATTACAGACAGATGACAGAATCTTAAGTAAGGTCATTCTTTCAAGATGAGTTACATGTGAAGCTACCATCCATGAGAGCTCTTTTTTTGAAACCTGAATGGCAGTATCCGACAGGCTTTTATATTGGTCACGCACGGTTTGGGAGAATTCTTCTGTAATGATTTCATCTACTATATATGCGCCATATAATTGTAGCTGCGCCTTTATGAGAGAATCAATGTATCCCTTTTGATAATCTGTCATATATGACATTAGTGCGGGGAGCATTGATTGATACAGTTTTCCAACAAAAGAGATATCACATGAGTACTTGTTGTAATCTGTTTTTATAGCGGAGAGTCTGTCGGTGTTCACTGCAAGAGGAAGGTAGTACACGTTAGTGAGCCCCATGGCACTATAGGTTTCATAGTCAGCTCTGGCAAAGAAGAATATCCTGTTGCATGTATAGTCCATACATTCGGTGCTGACAAGATTAGGGGGGGAATCAAAAAACCAGGAAACATACTTTATTCCATGATTATTACAGACTTTTGACACTACCGGCCAAAAATTTGTGGTGAGAACAAGATCGTAGTGTCCTTCTTTCAGAATGCTTTCCATATTCGCAGTGAAGGCATCATCATTATATTTGTCCAGCTCTTTCCGGTAAGTGATATTGTTGCATTTGTGTCCTGCTTTTTCCAGGAAAAAAACAAGGTCATACTGGATATATGAATTTAAAAAATCATATAGTAGAATGTTCATGGATTATTCACCTTCATAGTACATAGAATCAGATGTGTTACTGTTCTGTTTCTGAATAGTATCTTAATATCAACGTATTGCCGGCTCGATGTTAAATAGTAATACTTTGTAACATTACAGGGATATTTAAATTTACGCATTTATTGGCATATGGAGAAGAATCACCGTAATAGGCATCCCATCTTTCAATGTAATTCTCAGATTCATTTTTTTCATCATAAATACAGTTTTTTGATTTTTTCATATTTTCAATGAAGTCAATGTATTTTTTATAGAGCGTATTGTCTATGCCGGGTAATTCGTCTAAAATCTGCTTTTGAGGAAGAAAAACAACAATGATTTTATCTCCATTTTCTTCAAATACAGACAGACTTCGGTAAAGCTTGTCAATCGATTTTTCTTTTCCTCTGAGTAGGAAACTGATAGTGATGTGATAAATAAGTATTTTTTTATGATCTTTATTCTCAAAAAGAGATGATAATTCCGATTTACCGGTATTATTTTTTTCTAATTCATTTTTAGTATTTTCAAGGTATTTTTTCTCGACCAGATCAGTTATTAAGACAGCTTTTTGTTCCCAATAAGCTGTTGTATCATTTCCACATAATTCGGTCATGTGGGATATGTAAAAATTCCGTGTTTTTTCATCTGCCAGGATTATCCTGTCTGCATTAATTACAGCTTCTTGTTCAATAAATACAGAAATTGCAGCAGAGGTTTTATCACCGTCCGAGATTGGAGCATCCATTTCCATATAAGGAATGTAAATCAGCTCGTCAGTAAATCTTAATAGATTTGCTGAATAGAAATATTCATGAACGGTCATGAAAGTACACCATCCGTCATAAGGAACCTGAATGAAAATTTTATCAGGATGTATGCTTTCAAAATCAAATTTTTCGCAGTCCGATATATTTAAATAATCAGGGAAAAGATGCCGTTCATCATGTTTTTCCCCAATGTTTCCGTTATAATCACAGTCGTAGTAGAAAATCGGAAGTACGTAGACATCTGTATTTTCATTTGAACTGTATTGTTTCCATAAGGGCTCCATGGTGTGCCACCACCTGGCTTTACAAGGCAGAAACACAACAGTTTCATGATTGGATTTTTTTTGTGGAGCTATGTTTTGGCATGCAATATCTGATGCAGCTCTTTTAACATAGCGCTGAACACTTGTTAGAAGTTCCACGTAATCAATGGTATACCTATAGGGATTTCGCCCGATATTATTTTTTAAAATCTTTTCCTGCTCTGCATAAACAGGATAATTGTGCATTCCTCCGCTCTTATTTACTTTCATGAAATCGCCATAATCAAGTTCCAGGATTTCATCATATCTTGCAGCAGCATTAACAAAGGTGTGTTCAAAAGAAAGCCTGGTTATATTTTCATACAGTTCTTTTGGAAAAATATGATTACCGGATGAAATAAAAAATGGCATTAATGCAACATTTTTTGCATTTTCACAAGGACATTCACTGTATACTTCTTCAATTTCCAATAAAAGCTTTCTTTTTTGTGTTTCGTTTGAATCCACAAGTTTTGATGTTAGTGCCGCAGCCCTTTGAGTACGGTCATTTTCTTTTTCCTGATCATCATATACGCCGTCCAATGGGAAAATGTCAACACCAACTGTATAAGGGCATCCGAAGTTTTCTGCAAGATGCTTTTGACTGTAATTAATTGTGGATGAATTGATAATCCGCCCTGTTATTTCTTCATAGCCGGGAGTATTTCTAATGGTGAGAATTTTGTAGCTTTCAGGAGCTTCTTTTTTTGCTGCTTCAAAAAAAATGTTCCAGTCCTCTCTGAACATACAGATATCAAGGTCATCATCCCAAGGAATATATCCGCCGTGACGTACAGCACCAATCAACGTGCCATAGTCTGCAAACCATCTAAGGTTGTGTCTTTCGCATATTCCATCAATAACAGACAGAACCTTGAGCTGCGCTGCCCAATATCTTTTCATCATTGACGAAATGAAAAATCCTTCACGAACTTCATCTTCAAAGAAAGAAGGGGGAAAGTATAGGTTATTCAGTTCAGTTGATTGTATTTGTGCCAAAATATGTCCTTAACTCCTAAAGGCTGTTTGATCTGATAAGAAAGTATACTTTGAGGTATTCAAAATATGGTTTACGGTTTTAAATATATTCTATCACATTAAAACGAATAATTATATTATAATAGAAAGTAGAAGATGAGGTTGATTGGGAAGAGGCAAAGATAGTAAATGAATATTATTTTTTACAGATACAATAGTATATGTGAGCCTGATTATATAGAAGCATTTAAAAAAATTGGAATAAACGTGATAGAAGACAAGGATGGTTCAAATTTTCAAATTGATGTGCAAGAGAAGATTATGAATCTTGGTGAAATTATAGCCAGAGAAAAACCTATGTTTGTTTTTTCAATTAATTTCTTTCCATTAGTATCAAGAGTATGCGATAGAATTGGAGTTAAATATCTTACGGAAACCGTAGACTGCCCAGTGTTCGAAATATATCATAGTGAAATTAGAAATACTTGCAATAATGTGTTTTTATTTGATTATGCGCAGTATTTGTCTGTAAAAAATGAAAATCCAAATGGAATATTTTATCTCCCTTTGGGGGCGCCGGTGGAAAGAGTGAGTTCTTTGCTGGGAAATGAAAAAAAGTATAAATATGATATATCATTTGTTGGCTCATTATATAACGAGAAAGATCCTTTTATGAATCTGAAAATATCTGAGCCAAGTAGAATAAAACTTCAGGAGCTTATGGAAAAACAGATATTGGAAGAGCCTTGTGGAATAAATTACATTAAAGAAAATTTACTTGAGAAAGATATAGCGGAGTTAAAAAGAGATGGCTGTTCCAATCCTTTTGTTGGTACTATTGAAAATATTGATACATTTGTTGCAATAAATAATTATTTGACATATCACATGGCTTATATGGAAAGAGTCAGATATTTAAATAAACTGGCAGAAGAATTTGGAGAAGGGGTAGTTAATATTTTTACCGGAAGTATGAGTAATGAATTATCATGCGGAGTTGATTTACATGATAGTGTAAAGACTCTTACTGAAATGCCTTTTGTTTTCAGACAAAGCAAAATTAATCTGAATATTACTATGCGCTCGATTCAAACAGGCATACCGCAGAGAGTATGGGATGTTATGGCATGCAGGGGGTTTCTTTTGACTAATTATCAGCCTGAGCTTGAGGAATATTTTGATGTAGGTACACATCTTGAGACTTTTTGCAGTTACGAAGAGCTTAAAGAAAAAGCGATGTATTATTTATCACATGATGCCGAAAGGGAAAAAATCGCACATAACGGTTATGAGGAAGTCAAGGAAAAACATTCGGTAGTTAATAGAGTCATGAGCATGATAAGGATGGTTTCAACAAAATAATATAAAATTTCAAATTTTATACAAAATTACGAAAAAAAATTTAAAAACAAGGTTAATTAAATAAAAACTTAGCCGATACAATATTTGTAAAAAATAACAGCAGCCATGGAAGGGACTCCACATTTAGCTGCAAACTAAAAAGAAGGAAAGGCAGCAGGGAAGCGGGCCCCGTTCATGGAGGATTATAAAAATGGTAGTACAACACAATATTTCTGCAATGAATGCTAACAGACAGCTTGGAATCACAACTGATGTCCAAAAGAAATCAAGCGAAAAGCTTTCATCAGGTTATCGGATTAATCGTGCGGCTGATGATGCTGCAGGACTTGCTATTTCTGAAAAAATGAGACGTCAGGTAAGAGGTCTTACTCAGGCATCTGCAAATGCTCAGGACGGTATCTCAGCGGTTCAGACGGCAGAGGGTGCGCTTAATGAAGTTCATGATATGCTACAGAGAATGAATGAACTTGCTGTAAAGGCCGCCAATGATACATTACAGTCAACGGATCGTTCTTACATAAAGTCAGAAATAAATGCGCTGGCTTCAGAGATTTCACGTACTGCAGCCTCGACGCAGTTTAATAATCAGAATCTTCTTGATGGAACATTTACAAATAAGAATCTGCAGGTTGGTTCAGATTCAGATGCTCAGAATCAGATTATAATTTGTATTGAAGAAATGTCAGCGACGCATATCGGGGTTAATGATTTGCAGGTAAGTACTCATGATGTGGCAAAGTCGGCAATAACTTCTATTAAAGAAGCCTTGATTTCAGTTTCCAAGCAAAGATCAGATCTTGGGGCTATTCAGAACCGATTGGAACATACTATTAAGAATCTGGATAATGTAGTTGAGAATACTCAGGCTGCAGAGTCGCTTATACGTGATACAGATATGGCTGAAGAGATGGTAAGATATTCAAATAACAATATTTTGATGCAGGCCGGTCAGTCTATGCTTGCACAGGCAAATCAGAGTAACCAGGGAGTACTCTCTCTTCTTCAGTAATGTTTAATATGTTTAATATGTTTTGAATGTGTGGATGCGAAGAAGTGTTTCGCATCCACTTTTTATTGTTATTCAGTCTGGTTTAGACTAAACTGTAATTATAAGAATTATAAATTATGAAAATAATCTTAAAAAATGCAGGAGAAAAGAGGAATGGGAATATACTTAAATCCTGGAAATGAGAATTTTACAGAACATATCAGAGCAAAAATTTATGTAGATAAAACAATGATGATTGAGGTCATAAATAAGTATATGGATGAAAGCAACAAGTATATTTGCATTTCACGTCCTCGCAGATTTGGGAAAACTATTACAGGAAATATGCTTGCGGCATATTATTCAAAGGGATGTGATTCAAGACAGTTGTTTTCAGATTATAAAATTGCCCAATGTGAAGACTTTGAGGAAAAGCTTAATAAATATAATGTTATTCAAATAGATATGAATAGCGAATATCAAAATACTGCTGATAAAGAAAATCTTATCGCAATTCTTTCCAAAAAAATAATTAAAGAAATAAAAGACAGTTTTACCAATATTGCTGTTGAGGATAACGGTTCTCTGGCAGAAACTATTTTGTCAGTTTATACATTGACACAAGAAACTTTTGTTATTTTGCTGGATGAATATGATATTCTTGTAAGAGAAAGGGTTTCCAACAGGCTATTTAATGAATATTTAAGCTTTTTAAATGGGCTGTTTAAGAGCAATACTTTACGACCTGCAATTTCATTGGCATATATTACAGGGATACTTCCGGTAGTAAGAGATAAAATACAGTCAAAGCTAAACAATTTTCGTGAATATACATTTATAAATGCAATAAATCTTGCGGAATATGTTGGTTTTACATCAAAAGAAGTGAAAAATCTCTGTGAGCAATATTCGATTGATTTTAATGAATGTAAGGCATGGTATGATGGATATAAACAGCGTGGAATTGAAATATATAATCCGGAGTCTGTTGTAAAATGTATTGAGGATGAGCAGTTTGAAGGCTATTGGAGTAAAACATCATCTTATCAGGTAATTGCTGACAGACTTAGTCAGAATTTCCAGGGAACCAAGGATGATGTTGTAAGGATGCTTTCAGGGGAATGCGTTGACGTTAATGTGACAAGCTTTCTTAATACATTGAACAATTTTGTTACCAAGGATGATGTATTTACATATCTTATTCATCTGGGTTACCTGGCTTATGATTATGGAGAACAGACCTGCAGAATTCCTAATAGGGAAGTAAGGCAGGAATGGATTAATGCGATTACAGCCCTTGACGATTATAAAGTTACTAATAAGATAATACAGGATTCAAAGAGGCTTTTGCAAAGTACAATCGATGGTGATGCCAAGGCGGTTGAAGAAGCACTTGATTTGAGCCATATTCATGTCACGTCAAATCGCAGTTACAACAATGAAGATGCACTTCAAAGTGCAATTTACCTTGCGTATATATGCACTCAATAAATACATGATAGTAAAAGAAATGACAACAGGCAAAGGATTTGCAGATGTAGTATTTATACCGTATGATTCCACACTACCTGCCATGATCATTGAACTCAAGAAAAACAAGACTGCTGAAAGTGCCATTGATCAAATTAAAGAGCGAAAATACTTTGACTGTTTGAGAGGGTATATGGGAGAGCTACTTTTTGTGGGAATAAATTATGATGAGAACACCAAAAAACATAGTTGCATCATAAAAAAGTTTGTCAAAAGTGAAGGAGGCACGGAACCAGATAAAAAGGCGAAAATATGAGGAATCGATCTTAAGCGAAGGCTATTGCAGTGTTATTTCCTACGGGATATGTTTTTGTAAAAAGAGTTGTATTGTTGAATGTGGAGAATAATTTTATATTTTTTTTAAAAAATCACCCCTAAAGTTTTTATAATTATAGTCGATAATAAGAGTGTAAACAAAATTGAAACTGATTCATGCCAGCAGTGAGTCAGCTTCAAAAACAAGTAAACGAGCAGCAAGGATGTTGCCGTATATATTCAAGGAGGAATAAATTATGGTAGTACAACACAACGTCACAGCAATGAACGCAAACAGACAGCTTGGAATTACAACTGGTAATCAGGCTAAGTCAAGTGAGAAGTTATCATCTGGCTACAAGATCAACAGAGCAGCAGATGATGCAGCAGGACTCTCAATTTCTGAGAAAATGAGACGTCAGGTAAGAGGTCTTACACAGGCTTCTGCAAATGCTCAAGATGGTATCTCTACTGTACAGACAGCAGAAGGTGCTCTTAATGAAGTTCATGATATGCTTCAGAGAATGAATGAACTTGCAACTAAGGCTGCAAATGATACATTACAGTCAGTTGACCGTTCTTACATCAAGTCAGAGATTACTGCTCTTGCATCAGAAATTTCACGTACAGCAGCAGCTACAGAGTTCAACAATCAGAAACTTCTTGATGGATCATTTACCAATAAGAACCTTCAGGTAGGATCTGAGACAGAAACAAAGAACCAGATTAATATCTGCATTAAAGAGATGAGTTCAACAAAGATAGGTGTTAATAACCTTCAGGTTAGCACTCATGATGTTGCTAAGAGCGCTATATCATCTATTAAAGAAGCTATCAAGTCAGTTTCTAAGCAGAGATCAGATCTCGGTGCTATTCAGAACAGACTTGAGCACACAATCAAGAACCTTGATAACGTTGTTGAGAATACAACAGCAGCTGAATCACAGATTCGTGATACAGATATGGCAACCGAGATGGTTAAGTATTCTAACAACAACATCCTTGCACAGGCTGGACAGTCAATGCTGGCACAGGCTAACCAGACTAACCAGGGTGTTCTTTCACTTCTCGGCTAATAGTATTATTGTTCATAAGAACAAGCGGTCTATTGCAATTATTGCAGACTACCAGAAGAGCTCCGGATTTCCGGAGCTCTTTTTTGCATTATTAGTGCGGTATATGATAAAATAAATATACGTTAAAAAGTTTTAGGGAGAAGCTTTGATATGGAAAAGATGCTATTTGATACACTGGGCAAGCTTATAGAAGCACATAAAACAGCAAGAAATAAAGTATGCAGTATGGATGGAAAAATAACTATTCAGTTGTTATCTGAGTTGGAAGAGTCTGCTCAAGTATTAAATTCTTCATTGATGTTTTATTTTGAAAATGAAAATTCAGCTATTTATAGGCTTTCAGAATATATTGAAATCGTTCAGCAATTAAAAAATAAAATGAATGAGCTTGAAATAGATGAAGTTGGGGAATTCGAATATCTATATGATATGGCTGAAAAAAAATTAGTTAAAGCGAGAACAATCCTTCAAAGAAGTGTAGGCATACATGATGACGGGGAGTTTGTGACAAACGTATATAGACCCAAACTTGCTGATGAAATAGGGATATTTTCCAGAAAAAGAATTAAGTATAAAACTGCAATTGTAATTCAGGGAGCAGTGAAGTATGAAGATGATTTTACGTATGAAACAGCTAAATTGTATAGAGAATTGTATCCGGATTGTATTGTGATTCTTTCAACATGGGAAAATGAGTCAGACCAAAAAAAGCGTTACGATGAAATAGGAGTTATTACATGTTTTAGTAAATATCCTGAAAAACCGGGGTATGCGCATTGCTCATATCAGGCGGTGTCATCTATTGTTGGAATAAGAGAGGCAAAAAAAGCAGGATGTACCAGAGTGTGTAAAACAAGAACAGATCAAAGATTTCATACACCTGATTTATTTCTTTACATGGAAAAATTATTGGATGTTTTTCCATTAAAAATAGAAACTTCTCAAAAAAAACGCTTAATTGCTGTCAGCACTACAACACTAAATAATAGAATCTATAACATATGTGACATGTTTATCTATGGTGAAATAGATGATGTTAAAAACTACTTTGACTGCCCGTTGGACACAAGAGAATGGAATAAAGGATCAAGCGTGGAGTGGATTGATGCTGAACAATTTGGAAAGCTCAGATTTGCAGAAGCCTGGTTTGTTACATACTATCTGGAAAAACTTGGATTTTCTTTAAAGTTTACTCTTGAAGACAGTGATTATTACAGAAATGAACTGTTTATAATCGTTGATGGAAGCAGTATTGACTTGTATTGGCCTAAATATACAAATGACGAATATAGGGATAGGGAATACAACAGTTCAGGATATGACCATGGTGGAGGGTTTGGAAGAGTAACCTTTTTTGAGTGGCTTTCTTGTCAAAAATGACATGACAACATAGAGAATGCTGTACAAAAGTAAATATTTACTTTATCCGATAGAGGTATATAAGAAATGAGGTGTGCAACATGAAACAGATTGCGTTAGGAGTATTAACTTATAATCACCCAGATGTTGTTAGTGACATATTGGAAACAAGTAAAAAGACATACAGCATTTTTGCAGACTTCGGACTCGATATCTATTATCTTGATAGTAGTGAAACAAAAGAAACTAAAGAAATTGTTGAAAGAGAGATAAAAAATGGATTTACTAACTTATACTATGTGAATATTCCTTCAAAAATGAGTCCGGCAAAAAAGTTACAGAACTTTCTTATGGGAAAATACTGTAATGATGAATATAACAATTATTGGCCAATTAAAGATCGCGTAATTTTTAATGTTAAAAATTTAATGAATGTATATTCGAGCGCTCTTATAGGACAATATGATCTGATTTTTCTTGATGGTTACGGCAAAAATAAAGGCATAGAAGGAGAAACACATGATTACCTTATTTTCTCCAGATTGATGTAATATTTAGGGGGTTATCATTGGTCAATAATCCCAAAATACACCTAATTAGTAATGACGATACGACTATCTATAATCACAAGGGTGTAAGTTCTATGTGGATAAATGAAAGTTTGCTGATATGGAAAGATCACTGGATTGATGTAAATAAGTCACTTCCTTCGGTTTATAATCCATATAAAGAACGTGTAATTAGAAGTGAAGCACTTCCTGACTTACTTAAAAATGAACAAGGCTTTCAAGTGCTTTGTCAAAAAGGAATCTTAACAAAAGAAAATTTGGAATCAGCATTAAGTAGGTTAGAACAGATAACTGATGTTCCAAAAGAAACAATAATATCAATGGTTAATGGCAAATAATGGCTATATGAAATGTGAAGAATTCAATAAATACTTTCAAGATAAATATGATGTTGGAAAAGAAATATATAATTTATTGCTGGAACAAAGACCGAATGAAACTGAGATAGTAGTATGTCCTGCTCAACTTGGAGATACAGTTTGGCTTGCGGCATATGCATTCGCTTATAAATTGGAGCATCATTGTAAACTGCTTTATGTGGTAAAAAAAAGTCAGCAAACCATAATAGAAAATTATTGTGCAATAGATGCTGTACTGGATATAGATTCAGCTCAAATGGAAGCACTTGAATTATTTATTGTACGAAATGAACTTTGGTATGAAAATCATATTCTATTTGGAAATCATAGGGAATCCATAATAACAGCAGTTGATAAGTATTATCTTTCTTTGCATTTAGACGATTATGCAGATATTAGTGAAGAAAGACGAAGCATTCTTAAGCTAAAAAATGATGCAATATTATCGCGGATGAATAAGGAATATTCATTTGATGCTCAAAAGAAAAGAAAGTATGATAAGGCAGTTGTTCTTATGCCAAGTGCCAATACATTTAAGTTAATCCCTTTAACATTTTGGCAGAAGTTATCGAGGCATTTATCTGAATATTGTGGAAAAAAAGTTTATACAAATTATAACGGGCTTGATAGTGAAATAATGGTTAATGGAACAGAGGCGTTACCTACTTCACTGAGTGAGTTAAAAGATTTATCACAGTATATTGAACTTTTTATTGGACTTAGAAGTGGAATTTGCGATTACTTGGCTGCTTGTGATGCAAATTTAGCAATAATCTATTCACAAGACTGGAAAGAAAATGAGAGTGGAGAATTTGAATTTTCGTCTAGCCCTCAAAAGCTTGGTAGCAAAGCAATTCACAATTTTCCTTATTTACCTGAGGAGGAGAATGACTTAATAATGAAGATAGCGAGTTTGCTTAAAAAACAAAATGAAATAAACATTAATATATTGATAGATAGAAAAATATTGAGCAATGATAAGTTATTGCATTTAAAGCCATGGCTGGTTAACTGCCTTGATTTTGGAAATGTTTTTTTTCTCGGAACAGATAATATATCTGAAAATGATAAAAACTTCGATGCTAACGAAATTATTCCATTTGAGGAGATACACAGGACTATAGAAAAAAAAATGCAAGCATTTCTTGCAGGAAGAGAACTATCAAAGGCGATAAGTGAATGGTATTATAATCAGTTTGTAAAAATGAAATATTCATTTTTTTGTGAAGATGAGTATTACATGGTTTGGGACTGGAATTTAATTCCGAGCCATAAAATTGATATGTTTGAGAAAAAATCAGGTAAGCCATATCTAGATTCGTGCGATGGTAATCATCTTATAAAAGATGAATTAGTGGCAAAACTTTTTCCTGGATGTTCATTGCCTCTAAAAAAATCTTTTGATGTGGGGCATATGACTATCAACGCAGAAATAATGAGAGATCTTATTCAGAAAATAGAGGAAAACGAGCAGATTAAGGGAGACAGCTTCTGGACAAAGATACTAAATATTATTCCGCCTGATAAAATTCAAAGTTCTCCTTTGAGTCTCTATAGTATTTATGGTATTTATGTTGCAGTCAAATATCCGGAAGTTTACATACTGAGAGAATGGAAACAGTTAAGAAAAGTAGAAAAATATTTTGATATTTTGTCTATGGATAAAAAAGACTTTGATTGGCTTTCTAAAGACTTTGATGCAGTTACTTTTGAAAATACATATGATATTGATGGGAATGTGCAAGAATTATTTGCTAATCAGTATTATAGAGAAAAACTGACACCTAAAAAAATATTGGATGCTATAGATGCTGAAAAGTCAGATGAGTTCATGTCTTATTCTGGAGGGTGCATTGATGGAAAAGATACTATAACAAATGAAATAATAATAGAGGACAGGTTAAAGTATCTTGATAAAAATACATTTGAGGAATATGAAAAGCTTGGAGATTCATTAATTGATATAAATCCTGATCAGGCATATTTATGTTATGAAAATGCTGCATTTCTTTGTGATTATCAGGATCAAAAGATTAGGATTCTGGAAAAAAGTAATGAATTAAAAAATAAAAACAAAATAACAGTCAAAAAGACAGCGATAGTGATTTTATCTTTTAACCATGAATATCTTCTTAAACGTTGTATAGAAAGCATTTATAACAACTGTAATCCAAAAGACTATTTATTAGTAATTTTTGATAACGGTTCAAAGGATGGTACTGCTGAATGGCTCGCTGAATGGGGGAAGAATAATGAGGATGCTCTGGTTATTTTAAATGAGGAGAACTTAGGGTTCTCCGGTGGAAATAATGCAGCCTGCCAGTACTTATCAGAGGACTATGACGTTTTCTTTTTAAACAATGACACCAGAGTTCCGGCAAATGCTCTGTTTTGGATGCGAATGGCACTTTATGCTGCAGATGACATTGGCGGAGTCGGTGCTGTTCAAAATTATGCTGATGCGGATCAGATTCAAGATGTTACGTTTGATTCGCCGGAGCAATATGTTGAGTTTGGAGCAAAACATAACGTATTTATGGATAATCCCTGTGAAGAACAGAGTAAAATATGTGGATTTGCTTTGTTGGTAAAAAGACAAGCCTGGGATAAAACTGGCGGGTTTGATGAAAGATTTAATCCTGGTTATGTTGAAGATGATGAAATCAGTATGCATATTCGTTCGCTGGGATACAGAATGATGGTATGTCATAACGCTTTTATATACCATGTGGGTAGTCAAAGCTTTATAAGAGTTGAAAATCCAGATGATCTGTTTGTTAAACATAGGGAAATTATTATTAAAAAGTGGGGATTTGATACTACAATTTATGCCGGAATGAGCAAGAATGAATATGCTTTTATCCTGGATTTGGAGAAAAAAGGCTATAAGAAGGATAGTTATTTTAAATTAGTACATATTGGTTCAGGATGCGGAAATATGCTTGGACATATACATTATTTATATCCAAATGCAGAGCTTGCAGGGGTAGAGGAGAACGATGCAGCAAGAAAGTTTGCAATATCGTGCATCCCGGTTTATCCCAATATTGATTCACTTCCAAGGAAGCTTGAAGAATATGATGTTATTGCATATAGACTAGGGTAACTAACAAAAAGGGGAATATAATATGTCAAGAAATCAAGGCTTTGATGTGCTTATTGTAGTGACAGCTTCCGATTGTGAAAGATTACTGAAGTTATATGATAGACTCATTGATGCATATGAATATGGAAAAGTATGTTTTGTTGGGAATGAAGACGTCAGAGATGTTGTTTATTCCGGTAATCTTTTAAAAGAAAAAGTTTCCTGGATTAATGAAAACGACATCATCGAATTTAACAATGTTCATGATCTTATGAAAGAACGACTTTCTGAAATAGTGAGTAATAGCGAACTTCCGCGTGGAGTGACTGGCTGGTATTATCAGCAGTTTTTAAAAATGCAATATGCTTTAATTTGCTCAGATGAATATTATATGGTTTGGGATGGAGATACTATTCCTTGTAGAAAGATCAATATGTTTACCAAGGATACTAAACAGCCATATATCGATTTAAAACATGAGTATCATCCTGAATATTTTGAAACTATGGGGAAAGTACTGCCAGGCTTTAGAAAAGTTATAGAAAGATCATTCATATCAGAGCACATGCTTATAAAGTGTGACATTATGAAAAATCTTATTAATGATATTGAAAAAAATGAAGATATCAAAGGAGAAAAATTCTGGGAAAAGATATTAAATGCTATAGAACCTAAGAAAATATATGACTCATCATTTAGTGAATTTGAGACATACGGAACATATGTAGCTCTTAGATATCCTTCAGTTTATAAGTTAAGAGATTGGCATTCATTTAGGCTTGGGGCAACTTTTTTTGATAAAGATACGATTAGTGACAGAGATTTTGAATGGCTAGGCAAAGATTTTGATGCTATTTCTTTTGAAAAAGGACAGAAAGTAAGAGAAGACCACAAGAATATTTTTGATAACCCTGAGTATCAGGAGAAATTGTCAGCTAAGAAATTATTGCAGTTGGCACAAATGGAGTTTGATGAAGGATATAAAGAAATATGGCAAGATGATATTTTGGCGAAAAAATCAGCCAATGTGAATAAAGGTGATTTTTCAGATTCTACAGATAAAGATAATCGTGTAATTATTGCTGTACTACATAATGGTTCTGATGAACAGCTTAAAGCTAACCTGGATAGTATTAAGGAGGTTCTCAATGAAGGAAGCTTTATTACGGTAATAGCAAGATTGCAAAAAGGTGAAAGTTATGGAGCCTGCTATAACAGGATTATTTCTGAAGTTGATAAAGAGTATAGTAATTGTGATATTTTATTGCTTGATAGTAGTATCAGGCTTATTTTTGACACATTATATTATTTGAAACAGGCGCTATATTCGGGAGATAAAATCGGAGCAGTAGGTTGTGTTTCAAATAATGCGGATAATAAACAGAAAATAGCGATTGATTTCGAGAATTACCAGAAATATATAGATTTTGGATATAAAAATAATGTTCCTATGGAAAATCCATGCATTGAAAGAGTGACGCTTTCAAGTTTTGCCTTGCTTATAAAAAGAAAAGCGTGGAATGAGGCGGGGGGATTTGACACTGAATATTTTGGAAAAAATTATGGCGATGCAGCATTTTCATTGAAACTGACGAAAAAAGGCTATAGGCTCATGCTTGTCAGAAATAGTTTTATTTATAATCATGAATTATTAGCTTTGGGTGATTATGATGAAATGGATAGACTAAAATTTATTGAAAAAAATAAATTTGATGTTTCTGCCTATAAATATGCGGATGTTTCAAAGATTAGTATGATTAACTTTTCTTCAGGTGAGCGAGTAAGAATTCTTTGTGATGGGTGTGGATTAGGCGCTGATATTAAGGCGCTACATTATTTATTTCCTAACAGTGAAGTTGTTGGGATTGAAGAAAATCAAAACATGTATGAAACAGTAAAAAAATCGGAAAATATTCTTTCTTCATTGGAAGAAGCATTGTCATATTATGGGGAAAAAAGTTTTGATATTATTTTAATTAATAAAAGGCTTGAGAATGAAAAAAAACAAGAATTAATTAGGAATTTGATATCTGATAAAGGAATGATAATAGATTAAAAAATATGTTTTAGAGTGCATGCAGGAAGTGATAAGAAAACGCAATTGTAGAAAAATGTAATGATAAGGGGAAATATGGAATATTCTTCAGTTTACAAAAATAAATTAATAAATGCGCTAAATGAAATAGAAAGAAAAGTTGCTAAGTTACCGGAGTTTATTTGGGCAACTGAAGCATATGATTATCTTGTGCAGGAGATTCAGGGAGATATTCTTTCTTTTTCCAAGGATTTGGCAGTATTAAATGGTTTTTTTGAGGTGTATTCAGAACCAAATATTTTTTTAATCTCAATGGATGATCATGTAAAAAAGAAAATATTGTCATCTATACATAAAATAATGTCTGATAGTTTATTGATAATGGAATCATTAGATAAAAGTTTATTGTCAGATGATAAGCAGAAGATATTTCAAAGTGTCTGTAACTTGTTTGGCGAAATTGCGCTAATACTAAGATTTGATATACTATCACCGCCCAGCGAATCATCTGATGGGGCATCCGTTTTGGAAATATGCAAGCATATGGATCTTTTGAAAAAAAATAATGGTGATTGTTATACGTTAAATAAATGGTGGTTTTGTTCTGAAAGAAAATTTTTACCTGAGATAGAAATAAGTGATACCGCAATTGTAGTACAAGGACCAATTAAAAGAGAAGAGAATTTTACAATTGAAACTCTTATGTATTACAGGAAGATATATCCAAGTGTTCCTATAGTTCTGTCCACATGGATCGGTGAAATTGATAGGGATTTTAAATACCTGGCGAATTCTATTGGGGTAATAGTTTTAGAGAATGAAATTCCAAAAGATAAAGGCATTACTAATATAAATCTTCAGAAGATTAGTTCATATAACGGAATAAGGAAAATTGAAGCCAACGATAATATTAAGTTTGTTTTGAAAACGAGAACAGATCAGCGTTTTTTTCTTCCGGATTTTCTTGCTTATATGAGGGGTCTTATTATGGAATATCCTTCCAATGGAAAAGCTATTGAGAATAGGATTATATTTCTTGGTGGTTATTCATCGCATTGTTCCTATCCATTCAGATTGACGGATTTTATGACATTTGGAAATGTAGCTGATTTGATTTTGTTTTACTCAAACAGGGAAGATGATGAGCGATTAAAAAATGCATATTCAAGTGAAGCAAACAGTATTTTAATGTACAAGAATGTTTTTGATCTTACGGCAGATGATAATGTTTTTGAAATATTGAAATTAAATAAATCTGAAAGATTAAAAATTGTTAAAAAAATCGGTAAGTTCAGAGATCCTGAAACATCTCTTGCAGCAAGGTTTTATGAAATGGAAGTATTGGGCAGGAAATTTGAAGATGGAGATGATGAACTTCTGCATTATTGGAAATTTATCAAGGATTATACAATAATAATCGATCCAAATCAGCTTATGTTTTATTGGTATAAATATGATAATGAATATCTTACAAACAATTATCTTATATCTGATGGTGGGCTCTCATCAAGTGCCTGGCATATGATTCGTAATTATACATTTGATGAGTAAATAATTCTTAATTTTATTTATAGCCTCATTTTTGCAGGAGCCTCAAATGGATGATGTAAAAATTATTGTAATTGGTGATGAAAAAGGTGTCAAAGATGTATACAGATCAATAAAATATCCGCAATTAATAGCTGAGTCTTATGTATACAATAAGAATTTTATATTCAATGAGTCGAGTGTTTTACTTGATGGATATGAAATTGTGGTTTTGGCATTTGAATTGGAATCACTTACACAAAAAATAAAACATCTTGTGGAGATGTATTTTGAAAGCGGAGGAGTAATTATTCTTGATTATTACAAATTAAGAAGGATGAGCACTCCAATGATGGTCGCTGATACTCTCATGCAAAATCCAAATGTTTCCAGCTATGATGGTATTATAATGGGAATATCTCATGCTGAAGTTGGAATAATATCTGAACGGTTAAAAAAAGGAAAATTTGTAAATTTGGCAATAGGTTCGCAGGATATTTACTATAACTATAAAAATCTTGAATATTGTTATTTTAATTATTTTGATAAAATATCTCATTTACATACTGCAATAATTGATATGTATGATTATAGCTACTTTAATTACGATGTTTCTATTACAAAAAGGATAATAAGTTATTTATCCAGCGGGGGATTTAACAGGGATAAACATAATTTTGATAAAAACATAGATTATCCGGATTATTCATATCAGCAGATGATAGAGGCAGTCAGAAATCAGTTGTACGAATATGAATATAAAGAAAATATTGAGACATGGGATATGATATTTACTAAGGATTTAGGTAAATTATATGGAGAAGATTATTTTCAAAGCTACGATCAAAGCTATAGATTTGAAGTGGTCAAAGATGAAGACATAAGCAGTTGGCATATTGGTCGATATACTAAAGAAAAATTTGAGAATACTCTCATAGAAAACAGATTATATTTTGAGAAAATCTTTGAACTCTTACATAAAATCAATCCGGATTTGAAGATATATCTTACTCTTTTGCCCAGATATGCAGGAGTGTGGGATAAAGAGGAAGAAATGAGAACTTTATGGAAGGATTATTTTTTTGAGGAAATTAATAGATTAAAAAAGAAATACTCCTTTTGCGTTTTAGACTATTCCCGGGACGATGTTGCCAGAAAGAAAGCACATTATTATGATTGTTCGCATTTTAATTTTCTCGGAGCTATGAAATTTACCGATATGTTAAACGATGTAATTGAATGATATATGTTATTTTAGGGATAAGATTGATATGGAATATTCGTCTGAATATAAAAAAAGCATAATAGAATTGTGGAATAAAATCGGGGCAGAAGTTGCAAAGGCATTTAATTTAAGTGTGGCTAAAGATGCTTATGGCATAGTTATTGGTGAAATTCAGAGTGATTTGCTTGTATTTTCCAAGAACATAACATTGATGTATGATTTTTTTTCCGTATATAGTGAAACAAACCTGGGACTTATTTCTACAAATGAGAAAAATAAAAAATGCATTTTAATGTCACTAAATAAAGTTATGTCTTTGGCACTTAGTATAATGGAATATTTTAATAAAACAATAGAAGATGAGGATGCACGAAACACTGATATATACGATTGCATCTGTGATTTATTTGGCGAAATTTCCATGATACTAAGACATGATATCCCGTCACCACCAATGGAAAATAAAGAAGAATCATCAGTCTTAGATATATGCAAGCAGATGGTAAAGCTTGGAAATACAAATGGTGATGTTTATACACTAAACAAGTTCTGGTTTTTCACCGGAAGAAAGCATTTACCGTCTATAGCTATGTCAGATACTGCAATTGTCATGCAAGGTCCAATTTTGTATGAAGATAATTTTACAATTGAAACTTTAATGTATTATAGAAAAATTTATCCCGATACGCCTATTATTCTTTCCACATGGATGGGTGAAGCTGACATGACATTTAAGTTTATGGCAAAAGCGATTAGTGTAGATATTTTGGAAAATGAAAAGCCTGTTGTTGACGGAAAATGTAACGTAAAGCTTCAAATAGTAAGCTCTTTAAATGGCATTAATATGGCAGCAGAAAACAAGAAAGTAAAATATGTTTTGAAAACAAGAACAGATCAAAGATTTTTTCTTCCGGATTTTCTAAAGTATATGAAAGATATGATTATTACATTTCCGGTGCAGAATAAAAAGATGAGAAATAGAATTGAGTTTTTGGGAGGTTATTCGTCACATTTGACTTTTCCATTTAGAATCACTGATTTTATGACTTTTGGAAATATCACTGATTTAATTGCTTTTTATTCATCAACGGGAGAGGATGAAAGAATTAATAATACTTATGCAACTGTAGATAATACAGAAATTCAATATGAAAAAGTTTTTGAGCTTGTACCTGATGATAATTTATATGCTGTAATGGAATATGATGGTCAGAAAAGGAAACAAATTGTAAAGAATATAGGAAAATTTAGAGATCCTGAATCTTATCTTGCAGGTTCATTTTACGAGAGATTTTTTTTGCACAGAAAGTTTAATGATGAGGATGATGAACTATTGCATTATTGGATTTTCTTAAAGGAGTGCGCTATAATTTTGGATCCTAATCAACTCATGTTTTATTGGAATAAATATGATAGTACATATGTCACAAATAATTTTCTGCTCTCTGATGGGGGATTAACAAGCAGTGCTTGGCATGCAATCTACCATCATGAATTTGCTTAGGGCCACTTTGGGTAAGTGACCCTGATAAATATAAACTATTCGATTATTGAAAATGATTCGCATGTGAGAATATTATTCTTTGTTCCGGTAAGTTCACCGGTTATCTCTACATGATTTCCCTCACTATGTGCTTGAATGGCTTTGTCATAATCTTCTTTGGACACATTGATTGTAGCAGTTTTTTTGTTTTCCTTCTCATCCAAATAAACAACTGTTATTTTACCAGATGTTCTCTTTGAAAGATCAGGTGATGATTCAAGTTTTTTTATACGACCGACTATCTTTACAGCTTGTTTCGTATGTTCTCGAAGTTTGTCAATCGTCGTGGATATCGGCTGGTAATAATCATGTGACAAAGATATACGGTCATAACGGCTACGGTTCTTTTTTACAACAGGAGACCATTGGGCAGTGAATTCAACATCAGCACCTTCAATATCAAGATTTAGACCGGCCAATGCCTCATAAAAGTTGGCGCTTATGATACTGTTATTTTCCTCTGAAGCCAGTTTATCGATTTCACCATTGTCAATATTTGTACGTATCGAGGTTATATTTGACATTATTCTGTTAGTAACCTGTCTTGTCAGGGACTCAGCACATTGATCTTCGTCGGAAAAAATGCTCAATTGACGAAAACCTTCCACTTCGTTAAGCTCAGCAAATGGGCATACAACCGACACAATATAACTACCTATTTCTGTTTGCCCAAATTTGCAACTGTTGACAAATTTGGAAATTGAATCATCCATTCGCCCCTGATGAAAACGTTGAGGATGCAGGATATCTTGTGCTGTAGCAGCTATAAGTTTTTTCGCGTTCTCGTAAATTCGTATCGCATCATCAAATAGAATATTTCCGACTTCAACATCTTTACGATCTAATCTGATTTTAAGTATATCAGTATTGGGATTTAATAAGTACAACATCAGTTGCTCAGTGGGCTGCTTTTCAACGAAAGCAACTGTTTCAACCGCCTGATACATGGCTCTTTTATAGTCTGAGAGACTTTTATCCATTGGTAGATTTACCTGAAAGGACTCTCCGTTTGCTGTTTTAATTTGGTAAATTCTGACATATTCTTTTTTTGTGAAAAAAGGCATCCATCCGGTATCCTTAAGGTATCTGGCAAAAGCAAGAGGATTGATTTTTTCGGTTAAGTTCATGAAATTGACTGAATATATCATGGCCACTCCTCCTTTGCTATTTTTTCTAAGGTTTCCAATAAAAAAGACTGGTTGACAATATTAGTCTTTGGAATATTCACATTTATTGTAGATTGGTTATCAGTTTTTGGGGAAGACGAAAAATCAGCCCAATACATGCGACCTTTTATTAACAAATCCTCAGGACTCCATTGAACCCAATCATCTGTTTTCTCAGGAAAAATAAGAAGACCAAGGATTATGGGGGTTGTTGAGGGAGCACATAGGTCATTATAGTTCTTCGCCTTTAATTTATAGTTAATCATGTCATCACTTTCGCTATATTGTGAAGATGATGAAGTGCTTTTTTAAGTGTAATTTTCACCATTATAACATGTTTTATGCAATAGTCTACAAAAATTGAGAACTGATGTTATTATATTAAAAAATATACGTGAAATGGTGTATAATACATTTATATATTAGTAATCAAATTTGAGATTTTTGTAATAATCATTTGTTAATCAAGCTATTGCCTGGAGAATGTGATGCATAGAATAACATCGATAGTCTGGGAACCAAGACCCTGGCTTGACGTTGAGCTGGCAAAAGATATTACCTTGGTGCCTTATTTACTACACAAAAATCATGGGTGTGAAGTTACTCTTGTGACTGGACCGGGGGAAGTATATACATATATCAAATACTTAGAGGGGATTACTCTAGTTATTCTGAAAGACTGTTCTATTGAAAGTAAGCTAGAATATATTGATGCTCATCATGAAAATATTGATCTTATGATGTTCTATGGAGTTACAGCGCATGATCTTTATATGGATGAGCATTTACGAAAAATAGGTGCCAAGTGCATGAGAACATGCGCGTTGGACATGAATATTGAATATGCAGACAGGCTGGTATTTTATAAAGAACCTTTTTATGGATATTTTAATGATATGGATTTAATGTGGCAGTCTGATGCGATTATGTCAGAGTTTTTGAACAAAAAATGGGATTGGGAAATTGAATGTGAGAGGAATGGTTATTACAATCTGATAAAGCAAACAAGTGAAGTAGAATATATTCCAATACAAGATAGGGATAACACTATTTTGTATGTTGGTAGAGTTACAGAAGAACAGAAACGCATAAAGATGCTGCTTGAAGCTTATAGTAAAATCGCTGATAAGATAGACGGTTGGCTATTAAAGCTGGTTGGTCCCATAGACGAAAGTATAAATGAATACCTGGAAACATATTTAGATTATAATTCGGATATAGCAGATCGCATAACTTTTACAGGTGCTATAAAAGACAGAGAATTACTTCATGAAGAGTACCAAAAGGCTAAGATTTTCGCTTCTACAAGTGACATGGAGGGTGGAGTCCCTAATTCAATGGCAGAGGCATTGTGTTCAGGATGTGTAATGGCGATTACTCAGATAGAAGCATATAAAGATTGCATAGGTGATGAGGAGGCAGGACTTAGCGTTCCTATTGGTGATATAGAGGGATTTTCTGATATGCTTTTAAGACTATGTACAGAAATAGATTTGGAAAAAATGTCTAAAGCTGCTTATTCAAGAGGTAACCGTTTTTTCAATATGGAAAAAATTGTTGAGGATATATATGGGAAACTTTGTGATAGAGGGTTTTAAGTACATTTATGAAGACGAAAAAGAAAGAGAAATATTATTGGATTTAGAGGATTGGTTTTCCAATTTTGGCAGAGTACCATTTCATGATTATTTTGATAATAAGACTGTTTCAACGCTTATTCTGGAAAATCTGGAAGAACACAGCAAATATTGTAAAAATTATTCTCATTTATCTGAATATGAAGTCACATACGCTTTGATGGACGTGGTTTTTATCAGGGAACATACAAGAAGTAAATATCCAAAGAATATAGCTGAATTTGGTGCTGAAAATAGAATTGTCCAGAACCACATTGAAAACATATTGTTTGAACTGCAACCCAAATCCCAATACTGTAAATGTAATAATGATTGTGATAACGATATAGTTATCATAAATGCGACGGAAAGAAAAGATTCATGGGAAGAAATAATTGAGGAAGCATTAAGTTGCATGACGAGCGGCGGATTGCTTATTGCTTTATGTATTGGACAGGATAATATGTATGAAAGCATGGTTAGGAGATTTCATAACAGTAAGATTTATCGAGTAGATGATAGTATGCTATGGAAAATAAGAAAATAATATGGGGATTATTAAATGAATGTTGTAACCGCGTTAAATAAAAAATATCTTCCATATACAGTTGTTATGTTAACTTCTCTCGGGATAAATGTAAAAGAGAAGATTGATGCTTATTTGCTTAATAGTGAACTTTCCGAAAAAGATATCGGTTGTATTAATGCTGCTTTGTCAAAATATAGTATTAACATTCATCCAACATATGTTGATAAGAATAATTTTAGTTCAAAACTTCCGAGAAATAGTCAATGGACAATTGAGACATATTATCGACTTATGATGCTGGAATTGTTGCCGGATACTGTAAACAGAGCTTTATATCTTGATGGCGACATTATAGTAAATAAGAGTGTTGAAAGTTTGTATGAGATGGAATTTGGTGACAAAGAAATAATAGCTTGTGATGATGCCAGTGGATTTAACCAAATGAATCATTATGGAACAAAGCATCAAGCAATGTTCAGTGGTGCATATGATAATGGGTTTAGATATTTTAATGCCGGAGTAATGTTGCTAAATATTGATTTGCTTAGAAAAAAGTATTCGTTTGAGACATATTTAAAAGCTTTTGAAGAATGGAATTATGAGATGGAGGCACCTGATCAGGATATATTGAATTGGGTTCATTGGAAGAATGTTGGATTTGTTGATTATTCAACATATGATTTGTTTGCCAGAATCGCACACAATGCAGAAATTACATATGATGAAGTGAAAGAAAATGTGGCGATAGTACATTTTGCCGGTGAAAAACCATGGGAAAACTGTAATGTACATTTTGATATTGAAAAATTATGGTGGGATTACGCAAAACTGACACCATATTACGTTGAATTATTAGAAAACTTTGTGAGCACTGCTATGACTGACAAAACAGTTGAAAACTATATCAAAGACATTGAAAAAAGATATGATGACCAGTCAGAAATGATTAATAAGTTAATTGAAAAAGTGAAAAAATTGATATGAGGATAAAACATGGTAACTGTTTTTACACCGACATATAACAGGGGTTATAGGCTGGGAAAATTATATGAATCATTAAAGAGTCAGACTTCAAAGGCATTTGAGTGGATCATCATAAATGACGGAAGTACGGATGACACTGATGAAATAGTTAAAAAGTGGCTTAAGGAAGAGAAAGACTTTCCTATTATATATAAGAAAGTTCCAAATGGAGGAAAACACAGAGCAATAAATAAAGCTGTGCAAATGGCAAAAAACGATGCTTTTTTTATAGTTGATAGTGATGATTATTTGTTGGATGATGCAGTAGAAAAGGCTGACAGATGGTTTTCGCAAATTTCGGAGAATGAAAACTTTGCCGGAGTAAGTGGCTTGAAATGTGAATTGGATGGCAAGCCTGTAGGTGGTTACGGGAATTTTGAGGGAGAATACGTGGATTGTACAAATTTACAAAGGCATTTGTATAATCTTTTAGATGATAAAGCTGAAATATATAAGACGAGTGTTCTGAAAAAATATCCGTTTCCGGAGTTTGAAGGGGAGAATTTTCTTCCTGAATCACTTATATGGGATAGCATTGCAAAAGATGGATATAATATAAGATGGTTTAATGAGATAATATATGTGTGTGAATATCTTTCTGACGGATTAACCGCCAGCTCAGATAAGAAATTTATGGATAATCCTAAAGGCTTTTTATCATATCTTAATATGCTTGAAAGCGTTCATAATCCAAAAGAAGTGGATGTTTTCAGGCTGCAATACTATCAAAATATCATAAAAACTTATGGTGTAGACAAGGTAATCGAAATAATCAACATGGCTAATGAAATGAAGAGACTATAAGGGAAAATAGATTTTTCTAATATGTGTGGAGATGGATACAATAAAATATGGACTTATATACGTAAATGAAATTAAATATGATGATATAGCCTGGTCTATGCTGGGGAATGGAAAAAACATAGAAATAATAAATACAGAAATATCAATATATAGCAAGAATAGATCAGACATAGAAAAAGTAATTGTCAAGCTTGCTGAAAAGTCTATTGAAGTTGCAATTTCTATGAATTTTTGCCCGGCCGTATCAGATGCCTGCATGGAACTAGGAATAAAGTATGTTGCATGGGTTTATGACATGCCTCAGCAGGGATTATATGAGGATCAGATTTACAATGAATGTAATTATATCTTTTCTTTTGATCAGATTCAGGTACTTCAGTTACTTCAGAAGGGCGTAAAGAATGTTTATCATCTGCCGCTTGCGACTAATATATACAGAAATGCAGGATTAGTAGTGAATGAAAGGGATGAAGCTGAATATTCCTGTGATATTTCTTTTGTCGGCAGCATGTATTCGGAGAATTATTATAATGCTGTTAAGACTTTTGTGTCTGAGCCAACGAATAGAGAAATTAATAATATTATTAGCACAGCATATGGAAAATGGGATGGGATAAATAGGATAAATGGTCAATTGTCAGAAAAAGCTTTGGACGAATTATGGAATATAAATGGAAACAAAATGTCGATTGATCATAAAATGGGAAAAGATGATTTTCTTGGTGCAGCTCTTTTTTCCAGATATCTGGCAAATTTAGAACGCACAAATATCTTAATAAAATTAAACAAATATAATATCAGATTGTATACAACGGATAAAAATATAGTTATTCCGGGAGTAAGAATTGGGAGTGAATTGTCATATGATGAGCAGCTTCCAAAGGTTTATTTTCTAAGTAAGATTAATTTGAATATAACACTTCATTCTATTATTTCAGGAATTCCTTTAAGGGTATTCGATATAATGGGAGTCGGGGGATTTATGCTTACTAACTATCAACCTGAGATTGAGGATTATTTTTTGATTGGAAAAGATATCGAGGTATATCGGGATATTGATGAACTTGTTGATAAGGTTGATTTTTATCTTAAAAATGAGAATGCCAGGCTTAGGATAGCACTTAATGGATATAAAGTTGTAAGTGAAAAACATAGTTATGATAATAGGATTAATGAAATACTGGAAAAACTTGATAGGAGATTATTAGCATGAGGATTCTTGCACATCGTGGGTTATGGTCAGCACCAGAAGAAAAAAATACACTTACCAGTTTCAGTCGAGCATTTGAAAATGGTTTTGGCATAGAAACAGATGTGAGAGATTATTGTGGAAAACTGGTGGTGTCACATGATATTGCGACAGAACAATCCGAGCCATTTGCAAAAGTTTTAGATATTTATAATCAATTTAATTCTAATGAAATTTTGGCAGTAAACATAAAAGCTGATGGAATACAGAATTTATTATCAAGGGATTTGCAAAATTATTCTATTGATAATTATTTTGTTTTTGATATGTCCATTCCTGAGCAGGTTGTATATCATAAGCAAAATTTTAATGTGTATACAAGAATGAGTGAATATGAAACCCATCCGGTTCTGGAAGAAAAATCAGAAGGAATTTGGATGGATGAGTGGGAAAAATCCTGGATAGCAGCAAGTATTATAGAAAAATATCTTTTAAGCAACAAGAAAGTATCAGTAATTTCTCCTGAAATACATGGAAGGGATAAGACACATATTTGGAAACAGCTTAAGCAGTTTAAAGATAATGAAAATGTATTACTTTGTACAGATGTACCGTTGGAAGCAAAGGAGTATTTTGTATGAGTGATAAAATAAAAGCATTACTATTTGATATGGACGGTGTTTTAATTGATGCAAAGGATTGGCATTATGAGTCTTTGAATAAGGCCTTGGGTCTATTTGGTCTTGGAATTAGCAGATATGATCATCTGCATACTTTTGATGGGCTGCCTACCAGAGAAAAGCTGAAGATGCTGAGTGAACAATATTATCTTCCTGAGGAACTACATTCATTTATTAATCAGTTAAAACAAAAATATACATTGGAAGAAACTACGCTTAAATGTCGTCCAATGTTTCATCATGAATATGCTCTTTCAAGACTTCATAACAGTGGCTATAAAATAGCTGTATGTTCTAATAGTGTCCGCACAACAATTGAAAATATGATGCGGTTGTCTAATCTGGAAAAATATATAGATCTGATAGTTTCCAATGAAGATGTGGTTAAAGCAAAACCTGACCCTGAAATGTATATAGTTACTATTCAAAAGTTTGGACTTAAGCCTTCAGAATGTCTGGTGGTCGAGGATAATCCGAAAGGAATAGCTGCAGGACGAGATAGTGGGGCATACGTCCTGGCTGTTGATACAGTATATGATGTAAATTATGAGAATATCACAGGAGCCATATCAAAATGTGAAAGTGGTAAGATGCCAAGGAAGCCTACTAATAAAAAGTCAATAGGAAATTTGAAAATATTTGAACATTGAAAATTATGTACAACAAATAGACCGACAGATGGATGTCGGTTTCAGAGAAGAGATGATGGTGATGGTTTGTTTTACTCAGCAGACTCCTGA
>JAFSQI010000059.1 GCA_017446685.1 Butyrivibrio sp.
ATGCCCGAGCGGCGGAGATGCCCTTCTCAAAGGGCAGTCTCCAAGAGCGGAGTTAAGGCTATGATAAAGCAAAGCCCCGGCATAAAAGCCAGGGCTAATGTTAAAGATTTTTTGAGACATTTTCAAAAATGCTTGACACATTTTTTTGACTTTAACTAATATTTTTTTGACTTCAACTAATATTTTTTTTGACTTCAACTAATATTTCTTTTAATGATTTATCGTTTTTATTTCTTGTTAATTCCATAATACCAAGTCCGGTTACATCTATAAACTGCGTATGTACAGGATCTTTTCTGCATAAAAAAGAAATGTGTTCTACTAATCTGTCATATTGTTCCCTGGTATCCATATTAATAAAATCAATCAAAATCATTCCAGTGAGATTTCTAAGCCGTATCTGTCTCATAATCTCATCAGCAGCCTCAAAATTAACTTTTTCAAGAATACTGCTTTTTCCCTTAATTGCTTTGCCTGTATTTACATCAATTGCATTAAAGCTTTCTAGCTGCTCAATTATAAGAAAGGCACCGCTTTTAAGCCAAACTTTATTAGAACACAGATCTTCAATTTTAGAATTAATTCCAAAAATACCAGTATCATTTATTATTCTAATTTTCCCTTCATTTCGGGATTTCAAAAATGCAATCGCCTTATCAACATGAAGCTTTATACTAATATCAAGATTAAAATAATCCTCAGCATTTTCAATTAAATCATTGATTTCGGAAAAATTATCAGCTTCCTTTGCATTGCCAAATTCGAAATTTGAATCATATATTAAAGAATATATTGTTCTTTTTGAAGCCCTGTCTAACATATCAGCTAGAAAATCAAGGCACCTTCTGATATCAGCTGTTATTACGTCTTTAATTTCCGATTCAGGAATCTTGGCCGCGCTGGTTCGGATTATAACACCAAAGCTTTCACACATAAGTCTGGAAAAATATTCTGAATTTAACTCTTTAACATCATTTTTTACAGCTTCCGTCAATGCAAAGCGTATGTTATCCGGAAGTTTTAAAGAAGCACCTACACCGGTCCTTCCAAGTGTAATAACGCAATACTTTCCCGATACAGAAAGTGAAGTTGATAACTTAGTCTTTTTACTTTTAATCGGTTCTGCTTCAACCTGAACAATGACTTCATCACCACTTCTTACTTTATCGCCATCATCAAGTTTTCTATTGATAACGCAAGCTTTTATTAAATGTTTCAGCGGCAAGTATCCTATTTTATCATTAGAATATTTTACAAATGCTGCATCCAGGTTTTTTACAACATGATCAACCTTACCGATATATATGTTTTGGTACTCACTGTTTCGTGCAAAAGCAATATACTCCATTTTATTCTCAATAAAAGCAGTAATAACAGGAGTTTTCAAATATTCTGAAATAACAATCTCAGCATTATGCATTCAAATAATACCTCGATTCAATATCATTGCATATTAAAGGCTCGATATATTTTTCACTTTCATTTTCAACAAGTTTGTAAATATCAATTCTATGAATATCTAAAGCTAATGGCGAAAGTTCTTTAGAAATAGATTCAAAAAAAGTACCAAACAAAAGCGCAACCTTCAAAGTAGCACTACTGCTCATTGCTAAAAGAAATGTAGCTGAATCATCTTTTTCATCAAAAGAATAATCATATATCATTTCTTTCATATTTATTTCTTTTTCACCACTTTTTGTTTTCTTCATTGCAGGCAGTTTTTCCTGAGACAGATATTTCTTAAACTCATTTATCCAATCAAAATCAGGCTTAAGACTATCTCTGAAACGTACTACATATTTCGCAGCATAAGCCGCTGTCATAGCCTTTTCATCAGAATCAGAAAGTTCTGCAACAGAAGTGATCTTTATGCCTTCATTCATTACAGCGTTAAGCTTGTTCATGACATCAGCTGCACTTTCCATAGAATTTACGGTTATATCCATATACTCGCCATCACTTGTTGCTCCAACGCTTAAAGGCTGGGCAAAAGATATAATCTGATGAGGGCTGAAGCCTTCAGAATATTTAATATCAATTTCAGCTCTTCTGATTGCCTTTTGAAAATATCTCATCACATCCAGATGTCCAATGAATTTTATCGGACCGTTCTTAGAAAATTTCAATCGTAATTTATTCATTAGTTTTTGCCCTCCTGGCATACGCCAACACCATATGCCGCAGCGCCACAGCCCAGACATCCTTTTCTGCAATTGGAAGATGGTTTGCCTGAAAGCGCATTCTTCCATTCTCTTAAAAGAAATGATTTTGAAACTCCACAATCGAGAATATCCCATGGAAATATTTCATCATCTTTTCTTTCTCTTGTTGTATAAAACAAAGGATCTATGCCACATTCTTTAAAGGTATCCATCCAAACATCAAAATGAAAATATTCACCCCAGGCATCATATATGCAGCCCTTTTTATATGACTTAAGTATAACTTCACAAAGCTTTCTGTCACCTCTTGCCAAAACACCTTCCATCATGCTGGCATCAGCTTCATGCCAGTTATATTTGATATGTTTTTGGTTAAGCTGAGACATAATTCCTTTTCTTGTCTTATTTGCTTTGTCAAGAAATTCTTCTTTAGTGTTCATTCTAGCCCATTGAAAAGGTGTAAATGGTTTGGGTACAAAAAATGAAGTACTTGCAACAATATCAATTGTTCTTCCATTCCTCTTTTCTTTAGGCATGGTTTCAAAGTATTCAACCGCTACTTTATTGGCAATATCACCTATTCCCAGAATATCTTCATCTGTCTCAGTAGGAAGCCCCAGCATAAAATAAAGTTTAACTTTATTCCAACCACCAAGAAAAGCTTCATGTGATCCTCGTAAAATGTCTTCTTCTGTTAATCCCTTATTGATTACATCTCTCATTCGCTGAGTTCCGGCCTCAGGTGCAAAGGTCAGTGAACTTTTCTTGACATCCTGTACCTTGCTCATAACATCAAGAGAAAATGCATCAATTCTAAGAGAAGGCAATGAAATATTAACTTTCTGTTCACTGCAGTTTTTTATAAGAAAATCAATCAATTCAGGAAGCTGACTATAATCGCTTGAACTGAGCGAACTTAATGATATTTCTTCATAACCGGTATTTTTTAATGACTCTATTGCAAGCTGCTTTAGATGCTCAACATCTTTCTCTCTTAATGGTTTATATAATTGACCAGCCTGACAGAATCTGCATCCACGTATACACCCTCTCATTACTTCCAAAACAACCCTGTCCTGAGTAACTTTTATATACGGAACAACCGGTTTTGTAGGATAAAAAACGTCATTTATATTTAAACAAAGTTCCTTGTGAATAGTAGCCGGAACATCTTCAAACATTGGAGTCATAGATTCAATAGTACCATCTTCTTTGTAAGTAACATTATAAAGAGAAGGTACATACATTCCGGGAATATGCGAAAGCTTTCTCAAAAAATCAGGTCTTGATATTCCTTCTTTTTTGGCAGCTCTGTATAATTCAAAAATTTCTTGATATCTGGTTTCACCCTCACCAATATAAAAAACATCAAAAAAGTCAGCAATAGGTTCGGGATTGTAAGTGCAAGGTCCACCACCTATTACAATAGGATCATCCCATGTTCTGTCTGCTGTTAAAAGAGGAATCTGTGAAAGATCCAAAACCTGAAGAATATTTGTATAACACATTTCATATTGAATTGTAAAACCAAGGAAATCAAAATCTTTAACAGGATCCTGAGATTCCAACGCAAAAAGAGGAATGTTCTTTTCTCTCAGCAGTTTGTCACAGTCAAGCCATGGTGAGTATACACGCTCACACCAGACATTCTCCATAGAGTTAAACATTCCATACAGAATTTGAATACCCAAATGAGACATACCTATTTCATATACATCCGGAAAGCACATGGCAAATCGTATATCAACTTTGTCTTTATCTTTGACAACGCTGTTTACTTCATTGCCAATGTACCTTTCGGGTTTCTCAATACTTAGAAGTGTCTCATCTGAAAGAGCTAAATTGTAATTCATATTTTTTCCTTATCGTCTTGATAGTTCATCAGTTATATCCTCCCAGCTGACATTTTTTTCAGCCATGAGGACCATCATATGATACAGGAAATCAGACATTTCGTAAACTATTTCATTTGAATTTGGATTTTTTGCAGCAATTACCATCTCTGTAGCTTCCTCACCAACTTTCTTTAATATCTTGTCAAGTCCCTTATCAAAAAGATAGTTGGTATAAGATCCTTCCCTGGGATTAACCTTGCGATCTTTGATTACATCAAATACACTATCAAGAACCTTTTGAGGATTCTTTTCGTTGTAATCCTTAGATGCAATTTCATTAAAGAAGCAGGAATAGCTTCCGGTATGGCAAGCTGCTCCAATCTGTTTTACTTTGGCCAAGATAGTGTCCATATCACAATCAGCAGTTAATGACATTACATATTGGTAATGAGAACTTGTTTCACCCTTGAGCCAAAGCTGTTTTCTGCTGCGACTAAAATATGTCATTTTCCCTATACTTAGAGTTTTATTATAAGACTCTTCATTCATATATGCCAGCATAAGAACCTGATCGGTTCTATAATCCTGAACAATAACAGGAACCATTCCATCAGAATTTTTCTTAAGTTCATCCCATGTAAAAGCTGGTTCAAGCTGAGAAATTTTAATACCAGCAGATATGCAATCATCCTTTATTGATGAAATATTATTTATATTATTTAAAATAATTTCGCCCGTTATTGCGCATATCAAATCATCATTTTTTAAAAAATCTGCTATATCAAAATCAGTATTTTCATCATACAAAGCTATAATTGGCAGATTTATTTCAGGTAATGAATCATCCGATATGTTTCTACAGATTTTAACCAGTTCACCTGCAAATTTTTCAACTGACGTTTTATTTGAATTAACAGACTCTATCTCAGAAAAACAAATAACAATTTTATCTTTCCCAAATTTAGCAGATACCTCTTCTAAAATTTCAATATTAGAAGCTTTAGAAAAATTAAGACATGCCTTTTTACATCCTGCATAAAGCAGTTTCTTAATATCTTCCATTCTTTTTACATTTCCTGCACCAATAACAGGAACATCGGATACTTTGCAGATTTCTTTGATAATATCAAGCGCCTTTTCATGTTCAATATCATTAGAAGGAGATTTATCGAAAACAATTATTTCATCAACACCACAATCAGAAAACTTTCTTGCAAGTTCAGCAGGTGTTTCCTCAAAAGCTTCACCCTCGCAGGACAAGTTTTTATAGGCTTTACAATTATATAAATAAATTGGTGCAATTATTCTATTAACTGAATTCATTGACATATTAAAGAGCTCCTTTTGTGCTGAGTACATCAGTTATTCTGTTATCAATTGTCGTAGCTTCATCAAGAGACTTTGCGAAGGATTTAAAAAGTGCTTCAATTTTATGATGATCATTAACTCCTGTTATTACTTTAAGATGTAAATTCATGGCTGCAGAATAAGAAATTGCATAAAAAAATTCTCTAACCATTTGCGTATCAAATTGACCAACCATGGGAGTAGAAAAATTTGCATCCATAACAAAATATGGTCTGCCACAAAGATCAATTGCAGTCATAACCAATGTTTCATCCATTGGAAGAATTGAACTTCCATATCTTTTAATACCTTTCTTTTCACCAATTGCTTTGGCAATAGCCTGTCCCAATACTATGCCTGTATCTTCAATCGTATGGTGACAGTCCACTTGAAGATCACCATTGACTTTTACAGTCAAATCAAACAAACCATGTCTTGCAAAACCCTCCAGCATATGATCAAAAAAGCCTATTCCGGTAGAGACATCGCTTTTACCCGAACCATCAATATTTAGCTTTATTGTAATATCTGTCTCCTTGGTTTTTCTTGCAACTTCAGAAATTCTACAATCCATAAATTGTATCTCCTTAAATTAATCAGGCAAAATATTGTTAATTTAATCTTATAAAAATTAAATAACTTGCAGTTTATAAACAGTTTAGAAAGATAACTTGCATTTTTAAATCAATTCAGTAAAATCACAAAAGTAATTTTATCATTATCGAGGTTGTTGACTCATTTGTTCAACGTTGACCATTATGGTTTATCCTTTTTGATTGGAAAAAATCTAAAATATTCTTATTCAAATCTCACTGCAATAGAATTTGCATGAGCAGTAAGCCCCTCTTCTTTTGCAAATAGCTCAATATCCTTATGAACCTTTGAAAGTGCATCTCTGGAATAAGAAATTATACTTGTCTTTTTCATGAAATCATCAACATTAAGAGGTGAGAAGAATCTCGCAGTTCTGTTTGTTGGCAAAATATGATTTGGACCGGCATAATAATCACCAAGAGGCTCGGATGAATAATCTCCAAGGAAAATTGCGCCTGCATTTTTTATTTTTGTCATTGTTTCAAACGGATTAGCCGTTATAATCTCCAGGTGCTCAGAAGCTACAGCATTTGCAGCATCAATTGCATCCTGCATATTATCAGCCACGAAGATGTAGCCATAATTCTCAAGAGACTTTTTTATAATATCTGCTCTTTCAAGAGTTTGTAAAAATCCATCAATTTCTGCTGAAACTTCATCTGCAAGAGCCTGTGATGTAGTAACTAAAATTGCACTTGCCATTTCATCATGTTCAGCCTGTGACAAAAGGTCTGCAGCCACATATCTCGGATTAGCAGTCTCATCCGCAAGAACAAGAATCTCACTTGGTCCTGCAATCGAATCGATAGATACGTGTCCAAAACAAGCCTTTTTTGCAAGAGCAACAAATATATTGCCGGGGCCCGTTATCTTATCAACTTTTGGAACTGACTCTGTACCAAATGCCATAGCAGCAATAGCTTGAGCACCACCGACCTTATAAACTTCATCTACTCCTGCTATATTAGCTGCAACAAGAGTACCCGGATTAACTGAACCATCCTTTTGAGGAGGAGTGCACATAATAATTCTTTCAACTCCTGCAACTTTAGCAGGTACTACATTCATTAGAACGCTTGAAGGATAAGCAGCTTTTCCCCCAGGAACATATACACCTGAAATTTCAACCGGCAGTATTCTCTGACCAAGGATACTTCCATCTTCTCTGGTTTCAATCCAACTGTTTCTTTTTTGTTTTTCATGAAAAGAGCGGATATTCTCAGCACTCTTTTTCATAACTTCTATAAATTTGGGATCAAGAGCATTATAAGCTTTTCTTATTTCATCCTCGGTAACCTTAATTGTATCAGCTGTTATTTCACATTTATCAAAATTTGATGTATATTCAAAAATTGCTTTATCGCCATTATTTCTGACATTCTCAATAATATCATTTACTGTTTTTTCATATTCGGAAAAGCTTCCCGGATTTCTGTTTAAAAGATTACCCAAAAGTTCATTTTTTGTTTCTTCTGTAAGTTTAAGCGTACGCATTATGTTAAGTTCTCCTTCATTGCTGCAATTAGTTTTCTAATTCGTTCTGTTTCCATCTGCATACTTACCTGATTAACAATCATTCTTGCAGACAATGGGCATATTTCCTCTAAAACTTCAAGTCCGTTTTCCCTAAGGGTTGATCCCGTCTCAACTATATCAACGATAACATCTGAAAGATTAACAATAGGCCCAAGCTCAACAGAGCCATTTAGTTTAATAATATCTACAGTTTGATGTTTTTTGTTAAAAAAATAGTCTTTGGCAATTTCCGGATATTTAGTCGCCACTCTAATCATTTCTCTGTGATCTAAAAGCCCTAAAGCGTCATGCGGTCCACAAACACACATTCTGCATTTACCAAAGCCCAGATCAAGAACTTCATAAACTCTTCTTTTTTCCTCAAGAATAGTATCTGCTCCGACAATTCCTATATCTGCAGCCCCATATTCAACATATGTAGGTACATCAGGACCTTTTGCAAGAAAGAATTTAAGTTTTAGTTCCTCATTGGTAAAAATAAGCTTTCTTGTCTTTTTATCAAGAATTTCTTCACAATCAATTCCACATTTATTAAGCAGCTCCATAGTGGAATCAACAAGCCTTCCTTTACCGAGTGCAAAAGTAAGATATCGCATATTCCCTCCAAACTATTTTCTGTTTAATACCACTTTTTTCCCTTGTTTTCTTAATCTTGTTGCTTCTATAAGAGAATCCTTAAAATTTTCATCTGTGTATGTAATGACATCTGCTTTATTCTCATGTTCAACTTCTATATTCTGCCTGTATAAAGCAGACATAAGATCATCAACAACAATTGAAAAACCAATAGCCGGAGCATCCTTGCCATATTTTCCAAGAAGATTATCATATCTTCCGCCCTTTGCAATGGCATCACCTACACCATAGGTATAAGCACTGAATATTACTCCTGTGTAGTAATTAAATTTGCTCAAAATTCCAAGATCAAAAGATACATATTTTTCCACGCCATAATATGTTAAAACTTTATACAAGTCTTTTAATCTTTTTATTGCATTTAATGAACGCTTATTTGTAACCTGATCAAGAGCTTTATCTAAAGCTTCATCGTTACCTATAAACTCAGATACTCTGACGATAAGATTTCTGTATTTTTCAGGAATTTCTTTTTTAGTCATTATATTTTCAGCAGCAAAATAATTCTTGCCGATTATCTGCTCACGAATTTCCTCTTCAGTTTCTTCCTGAATACCGGCTTCTTCACAAATTCCTTTATAATAATCCGCATCACCAATACTTACCTGAAAATCTGAAAGTCCAATGCCTTTTAAGGATTCAATCAAAAGAGCAATTATCTCCGCATCAGCATAAACTGAAATATCATTCATAAGCTCTACGCCAATGTTATAGTTTTCCTTTAATTTTCCCTGTAGACTGGAAGTGTTTAAAAAAGCATTCCCTTCATAGCAAACGCGAACAGGATTGCCGTTTTCAAGCATTCCCTTAGAAGCACATCTTGCAATTGATGGAGTAAAATCCGGTCTTAGTACAAGTGTATTTCCCTCTTTATCAAAAAACTTATACAACTGCTTTGCATCAGTTGTATTTATTTCCTCTGCAAATACATCAAAAAATTCAAAAGATGGTGTGGCAATATCTTCATAACCAAAACTCTTCATTGTGTCATGAATTTTCCCAGTTACCAGCTTTCTATCGCCTAACTCAGTTCCGTAGATGTCTCTTACTCCGTCCGGAGTATGTAATAACACTTTACTCATACTTACCTCGCTGACTTTAGCACGTCACAGTGCTAATATGCTAATTCGTTATCATAATACAGAGTTTACAGGATAAAAAGAACCATGTCAACCATAAAAACTTTATCTTTCATCAATATCTTTTTGTATATAATCTAAATATGGAATTAAAATTCCCGAATCTCCGGGGGAGTATACAACATAATCATCATTAAGTTCATCTCTTCTGAAACTCTTTCTTCCACCGTTTAAGGCTCTGTCCCAGAAAATTTTTAATTGTCTGAAAGTGAGATAATAAAATTCATTTCTTGAAGTATAATAAATTAGAAAAAAAGCTACACCATCCTGTTTTTCAAAAGCTTCCATAAAGCTGACCTGATGCGCATGTATATTTTCAAGGGCAAAAGTATCAAACGCACATTCTTTTGCATCAAAACAAACAGGAATTCCTTGAACTGCGCCTATATAATCAACCGTACTTTTTTGATCAAAATATGCCAAGGTAATATGCCTTGTTTCTTTTTCTATATTAATTGGAGTTATTGGTGTAGGTATTTTCTGTATAAGAGCAAGTTCAAGTTCTAAATAACGCTCATTGGTTCTGTTTATAAGCTCTTCCAAAGTAGAGCCTCTAAGACCTCTTGACTTCCAGGTTGGCATAATTACCGCCTTTATACATATGATTAATTTTTAAAATATTTTTCAAAAATATCGGGAAGTGGAGCTACAAACTCTTTTCCCTCAATATCAGAAAAATCAGAAGAAAAGCTATCAGGAAACTTAAGCCTGTAGCTGTGTAGAATCTGCATGTTTAACCCATCAATTTTAGGGCCATTATATTTCACATCACCTATTATAGGAGTGTTCTGACTGGAAAGATGTGCTCTTATCTGATGAGGTTTGCCGGTAACAAGCTTTACTTCCAAAAGAGTTAAATCTCTTTTTTCATTATAGGCAATAGGCTCATATCCGGTTTCTATAAAAGAATATCTGTCATCATGTGGGTTTTCTTTTTTAATAAAGACTTTGTTCCTGGACTCATCTTTATATAAATATCCCTTAAGATATGAAGCTTTGGAAATACGTCCTTTTACAATCGTTCTATAATATTTGTCAAGGCTTCTGTCCTTAAGCATCTCATTCATAATACGTGCACCAAGTAGCGACTTAGCACATATTACAAGCCCACTGGTATTTCTATCCAAGCGGTTACAAATTGATGGTTTATAGGTTTCGAGTTCTTTTTCAGATATCTCACCTTTTTTTAATAAATATTCTATCAAATAATCGTTAAGACTTATATCCTCAGGTTTCGCCTTTTGTGAAAGAAGGCCTGCCGGCTTATTGAATAAAATAATATGATCATTTTCATAAATAATCTGAATATCACCAAATTTTTTCAAAGCAGTAAATTCATTTGCAGCTCTTTTTTCTGAATTTGAATTTACTCCCCTGAATTTTTCAAAAGTTTCATCAGCAAAAAAAATCCTGATAAAATCACCTGATTTCAATCTTTCAGTGCCATCCGCTTTTTTTCCATTTAATGTTATATTTTTCTTCCTAAGCATCTTATAAATAAATCCCATTGAAGCATTTGGAAGATAAGTCTTCAAAAAGCCATCAAGGCGTTTATCTTTTTCATTATTACCAATCTGTATTTCTTTCATTTTTAACCCATTTATTTAACTTAATAAATTAATTCAAATTACAGTGAAATAGAAAGCAAAATAGATGCAGGCGTTTGCACCGTGCCGGCGACCCAGGCATCTTCAATTGCCTGCGGGTCAATTTCCTTATCAGAACGAAGCTTTTCCAATTCCCTTAATCTTAAGCAAAACTTATCAATATCTGTAAAAATCTTAATACTATAGCTGGAATATCCATTTTGAGCTATCATCTTTTTAATATGCTTTTCGCAATCACTTATTTCTATACTCTTATCGGATGTATAACAACAGATATTTTTATCAATTACCGTGGAAGCATTTATATTGTAGTTCGTTTCATAAGAAGTAATGACATGGTCATATCTAATTAGTAGACCGCCTTTATTTTTTTCAATTTTATTATAGTCCTCATTACTGCATCCTTTTGCTCTTAAAAGCATTATCATATTTACAGCACTCCAACCTGTAGGTAAACATCCTAGCGCTGCAACAATGCTGAAAATACTCTTTTGGGAATGATAAATTATAAGTCCTGTAAAAAAAAGACAAAGAGTTATTAAAAGACAAATAACAGTCCTTATTATTGCGACCTTAGTTTTATATTTCAAATATCCAAAATCACCTTTATATGCTTTTTTCATTATTTTATTGCTCCAATACTTTTTAGTTCATCATCATTCAACGGTCTATATTCCCCCGGCTTTAAGTTTTCATCCAATATAAGAGCCCCCATTGAAAGTCTTTTTAAAAACAGCACTTCATTTCCAACAGCTTCAAGCATGCGCTTTACCTGATGAAACCTTCCTTCATGAATAATAAGGTGTATCACAGGTCTTCCTTCGGAATCTGCGTCTTTTTTTATGATTTTAGCAGGAAGCGTAGGATAAACAGAACCGTCATCTTTTTTATCTCCGATATCCACGCCATCCTCAAGCTTTTTAATATCAATGTCTGATAATTTCTTTTTTATATGAACTTCATAGGTCTTATCAACATGCTTCTTTGGTGAAAGAAGTCTGTGAATAAGCTGTCCATCATCGGTAAGAAGTAACAATCCCTCCGTATCTATATCAAGTCTTCCGGCAGGACTTAACCCCTTTACATTTTCATCAGCCAGAATATCCAGAACAGTCATGTTTTTTCCATCTGTTGTTGCAGATACAACCCCCTGCGGCTTATACAGCATATAATAGTGATTCTTACTATAGGACAATATATTACCGTCAAAAGAAATCTCATCGCTGTTTTCATTAATTTTTTCATCTGAACGCACTGCCACATTTCCATTAATTTTACAACGACCGTTCTTAATATATTCTTTTATCTCTTTTCTGGTACCGATATTATGATCGGCAAGAAATTTATCTAGTCTCAATTTTTACCTCATTACTCTGTGTAAACAGTTCATAATTGTTATAAGCTCTTAATACAATATCAGCCGTGTTCATCACGGCCGGAATATTAACATTAAAGCCCTGTGTATCTTTTGTTTGATCCCACATTTGAAGTGTGCAAAAAGTCTTCCCTCCATCTACACTGTACGAAAAATAAATTACAGGACTTTGCGAATCCTTGACAGACATCTCAATAAGAGCATTTCTGCTTGCTTTATCATATTTAATCAAACTAATACTGCATTTTTCCGGAGCACTTGTATCCTGATAAACTCTGTTGGAGGGCTTTTTTACAGAAACTGAAGCATATTTGCTATAATCTACATTTTTAGACGAAGACTTCAGCTTAAAGTATTTTGCTACCGCTGTTGCATCAGCTACACCAAGTTTTGTAAAAAAATCAGGTGAATTAAGTAATTGAAGATCATAGCCATGATCAAGGTATGCATGTTCAATAATATCGCAGGGGATGTCTCTGGCTACGCAAGCTCTGATTATGCCATAATAATCTCCGTTTTTTCCAACTTTTGTTTTTACTCCTTTCTGATACAAACCAAGAGAAGCAAGTTCATTCATTTCTATCAGTCCAAAATTGTATCCCTTTTGATAAAAAGATCCGCTTGAAGGAGCCCATATCTCTGAGCCATAGAACTCGTGAACTAATGAAGCATTAAAATGTATACTGAATACAAAATCAGCATTAACGCTTTTTGCAAATTCTGCTCTGTCTTCCAAAGATATTTTTACATCTTCGGTTCTGGTTAAATATACAGTAACATTTTCATATTGCTCTAACTCGTTTTTCATAGCATTTGCAACTTTTAAAGTAAGTTCCTTTTCAGAAAAACCATTATACTGAGCACCTAAATTTTTTTCGCCTTCACCGCCGTGTCCCGGATCAATTACAACTACTACATTTTTACCGGCAGCTTCAGTTTGAATATCAGATGTAAATACACTACATAGGAAAATAAAAAAAGATAAAAATACAGAAATTAACCCCTTTTTCAAAACAAGTCCCCCAAAATATCTAATTCTTATTAATTCATAATTAATTTCATTTTCTTTGTAATTTTAAAATGAAAGCTGTCGCAAAGCGACAGCTCATATCATATACACATTTTAATTCTATTAACAGCAGCCTATTAGCTCAACATGTCAAGGTTAAGTGAATCCTGTGATGAACCATTTTGATCTACAGATGTTGATGTTCCTGCAGCAGAATATGAATTCTCTGCCTCCGGAGGACGAAGATCTGCTCTGTTGGATCTAATAATTTCACTGTACTGAGTGAGTGCAGTCAATATACTGTCATTACTCTGAGTAACGTTTGCAATCATGCTCTCACTGTTCTTTTTAATAGTTGCAACAATTTCATCATTATTTTTACTTGTTGCATCTATTGACTGTGAAATAATATCATCAACTCTTGCAAGAAGATCATCTGTATACTGAACAGCAGCAGCCTTCATCTCATTAGCTTCAATCATAGCCTTATTTAATATATCTTCAGCTCTTTTAGCCGCCTGAGTAACAACTTCATTGGCTTGAGCATAAGCCTGCTGCATAATCTCATGTTCATTTATGAGTTCATTGGTATGAACTGTAGCCTCATCTATAAGAGCCTGAGCCTTCTGACGTGCATCATTTAAAATAGCTTCTTTATTGCTTATAATTTTCTGATAACGCTTTATTTCTTCAGGAGTCTTACTTCTAAGTTCCCTTAAAAGCTCATCAATTTCTTCTTTATTTACAATAATCTTAGTCTGTGAAAGAGGCTGAGGCTTGCAGTTGTCTATATAGGTCTCGATTTCATCTATAAGTTGCTCAATCCTGCTTGTCATTTACAATTCCCCCTGTTTTATCGGCTGTTTTTTTCTAAATAGCCGTACTTTTTATATAGCTCATCTGCGACAAAATCCGGAACACAAGGTGTAATATCCCCATTATAACTTGCAATCTCTTTTACCACAGAACTGCTGAGATATGAATATTTAAGATTAGTAGTAAGGAATACTGTATCAACTTCATTATGAGATAGTTCTCTATTGGTCTGAGCAATCTGAAGTTCATACTCAAAATCCGTAATTGCCCGAAGGCCACGGATAACAATATGAATATTATTCTCCTTGCAATAATTTATTAAAAGACCATCAAAGGACTCTATAAAAACATTATCCAGATCCTTAACTGCATCTGTTATCATTTTAACACGTTCATCAAGCGTAAACAATGGAGTTTTAGCGGAATTGCACATAACTGCAACAATTACCTTATCAAACATTTGTGATGCACGCTTAATTATGTCCAAATGTCCATAAGTTACAGGATCAAAGCTTCCAGGATATAATGCTATTTTCATTATTCTGCCTTTCTGTAAATAAATACATGCTTATTTGTCTTATATTCTTTTTCTCTTCTGACTTCAAAGCCCAGATCATTTACAAACGAAAAATCCATCTCAAGCGGAGCCTCAACAATAATCATAGTATTGGGAGTGACATAGTTCATTGTACCAAGTTGCGCTAATGTTCTCTCATACAGATCATCATGATAAGGAGGATCTATAAAAATAATATCAGCTTCGCTTTCATGAATATTTCTAAGACCAATAACAACATCCTGTTTTAAAACTGTTGCCACATCTTCAAACTTTGTTGTCTTAAGATTGGCAAGAATACATTTATGTGCATTTGTAGCATTTTCGATAAAATAAGCTTTTTTTGCGCCTCTGGAAAGAGCCTCTATTCCAATACCGCCACTTCCAGAAAAAAGATCAATAAATACAGAACCCGGAACCTGTATCTGAATCATATTAAATAATGTTTCTTTGATTCTGTCCTGAGTAGGTCTTGTATCATTGCCATCAGGAGTTATCAAACGTAATCTTCTTGCTGAACCGGCTATAACTCTCATAATCTCACCTTTGTACCCTTTGTATCTCTGCTTGTTACTTTTAAATGTCCAAGCTCAAGTGTCTTATCATTATGCTCAATGGCTTTATCTTCCATGTCATTTAGATAGAACACATCTCTAATGTAATCATTTTTGCCCAGTCGCATACCGCGAACACCAACAGCAGCTTTCTTCTTTTCAGGTATGGTATCAACATAGAATCGCAAGAAGAATCCATCATAAGATCTTAAAACAACTGTTTTCTGCTCATGTAATATCTCTACGTTAACAACCTCATCATCATCCATAAGCTTTGTAGCTGCAACTGTTCGCTTGGAAACATCAAATTCGCCTCCATCAACGATCTTCATCATGGACATCTTTGTTGTAAATACAACCCTATAGAGGTTTAAGTCTGATTGGCTTGCCGCAAGAACAATTGTTTCCTTTGACATATCAAAATTGCTGACATTATCAATAGGAACGCCCTTATCTCGCATTTTTCCCTGCGGAAGATCCATAGCTTTTACTGTATGAAGATTACCGGTATTAGTAAAGAAACACACTTTTCCGGTATTCTTCATAACAAAAGAATACTTAAACTCACTTTGAATTGTCTCTTTATTCTTTTCATAGGTAGATGCATCAATAGTTTTAGCATATCCAAATCTATCCATGATAAATGCTACATCTGTTTCTTCTACAGGCTTTTCTTCATATACGGCTGTTTCTCTGTTATCTATAACAGTCCTACGAGCCTGTTGAAATTCTTTTTTTACCTTGTTGAGTTCATTCTGGATAACCATAGACATAGAATCATGGCTTTCAAGAATATCCTCATATCTGTATATATTTGCAACTGTCTGCTCGTGCTCTTTAATAAGTGCATCAAGTTCAAGTCCTATAAGTTTATATAAGCGCATCTCAAGAATTGCATCAGCCTGAGCTTCTGTAAACATAAGCTGTGCAGCCATCGCCTTTGACTCTCTGGACTTGAAATTAATTCCGTCAGTGACACCATTAACCAGGCAATTCTTTGCCATTGCTCTGTCTTTGGAGCCTCTTAAAATCTCAATAACAAGGTCAATAACATTGCATGCCTTGATAAGACCTTCCTGGATTTCTTTTCTTTCCTGTTCTTTTTTCAGTAAAGTATTATATTTTCTGGTATTTGTCTCAAACTGGAAATCAACACATGCCCGCATTATCTCTTTTAAAGACATTGTCTCAGGTCTTCCGTTATCAATAGCAAGCATATTTACGCCAAAAGTATCTTCCAGCTTGGTCTTTTTGTAAAGAAGGTTAGTAAAATTCTCAACATCAGTATCCTTCTTTAGTTCAATAACAATTCTGATACCTTCTTTAGAGGACTGGTTAGAAATATCAACAATATCATTAGTAATCTTTTTCTCGGCAAGTTCAGCAACATCAGACATAAACTTACCAATACCCATACCTATCATCGTATATGGAATTTCTGTCACAACAAGATTAATATGTCCGTTTTTACCTTTTTCAGTCTCAACCTTACCACGAATTTTTATTTTGCCGACACCGGTCTCATATATTTCAAGCAGCTCATCTTTATTGATCACTACTCCGCCTGTAGGAAAATCAGGTCCTTTAATGTATTTCATAAGATCCCTGGTAGTGAGCTGGTCATTTTGCATATAAGCAATTTCAGCATCGATAACTTCTGCCAGGTTGTGCGGCGGAGTACTAGTAGCCATACCTACCGCAATACCTTCTGAACCGTTTATAAGAAAATTAGGAATTTTTACCGGTAATACAGAAGGTTCCTTTTCAGTCTCATCAAAATTTGGTACGAAATCAACAACATTTTTGTCGAGGTCCTCAAGGAAATTTTCCTGTGTTATCTTGGCAAGCCTAGCCTCAGTATATCGCATGGCAGCCTGAGGATCACCTTCAATGTTTCCGAAATTACCGTGACCATCGACCAAAGGAATAGATTTTTTAAAATCTTGTGTCATCACAACAAGACAGTCGTAAATTGAACTGTCACCGTGAGGATGATATTTACCCATGGTATCGCCGACAATTCTGGCACTTTTTCTATACGGTCTGTCAAATCTGATTCCAAGCTCAAACATATCATATAAAGTTCTGCGCTGAACAGGCTTAAGACCATCCCTTATATCCGGAAGTGCTCTGGCAACAATAACGCTCATGGCATAGTCTATAAAAGATTTCTGCATTACTTCCGAATACTCGGTCTTAATAATTCTATCTTCCATAATGTTTCCTTTAAAATTTCCGTTTTATTAAATATCAAGCTCTGCATCAGTTGCATGCTGATGAATAAATTCTCTTCTTGGCGGAACATCCACACCCATCAGGAGTTCTGTCATCTGAGATGCCATCTTGGCATCCTCAATTTCAACCGCTTTCAATAGACGTCTTTCAGGATCAAGTGTAGTTTCCCAAAGCTGATCGGGATCCATTTCACCAAGGCCCTTATATCTTTGAAGAGTAAAATTACCTTTATGAGTTTTTCTGTATTTTGCAAGAGCACCATCATCATAAAGATATTCTTCTTTTCCTCTTGCAGGCAAAGCCTTATAAAGCGGAGGCATAGCAATGTAAACATGCCCCTGGAAAATAAGCTCAGGCATAAATCTATAGAACAATGTCAAAAGAAGTGTTGCAATATGTTCACCGTCTACATCGGCATCTGCCATTATAATAATCTTGTCATAGCGAAGTTTTGCAATATCAAAGTCATTACCATAGCCTTCAGAAAAGCCACAACCAAAAGCATTGATCATTGTCTTTATTTCAGCATTGGCGAGTACTTTATCAATACTTGCTTTTTCTACGTTAAGTATCTTACCTCTGATGGGAAGAATAGCCTGATAATTTCTGTCTCTTGCCATCTTGGCACTACCACCGGCAGAATCACCCTCTACAATAAATATTTCGCACTTTGAAGCATCTTTGCTAATACAATTTGCGAGCTTACCGTTTGAGTCAAAAGAATACTTCTGCTTGGTAAGCATATTAGTCTTGGCTTTTTCTTCGGTTTTTCTAATTTTTGCAGCTTTCTCGGCACATCCGATGATTGCTTTCAATGTATCAAGATTTCTGTCAAAAAATCTGGTAACCTCTTCACCGGTTATCTTGGATACAACCTTTGCGGCATCCTGATTATCAAGCTTAGTCTTGGTCTGTCCCTCAAATCTCGGGTCCGGATGCTTGATTGAAACTACAGCAGTCATACCGTTTCTTACATCAGTGCCAGTAAAATTAACATCTTTTTCCTTTAAGATATTAAGTTCCCTTGCGTACTGATTGATTATATTTGTAAACATAGTCTTAAAACCGGTCAGATGTGTTTCACCTTCGGCATTATATATGTTATTACAAAATCCAAGAACTTCTTCATGAAATTCATTAACATATTGGAAAGCAATCTCTACTTCAACACCATCACTTTCCCCACTAAAAGCAACAACATCATGAACAGCCTCTTTTGATTTGTTCATATCCTTAATAAAGCCAGTAATTCCATCCGGCTCATGATATTCAATATATTCCTCTACTCCCGGTCTCTTATCCTGAAAAATAATAGTAAGACTAGGATTAAGATATGCGGTTTCATGAAGTCTGGATTTTATATCATCCTCTTTAAAACGAGTCTTTTCAAAGATTGTGTCATCCGGAAGGAAATTTATTTTGGTTCCTGTTTCCCTTGTAGTTCCCAATGGCTTCAAGAGACCGTTTTCAAGCTGTGTTGTAGGGATTCCTCTCTCATAGGAATCCTCATAAATATATCCATCTTTTTTTATACAAACGCTCATTCTGGTGGAAAGAGCGTTAACAACTGACGAACCGACACCGTGGAGACCACCACTTGTCTTATATGAATTATTATCGAATTTACCACCGGCATGAAGCATAGTAAGAACAACACGCTCAGCAGTTATGCCCTTGGCATGCATTCCTACAGGAATGCCTCTTCCGTTATCTTCAACAGTCGCTGATCCATCAGCTTCTAGTGTAACATGGATTTTTGTGCAGAAACCTGCAAGATGTTCGTCAACCGCATTGTCCACAATTTCATAGACAAGGTGGTTGAGTCCCCTTGTAGTAACGCTTCCTATGTACATTCCAGGACGTTTTCTTACCGCTTCAAGTCCTTCTAGTACTGTAATACTGGAAGCATCATATTGATCAAAAGACGCCATGCTTTAAAACCCCTTTAACAAAACTAAAAATTTAAATAAATAAAATCAAAAATGCAGTTTTCTTGTAACTGTAACTGCAAGCGCACCCGGACCTATATGGCAGGCAACTGAAAGTGACAATGGATCCATGTGAATATCCATATCAGGAAATGCTTCCTGAACTTCCTTTTTCCAGTTGTTAGCTGCATCAATATCCTTGGTATATGCGCAGGAAATCCAATAATCTTTTGCTTCAAAGCCGCCAAAACGATTTTCTATATCAGCTTTGATAGCATTTATCATTATATTCTTACCTTGATTACTGGTTCTTGCTTTTGCAAAAGCATCAAGTTTTTCACCCTGAATCTGCAATACCGGCTTAAGTCTTAAAAGAGTACCGAGCGCAGCGGCAGCAGGTGTAATTCTGCCACCTTTCTTAAGATAATGCAATGTATCAAGCATGATGTAAATGCTTGATTCAAATTTAGTTGCCATAAGCTTATCAACAATAGCTTCTGCTGATAAACCGGCATCTGCCATAGCCTTGGCATCAAGTGCAGACTGTCTCTGGGTAACAGATATTCTCTGATTGTCTACCACAAAAACTTTTCCTTCATATTCTTCCTGCGCTATCATGATTGCACTCTGACAGGAACTTGATAAGCCGCTACTCATCGGAATATAAATAATCTGATCATTATCCTCAAGTACTTTATCCCACATTGTCATAAGAGAATCCGGAGAAGGCTGGGATGTAGATACATTAGCATCTTCTGCCAATTTCTGATAGAACTGCTCCTGTGTCAGGTTAATATCTTCAAAATAGTCTTCATCATTGATTCTAAAAGGCATTGGAATTACATGAATGCCAAGCTGTTCAGCCTGAGTTTGAGTCACGCCGCTGTTGCTATCAGTTACTATTGCAATTTTAGACATATATTCACACCTGCCAGCAAAAAAGCCGACAATCCTCCTATAAAAAAATACTACAACTAAGCTTATCTTACTTTTATAATGTTGTAAAGTCAAAAAAATTTGCCGATTTAGGGGCTAAAATTTGTTTCATTACACGATGTTGTGGAAGCAATAAATCAGGATCCATCGCTAAAATTCTGTCAGCATCCATGGCAGACTCTTTTACCAGATCAGCATCATGATAAATATCACCAACCTTAAATCCAAGCTCACCACTTTGCCTTACACCGAATAAATCTCCGGGTCCTCGCTGTCTTAAATCTTCTTCAGCAATTTTAAAACCATCATTGGATTTATTCATAATATCTAGTCGCTGTATCGCATCCTTACTCTCAGATGTATTAAGGAAAATGCAATATGATTGATGTTCTCCGCGGCCAACTCTTCCTCTTAACTGGTGAAGCTGGGAAAGTCCGAATCTTTCTGCATTTTCAATCATCATAACTGTAGCATTCGGAACATTGATTCCAACCTCAATAACTGTTGTTGACACCAGCACATCAATTTCTTTCCTTGCAAAAGAATCCATTATAGCATCCTTTTGCGCTGGTTTCATTTTTCCATGAAGCATTTCAACATTAATTGATTGAGGCAAATTACTTCTGAGCTTTTCTGTATAATCCATAACATTTTCTACTCCGTCAAGCTCGCCTTCTTCAATCATAGGACATATTACATATGCCTGTCTTCCTGCTTCAATTTGATTTTGAATAAATTTATAGGCCTTAGGTCGATAGTCTGTACCAACCACACAGTTTTTAATCGGAAGTCTTCCTCCGGGAAGCTCATTAATTATCGATATATGAAGATCTCCATATAATATTATTGCAAGTGTTCTCGGGATAGGTGTGGCGCTCATTGCAAGAACATGCGTATTTTCGCCTTTTCCTGCCAATGCTTCTCTTTGTCTTACGCCAAATCTGTGCTGCTCATCAGTAACTACAACTGCAAGATTTTTGTAATTTACTTTTTCCTGAATAAGAGCATTTGTACCGATAATACAATTTGCTTCACCTTCACTTATAAGACGGTAAGCTTCTCTTTTTTCTTTAGCAGTAAGAGCACCTGTTAAAAGAACAGGACGCAAAGATTTAATTTCATAATTTTCTATGATTTCCTTAAAGCTTTCATAATGCTGAGCTGCCAAAACCTCAGTCGGTGCCATAAGCGCACCCTGATATCCGTTAGCTGCACAGGTAAGGAGCGTCAAAAGAGCTACAATAGTCTTACCTGATCCCACATCTCCTTGAATAAGTCGATTCATAACATGCTTACTGCCAAGATCATTTTTTATATCATTCCATGCGGAAATCTGGGCATTTGTAAGTTTGTACGGAAGCCTGTCAAGCAAAGCATCAGCCTCTGAAGATTCATCCATTGGAAATGTATTAATTATTTCATCAGAATTTTGTTTTAACAAACGAAGTTTTAAAACAAAAAGCAAAAATTCATTATACGCAAGTCTCCTTCTAGCTTTTTCAAGTTTTTCAGAATTTTGAGGGAAATGAATTTCTCTAACAGCATCAGAAAAAGATATTAACTCAAGGCGCTTTAGAATATCATCCGGCACAAATTCTTCGATAGCGCCAACATTCATAATAGCCTGATTTACTGCTTTTATAACTGCATTATTAGTAAGCCCCTTAACAAGAGGATATCTTGGCTGCATTGTTCCCATTAGTGCTGCATATTCTTCGGATTTATACATTTTGGGCTGATCCATAGTAAAAAAACTGCCTTTTTTTTGAACCATTCCCCTAAATATATATGTTGTCCCAGGCTTTAATGAACTCGCAAGATAAGGAGCATTAAAATATGTAATTTTAACTTTACCGGTCTGATCTGCTGCTTCAAATGCAACTATGGAGAGTTTTCTGACATGACGTCTTGCAATATTACCTACAATTGTAAGTTTACAGGCACAGACCAATCCGCTTTTCAAATCGCATACTGCAAGTGGTGTGTCAAAAGTATCATAGGCACGAGGATAATAAGTAAGAAGATCTTCGCATGTAAAAACTCCGCACTTTTCAAAAAGCTTAGCTGTTTTTTCTCCTATCCCCTTTAGATTTATAATATTTTCCTCTAAAAAACGTCTGTCCATATTTTTACTCCAAAATAAAAGCCAGGCATAATTGCCCGGCTCTTAATATCACTCGGCAGAAATAATATAATAATAAATCGGCTGTCCACCAAATTGTATTTCCACATCGCACTGAGGATATTTTTCAGATATCTTTGCGCCTAATGCCTCAGCGTCCTGTTCGCTAACTTCATCACCATAGAACACACTGATAAGCTCAAGGTCATCGTTCATCATCTTATCAAGCATATCTGCAGCAACATCTGAAATCTCTGCTCCAACAGAAAGAATTCCGCTGTCTCCGATTCCCATATAATCTCCCTGCTTGATCTGTACATCATCAATGACTGTATCTCTTACGGCATATGTAACTTCACCAGTATTTACTGTTTCCAAAGCTTCTGTCATTGCAGAAATTACATCATCAAGAGGTGACTCAGGAACATAATTAATCATAGCAGTAATGCCCTGAGGAACAGTTTTTGAAGGAACTACAACAATCTTTTTATATGAATCTGAATCTTCTGACATGATTGCTGCCTGATTAGCTGCAAGAATAATATTCTTGTTGTTTGGAAGTACAATAACTGTATCAGCATTTACTTTGTCTACAGCATCCATAATATCAGCTGTACTTGGATTCATGGTCTGACCGCCTTCTATAACATAGTCAACACCTAACCCTCTGAAAATATCAGCAAGTCCACTACCAGCACAAACTGTAACAAAACCGATTTCTTTATGAGGTGTTTCCGCAGCCTTTTCTTCTATATCAAGTTCAACCTTATCGCCAAGAGGAATATCATCTCCCGGAAGATATGTTGGAGTAAGCTCAGCAGCACCATTTATTTCTGTTTTGATTTCAGCCCATGAACCATCTGTATTTTCATGAAAAAGCTTTTCTCTATGCTCCATTCTCATGTTGTCAATTTTCATATTTGAAAGCTGACCATACATAAGCGCTCTCTGGATGGCAAGACCAGGATCATTAGAATGAACATGTACCTTACAGATTTCATCATCAGCAACCATAACAATACTGTCACCTATTGACTCCAAAAAGCCCTTGAAATCTATTTCCTGCTTAACATTCAGAGGTTTGTTCAAAAGGACAATAAATTCAGTGCAATATCCAAATTTGATTTCTTCCTCTTTTGGCTCTGATTTTGTCTTTGCACCGGGAGTGACCTGCTCTTCAGAAATAGAGAGATCAATCTCTTTTCCGAGATATCCATCAAATGCACCTTTAAGTACCTGAACAAGTCCCTGTCCGCCTGAATCAACTACGCCGGCCTGTTTGAGTACAGGAAGCATATCGGGTGTCTTTGCAAGAACCTCCTCAGCATATTTGATAACCTCAATGCAGAAGGTCTCAATATCTGTTGTTCCTTCGATAGCAAGTTCATGTGCCTTTTCACTTGCTCCCTTGGCAACTGTAAGGATTGTTCCTTCCTTGGGCTTCATAACAGCCTTATAAGCAGTTTCAACTGCCTTTTCAAATGCCTCACCAAGCACTTTGACATCAATTTCATCATGTGTTTTAACAACCTTTGTGAAGCCACGAAGCAACTGTGACAAAATAACTCCGGAGGTACCTCTTGCGCCTCTCAGTGAGCCAGATGAAATAGCTTTACAAATCGCTTCCATATTGGCACTGTCGCCAAGATTGCTAACCTCTTTGGCAGCAGACATGATAGTCATAGTCATATTTGTGCCTGTATCTCCATCAGGAACAGGAAAAACATTAAGCTCGTTTATCCACTCTTTCTTTGCCTCAAGATTCTTGGCACCTGTCAAAAACATTTTAGACAGCATCTTTGCGTCTATACAATTGTTACTCAAAATTAAATCCTCCTAGAACTGCAATCGATTAGGATCCTGCAAAGCATCCAATAATATGTCTTAATACATTAATCTATAACACGGACGCCTTCAATGTAGATGTTAATCTTCTCGATTTCAAGCCCCGTAAATTCCTCTACTTTATATTTAACAGTACTGATAAGATTATCAGATACTGCAGAAATACTAACTCCATATGCAACTATAACATGAAAGTCAAGTTTGAGTTTATTGTCATCATCAAGCGTAACATTAATTCCTCTTGTCATGGAATCAAGCTTAAGCAGGCTTACAAGTCCGTCCTTGACATTAACGTTAGCCATTCCTACGATTCCAAAGCACTCCATAGCAACTGCACCGGCATACTGGGCAATTACTTCATTATCAATAGAAATATTTCCCATGTGCGTGTTCATCACTGAAGCCTTCATATAATACCTCCTTAATGCGTTTTTTCGCATACATATAGTATTATAATAGCAGTTTAATAAAAAATAAAGCAAGTTTTTTCAAGAATTTACTTGCAATTATTTTTAGTATCTGCTAAGATATCACTGTTGTGGAAATATTTCCGCAAAAAATCAGTAAAAATTACATGGCTTATAAGGAGGTGTCAAAATGGCTAAATGTGATATTTGTGGCAAGGGCGTTCATTTCGGAAACAACGTAAGCCATTCTCATAGAAGATCTAACAGAGTTTGGAATGCAAATGTTCAGCACGTTGCAGTTAAAGTTAATGGTCAAACTCAGAGAATGCATGTTTGCACAAGTTGCCTTAGATCAAACAAGGTAGAGAGAGCTTAATAAGCTTGCAAAACCACCTGAAATTTCAGGTGGTTTTTTTTGCATTTTTCAGTCAAAATAAAAAAAGCAGTAAACACTTGATTATAAATCTCATGTTTACTGCTTTATTTTTATTCTTCCTCTTCTGTCTTATTTAAAGAAAGTAGCATCTTAGTAAAGTCTTCTTTCAATGTAACAACCTGACTTCTTGAAACATATCCCAATATCTCATCATTAAATATAGCCAGACAATTTTCATCATCCAATCTGTAAATTGCGATATTAAGTTCTGTTTCTGTATTTAATGTCAAAGTAAATGAAAATTCAACTACATCACCGGATTCTTCAGAATTAAACTCCGTTATGCTTAGTGCTTCAATATCATCAAGAACAGTTGCACCATCGACTTCTTTTTCACCCATGGAAAATACCACACCGGAGTTGTCATCAGTTTTAACATCTAATGTATATTCTTCTCCATCTACAACAGCTGTAATTTTCTCAAGTTTATCTTCTTCAACAGAAACTACAGCACTTGGTCTTAAATCATCATATGTCATGGATGAAAGCTCCGCATAAAGCTCGGCATCAAAATTATAGATAATCTTTGATCCATCCACATGTAAATATACTGTTTCATCATCCTTATGAGCAAAATAAATAGTAAACTCTGCCTCACTTATCTCGTCTTCATCTGAGAGTTGTTCAGTAGTGTACTCCGAATATTTGTCTCCCTGAATATATATAGTAAGGTCAGGATCATCAAAACCATAATCCGAAAGATCATCTTCCGAAGCCTTGTAAGTAACATAATCTGTATATGTTTCATTTGTAATATTGTTGATAAGACTATTCATATTGGTAGTTGAAACAGGCTTATACTCATCTCCCGAAACCAGATAATAATCATAATTAGTGGAATATATGTACTCGCCTTCATCATCATAAATAATATCTAGTGTTTCATCAGTTGTTATCTTTATATTCTTAACCTGATAAAAATATGGGATTTTATCATTATCAAGGAAATCATCCCTTACACTTTCAAGGTTTTCGGCAATATCAGTTTCAACAAGATATACTGTACCTCCGTCGACACAGATATATCTTTTTTCATCCATAGTTGAATAGGTTCCGGTCGTTATAACTGTATCACCTTCTTCAGTATGAAATGTTATTGTATGTTCAGGATCAGCAAGCCCATATTGTTCATAATCCTCTACATCTTCAATAATAAAGCTGGCTCTTACATCTTCAAAATTATCCAAAAATGCGGAAAACAAGATTTGTGAAACCGGAAAATCTTCATCACCTGAATATTTCCATTCATCCTCTTCTTTTACAAAAGTAACCTCTCCTTCTTCATTAGTCCAGGAAACTGAAGTGAGCTTATCTTCATCTACCGAAATAACGGTTTCATCAATAGTATTAATACTGTCAACATGCTTCTCAACTGCATTTACAGCCACTATTGCACCACATATTACCAGTAAAGAAGCACACAATATTATCAAAGTTTTTTTACGCTTCAACCTTCACACCCGCCTTTCTCCTTCTAAGCACTTCTTCTACTCCATAAAACAAATAGAAAGCAGGTATTACGCCTATCATTATGATCTTGATTCTCTTTGCAGCAGATTCACTTATAGTCAGATAATTATAATCAAGAGATTTAGACCTTATGGAAATAGTGTCTTCTTCTCCTATCATCCAGGAAATAGCATTCATTACAAAATCAATATTGGCCCCGGAAGAATAGGAATTATATCCATCGTCAAGCATTACATCGCTTGCAATCCATACTATTTTGCTTCCAAGATCAGAGCTTTCAACTGATACAGCAAGTGAAAAAGGTCCATCAATATCACCATCTTCTTTTTCATAGGTTTCAAGCTTATATCCAGCTATTTTTGAAAAAGATTCTTCCGAAGTAGAAAGTAAACTTGTTGTCTCATAGTAGTCAGAATATCCCGTAACAGTAAGACCTGCTGAAACCGGAACAATTACATTACTTTTTTCATCAATAAGAGCTTGAGTAATATCAGAAGTTTCAATTGTAGGTAAAAGAATATATGGTTGCGCAAATGCATAGCCATCCCTGCTTCCCTCTACAACAATTCCTTCATTAATTGTCACTCCAAGCGCCTCTATAATACTATTAAGATTTGTAAGCTCTGTATCCTCCTGTGCAGGTCCTGAAAATACCAGAAGTTTCCCACCATTTGCAACATAATCCTCAAGCATGGTTACCTCTTCTTCTGCCAAATCACTGGTTGGCGCATTTATTATAATCAGATTGGCATCCTCGGGAACTGCATCAACATTTAAAAGTGTAAATTCTTCTGTCTCAATATTTGCCTTTTCAAGAGCAGATGAAAAACTTTCTGAAATCTCACTTTCACCATGACCTGTCAAAAGATAAGCCACCGGAAGGTCCTCTGAAACGACATAGTCAATTGCTGTTGTAATCTGACTTTCTCCGTCAAAACTGGATGAAACAGAGCCTGTCATGTAATAACTTGTCATATCATACTGATATATATCCTCATAACTTATATATCTATAGCGGTCTCCACACTCAACTATAAGTGAATTATTTGCCACTTCCTCTTCAGTGTACTGAGCTGCAAAAGTTGGATATACATCGGGATTTTTCTTAATTACTTCTATATGATCAGACATGCCATCATAAATGTTCAAAAGTTTTTCTATAACAGCATCTTCCTGTCCTGACTGAGTAATCCAATAAATCGTCACATCCTCGGAAAGATTATTTACTACAACTTTTGTGGAAGAAGTCACCGAATAAAGCTGAGCTGCAGATATATCAAATTGTGTTATTGTAGCCGGAAGGGATCTCACAAAAACATTAATAGCTACAATTATAGCAAGCACAATAATAGAAACGACAAAATTGTAACCACCGATCTTGGCAGTTCTTGTACTTAATGCATCCCTGTTTTTTCTAAGAGTTTCCTGAATATTAAACATTATCCGTTATACCTCCTCTTTTCAAGAGACTGAACACACAAGAATAAAAAGAAGGCTACAACGCTTATATAATAAACTATTCCGTTTATATCAAATACTCCGTTTACAAATACATTAAATCTCTCATATAAAGACAGATTCTTCATAATATTGGGAAGTAGATTATCCAGCGTAGTGCTTCCGACAAAATAAGCTACAAGAACTGCACCTATTCCTAGTACAAAAACTATTGCTCCGGCGATAGTTGATTTTGTCATAAATCTCACAATAAAACCAATAATAAGACACATAACGACAAGAACCACCACTGAGCCAAATGCAGTAGCAGATACATAATCCGAAAGTGATGCACAAAAATAATTAAATAACATAACGGCTATACAGATACCTGCAGCCATTCCCTGAGATTCAGTTAATGAAGAAATATACATTCCCATACTTATAAATGCTGCTCCCATAAAAAAGAAAGCAACAAGCGAGCCATAGGAAGTTGGCAGATAAACATCACCATATTGTGCAAATATCAATGGATATGCAGCAATAAAAATGAGCGGCATAACATACACACAAATCAACGAAAAAAACTTTCCCATCACTATTTCAGTCGAGGTGATAGGAAGTGAATACAATAACTGGTCAGTTTTTTGTCTTCTTTCTTCTGAAATAATCCTCATAGTAAGTATTGGAACAATAACAACAAACACAACTGATATAAAGCTAAGAACATACTCAAAATTAGCCACAGAGGAATTGATATTATAAAGCATTGCACCAATTCCTGTAAAAAGAAGAAGAAACGCTCCAAATACATATCCTGTCATATTATGATAAAAAAGTGATAATTCATGCCGTAACACTGCTGTCATATGTCGTCACCTCCTCATCTTTTGTGAGTTCAATGAATATATCTTCAAGTGTTGTCTTAATTGGATTTATCTGCATTAAAGCAATATCTTTTGAAGCAAATGCCATGAAAATCTTTTTGCATACATTAAGTGGCTCATTTCCGTTTGCATGAACACGAATTTTGCAAATATTTTCTTCTTCCATTAATATCTCTTTATCCTTTATTTCTTCAATATCTTCCAAAATTTCAAAAGCGCTTTCTTTATCACAATCGCAGAATATTTCTATTACAGATTCCTGTTCCAGATTTTTACCCAAATTTTCAGGTGCATCAAAGGCAACCATTTTTCCTTTATAGATGATAAGTACTTTATCACATATAGCCTGTACTTCAGACAAAATATGAGAACTTAAAATAACAGTATGTTTTTTTCCAAGTTCATTTATAAGTTCTCTTATTTCTAAAATCTGGACAGGATCAAGACCTACTGTTGGTTCATCAAGAATAACTATCTGTGGATCACCAACAAGCGCTTGAGAAATTCCTACTCTTTGTCTATAACCCTTAGACAAAAACTTTATTGGCTTATCCAGAACATGTTCGATATGAGTTTCTTTGGCAACTCTTTCTATTTCGTCATTTTTTGATGCTCTTGCAACTTTCTTTGCATCAGCAACAAAATCTAAATACTCTCTTGGGGTCTGATCAACATAAAGTGGTGGAATTTCAGGAAGATAACCAACTTTTCTTTTGGCTTCCCTACTATTTTCATAGATATCAAGATTGTCTATTTTTACCTCCCCCGAAGTAGGGGCAAGACACCCCGTAATAATATTAAGCGTTGTGGATTTTCCTGCTCCGTTAGGTCCTAAAAAGCCATATACATGTCCATCTTCAATGGTAAAAGACAAATCATCTACGGCAGCAAAATCTCCGTACAGCTTAGTCAAATGCGTAGCTGTAATCACTTTTTCTTCCTCCTTTCAAAACAGCACAAAAAAAGTATGCTGATTCTTACTTGAACCAACATACCAATCTAAACTTAATTGAAACTAAAATTATTTCAAATTAATTGTGAACTAGCTTTTAGACAGAGAACGCAAAAAGAGCAAGTTTGGATATTATCAATTCTCTAATAATCATACCCATCTTTCCCTTTTCATCAGCAGAAATTCTGGATATTTCTTCAATAGTATAAATTTTCTCTTTAAATCCTTTTTCCGGCTTATCAGGATTTTTATATTGAGAAGTTCTTACTCTTGCTTTGAGCTGCCTGAATACTTTATAATCAAAACTCTCCGGTTCTATATAATAAAGATGGCTTTCCAAAGTAGTAGATAAATCAATATCATCCTTGAAATATTTTGTGATTATAGTTTTAAATTTAAACGGAACCATTTCATTATCAAGAAGTTCCAAATAATTATAACGGGCACCAAAATAATTTCTTTCTATATCCTGCATATAATATTTGAAATCATCTTCGCCCACAATGTTATTCATTATTAGTTTTCTCCACTATCAAGATCTTCAATTTTATCGCCGCTAAATTTGATGGCACTTCTGATTTTATCTTCATCCCAGCCGGTTTCTTCCATAAGCTCAGAAACAGTAACTTTTCTTCTAAGGTCTTCAGCAAGCTCTTTAGCCTTATCAGCCACCTCCTGTACAAGCTTGACAACCTTCTGGCCTCCAGCATCTTCTGCAAGATTATCCTGGATAATTGCCTCCATCGCATCAAGCATCATCTTATAAAGAAAACTTTCAACTTCTTTGGGTTCACCAACTACATCGAGCATTGTGACGCCTCTTGTAAGAGCAAAATTCCCCTCTCCAATCAAATCCTCAAGATAAACTCCCTGCTCTGTATACATACGGGCTACATCTACGACAAGAGGAAGATAACACTCAATAAGTTTTGACTGAGCAATCTTATCTCCGGCAATAGCAGACATGGAAATAGCTTCTTTTTCGCCGTCACTGTAAGTCGGTAAATCTTTTAAAGCTTCCAGATAATCATTCAAATAATTGGTTTCTTCTTCAGTAAGATCATCCTCTGAATATTCCGGCTTAGTATCTACACCAATCTTATGGTTTTTCAAATAGTCAAAAACCATATCCATCTGATTTTCATCAAGATTAAGTTCGGAAAAAGCCTGCTCAACCTGATCTTTTGAAATTGTATTTTTATTTTCTCTTGCTGTGCGAGTTACAAATTTAAGTATATCAGCAAATTCTTTTTCTTTATTATCAATATTTCCCATAACATTCCTCAATTATTTTACGTGTTGATGAGTAAAAAGATGATCTTGGCAATACTCATAATTTCCATTACATTTAGAGCAGAATCTGAATTCAAGATTAGGGTCATCCTTTTCTGTTCTGCCACAAACTGCACATTTGTGTCTTGTTACACCTGGAGGTGTCATTCTCACATTGCGATTAAAACTCTGTCTTCTTTTTACTTCTTTAGGTCTTAAATGACTAAGTTTTCCTGTCTGTATCCAGAAAAGCAAAAGGTTTATAAGCTGTGTACCAATTGCAAAAGCTACACAATAGTTATGGCCAGCCAAACCGGAAATCATATCATAAACCAGTAAAGCACCATAAAGTATTCCAAGATATTTAACTTTAATCGGTATTATGAACATAAGAAGAACCTGCATGTCAGGATACACAATGGCAAAAGCCAAAAATACAACCTGTTGCAAATAATATGTGCTAAAAAAGGCTGAATAAAAATACATTATCTGATAAGCAAGTGTAGGATCAATAAGATAATATATCAGATATGCCAGAAATGCTCCGATTATCATCAAAAGCATTCCACCAAAAATAAAAAGATTATATCTGAAAGTTCCTATTGTTCTCTCCATGGTACTTCCGACAAAATAATAAAATATCAGTGTAATTATAATCAGAATACTAAAACTTGAAGGCGGGATCAAAATCCAGGATACAATTCTCCAAATCTGCCCCTGCAAAATCAATGCCGGATTAAGCGTTAGAAATGAAGTAAAATTCACACTTGCCGGAGCAAGCTGTAAAACATATCCGACAACATACAGGCCAATAATGTATAATGTCAGATTTGGAATAGCATATTTTCCAATTTTTCTTTCAAGATTATTTAAGAAATTATTCATCTGAACACTCCAATCTTTACTTTTTTATTTTAAAAGCCCGGATAAAGTCTCCATCATTTTGGGAAGTTCATATGGTTTTATAACATAACCGGAAATAATATCCTCAAAACGTGTCACTTCAATTATATCAGGCTGATTTTCTGTCGATGCAACTATAGGTATATTCGCCTTAACCGGATCCATAAGCTCTCTAATATTGCGCAATGCATTTATATTGGTCTGATCAGACAAATTGATATCAATCAAAATAATGTCAAAATAACCTGAGGGAGCTGCATTCATCTTCTCATAGGCCTCAAAAGCATCATTAGCAATCTGAATTTCAAATCCAACCTTTTTCATGATACGCCCTGTAATCTGCTGATTGGGAACTGTATCTTCAACAATCATAATTCTCTTTCCATAGAAGTCATAGGCATTCAAGGTCTCATGATCATAGATTTTATAACTATCGCCGGTAGATTCACTCATTTTAAAAGGAATCTCAAATATAAATGAAGTGCCTTCACCTTCAACACTGTTAACAAAAATTTCACCCTGCATCTTGTCAACAATCTGCTTGGTTATAGCCATACCAAATCCCTGTATTTCACTTCCACCTTCTATAGTAGATTTATCCTCGTTATATGGATCAAAAATAGAACTGACAAGTTTCGGGCTCATACCAATCCCATTATCACGAATTTCAAATTTGAGCTTAATTTTATCAGAAACACTTTCTTCCTCTGAAACGATAAGATCGATCATTCCATTAGGTGGAGTAAAGTATACTGCATTGGAAAAAATATTCAGAATTACTTGCGTAAGTCTCATTTTATCAGTAATAATGTTAACGTGATTTACATTTTTTAAATCCACATTAATAATATGCTGTTTTTCAATTACAGCAGATGAAGTAACTGCTCTAACATCATTAATGACATCATGCAGATTAACATTCTGCTCATCCAGATGCACCTGGCCACTTTCAAGTCTACTAAAATCCAACACATCATTAATTACACTTAAAAGCTGATCAGAATATCTGCTCATAGTATCAAGATACTCATTTCTAAGCTTCATGTCTTCCGTATGCTTTGAAAGGTCAATAAGACCATTTATTGAGTTAATCGGATGTCGTAAATCGTGAGTCATATTTTTCAGGAAAATAATCTTCTGTCTGTTTGAATTTTCAAGAGCAAGTCTATCTTTTTCCTTTTCATTAAGTCTTTTTGACTTATTTATTGATTCTCTTATCAAGATAAGGAACACCAACATTCCAATTATCGCAAAGATAATGGAAATCAGCATCAGATGATTTCTAACAAAGTCCTTAAATGTGTAAGTATATAATTCGTCCGTATAATTATATGCAAGATTCAAAATATAATCCTGCCCCAAAATATTAATACCTCTGTTAAGAAGCTTTAACAGTGCCTCATTTCCAATTTTTACACCAAAGCTCTTCTCATCAGCATATCCAAGCTGTCTAAAATCAAGATCTCTATATCTGTACTGCTTGAGTATTCCGTTTGTTCTTAATCCGTCAAGAACTGTATAGCTAACCTTTCCATCAACAACCGCATCAAGACATTTATTGATAGAATCATACGAAGAAATCGAATAATCAGAATAATGAGAAATAATGTAGTAATACTGAATCTTATTCAGTCCATTGACAGCAAAATCCGAACTACTTGTTCCCATATATTTGTCACTATAGATTAAATTAGCATAAGAAGATATAACCTGATTTGATAAATAAACGCCATCTTCTTCCGAATAAAAAAGTCCACCGCCAACAGGGAATGCCATATCTATTGTATTATCTGAAATTGCATCTACAATTTCTTCATAAGAATCGTATCCGACATAATTGATTTGCAGATCTTTTACTCCCAGATTATAAAACAACGCAGGAACAACATCTTTTACAATGCCTGTAACATTTCCCTTATTGTCTGTGTCACTGTATGGAAGAAAATCATTGAGATACCCTACTTTAATACTTGTGTTTTCTCTTATCCACTCTCTTTCTTCCAAAGTAAATGCCTTACTTGATAATGAACCGGCATAATATTTATTTCTTAAAAGACTGATATAACCGGGCTCCTCTATAAAAAGCTGTTCCTGTGCCTGATTTAGTTCTTTTAATAAATCGACTCTGTCAATATTAACCGCAAGATAGTAATCTGCTTCACCAAATGTATATAGTGTCTGCGCATGATTTCTGTCATAGGTTCCCTCATATTCTGTGGCAAGAACATCTACTTCTTTTTTGTCAAAAGCTGATAAAAGTGTGTCGTAATTTTTATAAGTAATAACTTTAGCATCTATATCATGCTCATCAAGAAAAAGATACAGGCTATCTGCAATTGCACTTTCAAGAACACCAATTGTCCTGTCATTAAGCGTAGATGGGTTAGAATTAATAGAATCATCATCCTCATGCTTAACCAGACCATAATACTCATATCCCATAGTTTTCTCGGGATATGAAATAATCTTTTCTCTTTCTTCGTTTTTGGCAAGGCCTGCAACAAGATCCACTTCACCATCCAGGAGCATCTGATAAACATCAGCAAAATCGCCATATACATACTCGTAAGACCATCCGGTATACTCAGATAGCTTTCGATAATATTCGTAGGCATATCCATTTTTTACGGCTCCATCATAAGCCCCTTCTTCAAAAAGTTCATTGGAATAATATCCTACTCTTACCACTTTATTAACTGTATTCTTGGAATAGCTGTTTATTGGAAAGGCAGTAAAACAAATCATAAAAGAGAAAAAAATGATAAATAGTTTTTTTACCTTAATATACATTAATAAAAACAAACTCCTAAATTTTTCATAAATTTACTCATACAGAGTAATAATAACACATAACATATAAATAGTTAAATAGTCAAAACATAAATTTTATACAATATATCTATATATAAATTTTGTGCAATCTATTCACATTGATTTTTATAACTTTCTGAATTATAATCATATAGATTGTCTAAAATACAATAAAATAAAAATATAATTAAA
>JAFSQI010000060.1 GCA_017446685.1 Butyrivibrio sp.
ACGTTACTGTTCACTCGCATACTGCTCGCTCCAGTAACCACTTCGCGCATTCATTCCAAATCGACTTCGTCGATGGAATGCGCTCACTCCTGCATCATGTTCTCACGAAATGCGCAGCTTAGTGCGCATTTCTGTCTGAACAGTAACTACTTGATTCCCTTTTTACAAGGTGGCTTACAACCCTAACTTCACGTTCACCGGTATAGCCTGATTTTTTCTCAGTCAGCTGCGCAATAATATTCATCACCGCTTTAGCATACTCTCTGTAATCACAACCAATTGATGTAAGACTTGGCGTTACTATCTCTGATAAATAAGTGTTGTCAAATCCGGCAACCGATATGTCTTTCGGAATCAAGAAACCATTTTTGACAAGTTCCTTCTGTACACCGATGGCAACAGACTCATTTATTCCTATTATAAAAGAAGGAATATCCCTGCCATATTCTTCCATCAAAAGCTCTACGCACTTTCCTCCGCCGTATGAATCAAAGTTATCGTATTCAAGAATTTTTCGATTTTCTTTTGAAATTCCAAGCTCTTTTAACACCTTGTCGAACTGCTGCCACTTTTTTCCGGTTGGAATGTACCTTCCGTCTCCGCCTACAATAGCAAATCTTCTGTGTCCCTTTTCATAGGCATCTGCAAGAAGATTTTTAAGTGCTTCATCATCATCAACCTGCACTGCAATAAATTTCCCGCCAACAGAGTTACCATTAGTAATGATTGGCGTATTTTTCCCCGCCTTTTCCAATATTTCCAGATAATCTACAGGAATATCATAAAGATCTGTAGGACCACCTACCTGTAACAAAACATCCACCTGTTTTTGCTCAAGAAGTGCGATCTGCTTTCCGGCAGATTCGTTGTCGTTATAATAATTACAAAGAATAACGTTATAATCGTGATCAAGCGCTTCTCTTTCAAGCATGGTAAACATAGTTGCAAAAAAAGGATTTATTACATCCGGAACGAGCATACCGATTGTTCCGCTACGTCTCGTGGTAAGTCCCTTGGCAAACGCATTTGGCTTAAATTCATATTCTTCGATTACCTTTAATACTTTTTCTTTTTTCTCTTTTGAAACGTAGCCGGTTCCATTCATAGCTCTGGAAACAGTTGTGGTCGATACTCCTGCCATTTTGGCTATATCGTATATTGTAAGCTTCCCTTTTTCATCCATTACATCAACCTACCAATCCGGAATTCTCCATGTTCTGAACAAGTTTTCTCTGGCCGATAAGATATACTATAAGAAGCGGAATGAGATAAATAAGGACACCCGCCTGTTTAACAGCATCAAACGCAAAATCGTTGACTGCAGGAATGCCAAACCATGTCTGAACCGCATTCAGTACATAGGTCTTATTAGCTCCTACAAAGGTCTTTGATAAAAGAGTACTCATAAGACCTGCATCTGAGTAAAAATAATTGGTGTAATAAATATCGGCATAATTCCATACAAATGCAAGGATTGAAACTGTCGATATGATTGGAATCGCATTTGGAATCATTATCCTGAAATACGTTCTTATAAATCCGCAGCCGTCTATACCTGCTGCCTCCTCAAGCTCTTTTGGTATATTCCTGAAAAACTGGGCAAAAAGGAAAATAAAAAGACTCTGATTTACTCCAAATCCAAACACAGCAAGAAGCACAAGCGTTACAGGATTATCAATCAGGTCAACCTCTCCTCTTGAGGTAAAAACATTCATTATCCCCAGGAAATCAAAATGCTTAAAGAAGATATACTGTGCAAGAAGAAGTGACTGCCTCGGTACCAGGAAAACCAGCACCACCAGAAAGTATGCAATTTTACTAAAAACGAACTTAACTCTTGCCATGGCATATCCAACCATTGCAGAAAAGAAAACCTGAATCAGCATAATAAGTGCGGCATAAAGCACTGTTTTTACCAGCGTAAGGATTCCGGCAGGCATAACAAATCTTGCGGCTGCCTTAAAGCTTGTAATCGAGAATTTCTGCGGAAGCCATATTACATTTGGATTTCCAAGATCCTCAATTCTTGAAAAGATTGTCGGAACCAGCTTAAGAAGCGGATACAAAATAGAAAAACAAAGTCCCGCAATCAGCAAGATCAGGAAAACACTTGTAACTATTTCTTTTATCTTTTGTTTGATCTGATATGAATTACTCATAACGTCTTGCCACCTTCCCAAGAATCAGTACAACTACTATTAGTACAAATAAAACATTGAGTATGTATACTACAGAAAGAGCTGAACCAATACCTATCTTGTTCTGCTCAAAGGCAAAGCTGTATACTTCTTCAGCAATCTGTGACTCAAGAAACAGTTCAACTATCGTGTACACTACAACAAAAAGAATAATGTGCATAATAGACGGGATTGTCACCTTCCAGAAGGTCTCGTAAGCTGTTGCACCCTCAATCCTCGCAACCTCATACAAACTTGGTGAAATTGACTGAAGCGCCGTCAGATAAATCAGCGTCTGAACTCCGGCATGGCTTATAAGGTCAAAGATATTGTCAACATATCCCATTATCGGTGTCAGCACTCTTAACGGAATACCTGTATAATTCAGCAAAAGAACTGATACAAAGCTCTCTGAAAATAGTCCGCCTCCGGTCTCAGTCAGCTCTGAACCGGTTGTCATCGCCAGCATATCAGTCACAAGCGGCAATCCTAAAATAATAGGTAGAAAGAATATCATTCTCACAAAAGCTCTTCCTCTGAACTGTCTGTTTGCAAGAAGTGCCATAAATAAACTAAATACCGTTATAAGCGGAACCGATGTCAGCATGTTCATATTCTGATTTGCAAACAGTTCAGTCAGTGTCTTTGAATCTGTTGTAACTTCAGACTTAAACAGGTTCACATAATTTTTAAAACCACTTGCTGTAAATTCCATTCCGCCGTTTGCTCCGACAGAAACGGATTGAAAAGAATAAAAAACTGTTCTAATGATCGGAATAAGGAAAAACATGATAAATCCAATGAAAAACGGCGATAAAAATAATAGCCCGTACAGATTTCTGCGCATGTTTCTTGTCATCTTTAATTTCTTCATATTACTGCTCTCCCTCGAAACAATAGCTCATGGCTTTAATTACAGTTCCGTCTTCCAGTGTCACATCAAACAGATTGTAATTAACAATCACACAGACTCCGCTTTCGTACTTTGTACTATATACATTTTCTGCCAGAACTCTGTGATCTGTTATTTGTGTTGTTCCGATTTTTTCAAGTACTTCTCCGCACTTAGCGTATACCCGCTCAATGCTGTCTTTCTGATTTGAAAAGTTCACAGCGTATAAATCTGTGTAATCTGAATTTTTCAAAATATCTTCACTTTTATAAGTAAGAACATATTTAGGTATAATTCCAAGCTCCGCAGCCTGAAGGACATAGTATTCTTCTCCTTCAGCCGACATATTCACATGCTCGGAGGTTAGATCAGTCAACCCGTTAAGCGCTAGTTCCTTGAAGGGAACGGAGTATGTAAATGTGGCGTAATCACTGCTTTTTCTGCTTATATCCGTAAGCATGTCCCCATATCCGGCATAAACAAAAAACGGATCACTTATCACCAGATCATGTTCTTTTGAAATTGCATCAAAACTCTCATTTAAAACCTCCTGTCCATCATAGGGGTCTGTCATAGATGAGTTGTTATAATCTGCATAGTACTGCTTTGCCATTGTGCCAAGATACAGATTTTCATATTTTCCGCTGTTCTTCAAAAAACCGTTTACAACGCCGTTTAAATACTTTGGCGAAATCAGCTCATAATATGTCGCAGAAGAATCTTTTGCCCCTGACAAAATGCCTGTTGCGCTGTTATAACCTGAAATAGTGGCAGTTATATTACCAAAATCTCTGATACTGTTTTTGGAAGACCTATATCCCACACCCTTTTCATAAATTCTTTCAGGGCTTATTCCAAAACTCAAAGAAATATCGTTGTCCTCTGCATAACTCATAAGGCTTTCTAATTCCTTTTTGGAACCGTTAAGTGATACAAGACTGCTCTTATTGTTAAGCTTTGAATTGACTCCGCCATTAAATGCGCCTTCATAAGTAACTGACAAATTCTCATTTTCAAGCTCTTTTAACATATCAATAAGCTCTGAATATTCAGTCATTGAAACAGTTCTGTTATAAGGAACTCCAAGAAAATGGTCTCTGATATCGAGCGCCCCATACACATCAAGGTACATCAGATTCTCATCTCTATACGTAAGTTTCCTGTTCCACTTATTGGCAAGATAGTCTCTGTAAGACATTGCCATATCGAAGTAGCTTTTCTTTTTGCCAAAAAACTGATATCTAACCCTTAGATTAACATTTGCGACATCAGTAGAAACCAGATAATTTGCGGTATTATCGCTATATGGTCCGTAGACCTTTACTCTCATATACTGTGAGGTATCAAAAGATGCATAGGCTTTGTTACTTACTGCCCCATCCTCACCTGTGCTTGCAAGCTCGGCATTCATGTATCCTGTCTGTGCACCTTCTTCGATTATTGCAAGAAAACTTTGCTTTTCTTTTTCAAGTTCTCCGTAAATCACTCCAAATACAGGCATGTCGAGCGTTTCGCCGTATTCTTCCTTGTAATAATAATCTGTGAAATAATCATTATCATAAAAAGCTCTTTTATAATTCGGAACCCCCGAAAGATATCCATTCACTTTCATAAGTGCACCGCATCCGTCAGGAATAAGAAAATATCCGTCCTCAAGCTGTGATACAGTTGCCGCTCCCATATTTGGAAGAACCTGAACGTTCTGAATAGTAAAATAGTCATTTAAAGAAACCATTTCACTTGTGGGAACTTCAACAACCATCTCATCTCCATCAAGTGTTATATATAGATTTAGATTGAACTGCGGAATCTCTGTCTCTGCTAAAGAAAAGCCAAACTCTTCGGCATCATCCTTTAACATATCGGTGTCATAACCAACAATCTGCGCAATGCTGATCATCTGCTTAGTAGCAGAAGTAGGAGGGTTCCCCGTATAAGTAACTGCATAACACTCCTCTGTGATACTCTTTTTATACACAAGTCCGAGAGTTGTCACATATCTGGTGTACTCATCATCTGTGATAGTTCCGGCACTTTTGGCATCTTCAAGTCCCTTTTTAAAGACTTCCTCAAATCTTTCTATACTCATCTTTTTAGGAAGATATGCGTAGAAAATATTAGATTCCCCCTGATTAAGGTCCATATGAATCTTTATGCCATTGCCTATCTTGTATACTTCATAGGTAGAAAGAGCTGTGCAGTAAGTATCTGAATCCCAGGTATACAAAGTGTTATCTTCACCAAGGAAACTTATATTTAAAAGAGCTGTATCTTTTCCCTGAGCACTCCCTTTAATATAGGAAAGCCACTCTGTTCCTTCCTTGGAATTGGTCACCCTGATTCCCATAGTCTTTGGATCAAACATCAGCTTGGTGCTTTCTCCCTCAGCAGCAACAAATTCTTTACCTGTAATATCAACCTGAGTCTCATTTGCATTTTGGTAAGTATTTTCCACTTCCCTGTTTATCGTTTCTTTTTTCATTGTAAGAGCCGGGACCGCAGCATATATTACGAAAACTCCGGCAACAATTCCAAGTATTCCAGCCACAATTTTTCTTTTCATAATGTCATGCCTCTCAAAAATATTAGCGTGTTCTGATTATTTCCCTGACAATGTCTGTTGCAAAAGAAAACATCTTTTCCTCAAGTGTCAGAAACAGTACAACCAGGAAAACTATCAAAACGGCTGCTATAAAAGTCACAAAAATAGAAGCCAGATTTTGGAATAGTCCGTATTCATGAGCAACGCACAGCCCTGATACCACAAGGAATACGAACCACACAATTCCGATTCCTTCAAGCATATACAAAAGCATTGCTTCGTCCAGAATAATAAAATTGCTAAGGACAGTCACCAAAAGGTCAGATACAATAAGTGGAATAAGGCAGTAACACATAATTGTGTATATACCCTGCATATTTCCTTTTCCTCCAAATAATGTTGTAACAGACCAGTTACTGATACAAAAAAGTATCACCAGTACAACACTTGACATAAAGATCGATATGCTGTTAAGCTCCGACATATCATTGAGGTTAAGTATAAAACCTGTATACTGCGCTCTGGCACATTTCATAATTCCATAAATCGCCAGTACTATGCTGGCAAGAAGAACGCTTCCTTTATCCCTAAACCTTATTTCATAGAACCCGTCAAAGGGATGCGTCATGGAAAAAAACATATAATGCAATTTTTCTTTCATAGCTTTTTTCTCCTCCCTTTAAGCCTTTGCCTTTCCGGCTCTGTTGTACTTTATCTCAGACCAGATAAGTAGTCCTACAAGGATCACGAATATCACTGCTATTATCTTAAAGTGTGCCTTAAGCCATAGTCCTCTGTAGCCGTAAAATGCCTTGGAATAATACTTTCTGGATCCTCCAAGGTTAAAATAGTACATTGCCTTTTCATACTCATCTTTCATGAGGTAGTTCTTGCCTATTCCCGTATACCCAACCTCATAATTTGAGTTATATTTTACAGCCTCTTCAAAATATACAAGGGCTTCATCCCATCTGCCGTTATAATACTCTTCACTTCCGCTTAGCATTGCCTTTCCGAAAGCTGTAGGTGCAAGGATATAGGCACAGCCAAGTGTAGAATCTGTTATCACAAGCTTTTGCCCAAGCCAGCTTATACCTGTAGGAGTTTTAAACTCACCTTTTAGATTGCCAAGTGAACCAAAGGCTATAAGCTGCTCACCGTCAAAATCATAAATAAAGACTCTTCCTCTTCTCTGATCAAGAACTGCATAGACACCATAGTCAGTGACAGCTATATCCACAAACTGGCTTGAGTCTTCTGTTTTTATATCACCTTTAATATAAGTATTTCCCTCTTCTCTTATTACGTTCTCACCCTTGGAATTAAGTCTGAAAACCATATCGGTAGCAGCCGAATCGTAAGTAACCGCCATCACAAATCCTTCGCCGTCTATTGCAACATTATTGAATGCAGGTGCAAGTGTCTTGCTCATCTGTGCCTTTTGTTCATCTGTTGCAAGCGATTTCCAGAAATAATCAATGAGATTGACCTTAGGAACATTTACTCCGTAATATCCGATAAAAGATCCGTCACTGGCTAGTTCTATAATTCCTTCATAACTTGACTGAACAACCACAAAAATCCTGTCCGCCTCATCCACTGCAACTTTTGACGGTTTAAAATCCGTCGAACCTGTCATATTTGAAGGCTTTGTTATCTTTCTTAAAAATGTGTAATCATCAAGATTTAGTACTACCACACATCCGGCTTCAGAATCAGCTATGTACAGTTCATTTGTCTTTTCATGAACATAACATCCCTCAGGACTCTTTAATGTGACCTGATTTCCATCATCATCAAGCTGAATTGTTCCTTCTTTAGTCCAGATAGCTTTTATAGACTGCAAAAAAGATCCTTCACTGTCATATACATTTATTCTTCCGGATTTTTTATCACTTAGGAAAATTCTGCCGTCAGAGCTTGTGCACACATCATCTATCCCCTGAATAGCTATTCCTCCTGAATTATCTGTATCTATCACTCTTTCAAGTGAAAATGCAGCCGGTGAATCAACCACATTTCTGTCAGCATCATAGATATATCCGTCATAAACGTAGCTTGTTCCATCTGAAGCATATGCTGTTGTGGAAATACTGATGCACCCAAGTGCAATACTCATGGCGCAGGCAAAAAAATTGAGTTTAGTTTTTTTCTTCATGATCATCATTCCTTAATACCGGTAGTAGCCATTGTTTCTATTACATTGCTCTGTGAAATAACAAATACTGTCACCGGCACGATTACTATTATCAGTGAAACTGCGGATGCAACACCGGTTCTTGATATTCCTCCGCTAACAAGCTGTGATAAAACATAGCTTAGCGGCTTTAATTCTTCCGAGTAGATAAATACACCGCCCGTTGTTCCCCACATCTGCTGGAAAGACAAAATAATAAGTGTTATCCACGCAGGCTTACAAAGAGGCATAACTATCTTGAAATAAATCTGAAACTCATTAGCTCCATCAATCTTAGCTGATTCAAGCAGCGCATCAGGTATCTGCACCATGAAGTTTCTCATAAGGAAAAGTCCCAGCGTTCCGCCGACAGCAGGCAGGATAACTGCCCAATATGTGTTTATCAGCCCTAACCTGCTCATGATAAGGTAGTTTGGAATAGCCGTAACCGTTGATGAAAACATAAGTGCATATACGATTACCTGATTCATAACCTTTGAACCGGGAAAAACATATTTTGCAAGCGGAAAAGCGGCCATAGAGCCAAGAAGTACCGTTCCACCCGTTCCAAGCCCGGTTATAAGAAGTGTATTAAAGATGTATCTCGTAAGAGGAACATCGAATCCTTCAATAATATTTTTTAAGTCAAAAAAATTGTTGAGTGTTGGATTATCAACCGTAAGCCTCGGAGGGAAGATAAATATCTCACTGAAAGGTTTGAAGGCACTCACCACTATGTACCAAAGCGGAAACAAACTAAAAATTCCAAAGCCCGCAAGAAGAACTGTCAAAAAAATATCTCCGCCAAGGCTTCTGTTCTGTCTTTTTATTTTTCTGGTTTTAATCGCCTTAATTATTTTTCCTTCTTTTCTCGAAGTCTTCATAACCTTACTCTCCGATTTTCCTAAGTAATTTCTGAATAATAATATTTATTAGCATCATCATAAGAAAAAGAATTACCGCTATAGTGCAGGCATAACCCATCTGATATCTTATGTTTCCATAGTCATGAAGATGAGTCAGTATAGTGTGTCCCGCATAGTCAACAGATGGGAATCCCACCAGGTCAATTGAGAGCTGTGATACCGATAAGGAGCTTGTTATCTGCATTACAGCACCAAACAAAAGCTGCGGCTTCATGGAAGGAAACGTAATAAACCAAAGCTCCTGCCATCTGTTTCTGATACCTTCAACTGCTGCTGCCTCATAGAGCGCCCTGTCAACAGTCTGAAGACCTGCTATGAATGTCAGAAACGAAACGCCAAGCGACAGCCATAACTGAACAACCACAAGTATCGGCATAATGTAACCGGCTGTTGCAAGCCACTGCACTGCGTCAGTAGTTATTCCCAGCTTTAAAAGCCAGGCGTTCGCCCATCCGTATGTATCTGATGAAAACAGAATCTTCCAGATAAGATATGCATTTCCTGATATTGACGGAGCATAGAATACAAGCGTCATAATGGCTCTTGGTATTCTTGGAAGCTCATTAACAAGCCAGGCAAATATAAAGCACATGATATAGCTGACAGGTCCGGTCACAATCGCAAAAAACAAAGTGTTTTTTACCGCGATAAGAAAAATGTCATCCTCTACAAAAAGACTTATATAATTGGAAAGTCCTATAAAACTCGGAGCTGACACCATATCAAAATCTGTGAAGCTGAGCGCTATGGCAATCAGAACCGGAAGTACTGTAAACAGCACAAATATTATTCCGAAGGGAAGAATCATCAGATACTTGTATTTATTTTTCTTCCACACAACAGAGAACGGTTCTCTGCTTATTTTTTCACTTTGCTTCATAAGCACTCCTTTTACGGATCAACTCCTTATTTATTGTCTCAACATTAAGATAAAGACTTTCTCTTGGGTTGCTGTTGTTGGACACTACATCCGAGTATGCATAGGAAATCATTCTGTTTGTCATATAGTATCCGGGAACAGCGGGAATTCCTTCCGAATGCTCAAGTTGAGCATATAGCTCTTTAAGCTCGGCATTGCTCCAGGGAAGCTGCTCCAAAACCTCAAGGTTGGCTGTCGCAACTCTTGCGGAAGTTCCCATAACAGATTCAACTGTCTGACAGTATTCAAGCTGTGTATCACTTTCCATCCACCATTTAAGGAACTTCCAGGCGTTGTCAAGATCATCTGTCTGCTTCATGATAACTGTATTGACTGTATCCACCAAAACCTCGTTATCGATAGTTCCGTCTTCTTTCTCAGTTCCGGGAATCACTGCAAAATCCCAGTTTCCTTTGATCTCCGGAGCAAAGATTTCCAGCTGGCAGAATGTCGTATAATTTATTATGCCTATCGGAACTTCTCCGGTTCTGAATCTGTTTGAAAAGTCCATCTGCTTATCAAGTCCGTAGTTAGTATACAGGTCTGTATAATCTTTAAATGCCTCCATAGCAGCCTGCGAACTAAGTCCTGACTTTATTCCATAGTCACTTCCTTCACCCTCGTAAGCGTCACCACCGTACTGTTTTACAAGTGAAAGATAAAAATTCAGATTTCCGCTTCCATCATTTAAATATGCATTCGGAATATATGCGCTGTAGTTATTCTGCTGCAGAACAGGAAGCATCTTTATAAACTCTGTCCAGGTAGATGGGACATCGAGATCCAGCTTAGATAAAATGTCTTTTCTGTAAAACATCATCATAAAATTGGCTGACTCCGGAAGTCCATAAACTGCTTCATTAAAGCTTGCTGTCTTTAAAGCACTTTCAGGAAATACCGCTGCTGTTTCTTCGTAGCCCTCAAGCTTGGTAATATCTACAGTTGCATCTCTCATTGCAAAATCCTGCGTTGTTGCCTGTGATAGACCTATAACAACATCCGGACCGTTTCCTGCAAGAGCCGCTCTTAAAACCACATCTGCCGGGATAAGCTGTATTCTTACCGGAATATCTGTATCCGGTGTAAAATCATTATCCACAAGGCTCTGAATTATCTGTGCCTGTTCTTTTCCATAGGATGCAACCCAAACTGTAAGCGGCTCACTTGCCGCAGCCTCAGATTCACCAACCGAATTTGTGTCAATTACAAATGATGCCAAAAATCTAAGTGTTCCATTTATAAGTCCTGCCAGAAATGAATCTGATGTATCTGATAATTTTCCATCAGGAGCAGCTACTACAATTTCATCAAGCTCAAGCGGCATCTCAGATACTTTTACTATCCAGGTTCCCACAGCAGAAATATTATTTTTTAGCTGGGGAAGCTCTTCTATAACCTTTTCAGGATTCTCCGAAAGACCTTTTGCTTCAATAGCCATTTTTTGAAGAAGCGCTGTGTTTTCGCCTTTTTCACCAGTGATTTCAACTATTTCGTCAACAATCTGTGAAAGTCTCTTAGACTCTTGTTCCATACTGGTCTTAAATTCAGGTATTTTTGTCTTTATCTGATAATCAATATATTTGCTGGGAGACTGTCCCGTGAGCTGTACCACGCCAAGGTACGCTTCGTTGAGCACTTTAAGACTCTCTTCAACCTCAGTTACTATTCCGCCAAAGGGTCCCATGACCGTTTCAAGAGTAATTACGTTCTCTCCGGCATTTAGATGGAAAAGAACCGGCTGACCTTCAGCGTCGGATATCACATACTGTGTCATATCCGAGCTGTAATCAAAACCGACTGCACTCACCTCTTTATATGGGACTAATCCGTTTACATACAGCCTTCTGTAACTTGTTACCCCGCGGTTCGTACTCTGTCTGCCCTTAAAAGAAAGCTCATACAATCCTTCATTTTCTACATTTATTGTCCAGGACACCGCATCCGAAGGTTTATTCCAGCTGCCTCCTCCGATTGTATTGTATCTGTTCAAATAAGCATGATAGGGTGTGACCAGAGAGTCCGAATGATTTTTCTGTACAGAAATTGAAGTGGAACTCTTATTTATACTTATTAAATTTCCCCCTGCTCTCTCTGCCTCCATACAGATTGTTTCACCATCATAGACACTATAGCTGGCTTTTAAAGAACTGATTGCTTCAGCATATGAAGGTGCTTCTTTTCTTGTTTCAAAGCAAATGCCCGTAAACTCCAAAGGTTCTTTTATTGTTTCAAAAGAAAGAGTGTGGTCTCCCTTTGAAAGATAAAACAGCATCGGCTCTCCCACACGTCTGTCTGCATCCTCAACATACCATTCATTTGTTTCAAAAACCTCATAGGCGTTAGGTCTTAATTCATTTCCTGCCTTAGTCTGAATTTCATCATCCTGCCACCATCTCCTTATTACAATCTGCTGACAGTCCTCATATGGGCTCTTTCCATCAACAAAGAGTTTTCTCTGAATATCAGATGTTGTTCCCGGAAGCGCAAGATAAGAAATCTTTAGATTGTAAAAGCCTGCCTCTGCTGCCGTAAAGTTAAAAGAAACAGTTCCGTCTCCTTCTGTTATAAGCCCGGTATCTGTCATAGATGCCTTTAGTTCGCCGTCAGCTTTGAAGGAAGATAAGTCTATATCTATGACTTTATCTGAAGTTTTCCCGTCAAATCCGTTTTCCTCAAGATATTCCTCATAGCTGTTATCGCAGGAACTTGTTTCAAAGCCTGAATACGAAGAAGTTGCCGCTGTTATTACGCATTTTTCTCTCACAAAAACCGACGGCAGTACAAGCAGGATCACAATTGCCGCACCAATGCCTGAAAGTACATATTTTTTTGCTGATTTAGTTTTCTTTTGTCCGTTAATTTTTTTCATCTTCATCAGTGTTTTCCTAAATCCGAGGGCTCCCGGAAAACTTTGGGAGCCCTCAGCTTTTTTCATATGATTTTGTTCAAATATCTCAAACTTAGAACAGTGTATTACTCTACCTTTACTGTAACCTCAGCCTCGCTTGTGTTTCCTGCATAGTCAGTAGCTGTAAGCTTAACTGTATATTCACCCGGAGTAGTTACATCAAGAGTAGAAAGATCTGCTGTAATATTTCCTGTGATATCAAGTCCGTCAGCATCTACTGCACTTTCAACAAAATTCTTCCAGTCAATTGTTGATGCATCTGTATCAAGTGCTACTGCATCAGTTTCTTTCTTAACTTCAATTACAGGTGCTTCCTCGTTCTTGTCATTGTAGATAACAACCTTTGCTGATGCGCTTCCTTCGTTATCTGAGCTATCCTTAACTGCAACCTTTACAGCCTTTTCATATATGCCAACAGTAGCTGTATCAAGTTCCTCAGAAATTGTTGTTGTTCCTGTTGTAATATCAATTTCTCCGTCTACGGAGTCTGTAGCTTCAAAATACTCAGCAAGATCAACTGTACTTAAATCTGTTCCTACAGGTATAATAATGTCTTTTGCACTTACAGAAGGTGCCTGGTTGTCATGTACTTCGTTTGATGCAAGGAGTGCTTCCATGTTGCTGATCTGATTTGTGAAATCTGAAATGTTAGCTTCTACTGCAACTGCATAATTATCAGAGAATCCATCAACGCCACAGAGGCTCTTTCCAAAAATGTCATCCCATGCAACTCTTAAGTTAAGAAGGTCTGCATAGTCATTTCCAAGGTGCTGTGAAATATAGGTAAATGCGTCAAGAACTCCCTGACCATATGTCTCGTTATAAATATCAAAGCCAAAGCCTGCTGCCTGTGAAGCTGCCTGTGATGATGTATATTCTTTGAGGTTATCTACACCACCAAGTGTCTTGTAGTATGTGAGCCAGTAAAGTCTGTAAGCCTTAAGTGCAAGCTCTGTCTTTTCAGCATCAACACCTTTTAAAATACCTACTGAATCTCCAAGTGTAATAACCTGAGAATAATCAGCGCTGTCAGCATCAAGTCTGTCAGCTCTTGGCCATGGAACAATTCCCATTGACTCATCTCTGTCTGCAAGAGTTGAACCTGCTGAAGCTATAAGCCAGTCAGGGCAGTCTGTAAATACTGTGCCGCCTCTTGAAAAATCAGCCTGTGATCTGCACCATTCAGGTGTGTAGTTATCATCATAGTAACCACAGTCACTCATATAGCCTTCATCCATAAGTGTCTTGATAAATGCAAGTGCATCTACAGCTTCCTGTGAGTCTACGCCAAGTCCGTCTGAACCGTAAATAGCAGCTCCGTTGGAATACATTGCAGAAAGTCCTGCAAATCTGTGGTCTGTCTCATAAGCCTGAACTGTTGAATAGATATTGCCCTCTACTGCAGGCTCTGTATTAGCATAGTAAGCGGAAATCTTTGAAAGATAATCCTGGAATGTTGACCATGTCCATTCTCCCTTTGCAAAAAGATCTGTAGGATAAACTGTATTTCCGTTTTCGTCCTTTAATGTGTCTACCTTCTCGATCATGCTTGCATTGAAGATAAGTGGCCATCTTGGTATAAATCTTTCTGTGAAGCTCAAAAGATAATTATGTCCATATAACTTGTCATAGAACATCCAACTTGTCTCATCATCAGAAAAAACATCTGCATAATTATCAAGTTCCTGTAATACGTTCTGAGCAAGAATTGTTCCCTCAGCACCTCCCCAGATAGTAGCTATATCACAAACAGGATCACCTGCAAGAACGCTTGTCATAAGCTCAACTCTTGTATCCTGACTATACTGAACAAATTCAAATTCAACATTAAGTTCATCCTTGATAGCCTGGAGACCTGCAAGTGCTGCCTGTCTTTCATTTTCAGCCATTGTGTACTCACCAGTCACATCGTCAACATTATTGGGATCAAGACCTGCAACCCAGTGTGTACCATATTTGATTACAACAGGCTCTCCCGCTGTTTCAACAGGTGCTTCGGCTGTTTGCGTTTTTTCCTCAGTCTGCTCAGCCTGTGATGTGGTTGTATCAGCAGAAACCTGGCTTTCTGTACCGGATGATGAACTTCCGCATCCGGCAAGTGAAGACATTGCAAAAGCTGCTGAGAGTCCCACTCCCATCACTCTCTTTGCCCAAATACTATTTCCCTTCATATTCTTCCTCCTTTTTTGTGCACTATTATTTATTACGCGGATGTGCAACCGCTTCCATATGTGCATATTAACCTATATTTTTTATGATGTCAAACAACATTTTATACAAATTTAATAATTAAAATTTAGTAAAATGCCCTACATAATAGGCAACAAAAAAGCGCTCACTATTGTGAACGCTCTTTGTTTTTGAATACTGTTAGAGAATTTTTCAGGGTACTACAGCGCTTTTCATTCATGGCTCTTTGTAAGAACACTGCATATATCTGCGAAACTCTGTATCGGTTCAAACTCCTCCATCGCATTATAATAGTTATCTACCGAGGTTGAGCATAAGGAAGTCTCAACAGGGTCTTTTTTCACAAGATCTTTTACCAAATCAAGATCCTTGTCATTGTACTTGATCACATGGACTTTTTTATCCATACCGTACTTTTTTGATGCTGCCATTGTCGCTCCAAGGCAGAGATCCATGTCATCCTTCCTGTCTTTTCCGCAAAGACCTGTTACATAAAGATCATCCTCACTGTTCTGGACAAGGATGGTTCCCTTTATGCCTTTCTCATCCAAAAGAACCCTTGACACATCAGGGTCTGCAAATTCATCGGCAAAAGCCGGATCATACAGAAAATTATCTTCATCATTATCAATCAAGTATTTCTTCAGCTTAAGCTGCTGCCCGGCATCAAGGCTTTTTAGGGCTCCGGTATCAGAGTAATCCTTTGCCGCCTTTGCCATATTGGGATTTTTTAAAAGATCTTCCACTGAAAAAATCCACTCTCCGGAATGTTCATCCTCGTCTGTAAAATTAAAATCAGACAAAAAATCTTCCTCAAAGACACAAAGCTTATCTCTATCGGGAAGCCTGTCCCTGCTGAGATAGAGCCTGTCACAGCCTGCAGAAACCGCCGCCTTAAAGGCATAACCCATAAGAGTGCTTCCAAGTCCACGCTTTCTAAGTTCCTCCCGAACAAAAATCCATTCCACAATGACCTTTTTTTCCATCATATGAAGGATCATAAGGGCGGCAGGAACATCGTTCCCGCCGTCCTTTCTCTCCAGCACTGTTCCAAGACATACTCTGTCCGGGAATAAAGCCCTTTTTAGTAATCCAAAGGGATCAAGTTCTGCAAAATAATCAAGATGTTCCTCGAGTACAATTGCAGTTTTCATAAATCATTTCCTCTCATTCTGTTCCACATCATCTTTATAAATTCCGTCGTTGTAAGGTTTCTCTTTTGTATATCCCCCTGAATCCTGAAACCATACTTCACGGATTTGAAGAAGCTTACCCTCTTTAAAGCTTCCCTGTACTTAACATCGATTACATCTCCCATTACATCAACGAAGGTCTTTGGATCATCATAGTCGATGGCAAACATTGCATTACCTTTCCTGCTTTCGCCAAAGGAAATAAACACCGGCATCCTGTAGGCCTCCACAAAGTTATTTAAAAGCTCCTCCTTATTAGGCGCATCTGCCGGGGCAGCCTTATAAGCATCAAAGGCTTCCTTAAGCCGCTGACCGTATATGGGATCTGCAAAAAACGGTTTAAGCTCTTCTTCTGCCTGCGGAAGATTTGCAGGAACTCTGAGCTTTGTTTTGACATTTGCAAATATCTTATCTAATTTATAATACGACTCACCCTTTTCTTTGTCACGCTGTTTCCTCTGAGCCAGGTCATTTACCTCTACGCCATCATAAAACTCCTCGATGCGGGCAACTAACTGAGACTCCGCTCTTTCCAGGTAGCTTTGCTTTGTATGGCCTATTCTCTGTATTACAATATCTTCCAACGCCTTAAGTTCTTCCTCGTTCTTACCCTCATCCTGAGCTTTCCAGAGATCTCTTAGCGCTCCAAGTATATTAAACTCTGAATAGATATGCATGATTTCTGTGGCAATGCCCAGCTTCTCCTCATATGGAATCTCGTCAAAGTGAGCTGCGTAATCCTGAACCTGCTGCTGTGGTGATCTGCCGTCGTTCTGCATGTTAAAGCCATGGTCAGTGAGTACCTGATAAAATTTTGATATATCGAAAAAATTCGATCCAACAAGACCATGCTGCTGTTTTATCATTCTTTCTGAACTCAGCGTCGAGTTTATAAGTATTGAAGGATCCTCACTAAGCAGTGTGGCAAGGCTGTCGAAATCCTCATGGAAAATATTCTCAAGACTCTTTCTAACGCCTTCATTACGACTCTTAAGCAGCGGCCTTAGATCTTCTTCCTTGTCAGATAAAACTGCAATCTTCATATTGCCCGCAGCACCTGCATCTTCATTGATAGTCTTATCAAATTCTGACTTTACATCCAGTATTGTTGCATTCTGAGCAGCCTGAAGCTGTCTTAAGATTTTTTGCATTTCTATGACTTCCTTGTTAAAGGAGTCAAGAGTATTCATAAGTCTTATCTGGCACTGCTGGAAGCCGTAGATAGCCGGCGGAAGCTCAAATCCCAGTTTCTGCGCCCTTACAAGAGCAGCTGCTATCCTCTCAGCACTTGAATGATAGTCTCCAAGCTTCATTACCTCAGAAAATACAGCCTGCAGCTCATCCTTCTTTGTCTCAAGAAGCTTAGTGGAATCTTCTCCAAGGAGCGCTGTGAAGCCCTCCATAAACCCTGAGCCGCTGCCTGCTGCTGCTGCCATCAGCATCATGGTTATCTTTTCCTGTTGGAACTTATCCAGCTTAGTAGCATTACCAAAATCGATCACGGTTAGTCTGTGGCTGTCCAGCATTATATTGCCGGAATGAAGGTCGCCGTGGTAATACCCTTCCCCGAAAACCGCCTCTGTAACCCACTTTTCAGAGAGCTTGCAGAGCATTTGCTGCTGTCTTTGTAATGTGGCAAGTTTTCTGGAAAGATCCGCTATTGTATTCTGCACATCTGCTCCATTGGAAACGAAGATCTTGGGGTTTTCACCCTCCATAATGAGCTTACCTTCTTCGTCCTTTTTGTAGAACTTACCTACAATATCATCACGGTCTTTTCTTGACTTTTTAAGGACATTGATGACAGTATCCCCGTTAGCCCTGTTCACCATCATTGCATTCGGTGTGGGATTTGCAAGACTACTTACTTTCATGGACTCAACATGATTTTCATTGTCATCATAAATTCGGCCGCGCTCACAGTTTGCTGCCTCGATGGTAAGGTCAAGCTCCTCCATATAACGTGTCAGAAGGCCATCATAGGTCTTTGCCATTCCTTTGCCGGCCTTTGCTGCACATTTCTGCATGATCTTCTTTTCCCTCAGCATCCTGTTACGTACATCAGGGCGAAGAAGTTTGATAACGACTTCACTGGGAGTAAGGCTGTTCCTTGTATAGACCTTGCAAAGAAAAGCCTGTCCCACAGATGCTGCACCGAGGGATCTTGTTACTTCGATCCTCTCTATCCTGCCGTTGGATCTCTGAACCATTGAAAGAAGCTGAGCCTCCACGATTGGTCTCGGGATTGGAGCAAGGTTAGATTTCATATCATCAAAAGCATCCTGCATTCCGGCAGGGATCATTGAATCCGGAATTCCCTGAAGGATTTTCTGAAGTAGTGGTCCTGCTCCCTTGAACAAGCCTCCAACCATTGGCGCTATGGCCTTGTTTTTCTGTTCCTCAGTGGCATCTTCGGGAAGGTTTACAGGTTTTGCATTCCTTATGGCTGAAGCAAACATGCTCCTGACATCGAGAATATTGCTGTCTGCAACGTAGGTGGACAAAACATTTCTTACAAACTGTCCTTCACCATCATTGCCCTTCATGGAGTTATTTACCATCTTAGTGAGCTGCGCTTTTCCAAGGTCAATACGACGCTGTCTCTCTTCGTCCTCAATTCCCTGTTCCTTATAATATGGCACCTGTTCTATGGGTTCAGGCTGTACAGCCTCTCCCATATTCTTGTTGATGTACTTTTCCATCTCCGCCTTTGCCCCACGCAAAAGCTTATGCACCTTCACCTCCAGTTCCTTCTGGATATCGGCGGCCTCCTGGAGCTTTTCATTTAAATCAGCTCCATCCTTATTTTCCAGCGCACGCTTCGTGCCGAAAGTAATAAGATAATCATCCGACATTGTAAGAAGCATATAATCAATAAAGGAATCATCATCCTTACCGGCATCCTCTATCTCTTTAGCCCATTTTTCATCCTCAATGAAATCCTGAGCATCTCTTTGCGCTTTTCTTTCCTCACGGGCTTTCTTTCGCTCTTCACGGGCTTTCTGGCGCTCTTTGATCTTTTCTATTTCATCATTGCGCTTTTGCTCCCTCTCCCGGATCTGAGGATCGATATTCTCCTCTTCTTTTTTCTCCTCCTGCTTTTTTTCTTCTTCCTTCTCCTCTTTCTTTTCTTCTACCTTATCTTCCTGCTTTTCTTCTTCCTCGTCATCGTCGCCACCGCCCAGCCAGCTAAATGAGAAGAAGCTCTTTACCTTGGCCTGTAGCCTTTCCTGCTCTTTTCTTTGCTTTTCAATTCTTTCGGCTTCTTCCTTATCAAGCTGTTTTTCAAGTTCAGCAATAGCATCCAGGTGCTCCTGGTTATAATCAAGCCTCTGCCCCTCTTCTAATGCCTTCAGGGCTCTTTCATCCTGCTCTGCCTGCCTGCGGTCTTCTTCTTCTTCCTTAAGGTCAGCTATAACCTGTTTATCATTTGCCCATTTTTCTGAGCGCTTTTGTTTTTTCTGCTCAACCTGCCCCCTCTTGGCATTTCTTAACTGTTCCCTGCCATTTTCACGCTCTCTGGCAGCAGCCTGTTCTTGCCGAAGAAGAGGTATGGCCAGCTCGCGCGCTTTTTCAAGATACTCAAACACATCTTCTGTAATAAACGCCTTATCAATGCCAAACATTGACAGGGGCAGCTTATCAGCAAAGGTATTAAGGAGCTGCTTTGTCTTTTTCACATCTCCCATCCACTTTCCGATGACATCTCCGTACTTTTTCACGATATTGAAAAGTCTCATGCCGGGCTGTGTCTCATTATCCATATCCCAGGTATCCTGAGAATAAATGATCTCTGCCACAACATCCAAAAGCTGCTGCTCGTCATAACTCCATTCTGAAGGCTTGATCTCCTGTTTTATCCTATTCTCACGCTCCTGGCGCCTTTGCTTTATCTGCTCAATTTCTACATCCAGCTGCCTTCCGATTTTTTCGTATTCCTCCTTGACTTTGCGAATGGAATCAACAGACTTGTTGAGTTTCTCCTTCTCTTCATCAAGAAGATCATCATCGTCCTTGAGACTGACGAGATTTATTGCAATCTCATCTCTTCTTTTTTCAAATTTTTCCCTCGCCTCGTTTACTTTCTGAGAACGGCTTTTCTTAACATTTTCGTTGAGTTCATGAAGCTTTGCCTCATAGTCTGCAAATGCTTCATTAAGGGCTGTCTCCCCTTTTTTCTGAGAAAGGGCTTTGCTCTGAATCTGCTCCCTGATCTGCATGGCAGTCCTATCATATTCGTCAGAAAGCCGGAGTTTTTCATCTACAGTTTCATCAATCTCATCTATCAGCGAAGAAAGCACACCGTTTCTAAGGTCAGTCATTCTGGTGAATTCCCTTGAAAGCTCATCCTTCCTCTTGGCAGCGGTCTCCTCCTTTATCTTACCGGTCTTTACCTTCTCCTCAAGCTTTTGAAGTTCTAAAGCGTAAGCAGCTTCCGCATCATTCTGCATCTTAAGCCTATCGGCAAACACTTTATTAATGGCTTCTTCTTTTTCTTTCGGGACAGGGTGAAACACCTCCATCATAGGAGCCTGAAGCTGACTCTGTTCCAGTGTGAGTTCAGCACGTTTTTTCTTGTTTTCTTCCTTTTTCTTCTCAATCTCCCTGACACGCTTATCTCTTTTTTCTATAACGCTGTCAAGCTGTTCTTTTGCCTGGTAGATATTCCCTTCGGCTTCTATACGTTTTTTTTCTTTCTCCGTCTGCTCCTTTAGATCTTTTTCCTCTTCGTATTCATCAGTATAGACAACCTTAGTCTTAAGAGTACCATCCTCTATGCTCTTATCGCGAATGCGCAAAAGCTCAAGGGTATCCTCGCCGTTTACCTTAATATCCGTAATTGTCTCAAGATCAGCGCTCTTAAGCTCGTCATAATCGGCTTTCACATCCCTGTAGTCTTCTACCAGCTTGTTATGACGCTTTTTTGTTTCTTCCGCGGCTTTTTGCTCATCTGCCCTTTTCTTTACGTCCTTTTCTATGGCAGCTTTCCACTCCCAGAAATTCAGAGGCATGTTCTCAAGGGAGTGAATCTGCTGATCATTCTCAACTACCTGGAAGTCACCCAGCACTGCACCAAGATCCCGCGTCTTCTCACGCCTGTAGAAATCCTTCCATTGATTGAACTTACCTCGAATCAGATTAAGCTCACTAATCTTTGATTCCATCTGTGTGTCAGCCTTAAGCGCCGCCGTTTCATACTTAAGGTTTTCCTGGTCTATCTGAAGGTTGACGGCAAGTAATGCGTCAGACGCTTCTCTGGTTCGCCTGTCAATTCGCTCGGTTCTTCTTCTAAGCTTCAGATCCTGTCTCTCATTCCACTCTGCAAGATGCCTCGAACTTTCTTCGGTTAGTTCATGAATATTTCTTTCAAGTTCCTTAAAGAGCCATTTCTCTTCTGCTTCAAAAAGCTCCTTATTATCCTTATTCTCTTCTCTGGCTTTCTTTACATCCTCTTCATATTTTTTCCGCAGTACATCTATCTTCGCGGCATGACCTTCCATATATTCCGTTGCATAGTTTGCACGCTTAATAATCTGATCGGCCTCGAAGTCCTTTTCTCTCTGTGCCTGCTCGAGAAATTTGTTCATTCTCGCAGTAAGCTGTTCCTTTCTATAGGCTAGCTCCCATAGCCTTTCGTCATGTTTCTGCATAGCTTCATCCTTTAAGGACTCAGCCTCATTTCTAATGCTCTGCTCCTGGATATTAAGACTCTGCTCGTAAAGAATTGCTTCCTCAGGAAATTCTATATCAGGCTGTTGCTGCTGGTTTACAGGCTGAGCATTTTGTACCTGCTGGGGCTCATTTTCCTGGTTCTGCCCCTGTACTTGGTTTTGACCCTGTACCTGGTTCTGAGCCTGAACCTGCTCCTGATTCTGGTTCTGCGCCTGATTCTGTGCATTTTCAAGAGCCTGTTCATTTTCCTCTTTACTAAACTTATCCAGTTCCTCTTTCTGCTTAAACTGCTTTTCCATGCTCTCAATGGATCTGAAGCCTTCCTGACGGGCACTTTCGTTTAGCTGGTTTCTCTTATTTTTCAGTTCCTGAAGTTTAGTTCTTTTTTCCGCTTTCTTGGCGTTCTTATCGCCATACTCATAGTCATTGATCTTTTTAAGAGCCTGCGCACTGCTGAGCCTGCCGCCTTCCATGCGCTTTGCCATTCTTACGATTTCCTTTGATGGAATGTTGGTGAGCTTTATATTTGGAATTCCCAGCCTTGTTCTAAGGTAAGCTGCGGCAATTTCGGCGTAGCGGCTCTTTTTAAGATCTGTGGTCTCATTTGTTATGTTTTCTGTCTCCAGCATGATCTTTTTTGTATTTTCAACACCAAATATCTTCTCATTCTCCACCATATTAATTCCAAGCTTATGGACAAGGTCACTGGCAGAGATATTGAGGTTGCTTACTTTAGTAAGCTTATGCCCCTCTTCATCTACATAATTGTATCCCAGATCAAGAGTACCGTCTTCCTTTTGAAAGAGGTTCACAATATTCTCTCCCACAATAAAGGAGCAGCAGTTCTTTTCACCCTCTTTAAAGCTGGCCAGCATATTCCGGACATTCATAAGAAAGTCTCTGGCAAATTTCTTGTCCTTGGCATTCTGTCCATAGTTTTTGACCAGAATATCAGCAGGCACTTTCAAATTTACGGCATCATAAAAGAGCCGCATCTCACCGGCCATGTTTTCTTCTTCCATCATTGATATGCTAAAGGAATAATAAGAATAGTTTTTAAGTGAGCTCTGGCTTTTTTCCATCTCTTCTTTTTCTGCTTCTGTATAAGAACCTGATTCATTCATATATCTTTGTGAATCAACTATAAGGTCCTTTACACATTCAGCATTAGCGCCCATTTTGCCGCGGAAAACCATCTGCTTGGCGAAGCTTAACTTGTTCATCTCGTCAAGCATATTGTTCATGGTAGCACGAACAAGCTGATATCTCTCAATTCCTTTTGGTGAAGATGGTTCCCTGTCACCAAGATAAGCCCTGCAGGCTACGATGGCATCCTGATACTTAAAGGCTGCATCCTCCAAAGCCATGGCTCTCTTAAGACCGACAGCCCTGGAAGTGTCCCCGGGCGCAATGTTTTGCCAGATCGGTGTCACAAGCATAATTTCAACTGCTTCCACAGTTTCCTTGACACGCTGCATCTTATCGCTGTCTTTTTTATAACGGCGGGAATTAAGGAGCATATGTGCCAGATTTCTTCCCTTCATGGATTTAAGCTTTGATTTCTGAATGTTACTCAACTTAAACTGCTTTGAGTTCTCAATGGCATAGCCTATAAGCTCATTTTCACGTATGGCTTTTTTTACAGAGACATCCGCAGCATCCTTCTGCCTCTCTCCATATTTCATCGGCACGAACTCATGATATGGGTTCTGCTCATCTTCAAAATTAGTCAGCCTGTTGACCTCAATGTTTATCTTGTTTATTTCATTTTTGTTAAGTTTTAAGAAATCCATAATCTGCTCCTTCCGATGCTTAATGCTTATACATATCTTTTCTTCACTATAAAATGTGTACAAAGGTCATATATTAATACAATACTCTATGATTTATACGAATGACAATGACCATCTGTAAAAACAGGAGCTGTCCCCGTGCCCTACATAATAGACAACAAAAAGGGGCTGTGAAAAAATGAGAAATCATTTTTCACAGCCTCTTAATTATTGTTTGATTTTATCAAACCCTCATCAAGTTTGATTATCCTTTAAAATCTTATTTTTACAGTCTTTTTTCGGCTTCTTCAGCTGCCTTCGTCTGAACCACCAGCTTCTCCATATCATACCTTGCAAACTCAAAGCATGCCAAAAGCTTTGGTGAAAATGCTCCTGTTTCTCCGCCTTTAATCATTGAATACGCCTTGTCCATCGGATAAGCTGCCTTGTAAACTCTGTCGCTGACAAGAGCATCATATACATCTGCAATAGCTGTAAACTGGGCAGCAATGGAGTTCTCTTCACCCTTCAAACCGTCAGGATAACCGCTTCCATCCCATCTCTCGTGATGGTGCCTGCAGATATCAAGGCACATTTCATAATATTCCTTGTCCTGCACATCCTTTAGTCGCTCTATGATTTCACTTCCCCTTGTGGTATGTGACTTCATAACATCAAACTCTTCGCTCGTAAGTCTGCCCGGCTTTAGAAGTATTGAATCCGGAACAGAAATCTTTCCTATGTCATGCATAGCAGATGCCTGCGTCATAACATCGATGAGATGAGGATTAAGTCCCATTTCAGGATAATTATTCATGGCGGTTATTGCCAGAATTCTTACAAAGCCCTTTATTCTTTTTAGATGATAGCTTGATTCCATGCTTCTAAACTCAACAATATTTGCTATTGTATCAATAACACGCTCATTGCTGTTGCGAAGCTTTTCCTCCTGCTTTTTAAGATAAAGAAACTGTTTTTTCAGAACTCTTGACTGATCATCCACCTGGGTCTCAAGATTGTTCTTGTGATCATAAAGTTCAACAGTTCTTGATACTCTTTTATCTACAATAACAGGATCGAAAGGTTTATGTATAACATCCGCTGCGCCCTTCTGATAACTTGTACGTTCAGCATCAGTTGACGTATCAGCAGTTATCATAAGAACCGGAATTGTCTCATTAAGATTATCTTTTTCCTGCATAGCTTCAAGGACGGCATAACCATCCATCACAGGCATGACAATATCAAGAAGAACAGCAGCAAGCGATTCACCATACTTTTCCATCATTGTCATCGCTTCCAAGCCATCGCCGGCTTCTATGATATTATACTTTCCTTTAAAAATCTCACCGAGAATTCCTCTGTTGATTTCATTATCATCAACAATGAGAATTGAGCGGTCTGCCATAAATGCACCCTCCAATTATAAGAAAAAATAATACAACGCTCTCTTCAAACTATATTTAATTATCTCTCAACAATTGCTGCACAGCCCATTCCACCGCCTACACAAAGTGTGGCAAGTCCCTTGTGGACGTCACGTCTTTGCATCTCATAAAGAAGTGAAACAAGGATTCTGTTTCCTGAGCATCCAACAGGATGTCCAAGAGCAATTGCTCCACCATTTACATTAAGCACGTCACTACTAAATCCCAGGTCATGCTGAACTGCAACTGATTGAGCAGCAAATGCTTCATTAGCCTCAATGAGGTCAAAATCTCCGATTGAATATCCAGCCTTAGCCATAACCTTCTTGGTTGCTGCTACAGGACCGATTCCCATGATACTTGGCTCTACACCTGCAAGCTCACCTGCAATCCATGTTCCGAGCGGCTTAACACCAAGCTCTTTTGCCTTTTCCTCACTCATAACAATGATTGCACTGGCAGCATCATTGATACCTGATGAGTTTGCTGCTGTTACTACTCCGCCGTCCTTCTTGAAAGCAGGCTTTAAGTGAGAAATACTCTCAACAGTTACACCCTTTCTTGGTCCTTCATCTGTATCAAAAATAATTGTCTCTTTCTTTTTCTTTATTTCGACAGGAACGATTTCTTCCTTGAATTTGCCAGCTGCAATTGCTGCCTCAGCCTTATTCTGTGACCATGCTGCAAATTCATCAAGCTGCTGCCTTGTAAGGTGCCACTGCTCAGCAATATTCTCAGCTGTGATTCCCATGTGATAACCACCAAATGCATCTGTAAGAGCATCCTTGATCATAGCATCCTGAAGTTCTCCGGAACCCATTCTGTATCCGTATCTGCCCTGCTGCATAAGGTAAGGAGCCATTGACATATTTTCCATTCCACCTGCAACAATAATATCAGCATCACCCATTCCAATGAGCTTAGCAGCAAGATTTACACAGTGAAGACCTGATCCGCAAAGTACATTTATAGTAGTAGCCGGAACCTCTACAGGAATTCCCGCATTAATTGCTGACTGTCTTGCCGGATTCTGTCCAAGACCTGCCTGGATAACGCATCCCATATAAACTTCATCAACCTGTTCAGGCTTAACACCTGCTCTCTTAAGTGCCTCCTTAATAACTATAGCTCCAAGAGCCGGTGCCGGTGTAGTTGAAAGGGCACCTCCCATTGTTCCGATTGCTGTTCTGCACGCACCTGCAAGTACTACTTTTCTCGCCATAACTTCCTCCATTTTTTGTATAAAAATTAAATTATAATTAATTTTATCACTTTTTAACAATAATCACATCATTAATACACAATATTATGTCCGCTCATATACCGCCCGCCAACTAAACTGCAAGCATCAGCTTTTAAAGAAGTCAACTTCCTTATGCAGCTTTTCGGCTATATTTTTCAGATTATCTGCAGAGCCGGCAAGAGTGGTTACGGTTGCCGAAAGCTCCTGCATGGAAGCACCTGTCTGTTCAGAAGATGCTGCATTTTCCTCTGATATCGCAGAAAGAGCACTCATAATATCAACCACAGCATCCTTTGAGGTTTCACAGGTATCCGCGCCCTGTGATATGAGCCCTACACCATCCACTGTGCTGCTGATATCTCCGAGCATTCCGTTTACTGCCTCCAGGGTCTTTGAAAGTGCAAGCTGCTGGTCTGTATTTCCCTGTCTTACCTGCTCAGCAGCAAGTACCGCAGCCTTTGACTGCTCCAAAAGTTCATCCATCTCTTTTCTGATATCATCAGCCATCTGCTTGGAATCGTCAGCAAGCTTGCCGATTTCCTCCGCAACAACCGCAAAGCCTTTTCCGGCTTCACCGGCTCTTGCCGCCTCAATAGAAGCATTAAGTGACAAAAGATTTGTCTGGGTTGCTATAGAGGAAATTCCCTCTACCTTTTCATTTATAGTAGAAACCGCATCCTGCGTTGCCTGAATAGTCTGTGAAATACCGTCTATCTTATTGGTCATCTCATTTGAAGACTCCTGCAGAGAAGAAAGCGATTTTCCTGAGACCTCTGATGCCTCTTTCATCTTTCCGGCAAGACTAGTCAGATTATCAGATGAACTCTTTACATCTATAACAGCTTCACCAATCTTACCTACATTTTCTGTAGCACTTTGTATCTCATCCGACTGCTGTGTTGCACCTGACGCAATCTCCTGAACTGCATTTGAAACATCCTCAGCAGTCATGGAAATCTGATTTGCCATATCAGCCAGCTCCTCCGAGGAGGTGCTGACATTTTCAGCGGATTGCTTAATATTTCCCACTATTTTCTGAAGCTCATCAATTACAATATTGGTGTTTTTTATCATCTCACCAAATTCATCTTTTCTGTTCTTATATTTGTCGATTAATGTAAATCTTCCATCAGCCAGCGCAGAGATGGCACTGTTTACGAATACTATGGGATGTGCAAAGTTTTGAGCAACCATAATAGATAGTCCCACTGAAAGAGCTGTCATTACAATTCCAATAACCAGCATAAGCATAGCAGAAGAGGTTGCAACATCATTTATAGTTTTTGAATCTGTTGCAGAGCAGATAGTCCACCCGGTCGTGGGGGATTTGACATAAGCGATAACAGCCGAGTATCCTTTTCCGGTATCTGCCTCGTAATATCCCGAATCAAGTCCGCTTGTCATAAACTCAGAGCTGCTTCTGTCTTCTTCGTTTTCAGATGTAATCTCATATTGGGAATGTGCCGCAACAATTCCGGCCTTATCTGCGATAAATGCATCAGAAGAATGTTCTGCCAAAAATTCATGAAAAACAGAAAGATCAAAATTTCTTTGTGCCACACCGATAATCACATTACCATCACCATAAATAGGAACAGCGAAAGTACACTGTCTCATACCGGTAGATGTCGATATGATGACATCCGAACAGTTTGCCACACCTGAAAGTGCCTGCTTGAAGTAATCTCTTTCATGCACATCTACAAGCTTTCCGCTTGTACGCAGGATCTGCATTCCGTCAGTACCTGTCAAAACAGTACTATTTCCATCTGCCATGTAATCATCCGCCCTTTTAAGGTAATTAAGGGTTTTTATCATAAAGTCAGAATTATCCGGATGCTGCATATAACTTACTGTTGAAGGCGCTGCGGCAATAGTTTCAAGCAACCTGATATTTTCCATAACTATTCCTTCAAATTCGGCAGAAATATAACTGGCTTCCCAATTAAGACTATCAACCGCATCCTGCATAGCTTTTGAAGTCGAACTGAAATAGCTTACCGAAAGTGCAACTCCCATCGGAACAATAGTTACAATCAGCATCATAATAATAAGCCTGGTCTTAATGCTGTTTTTCCAACTAATACTGCTCTTTTGGATCTTTTCTTCTGTTTTTTTCCTAGCCATATTTTTTCCTCCGGTGCCGATAATCCGTTATCAGCTTTGAACTAAAAAGCCTTACGGCTTTTTCAGAGACGTCGACACTTAAATTATATTTTATACGAAGGAAAAAGTGTTTGTTTTTTCGTTAATATAATAAAATATTTATGTTTTTACTTTTTTTTTATAATTATTCAGTTCTCTGAAGTCTCAGAGGAAGCTCCAGGCCGTGAGACAAAAGCAGTTCTTCATTTCCAAGAATTTCTTCTCTCTTACCGTCGGCAATCACAGTTCCGTTATCAAGCAAAATTACCCTTGTACATGTGTCCATTATGAAATCGAGGTCATGGGAGGTAATTAACTTAAGGGACTTTATTTCATTTAAAATACTTATCAGATTCTTTCTGTTTCTTGGATCAAGTGCAATTGAAGGCTCATCCATTATGATAATGTCAGGCTCCATGGCAAGGATAGTTGCGATTGCTGCCAGTTTTTTTTCCCCGCCTGACAATTTATGGGTGTATTTCTTTCTTAGCTCTGTAATGTGAACCTTTTCAAGAGCATTTTTTACCCTTCTCTCCACCTCACTGTCAGATAATCCGTAGTTCTGCGGTCCAAATGCCACATCGTCCTCTACTTTTGACAAAAAAAGCTGGCTGTCGGAATCCTGAAACACGTATCCAATATGCTCTCTGATATGATTAAGATTCTGCTTATTTACAGGATGACCTGCCACCTCTATTTCGCCCTGATAATCAAGATATAGTCCCACCAACAGCTTCATCAGCGTAGACTTTCCAATACCATTAGAGCCTATAATTCCAATGCTTTCCTCATCCTTTGCACAAAGATTTATATTCTTTAATACCTGCTCGTCTCCCTCATATGAAAATGAAAGATTTTTAATTTTCAACAATTCTCCATGTATACCTGTATGCATTATTTCCACCTGATAAATAAAAATATTACAATCCACAATGCAGGATAAACAAAATCTGACAGCTTTAGTTTCTTTTTCTTTATCCTGAAATCACCTTTGAAGCCTCTTAAAAGCATGCTCTCATAGACAATGCCTGCCTTATCCATACTCCTTAAAAGCCACTGTCCCACAAGTGTTCCCCAGGCTTTGTAATGAATGCCCTTCTGGGACGGCGCTCTTAATCTGTATGCCGTAACAATCCTGTCAGCTTCCATTGCCATAACTCCGAAATACCTGTAAATCAGCATAATTACTATCACTATTGTCTTTGGAACATGTATTAAGTTGAGCGCGTAACAGATATCGTCAATTGAAGTTGTTGCAATAAGAATATATGCAGAAAGAACCGCATAGAATCCCTTTAGCATCAAAGTAATCATAGACAAAACACCACCGGTTACCGGTATTACAGTGAACGTAGCTAAACTATATCCACTCAAGGACAGATCACTCGGTATTACGCCATTTGACGTAATATAAAACAATACATTTTTATCAAAAAAGGGATTTAATATACCTACAAACAATACAAGCGGCAATATAAGCCTCATTCTGTAAAGACCATCTTTTAAAGAAAGCTCTCCAACTATAAAACCAAATATCGGGTAAATAGACATCATAATCAATGAAACAAGATCATACTTGTCAAAAGATACAACAATAAAGATATATAAAACGCTAAGAAACAGCTTTCCCAGAGGATGAAGTTCATTCATCCAGTGAGAACGCTGCTGCAGAGTTTCTAATTTATTTAGTTCATTTAAATTTTTCTCAATTGAATTCATAATCAAAGAATATATTATTATGAATTATTTTTCAATTGCTTTGAAAAGAATTTAAATGCATAACATGCCCCCACAGTTATAAGTACAACTACGAGAGAACCTGCTATACCTGAAAAACTTGTTCCGACAGCCGATTCACTTCCCTTAAAAGCATAATCAGGAAGAAGTGCAGTGGTTTCCTGTATGGACTTGGCCGCTGAATAAGCTCCTCCTTCTGCCTCAAGCTCGCTTGTTCCGGCAACCTGCTCCATAGACCACTCAAGCCCATCCGGAAATGCTGATGCAAAAAGTGAAATTGCACCGCCACAAATAGCAGCAGCTACTGCAATAACAAGAACTGTATTTTTTAATGAAAGCTTTCCCTCAGCACTGCTCTTTTCACCGATTCCCCATAAGAGCTCCGGTCTGGCTTCATAAATAAATACAAGAACTGCTGCTGTTATAAGTCCTTCAACAAAACCTATAGCAAGATGAATTGGCTGCATTGTTGCCAAAAAAACTGTAAACGGAAGCTCTGTAACACCTGAAAGCAGTGTCTCTATTGTCACTGAAAAAGCTCCCATCTGTAATGTCAGAACACATCCAAGTATTGATGCAGCAATTATTTTTATCCTGCTTGCTCCCTTTCTCATTATCGGGCGCCATATCAGAAGCGCCCCCACAAAGCACCCGTAAAATGCCATATTCCAGATATTACAGCCAAGTGCTAAAAGTCCTCCATCTGCAAATAACAGGCACTGAACAAGAAGTACACCTATCATTGTCAAAAAACCTGCGTAAGGTCCCAAAATTGCTGATAACATCATACCACCACAAAGATGGCCTGATGAACCTGTCCCCGGAATAGTAAAGTTAAGCATCTGAGTCGCAAATACAAATGCTCCCATCACTCCCATTACAGGTATTTTTTTAGGGTCGTTTTCCTCCCTTACCTTTTTTACAGATACACCTGCTGCCCCTGTAGATAAAACATACATTGTTCCGGCAACTGCAGGTGCCACCAAAGCATCCGCCATATGCATAAACCGTTTCCTCCCTTTATAACTTAGATTTTCATTATTTAACTCTTTAACATAATAAAGGGAATGCAGATACCTCACAAGCCCCCTAGGGGGTTAAAATTTTCAGTAAATGTTACTGTTTAAACAAAACATTAACGAAAGACTTTCCTAATCGCCTCGTCATATGGCGCGTGTAAAACTCCATATTCAGTTACAATTCCTGTAATCAGTTCATTGTCTGTTACATCAAAGGCAGGGTTGTATACCTTTACCCCTTCCGGAGCCATGCGCTCTTTGTACCACATTTCGGTTACTTCTTCAGGCTTTCTCTGTTCTATATTGATTGCATCTCCTGTTGGAGTATTAATATCTATTGTAGAAGTTGGTGCACACACATAAAAAGGAACATTATAACGCTTTGCAACCGTTGCCACTACGCTTGTTCCAATCTTATTTGCTGCATCACCATTTGCTGCAACCCTGTCACAACCTACAAATATCGCATTGACAGCTCCTGTTTTCATTAGAGAAGCTGACATATTGTCACATAAAAGAGTCGTATCTATTCCTGCTGATTGAAGCTCAAATGCTGTAAGTCTTGCTCCCTGCAACAGAGGTCTTGTCTCGTCACAGTAAACCTTTATATTCATACCTCTTTCATGAGCAAGATACATTGGCGCTGTAGCAGTTCCATATTTACATGTTGCAAGCTGCCCTGCATTACAATGAGTAAGTATCCCGAAGCCGTCCTTTATAAGCGTAAGACCGTTTTCTCCTATTCTGCGGCACACATCGATATCTTCTGCCTTAATCTTTTCAGATTCTTCGCGCATTTTTTTTACTAGTACTTCTCTTATTTTTTCAAAAGACTTTCCTTCTTCGCTATCGCAGCTACTTATCTCATCAGTATAGTCTGCATATTCCTTGTTTACATGCTCTTTCATACGCTTTAATGCCCACGATAAGTTGACCGCTGTTGGTCTGGAGGAATTAAGATAATCACTCTTTTCACTAAATTCTTCCATGAATTTTTCAAAAGTATCAGCCTTTGAATGCTTCATTAAAAGATAAATTCCAAATCCCGCTGTAACACCGATAGCCGGTGCCCCTCTTACCTGAAGAAGATAAATAGCATCCCATATTTCTTTTGCCGTATGAAGTCTTATAAGCTCTATTTTGCCCGGAAGTAACGTCTGATCGATAATCTCAATTGCATCATCTTCATCTATAAGACTTACTGTTTCATAATCTAAAATACTTTTCACCTTTGTTCTCCTATATATTACTCTGGTTATTAATCCTTGCAGCAGCAAATCCATTATAACAAAAACTGCCGCAAAATGAGCACTGTTCATAAAAAAGTAACGCAAAATGAGCACTGTCGCAGGCGGATTGGCATGGTAAAAAACAGAGAAGTCTGAAGGTGTTATAATCTTCCACCTGAAACTATTTCGTTGTTTTCTTTATTCATAAGCTCTGCAACCATGTCCTACTGCAAGAGTTGTAAGATAATATTCCAATATATTTTCCCTACTATCTTTTTACCACGTAGAATCTGTATAGTTTTTCTTTCTCGTCATCGATATCCTTATACATCTTAGTTTCCATCAATTTAAATCCACATTTTTCAGCCGTCTTCCAAGATGGTACGTTTGCATCCTTGATCTTAGTAATCACATAATATGCTTCTCAGCATTGATCATACTTGTATTTGCCACCTGCTTTACAACATCAAATACTGAGCCCATCATACCCATGATGCCTCCGGACTCTTCTCCATCTCCGCCCGGTTTATTTGAGCCTATCATCGCAACATTCTTGGACACTGTATGAACAGCGCTTTCCTGCTCCTCTGTGCAGAAAACTTTTGCGCAGTTCTTGATCTGGAGTCTGTCGCAGATGAGCTTTGGCTCTACATCCTTATCTATTGATAACATGGCACAGTTCATTACTCTTACGCCCTTTTCATTAGCCATAAGAAGTGCCCTGTCAACTTTCGCCTTAGCACTGTTAACTATATTCTTTCCCTCAAAAAGATATTCAACTTCACCTGCATCAATATCAACATGCTTCATTTCCAGATACATGCTCTCCCTTACAGTAAGGGTTCCTGTCACAGTCAGCTTTTCCAACTTATCAAGCCTTGTAAATTCTGTTGATACTGTAAGATCTCCGTCAACATACAACCTGCTTCCACTTTTATCAAACAGGGCATCATTTAGTTCTGCATCGCCTTTTACAAAAGTCATTTCTTCAGGGATTACATTTATCCTGGTTGAAATATCAAACAATCCGGCAAGCTTCTCCACCTTGCTCTCACGCATGACCACGCAGGGAGTCTCAAATCTCACATTCTTCTCCACTAACTTGTCTGCGTCAACTGCGTCTTCGATAATAAGCTTTTTAGCGATATAGTACTTTTCGTTTTCCTTAACCCGGAGCGGAAAGAACTTATCCATAACAAATTTTGAATCAAGCATGACTGCATCCTCAGGATAAATTACTGTTGGCCCATTTATGAGCATTTTGTCAGTATACCTTTTCATACTTCTCGGGCAGTATAATGGACCATTTACACGCATATATACATACTGTTCCATTACCTCCTCAGAGCCGGGCTCGATTGTGACTTTTCCATTAGCGAACAGGATTACCTTATTCTGTGGTTTCGCCCCCTTTGAAATAACTTCTTTTCCATTATTAATCCTGCTCTCAACAATCTCATCCTCAGCCACATCGACAATTGCCTCACTATTGATAACAGCCCCAAGCTTGTTCAGGATTTCCCTGCTCCTTGGGCTGGCAATAAGCACTTCTGCATTTATGATTATCCTCTTATATCCTTCGTAAACATCTTCCTTCATCTGTCTTGAATCACATACTTCTGCATTTATAACAAGATTTTCTTTTGACATTCCTCTTCACCTCTTCCAATAGTTTTTCATTGATGTTCTCAGTGTTTTTCTCGCCATACTCATCTCATATCTGACCGTACCTGATGGCATCTCAAGTATCTTTCCGATATCTTCAGCAGTATAGCCTTCCACATATCTCATGTACATTATTACGCCCTGCCTGCCCGGAAGTTCTTCCAAAAGCTGCGACCACTCAATCCTGGAATAATCTTCAGGCTCCTCCATCGATTCAGAAATTTCATCATCAGGACTTTTCCTAAGTGTTCCGGCTCTAACTGCATCTATGTAGATGTTGCGTGCTGTTCTATAGAGCCATGATCTCACCTGTTTTTCATGAAGTGTTCTCAGTAGTTCCTGATTTACAGTTGCCCTGACAAAGGTTTCCTGAACAACATCTTCCGAAAGCTGTCTGCTGTCGCACATTCTGTAGATGTATGCAAGCATATCTTTATTGAATTGTTGAAAAATCGCTTCAAGTTCCATCGTTCTCTTTTCCCTACAGCACTCTCTCCCATCCTCCATATTTCTGCAAGCGGCACAGAATACTCAAGCCGCTCGCTCTTTGCCCATGCCGGTACAGAGTATACATTCCCTATAGCACAGCCAGAGCCATATATTTCCATGTACATATTTCGGGTATCCATGACGGTTCCTCCTTCATGTGAAATACCCTTCGGCCGAAAGGTCTTTTGTCCTTCTATTAGTTAAGACGTAATGGATGAAAAAAGTGTTGGAAAAATTTTGAAAAAAATTTGAAAGGCGGCAAGAACCAGTCCTGTCGCCTCATAAACAACTATCGACATATGGGTGCCAAATATGATTATTTCAAAATCATCTTTGCAACGGTTATCTTCGGATATAATCGACGCTGTGCTTTTTCTGTGACATACAAAAATAGCCTATTTTACATGAAAAAGCGAATAATTATCCAATTCGAGCCTTCACCTATACCCGTCATGAATGCTCGCTCAAATACAGAGATACTCTACTCTGTATTATACTTGCAACTTCCTCAGAGCTTTTCTGACCTGCAAGATAAGCACTTGCTTCCTCGTAAATAATATCAGATATATCCTCATTTCTTGGAGAATGTTCAGTAATAGACTTTGCCAGCTTATAAAACTGATTAGCCTCATTTTCAGTAATGGCATCAATCTCAACTTCATACCCATTCATTGATATCGAACGCAATGACTCATGTTCCTCACCATTTTCATCAACATAGGACGAATTATCCTGTGCCTTTTTTAGCAATGCTTTAAATGCTTTTTCACTTACTGGAAGTGAGCCGTCTATCTTGTCCTGAAAATCATCAGTGAGAAAATATCTGGTAAATTCCCAGGCTACATCTTTGTTCTTGCACGTACTGCTTATAGCAAGCTGCATTGTAGGGTTTATAAAGGAATCTGCCCTATCAACAGCGGGTAAACCATTGTATACTACATCTTCATCAAAATAGAGATTTTTTGCCCACACATAATCCTCAATACTATAAATGTTTGCCGGTAGAAGAATTGCTTTTTTATCTCTATACATTGATATATTTTCATTTTCGTCCGATTCTTCCGGAAGTATACTGATATAGTCTAGAAGATTTATAAAACTAGGGTTTGTAAAATCACACGTTCCTGACTCATAATCTACTAATTCCATGCTGGCAAGCCAGTATAAATCTCCTGAATCCTCCTGCGACATATCACCAAACATCATTGCAGGATCAACATTTCTTTTTTGGCAAAACTCTTCATAATTGGACCAGGTAAGTGTTTCGCCATTCATCATCTCAGAATCAGCAATACATGTATCAATTGCGAAATGTGGAATCAACGTATATAGCTTTCCTTTCCTCTTTCCACATTCAATAACATTTTTAAAATAGGTATTGCCTGACAATTCCTCATCGTTATAGAAATAATCATCAAGTGCTATGAATAGCCCCTTATTTATATAATTATCAAAGTCATCCACTGTCTCAGCGTCAATTATATCCGGTCCATTTCCAGATACAATATCAAGATTAAGGCGTTCTAATCCATCTAAAAAATTTTGCGGATCATAATAATCTTTGAGCACAATCTTGTATTTATCATTATTCCTATTAAAGTTCGCAACAGCATTCCTAATGCCATCTGACGCAAAAACTGTTGCCATTGTCAAAGTTTCTTTTTCTGAAGCAATAGCATCATCCCTTGTAAGCCTGGAATAAACGTAATTCACGTCATAATCATTGACATCGAATGATACTACAAAAAGGTTATCTTCGTCCTCTTCAAAAATTTCATTTATACCATAATTGATCGTAATGTCTGAAGAAATATAATCGCAAATCTTTTGGAGATTTTCTCCATCTATATCAAATCCATATATCCCATCATATCTGTTTACAAGAAAATCATAGTTTTTTCCCGGATAAAGGGAGCCCCCCTCAAGATTATCCTTCACGCATTTGCCTGTAACTTCAGAAAAAGATTGTTTTTTGGAATCATACTTATAAAGAGTACTATCCATTTTTTCATTAGTCTGCATCAGATAAACGCTGCCATCCCTTAATGCATATATTTTCCTACAAGAATAATTACCAAAAGAATAATCAGAGAGAATATCGCTATTTATACGTTCTTCCTTGCTGGATTCCGAGTCAAAAACAGACATTCCTTTGTTAGATACCGTAACTATGCCTACTCCTTTTGCATAGACCATACCTGATAGTCCCATGTTATCGCTTTTATCTTCCTCATTTACTGGTATTTTCCAAACTATATTTCCATCTGATGCTATTTTTACCACATATTGATCTGGAATATAATATACATCTTGTGTTCCATCCGAATTCTCAACTATAGTCGTATCTTGGCTATTATACACGCTTAATATCGAATAGAAGTTCCCGACATCATCCATCGCCAGATAAGAATAGTTTCCCACACCATCCTCGGTTTTGATGACAACCTGTTGTCCCGCTTTTTCACCTGTATATTTAACAATGCTTGCACTGCCGGGCACTTCTTCGTTTCCGTAGCACTGCTGTAACCCATAAATGCCATCATCCGCCTGAAATAAATACGGAATTAAGCCCCCATCTGGATTATTGATTTCCAAATCATTTATTCTAAATGTCAGATTTGCTTCGCTTTCAGCTGATGCAGAACTATTGACTTCAGTTGTTCTTGTATTTCCACATGCACTACATAAAACCATAACTGCACATAAAATCCCAGATACTATTCCCCTTTTGTTCATACTCTTGAATTTTGGACAATTAATCTTTTTTATAAAAATCCCCATGCAGGAATGCTCCTTTTTTGCATAATACTAATCATATAAATGAGATAGCCTAATATCAAAAACTCCAATAATTAGTTCGTATATAATGTTCTATCGCTCATCTCGACAAAAGAGAATTCACTAAATGATATAATTAACTATTGCATATATCAAATGGCATATTGAAAATGCGGAGATTGGGATAATTGCTATATAGTTCTTTCTATCAAGAGCAAAAAATAAGAACGCCAAACACGGTGGAATAGTCAATCC
>JAFSQI010000005.1 GCA_017446685.1 Butyrivibrio sp.
GTTCTTTTTGAGCAGAAAAAGATAAATGAAGCAGATGCGATAGCTTTTATTTACCCTGATTTTTGGACTTCGTCTCCTGCTATGTTAGAGGGATGGTTTCAACGGGTATGGACTTACGGATTTGCATATGGGGATAAAACATCCATGGAATGTCTGGAAAAAGCATTATTTTTGATTACCATGGGTGGGTCATTAAAAGATAAGGTAAGAAGAGATCAGTTGGAAGCAATGAAGACAGTTATGGTTGGTGACCGGATCAGAAATAGAGCAAAAACCTGCGAAGTATATGCTTTTGATGAGATGACCAGAGGCTATGGTAATGATGCTAACCGGGATAAAAACGCTGGTAAGTATCTAAGAAAAGTATTTGAAATTGCAAAAAACTTATAAAAAGGAAAAATTCTGTTGAAGATAATTCTTTTGCAGATCCTGATTAAAATTGACTAAAGGAGTGAATAGCTGTGAAACGAAAAACAACAGACGAGACCATTGCGGAGTCTTTCTTGGAAAGAGTGTCAGTAAATGTGCTATTTTTAAGTAAGGAGGAATCGCGATCATCACATTGATTGCATGTTTTTTATAGAATATGTATAGAGTCAAGAGAATAATACCATACGCTTGTACAGTTCTGTTAGTAGCGCTGATGACACTATTTGCAGAAACTTTAAATGAGAAGGAGATTATATTTCCTGAGATAACAGCATTAGCAGTTGGATATATGGTGGCAAAAAATAGAAGCTGGAAGGTTAATGGAAAGCGTATGCTTTCACTGATAACAGGCTGTGCGATAATAGGAGTGTGCATTGTAAGATTTGTTCCGTTTGATACGTATATCGAAGTGATTTTGGCATTCACAATCGCTCAGGTAATCTTTATGTTTTCAGGAACCACGTTTGCACCATTTGTCTCAGCAATAGTGCTCCCGGTGATGATGCATACTACAAGTATAGTGTATCCTATAGCTGCATTTGTACTGACATTACTTGTAATATTGTTTCATAAACTTTTTCTATTTCAGGGAATCCGAGCAGATGAGGAATATGTTCCTGTGATGCTGAATTCCAGGGACGATATGGTAGATACTTCCATTAGAATCCTTTGTGTGACAGTAATAGCCGGTGTTGCATTCAGAACGGGTTATAGATTTGTTGTGGCACCTCCGTTACTTGTGGCATTTACTGAGTTTTCCAGGCCAAGGAACAAAACAAGAAATATGCCAGTCAAAACGGTGGCAGTGATAACTGTGTGTGCCATAATTGGTGTGATTTCAAGATATTTCTTTGCTATTTGGATAGGGCTTCCTATTACGATTTCAGCAATTGTTGCTACAAGTGGTATGCTTATCGTTATTCATTTTACTAAGATGTATATGCCACCGGTTGGCGCTATTACCATGCTGAGCATGATAATATCTGAAAGCGTACTAATCACATATCCGATTCAGATTTTTGTAGGAAGTAGCTTGATTCTTTTTCTGTCCCGGATGATTTTCATGAGACGGCAGGATAACAAGCTTTATGAAAAAGAACATGAACTTCATGCAGAATGAGTTATAGGTTGTATTTCCTCACATATTGCACGGATCTCTTCACTGAAAACA
>JAFSQI010000061.1 GCA_017446685.1 Butyrivibrio sp.
GAATGGGAAAAGGAGTGTCATCAAGTTGAAGTTGAACTAAATGCTGCAACATCTGAGGAAGAACGGGCTTCCATATTGCAGGCATACAGAATGTGGAAATGGAATTTTCCAAAAGGAATTTCTGATAGAACAGAAAAAGATCTGAAGGAGTTAAGAAAAGCCAAACTGGAGGAGCAAATGAAGCAACTGGAAAAGGAATTATCCGACTTAAATAATGAGGATAACGAAGAATAATTTAAGCTTGGCAGCGCCATATTCAGATTTTTTCGCAAGCATAAAAGAGGAATCAGGTTAAAAATCGGCGATTGATGAAAAATATTATGTCTGCAAAAAACTCCACCAAGTTGGGGGAGAATTCATGTTGGAGGACACGATTGGAACAGAGGAGATTTATCTATGGTATCAAAAGAGTACTTTGGAGAAGATAAAAAAATAGAGTTTAAGCAGGAAATCCCTTCAAAACATGAGAAATTTTTAAAGGATATTATTGCTTTTGCTAACACGAGTGGCGGAAAAAGCATAATTGGAATTGTTGATGAGACAAAAGCGGTTGTAGGTATTGGTGACCAGAGCCCATTTAAGCTCTCTGATTCAATTTCATCAATGATTTCAGATTCATGTACACCGCTTATTGAGACTGATATTTATCCTCAATCAGTGGAAGGCAAGACTGTTCTTGTAGTTGAGGTTTTCCCGGGAAAACATAGACCTTACTATCTGGCTAATAAAGCAAAAGAAGATACTTCATATGTAAGGGTCAACGGTACCAGCAGACCGGCTGATCCTGTTACATTAAAAGAACTTGAACTTGAAGGGGCCAGCCTGTCATATGATTCAATGCAAGAAATCGGCATTGATTATGACGAGAAAAAAGCTCTCGAGTTATGCAGAGTGGTAAAAGAAATTGCTATATCTAATTGTGAGACAGAGGATGAGAAATTAGCTGTAAAAGATATGACCATAGGGAAACTCGAAGATATGGGTATGCTTTGTCGAAGCGGAAGAGATTTAGCGCCCACACATGCATTTTCTTTAATGACAGATAATCACTCTCGTTTTGCCAAGATACAATGTGCCCTGTTTAAAGGAAATGACAGAGACATTTTTATTGATAAAAAAGAGTTTGAAGGTCCTATTTATGAGCAGTTATCTGATGCATTTCAGTTTATCTTGAAGCATATTAACATTGGTGCTGAGGTCAATGGGCTCTATAGTAAAGATGTCTATGAGCTCCCAATAAAGTCAATCAGAGAATTGGTTGCCAATGCAGTTATTCATCGAAGCTATTTAGTCGAATCTAAGATACAGATTTCCATTTTCGACGATAGAATTGAAGTAGTATCGCCAGGAACGCTTTATGGCGGAATGGATTTTGCAACCATGAAAACCGGAAGATCAAAATGCAGAAATCAGGCCATCGCTGATATGTTCCAGTACATGCACATAGTTGAAGCGTGGGGAACCGGTATTCCCAGAGTTATCACATCATGTAAGCAGTATGGTCTGCAGGAACCTGTTTTTGAGGAATTTGGTGACGGAATCAAGGCTACTGTTTATAGGTTGCAAGCGGCAAAAGCAAGCGACAAGCGGCAAAAGCAAGCGACAAGCGACAAAAGCAAGCGACAAGCGGAAAATATAAGCGGCAAAGCCAAGACTACTGAAAACAAAGAAGTGATAGTTGCTTATATTACTAGTCAGGGAAATGCCAAAACATCAGAGATTGCTGAGCATATTGGCCTTAGCCAGCCGAGAGTTAGGGCTATACTATCCGATCTTGTAGCTGAAGGAATAGTTGAAGCTGAGGGAGAAAGCCGGGCACGATACTATAGAATTCGATAAGAGATTCTCCAGCAGTTCGTTGGACAGATAGAATTGAATCAAGCTCAGGCATCGCCAAACTTCGTGATGAGGTTAAGGTAATAGTTGCTGTAAAAAGTCAAGATAAGGGAAAATACCGCTTTGTCAGCAAATAAAACATCACATAAAGCTGAACCAAGTTGGTTCAGAAATCAATTAACAAGCGGAAAAGATTTTTAACTTCTATGAATTAGTAAAGGAGAAGATTGATTTATCCATCATCAATCTTCTCCTTTTTTACAAACATCATCAGTTTAATACTATTAATTATCTAACGTGTATCCGTACTTAGAAGCTAGA
>JAFSQI010000062.1 GCA_017446685.1 Butyrivibrio sp.
GAATGGGAAAAGGAGTGTCATCAAGTTGAAGTTGAACTAAATGCTGCAACATCTGAGGAAGAACGGGCTTCCATATTGCAGGCATACAGAATGTGGAAATGGAATTTTCCAAAAGGAATTTCTGATAGAACAGAAAAAGATTTAAAGGAGCTTAGAAAAGCTAAACTTGAAGAACAGATGAAGCAGCTTGAAAAGGAACTATCTGACTTAAATAACGAGGATAACGAAGAATAGCATTTTAGTAGCATCATTAAAAACTGAAGCAACTTGCTTCAGAAATCAATTATGAAATAATTCTCCGCCAAGTTGGTGGAGAATTTGATCTACTAAGAAATTCTTAGCAGTTTGAATATGTTGGAGGAAATGAATGGAACCAGTTGTATTTGACTTATCTAAATTTAATGAATATAGAGAAGACAACAGGCTTGAAGTAAAGAAAGCTAACGGCGGACTTCCGGGCAGCCTTTGGGATACATACTCTTCTTTTTCAAATTGTAATGGCGGGGCAATAATTCTTGGGGTAAAAGAGCTTGAAGACGGAAGCTGGTTTACAACTCATCTGCAGAATCGAAATAAGCTCCTAAAGGATTTTTGGGACAATATCAATAATCGTAAGAAAGTTAGCGTTAACCTTTTAAGAGAAGAGAACGTTGAAACATATGAAGTAAACGGTGATATAATCATTGTTATTTATGTACCTAAGGCCGACAGAGTGTATAAGCCAGTCTATATCAATGATGATATGTTTGGTGGTACATTCCGCAGAGACCACGAAGGTGATTATCACTGCTCTGAAGCGGAAGTACGTGGAATGCTGCGAGATCAGGCTGAAAAGAGCACAGACAGCAAAATACTGACAAATATGTCTATTGATATCTTCTATCCCGAGACAGTAAAGGCATTCAGGAGCCGTCATACTGCTGTTAACCCGGATCACGTATGGCATAAGCTTGATGATGAAGGATATCTCGAAAGAATTGGTGCGTTATCCATATCAGATGTTGATGGCAAGTTGCATCCCACTGTAGCAGGACTTCTAATGTTTGCTGAGGAATACAAGATACGACAGGAACTTCCGGAGTATTTCCTTGATTATCGAGAAATGCTCGATCCTACTATCCGGTGGACCGATAGAATTGAGTCCAGTTCAGGAGAATGGTCAGGAAACCTTTTGGACTTCTTTTTCCAAATGGAGCGAAAGCTTCTCAGAGATATAAAAAAGCCTTTTAAGGTCGAAGGTTTCACACGCATTGATGAAACTCCTGTCCACAAGGCTATTCGTGAGGCTCTTGCTAACTGTATTGCTAATGCGGACTTCAATTTCCCTCGTGGAATTGTGATACTAAAGAATCCAGATAGTATTACTATTGAGAATCCCGGAAGTATCATTACCGGAAAGCCACAGATGCTTAAGGGCGGAATATCTGAACCCAGAAATAAGATTATTATGAAAATGTTCAACCTCATACGTGTAGGTGAACGTGCAGGAAGCGGTGTGCCTGACATTTTCAATGTATGGGAAACGGAAGGCTGGGAGCAGCCTGTAGTTGAAGAACAGTATAAGCCTGACAGAACCATATTAAGATTATCTTTCACAAGCATAAATGAGGAATCAGATCAAAAATCGGCGATTGAAACGCCAAAACCGGCGATTGACGAAAAAGTAGCGTTTGAATCGATAAAGTTAGCGATGCAGGATCTGAATTATAACGAACCAACAAGAAAAAATATGGAAAAGCTTTATTCATCAATATCTGCAAATCAAGTGTTTGGAGCATCTGACGCCAAGGACATACTAGGCTGCTCTGATTCAACTGCCCGGGCGGTTATTGCCAAACTTCGTGATGAAATAAAAGTAATAGTTGCTGTAAAGGGTCAAGGTAAGGGAAAATACCGCTTTATCAACAAATAAAACATCAGAAAACAGCAACAAGCATTTTGAGATTTTTAGTAATTCAATTTACAACAATGGAATCGCTGATATGTTCCAGTACATGCATATAGTTGAAGCGTGGGGAACCGGTATTCCCAGAGTTATCACATCATGTAAGCAGTATGGTCTGCAGGAACCTGTTTTTGAGGAATTTGGTGACGGAATCAAAGCTACTGTTTATAGGTTGCAAGCGGCAAAAGCAAGCGACAAGCGACAAAAACAAGCGACAAGCGGAAAAGATTTTTAACTTCTATGAATTAGTAAAGGAGAAGATTGATTTATCCATCATCAATCTTCTCCTTTTTTACAAACATCATCAGTTTAATACTATTAATTATCTAACGTGTATCCGTACTTAGAAGCTAGA
>JAFSQI010000063.1 GCA_017446685.1 Butyrivibrio sp.
ATATAAATGGAGCTGCAAATATCTTAAGAAAAGTATTCCCAAAGGTAACCCAATGGGATAGGGGCATAGTGGACATGCCCTGTTCTTTGAGATGCGTTAAGCATCCCAAAGGTTCATGCCGTTCTGCGGCATAACAGAAACCTCTTCCGACGCAGAGCCGGTGGAGGTAGTTCATTACATTTTAGGCGTTTTGCAAATGCCTAAATATTCTAAAGAGTGCGAGGAGGCCAGACAGGACAGCATTAAGCTAATATTGAAGTTCCTAGATGAGTGGGCAATAGATCTTGCTGAATAAGGATAGGAGATGAGACAGAAAAATACTGCAATGTAAATAATTTGTTAATTGAATAAAGCTTTTCGTGATGGCCTCTGGCGACATATATAGCGTCAGCGGTCTTTTTTGAATATAATAAAAGAGGCTTAGTGCAAGAGAATGATCCATGTCCATGAGGATCGGAGAAAAAGTATAAAAAGTGCTGTGGACGGTGATTTGAGGAGAGGAGTTTAGTGATGAAACAATACACATTAAAGGTTTACCCACAGGGGGAGGCAAGAAAAACATACAGAGTGATTGAAATTTCAGGGAATGATACGTTGGATAGGCTCTGTGAAGTGATACTTTCAGCTTTTGATTTTAGTCATGATCATATGTATGAATTCAGCATGAGTGGAAGACTGTATTCTGATGATAATTATTCCTGTTACCCTGAGTATAAAGGGCAGCCGTCAACAGATACGAAACTTGATAAGCTTGAACTTCAAAAGGGGCAGAGATTTCTTTTTCATTATGATTTCGGCGATGACTGGGTGTTTGAGATCCATGTGCAGGATATACATGATGAGAAGACACGAGCAATTGCCCATGTGACTGATGCGAAGGGAAGTGTGGAGCAGTATCCGGATTACGATGAATGGGATGATGAAGACGATTATGATGAAGAGCCGGAGGAAGCTATCGAAGCCAGAAAAGAAAATAAAAAGTATATGGATTTGTTCCTTAAGGACCTGAAGGCAGCCGGTCTTTCAGAGAAAACCATAAATAATCATTTTGAGAATGTTGATTTCTACCTGACATACTACCTTCCTTTTACAGATAATGATTCCACGGATATGAAAGCCGGGGCAGAGACATTTAACCTTCGCGACTACTTTGGATATTTTTATATCCACAAATACATGTGGTCGACACCAAATAACCTTAAGACTACAGGCGCCAGCATAAAGAAGTTCTACAAATGCATGGCAGATCACGGTGAGATCAGTAAGGACAAATATAAGGAGCTTAGTGCTCTTTTCAAAGAAGAGATGGCTGACTGGCAGGAAGAATGCCGCAGATTTAATGATGACGATGATGATTTCTTTTTTTAATATAGGCGAGGTGTAACATGCCTTTTCAAATTATCAGGAATGATATTACAAAAGTGAAAGCAGATGCCATAGTGAACACGGCGAACCCGAAAGTAGCCATCGGAAGTGGCGTAGATACTGCTATATATAATGCTGCAGGAAGAGACAGACTTTTTGCTGAACGTGAAAAGATTGGTCCGATTGAGCGTGGAGATGTGGCTATTACTCCGGCTTTTGAACTGGATGCCAAGTACATTATCCATGCTGTTGGTTGCTGGTGGGAAGGTGGCAATCAGGGAGAAGCTGATCTCCTTAGGCAGTGCTATGACAAGTCGCTGGCTCTTGCCGCCAAGAAAAGATGTAAGTCCATCGCTTTTCCTGTTATGGCTACCGGATGTTATGGCTTTCCGCAGAAAGTCGGAATGGAAATAGCAGTTGATGCTTTTACTAAATTCCTTGAAGAACATGACATGGAGATTTACCTGGTGGTATTTGATCAGGGCTCGGTTAAGGTCTCTGGAGAACTTGGGGAAGAAGTACGCAGCTTTATCGATGATGAGTATGTTACGGATGCTTTCGATGATGAGTATTCAGATAAGGGATCGCCTGAAGGACTTGCCAATTCGTTCGTTTACCTGGAATCACCTGCAGAGGCAGACTATAGCGATACCGAAGGATCTCCAACAGATACGATTACTTCTTCAGCTTGGTGTGATACTTCAGATCGTAGAAGAGCGGAAGAGTTACCAGACCTGACAATTGGTGCAGCTCCTTTAGCCAGCGGAATCCTTCATGGAGCAGCCAAGAAGAAAATGAAGGCTCTGAAGTCAGAGTCTCTTGATGATGTGCTCAAGGATATTTACACAGACTCTTTTGAAAAGCACCTTCAGCAGTTGATCAACAAGAAAGGTCTCAAGAATTCTGAGGTTTATGCAGCTGCCAATATCAACAAGCAGTATTTTTCCAAGCTTCTTAAGGGCAAGGTTAAGCCTTCAAAAGAAAAAGTGCTGGCACTGGCAGTTGGCCTTCACCTCAACATGGATGAGACTGTGGATTTCCTTGGCCTTGCAGGCTATGCTATATCACCGATTTCACAGACGGATGCTGTAGTCAGATACTTCATTGAACACAAAGATTACAATGTTATCAAGATAGATATGGTGCTCTTTGATTATGGCCTCGACCCTCTTTCAAAGGAGTCAAAATAATATTTACAATGGTCGCCTCCCGTGCGACCATTTTTCTTTTCACATAAAGTATTATTACCTTACAAACAAGGACAGCTCTACTGCAGGGAGCACATTTCAGAAAGGTAAGGTAATAGATATGAGTAAAGGATATACAGAGATTGTTTACATACTTGATAGATCAGGTTCCATGAGTGGCCTTGAGGCTGATACCATCGGAGGCTTTAACTCCATGATGGATAAACAGAAGAAGACCGGAGAAAAGGCAGTTGTTTCAACAGTTCTTTTCGATGATGAGTGCGAAGTTATCCATGACAGAGTGCCGATTGAAAAGATCGAGAAGATGACCGACAAGCAGTATTACGTCAGAGGTTGCACTGCTTTATTAGATGCAGTTGGTGGAGCAATCCATCATATCGGCAATGTACACAAGTATGCCAGAGAAGAGGATAGACCTGAGAAGACCATTTTTGTAATCACTACTGATGGCATGGAAAATGCCAGCAGCAGATACTCTCGTGAGAAGATTGAGAAAATGGTCAAGAAGCAGCAAAAGAAATATGGTTGGGAGTTTATCTTTATCGGAGCTAACATTGATGCTTACGCTGAGGCTCAGAAGTACGGGATCCGCAAGGACAGAACTGTAAATTATGTCAGTGACGGAATTGGAACAGCAAATGTTTATGGCGGAGTTTCTAAGGCAGTATGTTCTGTTATGATGGCTGGAAGTGCCATGGAGGTTGATGAGTGCCTTACTGAGAGCGGATGGTCAGATGCAATCAATGACGATTATCAGAGAAGAGGTAAGAAAGCCAGAAGATGATCTGTTTCAGAAGTTTCAGGAATGATAAGTGGTAAAGAAATTTATCAAATCTTTGTACATGGGGTATAATATTGTTATCTGATTTTTACGAGGAGGATTACTAAGATGACATATGAAGAAATTGTAAAAGAAGCACAGAAACTTGTTGCAAAGGCGGATGCATCAGCCATTTCTGAACATCTTGCGGTTCAGTATAACGTAACCGGAGAGGGCGAAGGCGCTTTCTACATGGAAGTTAAGGATGGAAAGGTGGAAGTTCAGCCTTATGATTACAAGGACAGAGATATCCTGGTGACAGCGGATGGCCAGACTATTCTGGATATGATGGCCGGTAAGCTTGATGTTGTTGCTGCTTATCTTACCCATAAGATTTCTGCTGAAGGAGATCTTGGTAAGGCTGATATACTCAAAAAACTCATAAGTGGAGCCAAGAAAGCTGAGAAGGCTACTGCAAAAGTAGCGAAAAAGGCAAAGAAGTAAAGCTTTAGGAGCTCTTGATACATTTACACTTCAAGTTGATATTTGAATGAATAATGAGTTGGGGTACAGAAGCGTAGGTAGATCAGTTGTGGTTTTGTTTAAGCCAGGTGCTTGACTTTATGATCATAGAGACTGCCATTATCAATACGATAGAGCATACTCCTAAGCCTGTAAGTGCGGTCATCTGCTTCCTGAAACTGATATCTTCTGCACCAAAGCGGGCTGTCATTGCAATCTCAAGAGAGAGCATGGAGACAAGAGCTGCCGTGAAGCTGGAAATCCTGGCTGCGGTAAACATTGGATGAGTATGGCCTCGATATCTTACAGCATTTACAGCTGTTGAGATTGTTGCATAAAAAGAATAAAAGGCCATCCCATATATCAGAAGACCTGGATAATCAATTGTGCCTTCAAGTCTTGATGCCATCACTGTTATGAAATGGAAAGATTTGATGAAGACTCAGTAACATATACCTATGCACAATGGGATGGAACATGGTCATCAGATGAGCGCACAGCTGCAGCAGAAAAACTCTTCAGTGATGAGAGCTCAGGCGCTTACTTTATTTCCTGGGCAACAGGAACCATAGATGCAGGCTCGGGTAATTCTCCTATGAGTGGAAATACCGGATTTGGAGAAAACGGCGAAGGAGAAGAGATGGCGAGCCCTGAATCGGACGAAGGTAATTCTGAAAAGCCGGAAATGCTCGAAGGGGAAATAGCATCATCTGAAATGTCTGGTGAAAAACCAGAAGGGATGACGAGCAGAAATGGTGGCAACGGCGGAGGCGCTGGTGAAGGAGCAACATACCACATGGCATCGTTTGACTATGCATACAGCAGCGTAGCCGTGATGGACTGGCTGTTCCAACAGACTAAATAGAGAATCAAATTATAAAAATACACTAATTATTTTCACAAAATGATTAGTGTATTTTTATTTTTTTTTAAGAAATAAAGCCTATTTGAAGCGCTTTTAGATGGTATGATAAATAAAAAAACAGAATGAAATAATATTTCATTTGCATTTTAAGAGGAGGGGAGTTGTGAAAAATACAAATCTTTTTATTCGTATTAATGCTATATGTCTTTCTATATGCCTGTTTATATGCACGTTGTGCAGTGTAAAACTGTATAACGTTTATGCCAGTGATTATTCTACGCAGGAAGTTCTTGATTCTTTAGACGAATTACCTGACGATTTCGATATTGAATCAGAAAATGATTATGACATTAATACTATGGATGCACCCTATGAGGATGAAACAGATGATGAATATAAAGAAGTTGATCCGTTCGACTACGATTTAACCTGTTATAATCCCAATATCAATTTTGGAACAGTTTATCAGGGGGATTACTGTGATTCCAATTCTTTTTCCATTGTAAATATCGGAAATAATGAATTTCCGCTTACCTGGGACGAATATGATCCGGGCATGGCTTTTGAGATATCGATTACTCCAGGAGCATCCCTTGATCTAATACCGGGAGGACAAGTGCCCTTTGCAGTATCCCCGAATACTGATATTGCTCCGGGCAATTATTCTGCATACTATATTTTCTATTCAGCAAATGATATAAGACAGCATCACAGAGTTCAGGTCAATGTTTCCATGACAGTAAAGAAAGCAGAGCCTTACGTCTATAGCGTTGAGATCATCCCTGCCACAGTGACCGTTCCCACCGGCAAAACCTATCAGTTTACCGCAAAGGTAAGCGGCGGAAACAACTACGACAGCAGCGTATACTGGAGTATTACAGGTCAGAATTCTTCCGGAACAAAAATCAGTTCAGACGGAACCTTATCTGTATCCTCTGATGAATCTTCTTCATCTATAGCCGTTATAGCAACCTCCAAACAGGATTCTTCCTGTTATGATTCAGCAATGGCTTACATACAGAAAGTTGAACATATGGTAAGCATATCTGCAAGCCCCGCTGAAGGCGGAGCAATTGCAGGAGGCGGAGCAGTAAGAGATGGTGGCAGTGTAACGATATCCGCTTCCGCCAATAATAATTACAGATTTACCGGGTGGTATGAAGGCTCAAATCTTATTTCCTCATCTTCACAGTTTAATCTGACCGGCGTTACCTCCGACAGAAGAATTGTAGCCAAATTTGAGCGTTCAACCTGTTATATCAAGACCAATGTAAACAACAACGATTACGGCACTATAACAGGAAGCAGCAATATTGCATATAACGGAAGTATAACCATAACTGCCAAAGCCAAAAATGGTTATGTTTTCAAAGAATTTGTAGAAAACAATAAAACTCTCAGTACATCAAGCTCCATACAATTAAATAATGTCACAACAGACAGGACAATTACGGCAGTCTTTGTCAAAAATACATTCAATGTCTATGTTTCTGTATCACCACAGGATACCGGAACCTGTGAAGGGGCAGGCACATATGACAGGGGAAGGAAAGTAACAATCAAACAAAGAGCCTATGACGGATATGAATTTACCGGCTGGATAGTAAACGGTCAGGTAGTATCTACAAATTCAGAATATGTAATCAACTCTATAGAAAATGACCTTAATATCACAGCATCCTTTAGAAAAAAGGAAGCAAAGACCTACAAGATAGTTTCAGGAATTGCCAATGAAGGCGGCTCTATTGTGCCAAGCGGAACTTATGTGGCAACAGAAGGCGGAAGTGTAACCTACAACATGGTTCCCAATTCCGGATATAAGATTTTGACTGTTGCTGTGGACGGGAAAAATATTGGAGCTGTATCAAGCTACACCTTCAACAAGATAGGAACCACACATACAATTGCGGTAGCTTTTGAAAAAATTCAGCCTGCAACACCACCAAGTCAAAACAACAGCACAAGTCAGCAGTCTGCAGTGAATAAAAAGACTGAAACACCACAGGCTCAATATACGGAAGAAAATGCAAATAAAGGTGCATTGCCGGAACAAAATGTAATTAAAGAAAACGTAGACAATAACAAAATTGAAGAGCTTGATGAAGAAAAATACGGTGAAGACACCATCATTTATGCAGATAATGATCCTGAAGAGGTAACTGTTCCGGAAAATATAAATCCTAACAGCATTATTGCAAGACATAGTCTTGATGAGCAGACAGTAAGAAGACTTATTAATGACAACGCAGAAAAGGCTCTTTTAAAGGAAGCCTATGACAGCGGAATAATAAGAGTTACCGTAAACAATGTATATGCGGATTCTCCGCAGGAAACTGCGCAGGGACTTTACTACGAAAATCCGACCATATCAAATTTTGAGACAGTAGTATCCGCCACCTTGTCGGAGGATGAAAAGGTGGAAGCCTTCAAAGGTACGCCCATCGTATTTAACGTAAGTATACAGGACAATACCGATACTATTGATTCAACCAATGCCGCTCTTATGAAAAAGAAGACAGGCTATAAACCTCTTTGCTATTTTGATTTCTTTATGATGAAAACCATGAACGGAAATACGGAAATCATAAATAAAACAGGTGCAGAGCTTGTTGTTACTCTTAACATACCGGAAGAGCACAGGAAAAATAACAGGGATTATTACATACTAAGAAACCACAATGGGGAAGTGGACATATTAGCCGACCTTGATGATAATCCGGATACAATTACTTTTAAAACGGATAAATTTTCACAATATTCCATTGCATATGAAGTTGTGGATGTAAATAAAATGGTGATAAGAATGATTGTCATCATCCTTATATCCCTTGTTTTGGGACTTATATGCTATACGAATCTGTGGATATACAGACATCGCGCAAGAAAGAAAAATAGATGGTAAAAAACTTTTGCCGCATATTTTTTACATTCGTATATATTTATGTAATTGACCACAGCAAAACAACTAATTATTTTTGAGGAGACCTGATGATTGCAACACTTGTGAGGGAGAAAAACAAAGACGCGTTTCTAAATCTTCTGCCCGAAAATAAATACGATAAGAACGAACTTATAATAGGAGCTGTCGACGAATCTACAGAAACTGCCTGCGGAGTATTACAGGCAGTTTCTACTTCTGATAATGAACTCAGAATTACAAATATCTATGTAAGCGACGAATACAGAAATCAGGGGGCAGCCACAGAAATGGTAAGATTATTCTGCGATATAGCCGCAAGAATAAATATCCGTGAAGCCGACTGCTTTTACATTGAAAACAGTGATAATGATTATCTGAAAAATGTTTTTTACAAGACAGCATTTGCAGACAGATCACCTGATTTAATGCAATATCTCTTTAAACCTTCCAATATAGATGTGGATATGGCTTTGTCTGATAACGCGAAAAATATCAGACAGTTAAAAAATGTTTCCGCTGAGTCATTTAACACATTTATCCGTGAAACAAATTCCAATCTGCAAAATGAAAAAAAATCATTGGGCATAGCCTTAAAAGAGCAATCTTTTTATGATGAAGAGCTCAGCCTTTTATATTTAAAAAATGAAAAAATAATCGGCTCAATTCTATTTAGAAGGCTTCAATATGAAGTTTCTCTTGAATATATGAATTTTTCCGATAAGGAAAATAATGTCGGATTGCTAGAACTTATCAGGGCTTCTCAATACCTGTTTAATAAAAAAGGGCTGTCTGATGAATATATATTGGTCAATGCCTATCATGATGAGCACCTGTCACTTTTAGACAGTCTGACTCATGGCAATTACATTCCCTTCGAGGAAGGAAAATATTTTAAAATTATTTTTTAAAGGAGTTATATAAATGCTTAATCACGAAAATATATATAAATACAAGGAGAAAAGCGAGAAAGAGATAAAAGTATCAAAATCAGAGGACGATCTTACAATCAAGTCACTCTATTCTTTGGACAAAGAATTTAAAAAACTAAAGGCTTATGAGCATGCCAAAGAGTATGACGAAAGCCAGAGAAGAAAAAATACTAACGTAAATCATCTGGATGAATACTTAAGTAAGATTGAAAATGAAGAATATGAAAAGCAAAAAAATGAAATAAGTGCTGAAGTAATTGAGCAGTTTAATATTGAACACTCTGAGCAAAACAGAAGCAATGCACTTAAAGAAGAAATAGTAAAAAGCCACAGGCGAAGTTCTGAATCGAGGCGCCTTGTTTATATGCCCCAAAAAGCAGCACTTGTACCTTCATTTGCCAATTCTTTTAAAGAAAAGCTTAACTCCGAGTCTCGTGCCAGGGAGCTTACTAAAAAAAACGGGGATCTTTTTCAGAAAAGAGTAAATGCTGAAAAGCTCAAAATTTCAAGGCAGACAACTTCCAGGCATAACTTGTCTGAAATGGAAAAATACATGGAAATCCGAAAGGGCAAAAACTCCTGCAAAGACAATGAAGTTTATAGAGATCTGGCTCAGTTTATAGGTGCATATGACAGTTCTTTGAATGACGAGGATAAGATAAAGCTACTTGATTATTATCTTGGTGTAAGTCAGAAAAAGGGACCTGAAGACGTAGAAGGAAAAGATACTGCCAAAGCCCTTGATATTATGACAAGAGCTCTTTTTGCCATAAATATTCCCGCTTTACGACTTGACAGTGATTCTGTCATCGCAAATAAAGCAGGAACCTTTGAATCAATTCTTGGTCAGGTTACTGCCTATGAAAATATGCTGAGAAGATATGAACATCAGGACAAGGACGGAAAAACTGTCTCTTATTTTGATGGAATTGAAGCGCATATGAAGAATGTCATAGAAAATCATATAAATAAACTGCGCCTGATTTCTCTTTATTACATTACACGAAGAGATATTATGTTAAATAATGTCTATAATACCCATAGGGATGATGAAATCACACTAAATATAGACGATAATGCAACTTCTGAGCAGAAAAAACTTGCTCAGAGTATTATGGAGTCCTATGTTGTCGGAAAAAAATTAATGCAGGTTGCCGGTGCTTCTGAAAAAGATTTAAGAGAGATCGGAAACATACATATTACCAGGCAGGCTGCAGTTAATCTGTTAAATAAATCCGGTGAGCTTGTAAATGATACCGAGGCTTCCAGAGAAAAACAGCGTGAAAAGCTTCAGAATTCTTTTAACAGCATGAATTATATCGCTGTAAATGGAGTAGGAGTCTATACTTCTAAGGCTGTAAGAAGTGATACAACAATCAGCGCCTTGTTTACCTCTTTTGACAGACTGTATCTTAACGGCAGACTTTTTGGCATGAACAGCTATATGGCAAAGATTATAAAAAATCATATTGCTGATGTCAAAAAAATATTCACTGCACCTTTATCTAACCTTGGAGAATATGGCGGAAAATATGAAGCTCTCCTTGCTCTTAAAGAATTGCACAGAGTATGTCTGGATTATAAATCAAAAAAAATAATCAACGAGCCTGATTCTCTGAGACAGCGCTGCGTTGTGGATATACTTAAATTATCAAGGTATAGTTATACTTTACTCTCAAACATGAGCGATACAGAGTTCCTGGAGCTGACAAAAAATAAAAAAGACCAGTCTTTATTTGATATATTAAAAAATTCAGACCATGTTACAGATTATAAAGAAGAGGAAAGTGAACATTCAAAGCTTAATATTTTAAGGCTAATGCACTACGACCTTGTTCCCTTTGAATATAATTCTAACATTACAAGAGATTCGGCATTCAGCCCCTTTGGAGCACGCTTAAGAAATATTAATATCCTTTTATCAAAAAAAATCGGAGATGAAAAGGAATTTAAGAAAAATAAAAGAGAAATAAAACAAGAGCTTAATTCCGGAATCCGTTTGGCAAATGAATATCTTTTAAGCAAACCAACCTTTGACAGTGCGATAAAACGCCATGATGTTGCAGGTCTTGTAAAGTCGTATTGTGATGAAATGCTGAGCCGCCTTTCCAAAATAAATTATGCCCCATTTAAGCACAAGGATCCATCAGCCTTTAGCTGGCATAATGTAATATTTGGCGAAGATGTCATTACTATGGTAGAAATAAATAATGACGGAAACAGTAAAATTGTTGACAGAAAAAACATGGAATACAATTTTGCAGAAACAGATGAAGCAAAGACAGAATACAAATATGCCAATGCTGTTTCATTTGTTGCGGGAAACAGGAGCCTTTGCAGAGATTATAAAGATACAACTGTAAAAATGCTTGATGGTACAACCAAAATAGGTATTTCTTACTCAAATAGAATTTTTGAAAAACATGATGAGTATAATAATTCAAATTTTTATCTGCTTACAGGGAGTGAAATTGAAAAGCGGGCAAAAGATAACGGCTTGAATGTAATCTATTCCGAAAACGCCTTAAAACAGCTAAGTGCCATCAGGATAATAGATGCTCTTTTCGGAAAGTCAACAAGAGCTCTTAACACGCTTATGTATAATGCAAGAACTCAACTTGTATTCGGTGAAGAAACTATAGTTATCAATTCCTGCATGAGCATTAATAATGACGGCTTTTTTGGAATAAGAAAAAATGCTCCTGTAATTGCTCAAAACAACGGGAAAGTAAATTTTTATGATGTTGAGCATGATGAAAAGATAGTTGATGAAAACGGAAAGCTTACTCTTGGCGCCTATGACAGAGAATTAGCAAACAGAATAATATCTCTTTCTCCAAAGGAATGCCTTGTCAGCTTTGAAAAATCAGGAATAGTATTAAATGAAGAGCAAAAGGAAGCCTTTACACAAAGATATAATGTTATCAAGAATGCCTTTATAAATGATAAAAAGGATAAAAACGGTTTTGCTTACAACGCAGAAAAGGAACAGGAAGAGGAGAGAGACAGTCAGATAAAGAAAAACAAGCGCTGGATAAAAATGCTTAAAAAGCTAAATCCCGGAGCTGCAAGAGAAAGTGCTATTGCAAAATCCAATAACGAAATTAATTATTATAAAAATATTTCAATAATTGATGCTCCTGAAATCTACAGACAAGACGCATTTGAGAAAAACAGAGAAAACAAGGATCTTGGTCTTATCATTCCTGCTTTTATTTCAGAATATAAAACCGCTGATAACAATGATACCCTGGAAGAAATAAATAAAACCATATTGAACCTTGAAAAAAATCACAAAAAAAATCCTGCAGTTTACGGAAAACAGCTTATTGTTGCAAAAGCAAAAAAGAAGCTTCTTACAATCAAAAAAAGGAAGGATTCATTTAAATCAGTTTCTGACAGATATAGATTAAATACTAAAAATAAATTTTTTAATATTGTGAATCCGATTATTGAAGGTAAAGATAAAAAATATGCACCGGAATTTATTGCTATTTTAAATAAGTTTAAGGATTACTCAAAAATGGATGTTTCCTGTGATAATCATTTCTTTGATGTTGACTACACACGAAAAGCCCCTTCCTTTAATGAGACGGATTTCATTAAAGAGGCTGAACTTTTAAATGAGGCAGTTTCATTAACAGAAAACAGGCTTAAAAATATTCCTGATGACACAAGTGATGCTTCACTTCTTTTTGAGAAAAATAAGCTTTCTGAAATAAAAAATATTTATACAAAAATGATGTCAGGCAGGCTTAAAGTTCCGAAAGGACAGGACACTGTTTTTAATGATTCAAAATTTATAGGAATCAATCTGAACCGTAAGAATGAATCTGTAAAAAACAGATATGAATATACATTTTTATCCCAGAAGGATATACCTCTTTTTGCCCATGAACCTTGTGCAAATGATATGGCTCAGAATGGTCTGGGGGACTGCTATCTTTTATCTTGTATGGCAGGGCTTGTAGACAAAAATCCGGAATATATCAAGAGTATGATGAAGGATAACGGTAACGGAACAGTTACAGTCAGATTTTACAAGAATGGCAATCCTGTTTTCATAACTGTAGATAAAAGTATCCCTGTCAGATCTTTAGACCCTAACGATAGTATTGATAACAGTTTATATGTAAGAGGTGCTCTTTGGATAAAAATGATTGAAAAGGCTTTTGCAGCATCAGGACTCTATAAAGAAATGCATAGTTATAGTAATAAAAATTATCATGTACCTGATTTTAAAGTAGCCCTTAGCATTGAACTTGAAAAAGAGAATAAAGTGTCCTTTGACTATATTAGTGGTGGAATGGAAAATTATCTTTTGCCGCTTTTAACAGGCAAGCAGGCTACAAAAAAATATATTGAATCAGAATATAATTTTGATTCACAAATCGGTAAAGCAGTTCTTAAGACAACCAAAGATGAAGAAGAGTTTATTGCACAGTTAAGGAGCCTTAAGACTGATAAGACAAAATTTATGACATTGTCAAGTGAGCAGGAATTTGATCCCGGTAAAGGTGTCGGCTTAAGAGTAGAAGACAGAAAAAGAGGAGTGTTTATTCACCACGTCTACAGCGTTATGGGACTTGAAACAATAAACGGCGAAGAATTTGTTGTGCTGAAAAATCCTCATGGAATAGCTGAAAACGATTTTTTGTATAATGAAAATACAGGTGCAATTATTAATGTATCATCGGATTCTCAAAGAGGGTTATTGTTCTATCCGCTTAAACAGGTATTTAAAATGTTTAGGTCATATTGTATAGGAAAAATCTGAGGAAGGAAGGATTTTAAAATTGGAAACACATTACGAAAAATATTTATATCCAAGATTGAAGGAACTTAAACAAATACTTTCAGATAATGAAATTTATTACCTTGATTCAATGGACTATGACGGGATTCCGGGCATCACACTTCTTTTAGAAAATAAGAACAATCTCTTTGTCACATTTATGGAAGGAGATGAAAGTGGTGAAGAACCTGAGCTTCTAAGGTTTACGGCTGTTTATGATATATTCAGTAAAGAAGATGATGAGGCAGCAAGTGATTTTTATTACAAATCGCTGATTGTACCGGCAAGCGAAATTGAAGATATTGATTCTTTAAAAAAAATAACCGAACTGATCATAAGCGGAAAATGCTTCTCCTTTTATCCGACTGCGGAGCTGGTAAAAGAACCTGATAAAGAAGCAGAAGGAGAGGCAAATGATAATTATGATATAGCTGCTTTGCCAAGAATTAATAACCTGCTTAATTCTTTAATAAAAGAAGGCGCAGAAGATTGTGCCGTCCTCTACGGGAAAATCCCATATATTCTGGTAGCAGACAATGACTTAGCCTTTGTCTGTGCCTATGAATATACAGATGATGAATATCTTCTGCATTTTAGAGCTGATATTCCCATAACTGACGAATTGTCAGAAAAAATAACAGACATAATTACCGAATTCAACGAAGACCATTATTTTGCAAGAGCGGAGATTGGGCATGAGAAGCTGAATATATATGATGACGTGAATGATAATGTATTATCAATTCACGCCTGCATATATGACAGCCAGCAATTTAAAGACAGTTCTTATTATTCATACTTTGCTTCAATGTTTGAAAATGAACTTAGCGAAATGATAGAATCGGTATATAGTATGTAATTTGGTATGCTAAAAGAAGTATTGGCTAGAATATAATGATTTACCAATTATTGAATAATTGTTTTGTTTTAAATCCAGGTGTTTAACTACACCTGGAAATTTTTTGAAAAATTTTTGATGTAACCATTGACATTACATCAAAACGGTGCTATATTAACATCATCAGATGAAACCACTACGGTTACAACGATGAACTTTTTAACACTCGAGGATAATTACCTCGCAGGGCAGAGCCCGGAAAGGAAAATAATCATGACAAATAAGGAAAAAGCATTAGCACTCATCGGAACATTCGTATCAGGAGATACAGCAAAGGCAAAAGAACTTTTGGAGCCTGGCTATATTCAGCATAACCTGGCATTTGGTACAGGAGCAGATGCATTTGTAGCAGCAGTTGAAGGACTTGCACAGGCACCTGTAAAA
>JAFSQI010000064.1 GCA_017446685.1 Butyrivibrio sp.
TAAAAGAGCTTGAGAGTACTTATGATGAAGGAGGTTCCCCGGAAGCTTTCACAAAAATAATCAGAAAATATTTTGCAATATCGGATGACGGGAAGCTTGGCAGCTCTTTTGACGATGCTAAAGGGGCGCTTTATCTTGAAAGTGTGAGCCTTGACATTAAAAATGATGGAAGTGTTACATATCTGAGTCTGGAAGGGTATTACTTATACAAAGACTAAATAAGGCAGAATTGTAACGAATTATATATACTGCCTGCTTGTTAATACTTTTATAATTACTACAATTTTAAGAATTATGGTATCATATTGTAACAGATGTTTAAGAAGGAGCAGGGTAAATGCTGGCTAATATTGAAGTTTTCACACAGAGCAGTATAAGAGTAAAGAGCGATTCGGGTATAATTTATATTGACCCGTTTCATATGAAAAAAGAGCCGCATGATGCTGACTATGTGCTGATTACTCATAATCATTACGATCATTTTTCTATTGAGGATATTCGCAAGGTTATTAAGAATACAACTGTAATTGTTGTTCCGGTCAGAATGGAAGATGATGCAAAAGAGCTTGCTCCTGAGGTAAAGGGGATTGTGGCTGTGACTCCGGGGATATACAAGGAAATCAATGGTTTTGAGCTTGAAACTATTCCAGCCTACAATACAGTTAAACCGTTTCATCCCAAAAGAGCAGAATGGGTCGGTTATATATTGCGGGTGAACGGAAAAAGAGTGTATATAGCAGGAGACACAGGACTTACCAAGGAAGCAAGGCAGGTTAAGTGTGATATAGCGCTTGTTCCAATTGGAGGAACCTACACTATGGATGCCAGAAAAGCTGCAGATCTCATTAATATCATAAGGCCTGAGTATGCTATTCCAACGCATTATGGCAGTATTGTCGGTAAACGTTCAGACGCAGGAACTTTTGCTTCACATGTTAATAGTCCGGTAAAGGTAGTAGAGAAAATTCAATACTTCGAATAAAGGAAAAAAGAATGGATAATTTTAGATTATATACACCCACAGAGGTTATTTTTGGAAGAGATGTTGAAAATCAGACAGGTGAAACTGCAAAAAAATACGGGAATAAGGCGCTTCTCGTCTTTGGAAAGGGAAGTGTAATAAAAAGCGGATTGCTTGACAGAGTTGAAAAATCACTTTCGGATGCGGGAGTTGAATATAAAGAATTTGGTGGAGCAAAGCCTAATCCAACGGTTGCGCATGCCAGAGACGGAGTGAAGGACGCAATTTCTTTTGGCGCGGATTTGATAATCGGAATTGGTGGAGGAAGTGCTATTGATACTGCAAAAGCAATAGCTCATGGAGTCGCTAATCCGGAATATGATATTTGGGATATCTGGACAAAGAAGGTGCCTTTGGATAAGTCAATTCCTGTGGGAGCAGTTCTTACAATCGCAGCTGCGGGAAGCGAGATGAGTGATTCTGCAGTTCTTACGAATGAGGAAGTTGGTAAGAAGGCAGGTATAAATACCGATTTTAACAGATGCAGATTTGCTATTGTAAACCCGGCACTTGCGATGACATTACCTAAGGATCAGATTGCTGCCGGGGTTACGGATATAATGATGCATACAATGGAAAGATATTTTATCCCCGGAAAGTTCTGCGATATGACAGATGAAATTGCGGAAGGGCTTTTAAGGACGGTTATTAAGAACGGAAAGTCAGTCGTAAAGGATCCGGAGAACTACGAGGCTATGAGCGAGATTTTCTGGGCATCCAGCCTTTCTCACAACAATCTGACAGAGTGTGGTAGGGGAAAAGATTTCTCAGTTCATAAGCTTGGGCATGCTCTTTCGGCAAAATATGATGTTACTCACGGGAAGTCTCTTTCAGCGGTCTGGGGTTCCTGGGCTAGAGAGCTTTACAAGGAGGCAATACCCAGGTTTGCAAGATATGCCAGAAACGTTTGGAATGTAAAAGAGTCTAATGATGAGAAGGCATCCCTACTTGGAATTGAAAAAACAGAGGAGTTCTTTAAATCCATTGGAATGCCGACAAGCATAAGAGAACTTGGAATAGAGCCTGCAGAAAAAGATCTTATGGCACTATCTTTGGATGCGACTATGCAGGGAACGCTTAAGCTTTCCAGAATAAGACCATTAGATACAACTGATGTACACAGAATTTATAAAAATGCTATGGGATAAATTCTACGCAATGATGCGCACGGATTGTTACTATTCAGTTGTCGGCCGGATTATGTTCGCTCATATACTTTCTGACAACTGAACTGTAACCACAGATTTTGTTATGTAATATGTAGCTTTCAGAGACCAAAATCTGGCGCATTTTTTTATATCTTATACTCATGCTTTACATCAAATTTTTTCTCCAAAGCATTCATCATAATGTTCATGGCAAGATTAGCTTTTTTCTCAAGGTCATTGTGAATAACGCTTAAATTGTTCATATATGGAACCGGTTCATCATAGTCTGAGACAACGATCATGCTTTGTGAATTGGTAAAGTGAGAGATTATCATGGCAAGCTGATAGCCGTAAACCAAAAGTTTCTTATCTTTTAATTCTGGCAGCCTGTTATATTTTGCACCGTTTAACATAATAATCTTATCTTCAGGTACAACGGATGAAATATACTTGTTGTAACCTTCATTGCAGTAGCCTTCTGTAACAAGATAATAGTCTTCACCAAGCATTTTTCCTGCTTTATGAGTGATTTTCTCAAAATCTGTGTGAATCTGATAAAAAAGAAAATCATTTATCATCATATCAAGGCAAAGAACAGGGATGAAATAGCTTCCTGACATTTTCTTGAAATCTTCTTCATGTAAATCTATCGCTATTATTCCATCAAGTCCCTGGACAGGCTCGTATTTATCTGTGTTCGGTTCCAAAGGAAGTAACATGCAGCTGAATTTAAGTCTTTCAAATCGTTCAGCCAGTAGATTGATAAGGTGTAGTATTTCTTCATTTCTGACAGGAGTATCAGGTAAAAGACTATATATAATTCCCAAAGAATAGGTGCTTTTTTCAGTGCCTGTATTCTTGTATTTTTCAGGAATCTTATAATTTAACAGATTGGCTACCTGTAAAACTTTTTTTCTGGTCGCGTCACTTATCTTGGTCCCTTCTTTATCGTTGAGCACATAAGAAACTGTGGCAACGGAGACTCCGGCTTTTTTGGCGATATCTCTTACTGTAGCTTTCTTTTCATTTTCCATTTGATTCATATTCCCTTTTTATTTAACATGTTAACCTAATGTTAGCAGAAAAGATATGTATTGACAAGCAGTTGCGGAAGTGATATTTATAATTTAACAGTTAAGTTAACAAGGTTAACAAATGATAAACGGAGGCTCATATGAAAAAGAACAGTATTTTAACTAAAATTACAGCATTATTTGCGGGAACAATGATCATCGCAGGAGTTCTTGCAGGTTGCGGAAGCGAAAGTTCAGTGGAAGAGACTGCAGAATCGACTGATACTGCTGCAGAAGCAATAGTAGTAACATTTATGAATCAGGATGAAAAACTTGGAACTGTTGACGCAAAGGTTGGGGAGATTCTTGATAAAGCTTCTTATGAAGCATTTGAGACAGCTGACGGAGCTGAATTTAACGGTTGGTATGAGACTCCTTCTTATCTTGAATCAAGCAAAAAAGATCTTGCAACTGATTCTTTTACCAAGGATACAACATTGTACGGAGATTTCAGAGCTGCAGAGGTAGCAGAGGATACACGTCACTGGTATGTTGCTGGTACTTCCAAAAAGGGAAGCCTTGAAATAAACAACTGGGCTGCTGCTATAAGCGACGAAGAAAAGGCAATGTTTGAGCTTGTGCCTACAGGAAACAACACAAATGAGTTCGCACTTACAATTGACCTTTATGAAGGAGACCAGTTCCAGGTTATTCACGATTGGGCATGGGATGGTCAGAAGGGCTATGGCAAATTTACTGATATTGATGACACACAGATGAAAAATGCCGGAGGACTTGGCGGCACAGATGATACAGCTAATGTTGAGGTACTTACGGATGGCAATTACACAATTACACTTACAACAAATCCGGATAATCAGGCTCAGGATACTCTTTCAATTGTAAGAAATTCTGATCCGATAGGAGAATAATACAGGAGCATTAGTATGAATCAATTTGCATTAGAGCATATCATAGATTCTGCCTATAGCTTTCCTGTATCAGAGAATGAGATTGTGCTAAGGCTCAGGACCGCAGCGGGTGACATAGAGAAAGCCTGGGTTGTGTATGAGAGTAAGTACAAAATTGGTGAAACTCAGAAAAAAGAGCTTATGGAAAAGACCAATACAGGCAGACTATATGATTACTATTCGATTAAGCTGAAGCTTGAAGATACGCGACTTGCCTATGTCTTTTACCTGTATGACGGCAGTGACTATTACTATTATTCAGAAGACGGCGCCACAAAGGGCTATGATTTTACAAAAGGATATTATAATTTCTTTCAGTATCCGTATATAAATGAAATTGATATACATAAAAAAACAAAGTGGCTGTCCCAGAGCTCTTTTTACCAGATTTTTATTGACAGATTCTGTATGGGTGATGAGCAGAAGGATAAAAGCTATATAAATCTAAAGTGGGGGAATAAGCCAACCCCAAAGAGCTTTGCCGGCGGAGACCTTAAGGGAATAATCTCAAAGCTTGATTATATTAAAAATATCGGATGTAATGCTTTATATCTCACGCCGATTTTTAAGTCTCCCTCGAATCACAAGTATGATATTGTGGATTATTTCGAGATAGATGAGCATTTTGGCACCGGGCAGGACTTAAAGACTCTTGTAAAAGAGCTTCACAGGCGCAATATGCGCATTGTCCTTGACGCAGTATTTAATCATGTCAGTGAGAATAATGAGATGTTTAAAGATGTGGTAAAAAAAGGCAGAGAATCCAAATACTTTGATTATTTTATAATACACGGCGATAAGCCGGAAAAAGAGCCGCTTAATTATGAAGTCTTTGCCGGATGTGCATATATGCCAAAATGGAACACTTCAAACCCTGAAGTCCGGAAATATCTTATATCTATAGCTTTGTATTATATAAAAGAATTTGATATAGACGGCTGGAGACTTGATGTATCAGATGAAGTCAGTCATGACTTTTGGAGAGCGTTTCGAAAGGCAGTTAAAGAATGCAAAGAAGATGCAGTCATAATTGGGGAAAACTGGCATGATGCTTCGGTTTATCTTAGGGGCGATCAGTATGACAGCATAATGAATTATGCATTTACTAAGGCGGCACTTGACTATTTCGCTTATAATAAGTTGGATACCAAGGGAACAGCCTATAAGCTTAATGAAATACTTATGAGAAATACCGATACTGTAAATGACATGATGCTAAATCTTTTGGACAGTCATGATACAGACAGATTTTTAAACGAAGTGAAGGGTGATAGAAAAAAGCTGTATTCAGCGTTATGTCTTTTATATCTTTTCCCCGGTGCGCCATCAATTTTCTACGGCACAGAATGTTATACACTTGGAGGATATGACCCTGATTGTCGCAGATGTATGGACTGGGAAACAGCTCTATTGCCTGATAATGAGGCGATATTACTTATTAAAAAGCTATCAGAAATAAGGCAGATATGCGAATTTTCTTTTGAAGGGACTGTTATAACAGTTTCTGATGATGAGAGAATTCTTTATATGAAAAGATGTGGTAAAAACTCGGTTGCAGAACTATATCTGAATCAGACAGATAAAGCGGGGAAATATAATAATGTTGAAGTTCAGCCGGGTGAATACAGGCTATTTGTAGATGGAGGCGAAGCAATATGAAATATATGAAAAAAGGATTAGCGCTTACTTTGACAGCAGCGTTAAGTATAGGCTTATGCGCTTGTGGAAGCAGCAAGCAGGCAGATACAGCGTCACAAGCAGGCGCAGAGCAGATTACACTTCGAATTCTTGAAAATGATACTGCCAAGTCAGAAGGATACCTCGATGAGCTTTTAAATGCATTTAATGAGGCATATAAAGACAAGGGAATCCAGGCGGTTGATGCAAATATGGAAGAGTACAGCAATCTTGCAGAAAACGGCCCTTATGGCTATGGCCCGGATGTTTTGTATCAGGCTAATGACAAGCTTATGGCGTACGCCGAAGATAAGCATATTATGGCGCTTGACAGAAGCAGCTTTGAGTGTGCAGAGCAGATTCCTGATGAGGCATGGGATGCATTCACGGTTACCGTTGACGGCAAGCAGTACACCTGCGGAATTCCGGTAAATGTTCAGGAACCAATGCTTTTTTACAGAAAAGATCTGCTTCCTGAAGGCTGGGAGAGCACCTGGGATGCTGATGGAAATGGCACACCGGACTTTTTTGAAAGCTGGAATTCTCTTTATCAGTATTCCAAGACAATAGTTGACTCATCAAATGGCGAAAAGTATGGTCTTGCAGCTCCCTGCAATGATTTGTATATGATGGCCGAATTTATCTTTTCATATGGCGGATATGTATTTGGTCAGAACGAAGATGGAACCGTTAACTCCGAGGATATAGGTTTTGCGGCTAAGGATGCTGCAAAAGGAATTTCTGCGCTAAGAGAATTTGCAGGAGTTATGAATGAGGAATGTATTGATGATTCTATCAAGCAGAGCCGTTATTCCAAGGTGGCAGACGGAACATATTTTTGCTCAATTTCAACTCCTGATACCTATGTGCTTTTCTATGACAGGTTAAAAGAGGTCTATCAGGCAGAAGGATTAAGTGAAGATGAAGCTGCACAAAAAGCAACAGAAAATCTTGGTATGGTGGAACTTCCGGGAAAGATGCCGTCTGATGGCGAGCTTGATTCAGATAAGGCAGACCTTGATACCGTAGTTATGGGCGGTGTAAACGGATATGGCATAAGTGCCTACACTGAGCACAAAGATGCCTGCATAGAATTTGTCAATTTTGCAACAAGCTATGAAATGATAACCAAAAGAGCTGAAATACTTGGAGTTGCACCCACAAGATCAGACGTTGCAAGCAGCATCGGAGGTGTTACAAATATGATTTTTGAGAGCCTTAATGCAGGACATATTTATCTCATGCCTTCAGTTAAGGCGGTTGATCAGATTTGGGATCCGATGCAGACTCTTTTAAGTGATGTTGCAAAAGATGCATTTAGAGAATCTAAGGGTGAAAATGTGAAATACGCGGATGAGTCTGCGATTCAGGAAGCACTTGAGAAAGCGTCTAAGAGTATTTACGATGCAATATACACTTTGGCAAATTAAGGGACACAGGCAATGAAACAAGGAAATATAAAAACTAAATGTTCTTATGTGATTATGGGACTGGGGCAGTTTCTGTACGGACAGCGGGTAAAGGGATTGTTATATATGGCGATTTTGGCTATTTATCTTTTTTACCTTTTTAGTCAGGGAATATCTGACATGGCAGGACTGTTTACCCTCGGAACCGTTGAGGGAGATCCATGGCTTGGAACTGAAGGTGATGATTCCATTATCATGATGTTAAAGGGAATACTTTCGTTCATGATTTTGGGCGCAGTTCTCATATTTTATTTTTCAAATATCAGGGATGTAAAAGTTACAGAAAAGCTGTTGGAGCAGGGCAAAAAAGCTCCCGGCTTTTTTAAATCGGTTGAAAACTATGTAGACAAAAAGTTTTATGTAGTTGCACTGTTTTTTCCTGTAATCGGTGTTTTGGTGTTTAATGTTCTGCCGATTGTTTTCATGATCCTTATCGCTTTTACCAATTATGGAGGAAATATCATTCCTCCTAAGCTCATCGACTGGATAGGACTTGGAAATTTTAAACAGATTTTTGCCTTGTCAGGTATTAAAGAGACATTTGTAAGAATTCTTGGCTGGAACATAGTTTGGGCTATCTGTGCTACAGTTTTAAATTATTTCGGCGGACTGCTTCTGGCTCTTTTGCTCAATAAAAGATGCGTTAAAGGAAAAACTTTCTGGCGCGCATTTCCAATTATTGCATATGCCGTTCCAGGATTTATCACGCTTTTAGGCTTTAAATTCATGTTTTCATACGGCGGTCCGATAAATTATTACATTATGAAATTTGGCGGAAACAGCATAGGTTTTCTTGACATTGATGCAGGAATGAAAGCCAGAGTGATTGGTCTTTTGGTAAATGCCTGGATTTCAATTCCGACTTCCATGCTTCTTGCAACAGGTATTCTTTCAAATATGAATAATGAGCTTTATGAGGCGGCAAGCCTTGACGGAGCCGGTAGATGGAAACAGTTTACAAGTCTGACACTGCCTTTTGTGATTTTCTCCACAACACCGACATTAATTACGAGCTTTGTCGGAAATTTCAATAATTTCGGTGTGTTTTACTTTTTGAGAGGCGGATTGTATCTGGATAACTACTTCCTTGCCAGCGACACGGATCTTTTGATCAACTGGCTCTACAATTTGTCAATTGACAATAACTATTATGGAATCGGCGCAGCGGTGAGTCTTATTATTTTTGTAATAACGTCGGTAATTTCGCTTTTGGCATATGTCAATTCTTCAGCATTTAAGAAGGAGGATACATTCAGATGAAAAAGGAAAAAATCTCTGAAGTAATAATAACATATGCAATTTTAATACTTGTGTCATTTGTGTTCTTTTTTCCTGTACTTTGGCTTGTTTTGGCCTCGTTCTCATCCACAGGTTCTATATATGATTACGATGGCTTTTTTCCAAAAAGTTACAGTGTGGCGACATATATTAAGCTATTTAACGACACCCAGATGTACGATTATCCCAGTTGGCTTAAGAATACGCTCTTTGTATCAGGATTTTCCTGTGTCATTTCAACAGTGTTGGTTATTCTGACGGCATATACTATGAGCAGATTCAAATTTAAAATGAGAAAACCGTTAATGAAGACAACACTGGTGCTTAGTATGTTTCCAAGCTTTATGGGAATGACTGCGGTTTATCTTATCATGATTAATTTTAATATGATAAATAATCTTTGGAGTCTCATATTGATTTATTCAGCCGGCGCACCAATGGGATATCTTGTTCAAAAAGGATATTTTGATACGATAAGTGCTTCAATATACGAAGCAGCACGAATTGATGGGGCATCTAACCCTACAATCTTTTGGAAGGTCACTCTTCCTTTGTCAAAGCCGATACTTGTATATACTGCGTTGACTTCTTTTGCATGGCCGTGGAGTGATTTCATCCTTCCAAACATGCTTTTGAAAAACAGGGATCTATGGACAGTGGCTGTAGGTCTTACTCACCTTGGTGAGACAGAATTTTCAAGATTTGCGGCAGGAGCAATATTTATTGCGGTTCCGATTGTTATCCTGTATTTCTCGCTGTCCGGATTTCTTGTTGCTGGAGTATCAGATGGTGCTGTAAAGCAGTGAGAATCAATAGGAATTGTCTTTCGTGAAAAACACACAATAAAACAGTTGGGCGATTGTACATATTTAACAACCAAATAATTGAAATTTGTAAAAAAATGAGCAAAACACGACAAACGCGTTTTGCTCTATTTTTTTGTGGCATCATATAATCACAAAAATTGATGAACAAAAGAGAGGTGTATATGTTAAAAGTAAGCAGATTGACAGTAGAAGGCCTTGAAAGAAATGTTGTTACTGATGAAGAACATCCTCATATCTCAGTAAAGGTTGAGGCTGATGGCAAAGATGTTGAACTTAAGAATGTACACATTGAAATTAAAGAAGAATCCGGCAAAAAGATGTGGTCTTTTGACACTCCTATACAGATTGAAATTCCATACGCGGGAGATGCGCTTGCGCCTGAGACAAGGTATGAAGTATTGGTCAGGGTGCTCGATAACAGAGGTGAGAGCGCAGAAGAGAGTATGTCATTTATGACAGGGCTTCTTGGCAGAAAATGGTATGGAAAATGGATAACAGATGGTTCTTATTCTTTTACGGAAAAGAAGGTATCTCCGGAGCCCATGCTGTTTACAAAAAAAATTAAGATTTCAGGAAAGCTTAAGAAGGCATACATATATGCTACAGCACTTGGGACATATGAATGCAGGGTAAATGGAGCAAAGGTCTCAAACAGATATTTTGCGCCTGGCTTTACTTCTTATAAAAATAATCTTCAGTATCAGGTTATGGATGTAACCGGATTTTTTGAGGATGGAGAGGAAAAGAAGGTTGAATTTACAGTGTGCGGCGGATGGGCTGTAGGCTCATTTATATACAGCAGAAGCAACAGGTTTGCAGCAGACAGGCAGGCGCTTCTTTCGCAGATACATTTTATATATGAAAATGGTGAAGAAGAGATTCTTGGAACAGATGATAGCTGGCTGGTCACAAGAAATTTCAAACTGAAAATGTCGGATCTTTATGACGGCGAAACCTATGACAACAGGGTTTTTCCTATAGAAAAGGATTTCAGAAATGCAGTACTTGAAAAAATAAGAGTTAATCCGAAGATAACTGCAGAGTGCGGTTCTCCTGTGACAGAGCATGAAGTTCTAAAGCCTGTGAGCTCAAGAAGGATTGAAGCAACAGATGAAACTATCTATGACTTTGGACAGAATTTTGCCGGAATCGTTAGATTCACAGTTAAAGGAGCCAAAAAGGGACAGCAGATAGTTATAAGGCATGCTGAGGTTTTGAACCGGGATGGAACGCTAAATACAAGCTTTTTGCGAAGCGCAAAGGCAACCGTTACCTACATTTGCAGTGAGGGTGACCAGACCTTTAGTCCGTCTTTTACTTATATGGGATTCAGATATATATCTGTAAAGGGAGCTTCGGAAAAAGATATTGAGGTAGAGGGCGTAGCAATTTATTCAGATATAGAAGAAAAAGGGCATTTTAGCTGCTCAGATGAGATGCTGAATAAGCTTCAGAGCAATATAAGCTGGGGTGCCAAGTCCAATTTTGTGGAGATTCCAACGGACTGTCCACAGAGAGATGAGCGCATGGGCTGGACAGGAGATATTGCAGTATTTGGGCCTACAGCATGCTTTAACTTTGAAATGGGAAGATTTTTGAAAAAGTGGCTAAGAGATGTCAGAAGTGAGCAGCTTCCGACAGGAGGACTTCCTAATACTGTTCCGGCAAACGGATTCGGATTTCCTGTTACGATGCCTACAATGGCAATCGACTGGTGGGGAGATGCTTCAGTACTTGTTCCGTGGGCACTTTACAATTCCGAAGGGGATAAAAAGGTTCTTTTTGACAACTATGAGATGATGAAAAAATATGTGAATGCCTGCAAAGGCTGGGCGAGGCTTTTTAGCTTTGGAAAACACAGATATATCTGGAACACGCCGGCTGTTTTTCATTTTGGAGATTGGGTTGCGCCTGATGTTCCCAAGATGCAGCAGTGGCAGAAACGAAGCAAGTGGACAGCAACAGCAAGTCTTTGCAATACAAGCAGCATTCTTTCACAGATAGCAGAAATCCTTGATAAAAAAGAAGATGCAGTTTATTACAGGAGTCTTTCTGAAAAGGTTGCAGAAGCCTATGAGGCGGTTTTGACCGATGGAAACGGAAAAATGCTTGAAGAGTTCCAGACAGCCTATGTACTTCCTTTATATTTTGAGATGTTCAGGGAAAAAAACAAGAAAAAAGCTGTTGATAATCTGGCAAGCCTGATTGAAAAGAATAACTACTGTATTGGAACGGGATTTCCCGGAACACCATATATTCTTTTCGCTCTTGCTGATAACGGCAGGGCTGATGTGGCGTATAAGATGCTGCTAAATACAAAGTGTCCGAGCTGGCTTTATGAGGTAAAGGTGGGGGCAACAACCATATGGGAAAGATGGGACGGCCTCGATGAAAACGGAGAGTGTCCGATAGGAGATGACGGAACAGACAATATGATTTCATATAATCACTATGCGTCTGGAGCTGTCGGAGATTTCCTTTACAGAAGAGTTGCAGGTATAGAGCCCTTGGAAGCCGGTTACAGACGATTTAGAGTAAAGCCTGTAATTGGCGGAAACATCAGAAATGCAAAGGCTGAAATTGATACACCCTACGGAATAGCAGCGTCAGACTGGAAGCTTGAAGGAGACAAATTCGCTCTTAAAGTGACAGTTCCTGTGGGATGCAGATGTGAAGTGGTAATGCCTGATGGGAAAAAACATAACTGCGGCAGCGGTGAATATGATTTTGAATCCAAAATATAATTTTTACAGAGACAAAAGGACTTTTGATACATTCCTGAATTTCTGATTAAAGAATGTATAAATAAAAAAATGGGAGAAAAAAATGTTAAAGGAAATAGTTGAGTCACCGGGGCTTAAAAGTAAGATAACTTCTCCGGATGTGAAATTAAAAGAAAAAGCGCTTGGATACCTTGTGGGACCATTTTGTGCGCTTATATCAAATGCAATCTTCGGATCCTATTTGAACAGGTATTATTCAGATGTTATCGGCTGGACTGATACATCTAAGTTTGGGACTTTCTCAGGTCTTTTGCCGATCCTGTCAGTAATATTTGTTATCATCGGAAATCTTCTGGTAGGAAAGGTTATGGATCAGACCAGAACAAATCAGGGAAAAGCAAGACCGCTTCTCATTCTGTCCATGCCGCTTATAGTTGTTGCAATCATAACACTGTTTACGGTTCCAAATAACAGTTCGCCGGCAGTTCAAATGGTTTGGATAGCAATTTCCTACAATCTTTATTACGCAATTGCCTATCCGTTTTATTACACGGCTCACAGCGCACTTGTATCTTTATCAACAAGAAACAGTGATGACAGAGGACAGCTTGCAACTTTTTCGAATGCAGCAGGTGTAGCTGCAGTTGGGGTAGGAGCAAGTATCATAGTTCCGATTCTTTTGCAGAACTTTTTGTTCGTTCCTAAGTCTGATGGCGGAATAGATGCTGTAGCCAGTTATAACAATTGGAAGATAGTAATGCTCGTTCTGTGCATTTCAACACTGATTGGAATTATCATCGAGTACTTTTTTACCAGGGAAAGAATAACTGAAGAGTCTCTTGGAATTGAAAATGACAACAATAAAATTCCACTTTCCAGACAGATTGGTGTATGCGTAAAAGAAAAATACTGGTGGATCATAATTCTTTATTTCCTTCTTTTCCAGTTCGGAGGTCTTGTGAAAAACGGATCAATGAACTACTACTGCACCTGGGTGTTTGAAGGTATTGACGGTGGAACAGCCATGGGACTTTTGGGAGCAATAGGAGGAATTCCCACAGCAATCGGAATGCTTCTGGCATGGCCTATAGCCGGTAAGCTTGGAAAACAGAGGGCTGTTACATTAGGCCTTTTTATCTCGGTAATAGGTGGCTTGGTAAGCTTTATAAACGTACATAGTTTCATCATTGTTACTATAGGCGTGATTTTAAAGGGTGTTGGTTCAATCCCTGCAATGTATGTAACTCTGGCTCTTTTATCGGATGTACTTGATCACATGGAAGCCAAACACGGCTTTAGATCAGATGGTTTTACCATGGCTGTATACGGCGCCATTATGGTTGGAATGACAGGACTCGGCAACGGTATTATAAATGTTCTTTTGACGGCTGCAGGTTATGATGCGACTTTGTCTGCGCAGAATGTAGCGGTTCAAAATATGCTTGTTCTCTGCTATTTGGGGATAGAACTTATCTGCTACGCGGTTATTGTAGTGCTTATGAGTTTTCTTAAGGTGGAGAAACATATAGATGAAGATCACAGGTTAATACGTGAGCGTCATGAAAAAGAGGCGCTTTCGTTAAACAAATAAGGGAGGTATTACATGAGTAAAAGCAAAAAAACAGCCCTCTGGCGTGGAGTATCTGCTACAGGGGCAGCACTATTGGCATTGTCTGTATCTGCAACAACTGTTGTTAATGACCACAGAACGGATATAGACAAGTTTCTTGGTACATCAAGTACCAAGATCGTAACAGATGATGATGTGGATACATCAGATATGTACACCTATCAGTCGGATTATGCAAACACCACTGAGCTTGTTCAGGCAATTGCGGATCTTGGGGAAAGAATGAGCGAAGAGGGCAGTGTACTTCTAAAAAATAACGGAGCACTTCCCCTTACAAAAGATGAAACACAGAAAGTCAGTCTTTTAGGATTTTCTAGTTATTATCCTTCACAGGGTGGTGTAATGGGATCTTCTCTTACTCCAAATGTAGGGACAGATGCTGATACCGTTGATTTTGTAGGAGCACTTGAGGCAAAGGGATTTACTATTAACACGACTCTTCAAAATGCATATGAGAAGCTCAAGGAAGAATTCAAGACAGAAGTAGAGTCATGGGGTGGCACATCTACTTACTATACAGTTGTTGCGCCTGCTATCGGAGCGCAGTACACAAGTAAAGAGCCTTCACAGAAATCTCTGGATGGAGCTGACGCATCCTGGAAGGATTCTTTAAAAGATAACAATATAATGATCGTAACCATTGCAAGAGCAGGCAGTGAGAATAAGGATTATACTCCGGGAAAAGCCGGCGTTGATTCATCACAGAGCCTTAATCAGACTGATCCTTTGGGACTTTCAGATGATGAGAGAGATCTTATCAAGGCGGCAGTTGATGCAAAGGCTGCAAATGGCGGTAAAGTCATAGTTCTTTTAAATAACTCAAGTGCAATGGAAGTTCAGGAGATTCAGGACAATGAGGGTGTAGATGCTATTCTTCAGGTTGGACTTCCAGGTGGATACGGATTTTATGGTATTGCTGATATTCTCACAGGAGATGCTAATCCATCAGGACATCTTACAGATACTTACGCAGTTGTAGCGGCTAATTCACCCGCTGCACAGAACTATGGCGATCTGAGATGGACAAATGCTGACGATACACTTTATATAAATGATGCACTTGTTGAGGCAGAGAGCATCTACACCGGCTACAAGTACTATGAGACAAGATATGCCGATGTTGTTCTCGGACAGGGAAATGCCAATGATTCTGTAGGAAGCAGCACAGGCAGTGCCTGGAATTATGGAGATGAAGTGACTTATACATTTGGTTACGGACTTTCCTATACAACATTTGAGCAGACACTTGATAGTATTGACGTTGATGTGGAGAACAGAAAGGTTACTGCCTCAGTAACAGTTACAAATACCGGAAATGTTGCAGGAAAAGACGTAGTTCAGCTCTATGTTTCACTTCCGTATACACAGTATGACGTTGAGCACGGCGTTGAAAAAGCTGCAATTCAGCTTCTTGATTTTGGAAAGACAGATATCCTTGAACCGGGTGCAAAAGAGACTGTTACAATAGAAGCTGACATGGACTACATGACAAGCTGGGATAGTACAGCTTCAAATGCAACAGGTACAAGCGGATGCTACATTCTCGATGACGGAGATTATTACTTCACAGTAGGTAACGGCGCACATGAAGCTCTCAACAATGTTCTTGCAGCTCAGGGAAAAACTGTGGCTGATGGAATGACAGAGGATGGAAACGCTGAAAATGCCAAGATTTGGACACTTTCAAGCTTTGATGGTTCAACATTTGCAACAACCAAGAACGGCACAGCCGTTGAAAACCAGCTTTCAGATATGGACCTCAACCAGTGGATGCCCGGAACAGTTACATATCTTTCAAGAAACGACTGGGCAGGAACATGGCCAAAGACCTATGAGGGACTGACAGCAACTGATGAGATGCTTGCATACCTTGATAACGATATTTATGAAATAACAGCAAACGGTGATACATCTTCTATTACCTGGGGAGCTGACAATGGGCTCAAGCTTGCAGACCTCAAGGGCGTAACAGATATAAATGACGAGAGATGGGATCTTCTTACAGATCAGATTACTCTTGAAGAAGCAATGATAAGAACAGGATTTGGCGGAACCAGCACAAAGACAATTGATTCCATTTCATCTCCTGAAGTAATACAGAATGATGGTGCTAACGGTATTTATTCATATCCTCTTTCACAGTATGCAAATACTGATACATCATCAACAGATCCATGTGCAATCGATTCAAATGATAAAAATGCAGGTTACAAGGCAGGTGTAATGGCTAATGCTACAGTTATAGCCCAGACATTCAGCAAGGCACTTGCAACAGAATATGGTGAAGAAATGGGTAACTACTCACTTTGGTCAAATCTTTCTATCTGGTGGGGCGTATCCAACAACATTCACAGAGTACCTTATAATGCGCGTAACCATGAGTACTTCTCAGAAGATCCTGTACTTTCATCTTTCATGAGTCTATATGAGGCAACAGCAGCTATGAAGTACGGCGTAATTGTCGCTACAAAGCATCTGGCATTTAATGATACTGAAGTTAACAGATCGGGAGTTTCAGTATTTATGACAGAGCAAAAAGCCCGTGAACAGGAGCTTAGAGCTACTCAGGCCGCGATTGAAACAGGAAAAATAACGGGCGTTATGACAGCGTTCAACAGAGTAGGTGTTACACCGGCAAATGCTCATGAAGGACTTCTTCAGAACATTCTTCACAAGGAGTGGGGCTTCTATGGACTTATGTCTGAGGATTTCATCATGGATGCAACCTATGTAGTGCTCAAAGAGGCAGTTATGTGCGGAGTTACAATGTCCTGCAACACCGGAGATAACACAATTGCCGCAGTATCTGAGAAATATCCATACTGGACAGTTGAGAATGTGTCACAGGATGCTACTCTTATGCAGGCACTTAAAGATGCTATGAAGATGCAGAACTATGCAATTGCCAACTCAAATGCAATGGACGGAATGATCTCCAATTCCCGTCTTGAGAGAGTAAAAACATGGTATGACAACCTTCTAACTGCACTTTATGTAATCTGTGGCCTTGTAACTGTATGTGGTATCGGAATGTATGTAAATGCAGCCCGTAAAAAAGAAGATTGAGTATAATAAGGAGGCTTTTTATGAATAAAAAAATCAGAGCAGGCATGGTTACTACCTGTATCACCCTGATTCTTGGAATTGTTGGATTTATAGCATATCTTGTAAATACAAACACTGCTTATTTTTCAAATCTTGGAAAAAATCCGGTAGTACTTTGCACAGTATGTATCGCGATTGTTGCTTTGATCTGCTATCTTGTTTTGGGAAAGGAATCTCCTTCATGGACTGATATCCTTCCGGTAATTGCACCGGCTCTTTTGATCATCGGTGGAATTACTCTGTTAAATACCAGAATCAACGGAATCGCAGCTATTATGACCTTCACAAACAACGCACAGACTATGTCTGACCTCTCAAGTGCAGTAGTGGCAATTGCAGCAATTATTTTTGCCGGTGTCGTTGGAATTGTAAATGCGTATCTGGAAGTTAGAAGCTGACGGTTAAAACTATGATGTATTAGTCCGGATAAATCCTTCCGGCGTAGAGTGAAAATTGATAATCAGTTTTGTATAAAGAAACTGAGGATTCGGGAACATAGATATTTGCATTTGTTCCGTCGAGTAGATGCTGGCCTATCCTAATCTTGGATGGGTCGGCATTTTTTATGTGTATTTCTTTTAGGGAGGAGCATCCGGAAAAGGCGTAGTCTTCAATAACGTTTATATCTTCTTCGATGGTGACAGAGGTAATGGTAGTGTTTTTTGAGTATACTGTAGCCTTTAGGATCTTTTTTTCTTCTGTGGAATTTTGAGCAGGAAGTACCGGAGCATTAGGAATATCAATTGCTGTAACAGATGTATCCTTCAAATATGCCTTTAGGTCTCGAATTAGCTGTCTGGTATAGAGTTTTTTGCCATAGCTGTTAAGGTGATAGTTTGTATCATAAAACCATTCAGATGATAAAACACTGTTATGAGGGTCTCCAATAACTGCAAAATCAAGGTTTTTATTTAAAAACAGATGATATCTATCAAGGAAGTCTTCTGCAAAATTGCTGTCTGTTTCATTAGTAGTAAGTACGGCGTTTTCATTGGCAGGTGCATAGGCAAAAAGAAGGGTGGCTTTTTTGGAGGTAACCTTACGGGAGTAATTGTTAAGATATTCGATGAATTCGCTATCTATACTGTCATCGTTATAGCTTATTTGGGTATTGATATCATATCCGGAAGACATAATATTTTCCGGAAGAATGATATCGATGTCACCGTATTCGTTAAATGCAGATTGTCTGTAGATGCTGTCAGGTTGTGGAGTTGTTCCGGTAAAAAAATATTTTGCCTTTTCATATGAAAAAAGTGGTATTGCTGCCAGAATTTTGGCAGCATTTTCTTCTGATGTAAAGAATTTTGGCAGCATATTAAAAGCACCATCACATCCCTGTAGACAGAAGTCTGCACCAAGGTAAAGAGAAAGTGTTTGAGAATTTTGTTCAGGGGCAAAAACTATGATATCGCCTTCATTTATTTTTGAAAGGCAAAGATCCAAAATTGCTCTGCTTCCCATTGCAGCATACATACCCATATTTACAACGTCATAATCTGCAAAAGAATTATTTATCAGCTCTGAATCAATGCCAAATGCCATGGCACTTCCGCCAATTATAACAATGCGCTTGCCATTGGTATTTGAGAGGCGCTCATATTTGTATTTTAATTCTCCCATGTATGTTTTTTCATACTGGGAAGGAATAATGAACATGCTTATAACGATAAGCATGGGAATAAATAAAATTAAAGTTGTTCTAAAAAATATCTTCTTCATATCATAACCTTTAATTCAAAAATTAAAATATATAAACGAATTCTGAATGCCTGACCTGATCTGATTTATCTTTGCTCCAATAATGATAATTACAAGCAGGTACATTATTATAAAGTTTTTTTCTCCCTTTTTTTCAGTATATTTTGGAACCAGGTACAGTAAAAGAGAGCATATTAGCATGAGCGCATAATCTTTTGCGCAAAAAGATAAAAATCCTGTAAAATCCGTAATACCGGTAAAAAGACCGCAAATTAAGCTTTTTGCAGCTGTAAAAGTTTCAGCTCTGAAGAAAATCCACAAAAAGCTTACAAAAAAGAAGTTTATCAGCATATTTATGCATTTTGGAAGTTTTTTGCCCAGCTTTTTTACCGAATTTAAATCTTCAAATAGTATAAGAAGTCCATGACCAAGGCCCCAGATAAAAAACTTTAACCCACTGCCGTGCCAGATGCCGCTGAGTCCAAACACTATCAGAGTATTTAATATTTTTCGCAAAGTTCCTTTTCTGTTTCCGCCAAGAGGTATATAAATATAGTCAGTAAACCAGGAAGTGAGTGTAATATGCCATTTTCTCCAGAAATCTCTTATGTTTTCGGCCAGATATGGGTGATTGAAATTAAGGTCAAGTTCAATGCCAAGAAGCTTTCCGCAGCCCCTGGCAATGTCGCTGTATCCGGAAAAATCAGCGTAAATCTGAATGGCAAATAAAATTGCACCAAGAAAAACAATCAGTCCTTTTGAATATTCAGGGGAAGTAAAGATTATATCTACATAAGTTGCAATGTAATCTGCAACAACAACTTTTTTAAAATATCCGGTAATGAGTAGTGGAATGCCTTCGGAAAAATCTGCTTTTGAGGGATTTTTGACTTCTTTTAACTGTGGAATAAGTTTTCCGGGCCTTTCTATGGGGCCGGCTACAAGCTGTGGAAAAAATGCCACAAATAGAGAAAAATCAAAAAAATTCTTTTCACAGGGGTGAGAGCCTTTATAAACGTCAATTAGATAAGCAAAGGTCTGAAAAGTATAAAACGAAATTCCTACAGGAAGTGAGGAAGTGACTTTAATATATTTACAGGCAACAAGAAAGGAAAGAATTGTCACTGAGCCGATTATCAGGACAGTTCTTTTGGCTGGAATAGTCGTTAAAAGAATTCCACTAACGTATGAAATAACAGTCACAGCAAGAAGCATCCAAAATGATGATGGACTTCCGTAGAGGTAAAATGCCCAGCTTGAAATAAGGAGAAGGGCGGGTTTTATCCTTTTTGGAAGGATTCTATATAAAAGCACTATTACAGGTAGTGCGGTAATAAAAACAAGTGATATAAAATTCATGGATTATTCCTTTAGAGTTTTTGTGTTACTGTAGAAAAGGTTTTAATTCTTCTATGATACGTTTCGTTCTTATCTGTGCTCCTTCAGTTGAAAGGTGGTTGTCGGTTTCAAAAAGATAACGACCTTCATAAAGTGAATCTTCTATATCTGAGATGACAGGAAAAGATAAACTCTCTTTAAAATAATTATCAAGTTCCATACGCTTTTCATAAGTGCTTTCTGAAGAAATGGCCTGTATATTACGGGGAGCATATGTGAACAGGAAGGTGATCCCTTTGTCTGTAAATTTCTGAGCCTGCCTGTTTAGCGAATCTACGTAGCTTTCCGGAAAAGCTGAGACAAGATAATCTACCGGAAGGTCAAAAACAGGTGCATCATCTGTAGCATTCGGACGAAAAAGAATGTAATCTCCCTGGGCATTGTAGCTTTTTTGCGCTATTTTATTGAAGTTTTCGTCATAGTCGGAAGGTGAGAGATCATAGCTTCTTTTTTCCATGCCTCTTCGCACCAATAGATATTCATTAAATGCCGAAAAAACACCTGTATAATTTCTTAAATCCAGCTTTTCCATGAGGCAGTAGTTTTCTTCTATCAGGTTAAAAAACTTATCATCAAATTTATTTAAAACGCAAAACTGTCGCCTCGATGCGTCAAACTCGGGTGAGTCCAAAAGAATATCGCCTTCTTGCATGTAACTTAGAATAAGGTCCATCTGAGGCATTGCATTGGTATAGGCGAAAACCCCCATGTTGGCAACTTTTATATCTTGGAAAGCCTGTTCAAGCATTGGAGAATCGTAGCCAAATCGTGTCGATGACCCGGAGAAAAGTACCAGAGTTCTATTATCAGGAAAATGTTTTTTTATGCTCTCAAGATAGTCGATTTTGTCCGGAAAAGTGGCGTAGTAGGTTCCGCAGTAAACCGGTTTGGTAGCGGCATTTATTCTAAGAGTACGTAGATTATTGCAACCTTCGAAGGAATAGTCGCTTACGTTCTCCAGTGAGTCATATAGTATTATTTCTGAAAAAGTACAGTTTTTGAAAGCTGCTTTTCCAACTGTTTTAAGACATGGCGGAAGAACCAGGATATCTATATCAGCTTTGAAGCCATCGAATGCGTTGTCAGATACATAAGTAACGCTTTTTCCACCAATTTTTTGCGGAACAACAAGCTTTTTTTCCTGAATTAGATTGATGTTTTCAGGATTATAACCGGTTATTGTGATGAAGCCATTATTCTCTTCGTAGGTGAAAAGAGCTGCATCAGTCCATTTTACATAGCTTCCGTACAAAACCTTGGAGTTTTCACCTGAATCAAAACCTATTCTGCCGCCAAGGCATATATCTGCCCCGCTTTGGTCCGGCGCAGTATTCCAGCCTGCGAGTGTATATCCGTTTATAAAATAATCATCAGAATAGATAGCTGTGTTTAATTTTATATGTGTAGCATCGGGATATTCTGTAAAAGTTTGAGATGTCTTTTCATCAGTGGGAGAATTTAATTCGTATTTTATCTGAATATCACTTTTTGCTGTCTGAATGGACACAACTGTTGAATATTTTACATTAAAAAGTGTAATCTCATAGATATCAGATGTTTTTTTAATGTTGTAATCTTTGTAGTCACATCCGGTGATTTTGTAGCCTTCTTTGGCTTTTAGTGACAATGTAACATCATTATTATATGAAGTGTTAAAAATGTTTTGGGATAAAATAAGATTTTCATTATCTTCAATAACTATATTTACAGCTAACTCATCGCTGTCCCTATTTTTTTCTCCGGGGAAAAAACTGCAGGAAGATAATATAAGTGCAGATAATAAAATTGCCATGAAAGCAGCGGATATAGCTGTTCTTAACTGATTTGTACTCATGTTTTCATTATGTATAAAAATCCGGATGTAGTCAACACTAACATACTCTAGGAATACTGTTTCTTGGAGAATTGTTACTGTTCACTCGCATACTGCTCGCTCCAGTAACCACTTCGCGCATTCATTCCAAATCGACTTCGTCGATGGAATGCGCTCACTCCTGCATCAGGTTCTCACGAAATGCGCAGCTTAGTGCGCATTTCTGTCTGAA
>JAFSQI010000065.1 GCA_017446685.1 Butyrivibrio sp.
CATTCTGTGTAAAATTCATTTTGAGAAACCTCCGGTTAGCATAAGATGTTTTTTCATCCGCCAAGATGAACACCTTTATCTTACTTAGAGGTTTCTTTTTATTCAATTGGCGTTATTTCTGAATTACAGGAATGCTCCTATCTATTCATAATCTTCTGTTTTCTCCATTGTACATACTTCGTATCAATGAAAGGTCACCTCACAGGGGACTTCTATTCTAACAACTACGACGAGTAACTTATCCCCACATATCTTCTTTCAATACATCCTGACAACTTCTCAGGGCAGCCATGTTATCGCATAGGATCAGCACCTCGTTCCACCCTGTCGATACCTCATCTGAAAGGGAATCCACATCCTCAATTCCCCACATAACTGCGAAGTCTTCGTAGCCATTTATCTCAAGATCTTCCTCGTAAAAGACATTTCGAAGTTCCTCTGCCGCCTCGCCGCAGAAAGCAACATTTTTACAGCCCCTGGTAAGTATCACGTCTGCAGTCTCTCTTATTACGGATTCGTCCATGACTTCATCCGCTACTATGATCACTGTGTGGTTAGAAAGATCCCTTAAGCTTCTATTGTTTCCAAGTATGCCTCTGCCTATCAGTCCAAATGTGATGTTCTGGTTTGCTACATAATCAAAGTTTACATGCTGAATCATGACGACCTCCTTCTTTGAAATGTTGCATCGGTTTCTACGTTTTTATCCGGGTTACATTTACTTTTGCAACTTAGGTTTTTCTATGATTACAGTATGTGGGATTAGCAGTCCCATAAAAATGCCAACTAGATGATGGGGCTTCCAAGTGTCTTTTGCCAGAAAAAAATACAATATATTGTGTCGTATTACAAAAAAGACTCCGTCACTTTCGTGACGAAGTCGTAAAAATTGTATTTTGCTACTCCTCAGTGCTTCTATTTATCCAATCATTCAGTCTGCATTCCTTATAAAAGCTAAGCAATGCATCTTCAGAAATAATTCTTGAAATGTCATTTCCCAGAATATTAACAGCAAACTGAAGGAAGATATACCCCACAAATATAACAGTTGCGCTAATAATCGCAATCAGCAATAGTGCCGATACTTCAAACATATTGTCAATCAAAAAATATATTCCAGTCCTATCTTGTGAAAGGGATGATAATGAACTGAAAAATTTTCCAAATTTCTCATCAAGAAGTTCCGTGAATCCCGGCAAAAAATAAGCAGAAAAAACAATTATTGCTATATTATCGAAATGCAGACTATTTAAAAAGATACGCCTCTTCTTTTCATAACCTCCAAAGATATAAGAAATAATCTCCTCTTTTTCCCATTTATTTGCTGTGGCAAATAACTCTATCGCCTTATCCAGCTTGCCTAAATTGGTATCTTTATCTCCATAGAATTTTAGTGAACCGGGCTTGTATATCTTTTCTAATATTTTTATTATTGCATAAATTGGAAGCATAAATATAATTAACCATTTAGCAGCTTCTACGTTCACATTCAATATGATCCCAGCTGCACACGCTATAATTACCAAACAAGTTATACTTTCTGCCTTAATACATTTTCTAGATATTCTCTTGTCAGCTGCTTGTTTTATACTTGTTTCTGTCTCAATTCTTCTATCTATTTGAACTCTGCCATTTTCTATTTTGTAGTTTTCTTCATCGTCGTTTTCACATAATGCGAAATAAATTAAGGAAATTTCATCCCACCAATTTCTTGCCTGTTCTTTGCTTAATTCAAGAGCACTTTTTTTTGTTTTTTCCAATGCCGAACATACTTCCCCCTCCAATAATCCCTAATGGGAAAATTATAGTACCTTGAAAAGCATGTATCAACATAGAATGAAGACTCATTACGTGATAACCCATCACAGTAACTGACACATTATACGCAGTAAACGGTGAAAATACATTTTTATCCCCGCATCAATTCCTCTAGAAGTTTTCCATTAGAAACGGGAACATCTTTAAGCTCCTTTGGTATTGTCAGCCCAATCACAACGTTCATCCGCTTCCCGGATCTGCGGCTCTTTTCAACTTTGGTAATTGAAGCATGGGCCTGAACCTTCGGATCTTCCAGAAGCGGAAGGACCACATAGTACAGTTCATCCTCATCAAATGATACTGTGCCAAGCGCCTTGCCGGTTACTATTTCTTCAACCACAGCCCTGTCTTCTCGCAGAAAAATATTCAGAGGCTCCCCTATAGTTGGCGCCAAAGCTCTCGGCTCTGCAGGATTCTCTTTTACAAATCCATTGAAAGTAAATACTTCTTTGGTGCCATCCTCACGGACCTTCTTGCCAATCTTCCTGGCTGCATCTGCTGGAAGGACATACTCCTGCATCATGAGATGAAATATGTCTTTTACCTTATCAGGTGCGAGGATTGCGCTATAGTCTGTCATAATATTCTTGCAGGCTTCCAGAACGCTTTTGGAAAAAAGCCTGAACTCTTCCATATCAGGATCCCAGACAAATCTGCCTCGCGCCATCTTGGAAAGCGGCAGCTCCTCATCATACATCTTGAACTGGACGTAGATATTTCTTTCAGAGAAAGCTCCCTTATTCTCAAAAACATCCCAGGTGAACTCGTAGGTGTCGAAATAAGGCTCTCCTTCGGATTCCTTGATTTTCTTATAAGCTTCAATTACCTGTCTTATCTTTTCATCGTCTTCAGGATCTCTTTTCCCGGTTGGATTTGAGTCCGGATGGTACAGGATGAGAAGCTTTTTGTATTTTGCTTTTATTTCCCGGTCATCATCCTGCCTGTATGCGCCGAGGATCTTGTAGGCTTCCTTTAATGTCATGAACTTAACCCGCTAATTCTTTTGCCAGAGCATACATTCTTGGATATAAAATCCAAGAATGTATCAACCAAGCCATTTGAAGGCGACTAACGTCGCAGGGCTTGGTTGACTCTTGAATCATGTTCTCACGAAACCCGCAGCAAGTGCGGATTTCTGTAATTTTATCCAA
>JAFSQI010000066.1 GCA_017446685.1 Butyrivibrio sp.
GTTCAGACAGAAATGCGCACTAAGCTGCGCATTTCGTGAGAACCTGATGCAGGAGTGAGCGCATTCCATCGACGAAGTCGATTTGGAATGAATGCGCGAAGTGGTTACTGGAGCGAGCAGTATGCGAGTGAACAGTAACAACAATTAATTTGTTGAGTCGATAGTTTGGTACTATAATAAATATATGGATATACGAACACCTTTAATCTCTATACCGGTAATAATTATATTGGTAGTGGTTTTTTTAAGGAAAGGGTTACCACAGCTTATTTCATCTCAGGTTTTCTTCCTTTTTCTTTTGATGGCATTTTTTAACAACCTTTGTGAAATGTTTCAGTGTGCTGTATTTGTCTATCTGGATGACTCTTTTCAGGTACTTAGGAGGATTAGCCAGAATCTTTATATAACAACGCTTCTGGCAGCCGTTTTCATGCTGTGTATCTATGTCTATGCCAAGACAACTTATCTTAGAATTATTACCTTCAAGGCTCTTGCCATAGGCGCTGTGCCTTTGCTTGTGGGCATTATTAGTCTGTGCTTTGGCAAGGTGAGCTATGGGGAGCTGAATGGAAGATTCTATAATTACGGCACTTCGATAAATGTATGTTATTTTCTGGGATTTACGTATTTGATTTTGACTCTTTTGCGAATTGTAATTTTGTCGGGAAGAGTGCCAAAGGCTGAATATTATTCAATTTTATCAGGAGTGAGCATCTGTCTGTTACTTGCTGCATTGCAGTTTATCAGGCGTGATATTCAGGTTTCCGCACTGGCTATGATGCTTGTGGCACTTATTCTCTTTATAATTATTGAAAATCCAAGAGAGTTCTATGAAAAATCAAGAGAAAATATCAGAAACAGTGAAGCGTTTGTAATGATAGTCACTGAAAAATTTGGATTGAAGCGACACTTTTTTATCGTTTCTGTAATAATGACCGGCAGAACCTCAGTAATGAGCGTAGGAGAAAGAAAAGAGCTTATTGAAAAACAGACTCAGATTGCTCAGATGGCAGAAAGAAATATCAGAACCTCGGCATATCTTTTTAACTGGAATACATTGTGTTTTATTTTGAACACACCTGAGCAGGTCGAATCCTTTATGAACCTGATAAATAATTATAAAGGTACAGATGCCAGTAAGTACAGGCTCATTTTTTCAGTTCTTGAACTGCCAAAGTATGTTGAGTCGGCTGACAAAGTAATGCAGCTTTTGAGTTATGTTTCAGGCGAATATGTCTTTACGCAGTCAACACCAAATCTTGTTATTGATAAGGCTGTTGTGGACAAGATGGAGCTTCGCAACAGCATAGAAGATATAGTAAGACAAGCGGTAAAAGATAAGGCATTTGATGTGTACTATCAGCCAATCTTGTGCGTTGAAGATGGATCTTTTTCATCTGCAGAAGCACTTGTTCGTTTGAAAAGACCTGACAACCAAAACTACATTTCTCCTGAGGATTTTATCCCTGTTGCAGAAAAATGCGGACTTATCCAGGAAATTGATGACCTTGTTTTTGAAAAGGTATGTTCGTTTATTGCAAGAGAAAAAATTCAGAATTATGGAATAAGGACTGTTGAGGTAAATCTTTCCGGAAATGAAGCTGTAGATGAGCACACTTATTCAAGACTCATAAATAAGATGAATAAGTATCATATTCCACCGAATTTCATTAATTTTGAGATTACTGAGACTTCTTATATAAGTAATGATGAAATTTTCAAGGAAAATGTAAATAAGTTAAGAGAGATGGGAAGTACAATTTCCATGGATGATTTTGGTTCAGGTTACTCCAATCTTTTGGAAATACTGAAAATGGACTATGCGCTTGTGAAGCTTGACAAAGAATTTGTGTGGAATTGTCTTGATATGGAAAAGCCTGAGAATATGAGGATGCTTGATTATACAATAAATTTCCTCAAGGATTACGGCCTTCATATCCTTGCAGAAGGCGTTGAGACTATGGATCAGGCGAAACTTCTTATAGATAAAGGCGTTGAATATCTTCAGGGCTTTTATTATTCAAGACCTGTCCCTGAAGAGGAATATCTTAGCTTTTTAAAAACTCAAAAAGGAATGTTTCAAAAATTAAATTGAAGGTGAAAGGAGACGGAAGATGAACGAAGGACTGTATGAAGCGGTTTTTTGCTATGGAGAAAATAAGGTGGATCCGTTTGAACAGACAGCTGTTGATTTTAACAGAATTATTGGAGATATGAGACTTGTAGGCTACGAGATCACATCTCTTAACATAGTTCAGCAGATTATGCTCGAGCAGCTTGACAGTATGATTAAGACTAAAGGGAAAATAATGGAACTGGCTATGGATCTTGAGAACAAAGATGATTTTTGCCGCGAAAAATATGGTCTTTCTTTTAAAGATATTGATGCCCTTGATCCGCAGCATGACATAGAATGGGATATAAAGAGCGGAAAAGTTATTTTTTTCCTTTCACATGAAGCAGCACATAAGGAAGAAGCGTATTTTATCCTGTTCAAAAAATCTTTTGATGCATTCGTTGCAAAGACAGGCTTTCAGTATTTGAGTCAGTGATATGAGAATGATATTGGAAACGGATAGGCTTATATTAAGAGGCTGGGAAGATAGTGATGCTGCCAGCCTTTTTAAGTATGCAAGTGACAGCAGAATAGGACTTTCGGCGGGATGGCTTCCTCACGCAGATATAAAATACAGCAGGGCAGTGATACGCGCAATCCTTTCAAGGGAAGAAACTTATGCTATTTGTTTGAAGGGAAATGCTAATGAACCAATAGGAAATATAGGGCTGAATTTGAAAGGAAGTCCTAAGAGACCGCTTCTTCAGGGAGAAGCAGAGCTTGGATTCTGGGTAGGACATCCGTACTGGGGAAGAGGAATTGCTCCTGAGGCGGTAAAAGAGATACTGCGACACGGCTTTTTTGATTTAGGGCTAAAACGGGTTTATTGCGGATATTTTAAAGGAAATGACAATTCAAAAAAAGTACAGCAAAAGTGCGGGTTTAAGTTTCATCATATTGAGAATGAGACTTATATTATTATGCTTGATGAGACAAGAGTTGAGTATATAAATGTCATTACTAATAACGAGTTTTTACTTTTTCACAAAAAAGACACACTTTTTAACGAATAAAAGTATTACAAAAAATGTAATAATATGTTATAATGTGCTCGTGTGAAACAGACATGGTAAGTGGGGACCAGGGCCTTTTCCTACTTCCATGTTTTTTTTCCTTCAGCAATGAAAGCGCTTTCACGTTAACAGAGTTGTTTTGAGAATAGGAGGAACAAGATGTTAAATATTGGAGAGTGCGTTATTTACGGAAGTCATGGTTTATGCAGGGTACAGGAAATCCTTGTACCATCGTTTCTTGAGAGGGGAAAAGAGAAACAGTATTACATGATGATTTCTGCTGTTGATGCCGGAAGTGTTCTCTATGTTCCTGTAGAGGGTGCCGAGGATAAGGTACGCGAAGTCATTAGCGCCGACTATGCTGAAGGACTTATAGACGAAATTGATGAAGTTTGTGAAATCGAACTTCCAGAAGGAAAGAAAGCGGAGCCTGTGATAACTGAGATTATCAAACGAAACGCTGCGGATGAGGTAATGGCCCTTGTTAAGTCTCTTCGCAAAATAAAAGCAATTCGTGAGGCAGAAGGTAAGAAGTTTGCTACTTTAAATGAACGTTACCTGAATATGGCTGAAAAGCTTCTTTACACTGAAATGGCTTTTGCTCTTGAAACTGACAAGGATGAGATCAAGGCAAGAGTTACATACGAACTTTCAATGCTTCCTTTAGAGACTGCGTGATGCAGTCTCTTTCTTATTTTATCCTATTATCCTATTATAGAGATAAATTACATGATATAATTATACGGTTGTAACAATGATAAAAATACAGGCTACAGTTATATAGGGAAAAATATGGCAGATACTATAGAATTATATTATGAAAGCGCATACACAAAGGAGTTTGACGCAGTTGTTACCGGCTGTAATCCAGTCTTCGACAAGAAAGGAGACTTTTTTGAGATAACATTGGACAGGACAGCTTTTTTTCCTGAACAGGGTGGTCAGTCTTCTGATTTAGGGCAGCTTTTATTTGGTGATGATAAAAGAGCTGTAGTTTCACATACAGCTATTGACAAGGATAAAGTAATAAAGCACATTTCTGACTGTGAAATAGCTGTTGGGGAGAAAGTCCACGGAATAATTGACTGGGAGCACAGATTCAGCAATATGCAGCAGCACACCGGAGAACATATTTTTTCCGGAATAGTTAATTCTATGTTTGGATATGACAATGTGGGTTTTCATTTAAGTGACCAGGAAGTTACCATGGACTACAACGGCGTCCTTACGGCCGAGAATATCAGAGAAATTGAACTTAAAGTTAACAAGGCTATTTGGGAAAATATTGAAGTGGTGTGCGAATTTCCAGATAAAGAAGCTTTGGAGCAGATATATTACAGAAGTAAGAAAGAGTTGACAGGGGACATCAGAATTGTAACTATAGGCGATTATGACTGCTGTGCCTGTTGTGCACCTCATGTTCTTAGAACCGGAGAAGTGGGAATTTTGAAGGTTATAGGACTGCAGAATTATAAAAAAGGCGTCAGAGTAAATATCCTTTGCGGTAAAAGAGCTCTGGAATACATTTGTGAAGAAAACAAAATAGTGGGCGAGCTTTCTAATATGCTCACTACATCGAAAGATAATATTTTGCCGGCGTTTAAGAAAAATACTGACGAAATAATAAAACTTAAGTCAGAGCTTTCAGCTGTGAGAGAAAAGCTTATCGAATACGAGATTTCAAATATAAGTCCGTCGCTTAAAGATGTTTTTCTTGTAAAAGATGCCGGAATCGATCAGAATGTAATGAGAAAAACGGTAAATGCACTTTCGGAAAAGCATGATGGTTATTGCGGTTTCTTTTCCGGAGATGTTAAAAATGGCTACCGATTTATAATTGCATCCGGAAGAAATAAAAAAAGTGCAAAAGATCTTTTGACAAAGCTGAAAGAAAAGTGTGATGTTAAAGGAGGCGGCTCCGATTTGATGGTTCAGGGAAGCTTTTCTTGTGAAAATATAGATGATGTTGTAAAGTGTTTGAAGGAATAATCTATTATTGTTGTAAGGATGAAACTTTTAAGCGATTATTTTTTGTGGGAATAAGGTATGAATGTTGGGAGTATCAAGGATTTTAAGGAAGGCTGCGCAGATGCGATACCCATTTGTCTTGGGTACATCGCTGTTTCTTTTGCCTTTGGAATAGAAGCTTCAAAGATTGGAATGACAACTTTTCAGGCGGCGATGACATCACTTCTTAATGTGACTAGTGCGGGACAGTTTTCAGCTCTTGAGATAATTGCGAGAAATGGCAGTTTTTTTGAACTGGCTGTACTTCAGCTTGTTATTAATTTAAGGTATATGCTGATGTCATGCGCTCTTTCACAAAAGCTGGATTTAAAGTTGCCGACCATACACAGACTTGTTATTTCATATGGAGTCACCGATGAAATATTCGGGGTTAGTGTTCTGAAAAAGGGAAGGCTCTATCCAATGTTTTCCTATGGACTGATCGTGACATCTGTTTTCGGATGGGTATTTGGGACGGTTCTAGGGGCTGTAGCAGGGCATGTTCTTCCACAGAGACTTATAAGTTGTCTTGGACTTGCGATTTATGGTATGTTTATAGCGATAATAATTCCTGATACCAGAAGTAATAGGGCAATTTTGGCAGTGGTTCTTGCGGCGATGGTGTTAAGTACGATTTTTGCCTACGCACCTTTTTTGATGATGATTTCTTCAGGTTTCAGAATTATAATAATCACAGTCATTGTGGCGGCTGCGGCTGCATTTTTTGCGCCGGTAAAGGAGGAAGAGGATGAGTAAGGTTTATCTTTATATTCTCCTTATGGCGGTTGTTACTTATCTTATAAGAGCGCTTCCGCTTACGCTTATAAGAAAAGAGATAAAGAGCAGATTTATCAGATCTTTTTTGCACTATGTTCCGTATGCAACACTTGCAGCAATGACTTTTCCTGCTATTTTATCGGCGACGGATTATGTGATATCATCTGTCGTAGGTTTTGCAGTGGCGCTTGTGCTTGCTTTTAACAAAAAGAGTCTTCTTTCTGTTGCGGCATTTGCCTGTGCGGCTGCATTTATAACAGAATTGTTTTTAAGGTGAGGATATACACATGAGAATAGGAATGGGATATGACGTTCACCGCCTGGTGGAAGGAAGAGACCTTATAATGGGTGGTGTAAAGATACCGTATGAAAAGGGACTTCTTGGTCATTCTGATGCGGATGTTCTTTTGCATGCTATAATGGATGCGCTTTTGGGAGCGGCTGCGCTTGGGGATATTGGGAAGCATTTTCCTGATACAGACCCTAAATATAAGGGGGCGGATTCCATGGCGCTTTTGAGAGAAGTAGGTAAAATGCTTGAAGAAAACAGATTTATGGTTGAAAATATTGATGCAACCATAATTGCTCAGGCGCCTAAGATGAGACCTTTTATAGATGAGATGAGAAATAATATTGCAGGAGCACTGGGGATAGATGTTTCTCAGGTAAATGTAAAGGCAACTACAGAGGAAGGGCTTGGATTTACCGGAACAGGTGAAGGGATATCTTCACAGGCAATCTGTATGCTCAGCACTCTTTTTGAAGGCAGCAGCGCAGTATTTGATTCTGAAAGAAATTGCGGCGCATGTCCGGGGTGTGCAAGGCAGCAATGATGATAATGATTGTAGCAATAAATGAATAAAGGATTGGAGCGTAAAATGGCACATAAATTTACTTTTTACAACACTTTAAATAGAAAAGTTGAAGAGTTTTCACCTAGAGAAGAGGGCAAGGTTTCGATGTATACCTGCGGCCCTACAGTATATCATTATGCACATATCGGTAATATCAGAACATATATCATGCAGGATGTTCTTATTAAGGCACTGGAATATGCGGGATATGACGTTAAACGAGTTATGAATATTACTGACGTTGGACATCTTTCTTCAGATGCAGACACGGGTGAAGATAAGATGCTGGCAGGAGCAAAAAGAGAGCATAAGACAGTTATGGAAATTGCAAAATTCTACACTGATGCTTTCTTTAAAGATTTTGATGCTGTAGGAAATAAGCGTCCTGACGTTGTTGAACCTGCGACGAACTGCATACCTGAGTTTATTAATATGGTGCAGGTCCTTCTCGATAAGGGATTTGCCTACACAGCAGGTGGAAACGTATATTTTGATACCAGTAAGTTAAAGGATTATTATGTCTTTTCCTCAGAAGTTGAAAAAGAGGAACTTCAGGTTGGCGTAAGAGATGATGTTGAAGAAGATACCAACAAGAGAAATAAAACTGACTTCGTACTTTGGTTTACAAAATCCAAGTTTGAGGATCAGGCCCTTAAGTGGGATAGCCCTTGGGGAGTAGGATATCCGGGATGGCATATTGAGTGCTCATGCATTTCTATGAAGCATCTTGGAGAATACATTGATATTCACTGCGGCGGTGTTGACAATATTTTCCCACATCATACCAACGAGATTGCGCAGTCCGAGAGCTATCTTGGACACGAGTGGTGCAAATACTGGTTCCACAGCAATCATTTAAATGACAGAGTAGGAAAAATGTCAAAGTCAAAAGGTGCGGTTCTGACAGTTTCAGTTTTGAAAGAAAAAGGTTATGATCCGCTTGTTTACAGATTTTTCTGCCTTCAGTCACACTATCGCAAGCCTTTGGAGTTTTCTTTTGAGGCGCTTGATAATGTGGCAGGCGTATATAATAAGCTTGTAAAAAGAGTTGCTGAGCTCAAGCCGGAAGGCCAGGTTGATGAAACAGTAAAGAAACAGTTTGAAGATGCTTTTAGTGATGCTGTCTGCGGAGATCTCAACACTTCTATGGCTATCACAGTTCTATATGATGCGCTTAAGGCTGATACAAATGATGCGACAAAGCTTGCACTTGTTGAGAACTTTGACAAGGTTCTCTCTCTTGATCTTTTGGGACATGCCAAGGCACTTGGAGAGGGGAATGAAGTGGATCCTGAGCTTGAAGCATATATTCTTGATGCAATTTCAAGAAGAGCTGAGGCTAAGAAAGCTAAGGATTTTGCAACTGCTGATGCCATAAGAGCAGAGCTCCTTGAAAAAGGTGTTGAGATTAAGGATACTCGTGAGGGAGTAAAATGGCAGTTGATTTAAATAATTATTTTAATGAGAAATTCGAAATTTCCGGACAGGACATAAGAACCTATTCTCCGCTTACTTTGGCTTATATCGGGGATGCAATTTTTGATGTTATTATTCGTTCAGTTCTTGTCAATAAAGGTAATACTGCTGTAAATAATCTTCATAAAAGAGCCAGCAGCGTTGTGAAAGCTCAGACTCAAAAGGAATTTGTCAGAGTGCTTATGGATGATTTTACTGAGGATGAAAAAGATATCTATAGAAGAGGGCGTAATTCCAAGCCTCACACAAAGGCAAAGAATGCTACTACTATGGATTATCTTGAGGCTACCGGTTTTGAGGCAGTTTTGGGATATTTGTATCTTGGCGGAAAAATGGATAGAGTTTGCGAACTCGTTAAAAACGGCATTGAGAGACTGGAAATTGATATTTTATAATAAAATTGAGGTTTTTTATGGAAGAAAATTTTGAAAGCAGAATTATAGAAGGGAGAAATGCTGTACTTGAGGCATTTCGTTCCGGAAAGACAATTGACAGGCTGTTTATTTTAGACGGGTGCAAAGATGGCCCTGTTCAGACAATTTTAAGAGAAGCTAAAAAGAGCAAAGATGTAGTTATAAGCTTTGTGAAAAAAGAAAGATTGGATCAGCTCTCAGAGACAGGAAAGCATCAGGGAGTTATCGCCTATGCAGCGTCTTATGATTATGTGGAAGTTGATGACATTTTAGACAGAGCAAAACAAAAGGGGGAAGATCCTTTTGTGATTGTGCTTGATAATATTGAAGATCCACATAATCTGGGTGCGATAATCCGTACAGCCAATCTTGCCGGTGCACATGGAGTTATAATACCTAAGCACAGGGCAGTCGGGCTTACAGCTACAGTAGCCAAGGCTTCTGCCGGAGCAATCAATTACACTCCTGTAGCTAAGGTTACGAACATAGCCAATACTATTGAAGAGCTCAAGGAAAAAGGACTGTGGTTTGCATGTGCCGATATGGGTGGTACTACTATGTATAAGCTTAACCTTAAGGGGCCGATTGGCCTTGTTATCGGCAATGAAGGCAGCGGTGTAGGCCGTCTTGTAAAAGAAAAATGTGATATGGTTGCATCTATACCGATGAAAGGCGACATAGATTCACTTAATGCATCTGTAGCCTGCGGTGTACTTGCTTTTGAGGTTGTAAGACAGAGAATGTCATGAGCAGCAGATACAAGGATAAAACAGACGAAGAACTGATAATACAAATACATGACAATGAAGAGAAGGAAGCCATAGAGTACCTTATGAATAAATACAAGAACCTGGTCAGAAAAAAGGCTGGTTCCATGTATATTTTAGGTGCTGACAAGGATGATCTCATTCAGGAGGGGATGATTGGGCTTTTTAAGGCGATAAGAGACTATGATGCCGGAAGAGATGCCAGCTTTGTGACTTTTGCGGATCTTTGCATTTCGAGGCAGATGTATTCAGCAATTCAGGCATCTGCAAGAAAAAAACATGCTCCTTTAAACAGTTATATTTCAATCTATAACAAAAACGAAGCATCTGAGGATGATAATGCAATTGCACTGGAGGATGTGCTTGAGTCTGATTCAAGTATGATTCCGGAACAGCACATTATTGATCAGGAAAATGTTCGTTTTCTTGAAGATGCAATTGAGAAGGAGCTTAGCTTACTTGAGAGGCAGGTTTTGGATCTTTACCTTACTGGAATGAGTGTAAAAAAAATTTCCGCTGTCCTTTCAAGAGATGAAAAATCCACTGATAATGCCATGCAGCGGATAAGAAGCAAATTAAGGAAATATTTAAAATAATCGTTATTTTTTTTATCGATATAATATTGAAAAAGTACTTGCTTTGGATAATTGTTTATGTTATATTTATATAGCTGTTGTAAACAGTAGTGTAACTATTGTTGTTTAGGACAATCACAACATCAGGTGTATATTGCGTATGTTACTTATAATGTGGACTGATCAGCAGTAGCACTGATGAGTATCTGTCGGAAACAGATATGAGAATTTAGATACAGTGAGGTGAGAAGAAATGAGACAGGACATTCAGCCAGAATTCCATCAGGCAACTGTTACTTGCAACTGCGGTAACACTTTCACAGTTGGATCAACTAAGAAGGAAATCCACGTAGAAATTTGTTCAAAGTGCCATCCGTTCTATACAGGTCAGCAGAAGGCTACAACTGCTCGTGGACGTATTGACAAGTTCAACAAGAAATACGGCATGAACAATCAGTAATTAAGAAAATGGAGAGGTTGAGGCTAAGGTCTCAACCTTCTTTTATATCTAATACTATGAGGAATAACTAATGAAAAAGAGAAAAATCAGACACTACTCCGGAATAGGCGGTCAGGCTGTTCTTGAAGGCGTAATGATGAGAAACAAGGATATGTACGCTGTTGCAGTCAGAAAACCTGACGGAGATATTGCTGTTGAGATAGATGAATACCATGGTGTTGCTTATGGAAGTAAGCTTTTGAATATTCCTTTTGTCAGAGGAATTTTTGTTTTTATTGATTCACTTATTTTGGGACTTAAATCCCTTAATTATTCGTCATCTTTTTATGAGGAAACAGGAGAGAAGCCAACAAAGCTTGATGATGAACTTGAGACGGTTTCAAACGGGCATGAGGATACTTTTTTGATGGTTCTTACTACAGCGATTTCTTTTATCTTTGCTATCGCTATTTTTATGGTCCTTCCTTATGCTATTTCTGAGTTCCTTGGCAAATATATGAGAAATACCTCTCTTGTTGCCATTATAGAGGGCCTTTTGAGAATATTGATTTTTATTTTGTATATTCTTTTAATTTCCCGTATGAAGGATATCAGGAGACTGTTCCAATATCATGGAGCAGAGCATAAGTGCATAAACTGCATAGAAAAAGGCAGACCTTTGAATGTCAAGAATGTAAAGAGAAGTTCTCGCCTTCACAGTAGATGCGGAAGCAGCTTTATACTTTTTGTTATGCTGGTGAGCATTGTACTTTTCTTTTTCATAAGAGTGGATTCTTATGTGTTTAAATTGCTGCTAAGAATACTGCTTATTCCTGTAATTGCAGGAATTTCATATGAACTGATCAGACTGGCGGGTAGAACAAATTTCCTACTTGTAAAAATCATTTCTGCGCCGGGCCTGTGGCTTCAGAGATTGACCACCAAGGAACCAGATGATGATATGATTGAGGTTGCAATCAAATCAGTTGAGGCGGTTTTTGACTGGAAAGAATATCTCAAGGATTCTTTTGGATACGAATTTGAAGATGATGAAGAATAATTGTTACTGTTCAGACAGAAATGCGCACTAAGCTGCGCATTTCGTGAGAACCTGATGCAGGAGTGAGCGCATTCCATCGACGAAGTCGATTTGGAATGAATGCGCGAAGTGGTTACTGGAGCGAGCAGTATGCGAGTGA
>JAFSQI010000067.1 GCA_017446685.1 Butyrivibrio sp.
AATAATCTCGTCTATTGGGCAAAGCTCTTTAATGCTACTACCTGGGAGGAATTCAGAGCTCTTGCTAATAACAATGACTCTATCAAGGAGGTGGGCGACTTGATTTTTACACTTAATACCGATAACCAGGCAAAAGAAATTTTGGAAGGACAACGACGCTACCGTGAACAGATGGCTTCTCAATATACCGCAGGTTTTACTGACTGCGAAGAAAAGCTTAACCCTATTATAAAGCAGAAAGATGAAGTTATCGTTGAAAAAGATAATGTCATCGCTGAAAAAGATAATACTATAGCAAAAATGAAGGCTCGCAACGCTGAAATGGAGGCTCAAATTGCCAGGCTAACTGCTGAACTTTCAAAGCATAATAATGAATAAACTCGAAATTACAAGGCTACAGAAATCATTAAATTAATTAACGTATTAAAGGGGGTTTGCCAACTATTTGCAAACACCCTTTATTCTTTTCAATATGTTTTCCCGTAATAAGGTAATGATTTTAACTTCTTTTATACTCACAATAGATGTTTCGTTGCAATTCTTCTTAGCCTTCTCTTTAAAATCAAAAGACAAAGAAAACACATTGCTATCTGAGTAACCGTTGAACATGGTGTTGCCAACCCTATATGAAAGAGAGATACAGGTTCCTGTTTGCTCATGATGTATGATACCGGAATTCTAACGAGGAATGCTCCTACCACGCCCTGAATCATAACAAATCTTGTATACTCCATACCATTGAAAAATCCGATAAAGCAGAAAAGGAAACATGTAAATAAGCAGTCAATGGCATATGCCTTAAGATAATCCCAGGATGCAGCAACAACCTCTGCATCTTTTGCAAATATACCGGATAAAAGATCTCCATGAAAAAAAGCACTGTAAAACATAAGTACTGCAAATATGAATGATACTCCAATGGCATATTTTAGTCCCTTAAATGCCCTATCATACTTGCCGGCTCCTCTGTTTTGGGATACAAATGCCGACATTGACTGCGCGAAAGCTGATGGTATAAGCATGATAAAAGCGCAAACCTTCTCAGCAACACCTACTCCTGCAGATGCAATTACTCCAAGGCAGTTAACGATAGCAAGGATTACCAGAAAAGAAATACCAACAAGAAAATCCTGCAATGCAACCGGAGCTCCGATAAATACAATCTTTTTAAGAATCTCTTTTTCTCTTTTAAAACATGTCCTATCGAGTTTAAAGGGTAGTTCTTTTTTTCTGATCAGCCACAATGATATCAAAACACTTATAAGCTGTGCTGCTACTGTTGCTAAGGCTGCTCCTTTTGTTCCCATATCAAAACCTGCAACAAGGATTAAATCACCTATGATATTGCATACACACGCTATAGACACAGTTATAAGCGGCGTGATAGAATCTCCAAGTCCTCTGAAAATACTTCCTATCAGGTTGTAAGATATTATTACAACTGCTCCTGCTCCACATATCCTTATATAAGAAACCGTCAGATCATAAGCTTCTTCTGGAGCATTCATGATACCGGCAAGATTTCCGGCAAACAATGAGATTAGCACTGTAAGAATAATTCCTATGGACATAAAAAGCATTATTCCATTTGCTACAATTTTTCCTCCTTCAGAAGCTTTCTTTTCACCTATTTTTTGCCCCAAAAACACTGTCATGCCCATGGAAAGAGAACTTACAAGGTTTGTAAGTGTCATCATAATCTGCGACCCTGTTGATACTCCCGATACATCTGCCGGTTCTGCAAATTTTCCTACAATCATAAGATCAACAGCACCATATAGTGATTGCAGAAACAATGCAAATAGCACAGGAATCGCAAACTTAAGGAGCGGAGCAAGTATTCTCCCTTCTGTAAAATTCTTCTGTTCAGTCATGTTCAACACCTCAAAAAAAGCCGGATAAGAAACCGGCGTTTCAACCAGTCATCTTATCCGGCTCGTCATTTCTAGAACAACTCACCCTCCGATGAATTAACAATTATTCATTTCAACAAAGTGATTCTATCTGATTTAAAAATATAAATCAAGTGTTTGATGCTACCTTGTTACAAAATATTACAATCGCAACCTGAAAGTTGTCAAAAACAGGTATATGTATTATCATAATATTGTAAAGTCTTGATTAAATGATTTATATTACCCCGGTCAATATATATTCAAATAGTTGTGACGCTTCATGACCGGAATAATAATCTAAAGCTCAGTAATTATGCCCTATTTTAAAGAAGAGAGGTACACATATGTATATAGCCATGCAATGCGCTGACAGTAACGGAACACTCAATACTGAAATTTGTACTTTTTACGGAATCAGGTATGATACCAGATACAGGTCAGCCATATTGTCGACTGAACATCTTAACCATGACTATGTAATTCCCATGACTGCTGCCGATTATGAAGATGCCGTCAGGCAGATTTTAGCTGCAATGGCTTCCAACGCACAGATGATCAATTTGGGTAACAGCATCGTAAGCCGCGGAAGAAAAGGCGAAGCGCGTCAGGTTCAGCCTCAGAAATTAAAGATTACAACAACATAAAAAAAAGCTGTGAAAACAAGCAACATCATTTTCACAGCTTTATTCTTTTAATTTCCCATTGACGCAATTAGCGCATCAATTTCTGCCTGCGATAGCATTTTGCCCGGATCAGATGAAACTGCGGGTGTGGGAGCTGCTGCAGGTGTAGCCGTAGGTGCCGCCGCAGGCTTTACCATCGATGCAGTAAAACCGCCGCCACCTCCGGCCTGTGAAGATTTACCCATTATACTAGCAAGCAATGCCTGCTGTTCTGCACTTAATCCGTTAACATCCATAGACCTTCCACCTATTTTTATGATTCATCAAACGATAAAATGTGAAATCATGTCAATTAAAACTATAGTTAATTTTTATTCTAAATACCATATATAGAAAGGTCAAATTAAAAAAATATAAAGGGGTTAATTACAAATATAAAGGGGTTAGTTACAAAGTTTTTTTAATGTCTCTCGAACAGCACCTGTTCCTGAAATAAGACTCATAAAGTAAGTGATAACAAGATCAGAAAGTCCTACTTCTTCAAGATCAACACCAAAAATCGTCGCATCCTTTAAAAGAGGAAGAACTTTAGACTTAACCTTTTCTGTATCAGTCTCACCAAGCTTTATGTCTGCAACAAAGCTCATTGCCTTTTCAAGAAGTGGATCAGGGCTTGGTTCAAATGCTTTCCCTTCATCATCAATTCCCATCAGATAACGGAGCCATCCGGCATGTACAAGAGGAATATATTTTAGTTCATGAACATCAAGCTTATCAGATGCCGCATAAGCCTTAATGGTTTCTCCAAATCTGATTCCAAGCTTTTGTGACGTATCTGTAGCGATACGCTGTGGTGTATCAGGCATAAATACATTAGGGATACGAAGATTTACAACTGTATCAATGAATTCCTTTGGATTTATTACTCCCGGATCTGTAACAACAGGAAGTCCTTCAACATAGCCTATTTTCTTTACAAGCTCAAGAAGCTGCTCATCCTTCATCTCATCAGAAATCTTCTCATATCCAAGTACACAGCCGTATACAGCAAGTGCAGTGTGAAGAGGATTAAGGCAGGTGCAGACCTTCATGCGCTCAACCTTATCAACTGTTTCCTTGTCGGTAAAAATTACTCCGACCTTTTCAAGAGCAGGTCTTCCATTAGGGAACTTATCCTCTATTACAAGATACTCACTTTCCTCGGCATTTACAAAAGGAGCAACCCAGGTCTTCATTGATGTTACAACAGGCTCAAGCTCTTCTACACCATCTTTTGCCAGAATTTCATTTACAGACTCATCAGGTCTTGGAGTGATCTTATCAATCATTGACCACGGGAAGCTCACCTTATTCTCATCCTCGATATATGCAATAAAGCCTGCCTCAGCCTTGCCATTTTTTGTCCATTCCTCTGCAAAGGCATGAACCGCATCATAGAGCTTATCGCCGTTATGTGAGCAGTTATCTGTGCTTACCATGGCAATCTTCTTCTCTCCCGCCTTAAATCTTTCATACAAAAGAGCTGAAACTTTTCCGATATAACTTGATGGCTTTTCAGGTCCGTTCTCAAAATCCGCCTTGACAGCTGGAACAGTCTCACCTGCTGCATTGACAAGGCTGTATCCCTTTTCTGTTATCGTAAATGTAGCAAGCTGAAGCGAATCAGCCGAAAAAATCTTTTTAAGTCTGCTAAACTCATCTTCTCTTGCAGAATCAAGAATACAGGATTCAGCAATACTTCCTATCACAGATTTCTCTACAGAACCGTCAGCCTTTAATGTTACAAGTATAGAAAGATTATCATGAGGACGATACATCTTCTCGATGATCTCATAATCAAATCCCTCTACAACAGTAAGGCCGGTATCATCTAATCCCTGCTCAAGCATTCTCTGAGAAAGATTTGCCTGAAAGGCTCTGAAAATATTTCCTGCGCCAAAATGAACCCACTTGGGGGATGCCACTGTTTTTTCTATCATTTTTTCTCTGTCAAAAGAAGGAACAAAAAATCCATTTTCTTTCCAGGTTCTGTCTGAATATACGCTTGAATTATTAAGTTTCATTTTTTTACCCGCCTTTTTTCTTAAATTCCTCTCTGATGTGACTTTTCGATTGCTTCCCAAAGTCCATTAATATATGTAGCACCAAGTGCTCTGTCGTAAAGACCATAACCGGGCATAGCAACTTCGCCCCAGATCATTCTGCCGTGGTCAGGACGGATAGGTCCGTTAAAGCCTGTTTCATAAAGTGCTTTTACTATCTCGTACATATCGAAGGTACCGTCTGCTGAAAGATGTGCTGACTCCTCGAAGTTTGTAGGAGAAATGAACTTAAGATTACGAACATGAGCAAAGTGGATTCTTCCCTCAAGTGCTCTTATCATATGAGGAAGGTCATTCTCAAGACTTGTTCCATAAGAACCTGAGCAGAAAGTAACACCATTGTGCACATCATCAACTGCCTTCATAAGCTTTAAAATATTCTTTTCATTATTAATGATTCTTGGAAGCCCGAAAACAGACCATGCAGGGTCATCCGGATGAATTGCCATCTTTATATCATATTTATTACATACCGGCATGATTGCCTTTAAGAAATAAACGATATTTTCAAAAAGTTTATCCTCATCAATTCCCTTATACAGTTCAAAGAGCTCCTTAACGTGAGCCATTCTCTCAGGCTCCCAGCCGGGCATCACTGTTCCGTTTGTCTCACCTGAAATAGACTCAAACATTTTAGCCGGATCAATTGCATCTACAGCTTCCTGTGTATAAGCAAGAACTGTTGAACCGTCTTCTCTTTTCCTTGCAAGTTCTGTTCTTGTCCAGTCAAAGACAGGCATGAAATTGTAACATACCATGTGAATATCTTCTTTACCAAGATTTTCAAGAGTCTTGATGTAATTATCTATATGTTCATCTCTGTCTTTTGTAGCTGCCTTGATTGCATCAGATACATTAACTGATTCAATTCCCGCAATCTTAAGATTTTCAGCCTCAACTTCCTTCTTGAGGGCTCTGATTTCATCCTGCTCCCAGAGCTCTCCAGCCTGCTTATTGTAAAGAGTTGTGATAACTCCGTGTACCCCCGGAATCTGTCTGATCTGCCAAAGCTTAACTGTATCATAATTTGTGCCGTACCAGCGAAGTGTCATTTCCATAGAAAAATCCTCCAAAAAAAATAAAGTCGTAATACATATCTTGCATTACAACTTTACTTTTTTTAGCTTTTTATTTGAATAGAATAACTTGTTTCATACTTTGCAAAAATTGCAGTGTATCAATATTTTTCTCTGATTAAACCACTCTCATAAGCTGCCAAAAGATCTTTCAAATCTTCTATCTGCTTTTGAAGGCTCTTTCCTATATCAGTGTCCTTCACAAGAATTCTCTTTTTAGTTCTTTCAGTAATCTGAATTGTCGGGGTATTCTCCTGCCCCTTGATAAATGGCTTGTGTGCAGCAAGCGCAAGGTGATGCGAATTAAATATCAGTGTATATCCAGCAATTCCTGTCTGCTCGTGATATGCCTTGGATATGCCGCCATCTATGATGTAAAGCTTACCGCCTGCTTTTACAGGGCTCTCGCCCTTCTTGGTCTTAACAGGCACATGCCCGTTTATAATATGTGCCCACTCCGGCTCTAATCCAAACTCCTTTAATATCTTGCAGGCATACTCCTCTTCAGCAGAGAATTTATAGTAAGGATTAAAATTCTCTACACACAGTTCTTTTTCATTTTTAAGGAAAAGATGCTCAAAGGTTGTAATCTTGTCTTTTCCAAAAAGCGGAGAATTAGGTCCGCACCACAGATACCACATGAGGTCAACGGCATCCTGTTTCTTTGAGATATCATCTCTGGCATCAAGGAAAAATGCATCATGGATTTTGACATTAAGGTAATCCATCAGTTCTTTTCCCTTAAAGCTGCCATCTGAAGTAGTCATTTCTTTGAAATTACCTTCTTCATCCATAGGAATACAGCCGTGATAAAGAAGATTGTTGTTTATCACTCTGTACATTGCGCCATGAGAATACAAAAACTGTACATGCTTAATAAGAAGCTGCGAATGAACAAAGCTAAGGCGCAGCGTCCTCATGAGTTCTTTTTCCTGGTCAGTAAGCTCATAAGGATTCTTTGGATCAATAGTTGGAAAATAGGTGTCATTGAGCTTGTACTTCCTGCCCTCTATGGTTACTTCGCCACTGCTGTAATCAACCTTATCCAAAAGAAGTCTCTTTTCAAGTCCATACTCCGGATGCTTTTTAATAAGCTGCCCTTCGAGCTTAAGCTGGATAATGCTGATTGCTTTGCACATTTTTGCAGCAAGTTCAGGGTTAACCGAATCATATTTGTTTTCATCAAGAAGATGCGGCTTGAAACACTCGCAAGGGTCTGTTCCGTAGACCTCAGCGGCAAACATGGAAAGCGGTCTTAAATTTATTCCATAGCCATCCTCAAGTGCATCAAAACAGTTATAGCTGGTGCCAATTCTAAGGACATTTGCTATGCACGCTGTATTGCCGCAGGCTGCCCCCATCCAGTCAATGTCATGATTGCCCCACTGGATATCTACATCATGAAAATTCATGATTTCATCCATTACAAGGTCAGGTCTTGGCCCCCTGTCAAAAATATCTCCGATGATATGAAGTGAATCTATAGTCAGATTTTGGATAAGTTCACAAAGAGCAATTATAAATTCATCGGCAGAGTCAATCTCAATTATTCCGCTGATAATTTCATTATAATAAAGTTTTTTATTGCCATCCGACATATCAAGATGCAAAAGCTCATCAATGGCATACGCGTAATCCTGCGGCATCTTTTTGCGAACCTTGGATCTGGTATACTTAGAGCTTACCACTCTACAGATTGCAATAAGTCTGTTAATTGCTATTTTCTGATGCTCATGGAGCGTCTTGGTTGGAATGGTCTCATCATGTCTGATATTACTGATAACTTCCCTTGGATAATAAATAAGATTTGCAAGCTGGAGCTGTTCTGCCTCCGACATCATATTTCCAAAGGTCTCCTCAATCTTGACCCGGATAATACCTGATGAACTTCGAAGCAGATGTGAAAAGCTCTCGTATTCCCCGTGGATATCTGAAAAGAAATATTCTGTACCCTTGGGAAGTGCACAGATGGCACGAAGATTTATGATTTCAGCTCCGGCCTTTCTGGAATTAGGAAATTCCTTGCTAAGTAGACGTAAATATTCTATATCTTTCATATTTGCCCCCGTTTCAAATACTAAGAAAATTTAAATCAATTATCCTATTTATGAAACTTTATAACTTTGAGCAAAATCAAATTTAATAATAGATATTTTTTTATCAAATAATAGTCTTTTTACCTGTCTTACATATGTCACGAAGGCAACACCTGTCGCAGGCAGGACGCCTTGCAACACACACTGCCCTACCATGATTTACAAAGCGGTGGCAGAGTGCATTTCCCTCATCCGGAGGTATAATTTTCCACAGCTCTTTTTCTACCTTCGCAGGCTCTTTTATGTCATCCACAAGTCCTATAAGATTACTTAATCTTATGCAATGTGTGTCAGTGACAATTGCAGGCTTTCCAAAGACATCGCCCAGTACAAGATTGGCACTTTTTCTCCCTACCCCCGGCAGGGCAAGAAGCTCCTCCATCGTATCAGGAACGCCACCATCATACTTATCTCGTATGACCTTCATGCACGCTGATATGTCCCTTGCCTTGGATTTTCCCAATCCACATGGTCTTACTATTTCCTCTATTTCAGAAACTTCAGCTTCTGCCAGCGCATCCACAGTAGGAAATTTCTCATACAAAAGAGGTGTTATCATATCAACTCTTGCATCCGTACACTGGGCAGCAAGACGCACACTGACAAGTAGCTGCCACGCCTTGTCATAGGCAAGTGTGCAGACTGCATCAGGGTATTCTTTTTTTAATCTTTCAATTACTTCTAAAGCCAGTTTTTTCTTATTCATACACTTATGTTAACATTTTACGATATCTTTAGTAAAGAAAAACAAACGACACGCTTTGGTCAAAAACAAAAGCGTGTCGCAATAATCAAAAAGCAAATCAGTTTTTCTTTGCTTCTCCCTCAGGGAAAATTATCTTATTTACAAAGAAGAAAATCACCATACTAACACCACCGTTAAGAACTGTAGTGCCGATGTTGTATACAAAGTCAGGAACAAACTGACCTGCCACAGCAACCCATACACAGTTTATGGAGTTGACTATACATGTGATTACACAAAATGCCAACAGATACCATAATGCCTGATACAGTATGTTTCCCTTGCTTCTGAATACAAAATTGCGCTGGATAGGGAAATTGACACACTCTCCTATTACCATGGCAACCATATATGCCGCAAAGTATGCAAGACCTCCCTGGGCTGTATCATATCCTATAATATTCCACTTGAAATCCACTCCGAAGAGTGTTACCGGAATCCCCGGCCAACCAAAGGCTCTGTCTCCCAAGCCCTGAAATGCGTAGGGCAAAAACTGTAAAATAAGATATTTAAAAACTGTGATAAGATTGGATACTATTACAAACAACCCACCCTCTCTTATCCACTTGGCCGCAGCCGGGTGCTTTTCTGCAAAGTTGTTCCAAAAATTCATAGTAAAATCCTCCAGGTACATCATTTAATCTTATTTTCATACTGTTTATTGAGCTTGCTGTTTCGGAAATATCCGCTGATAATCTTTCCAAGCCCGCTAAAGAAATGTCCATTTACAAGACTTACAATTCCATCAACCATATCCATACTTACAGCTCCGCCTGTCATCTTTGCCATTGCTCTAAAAGGCATGTTATAGATGAAAAGTACATTAAGATCAGGCTTTCCGCTTTCATCTGCTTTTTTCTTCATTGCTGTAAGGCGCTTATAGGCAAATCTCGCAAGACCGCTTTTAGCATAATAAAGCTGGCATATAGCATCATTACTTGTAAGCTGACCGCTCCACTTTCCGTCAGGAATACTTCTGCCAAGAAGCTTTTCAAAGTCTGCATCTGCTACAGTCTGAATTTTACCGGTGTAGTAAACAGGAATATCTTTTTCTGTATATGGAAGCTCAGCATTTGTTCCTTCTATTTTTACAGTATCACAAAGCTTTATATCAGCGCTGCTTGCGCCAACCATTACCTGGTACTCTCCGCCTTCAACTTCCCACTTATTTGTCTTTGTATTCCAGTAACGGAATGTCTTATCATCAAAAGAAATCTCGACTTTTTTGCTCTCTCCGGCTTTAAGGAATACCTTTGCAAAGCCCTTGAGCTCTTTCTTAGGCCTGAAAACTTTTGCTTTATCAAGTCCTACATAGAGCTGACATACTTCAGCACCATCAACTTTTCCGGTGTTCTTTATTGTAAAAGAAACTCCCTTATCATTAACATTTAAATCACTATACTCAAATTTTGTATAGGAAAGACCAAATCCAAAAGGATAAAGCACCGGTACATCCGCAGTGTCATAATATCTGTAACCTACATACAAACTTTCTCTGTACTCTGAATTTCTCTCCTGGCTTGGGTAATATCTGTATGCAGGAGTATCCTCAAGTCTTCTCGGTATAGTTTCTGAAAGCTTACCTGAAGGATTAACCCTTCCTGTCAGAATATCAAGTACTGCCCCTGCTCCTGCCTGTCCGTTAAGATAACAGTGAAGCATAGCTTTGAGATAATGATGCCATGGCATTTCAATTGCAGAACCAGCACTGATAATTCCAATAAGATTGTGATTAACCTGACCAAGCTCCTGCAAAAGATTTATCTGATTCTGAGGAATTCTCATATGAGTTCTGTCCATACCCTCTGACTCAGAATCTTCATTTAGACCAAAGAAGAAAAGTACATAGTCAGCTCTTGAAGCAATATCAAGTGCTTCTTTCTTTGTAGCTGCATCTTCCTCTCCTGTTCTGGAATAGCCTCTGCAACTTCCGATAACCTGTATATCATAGCTACCGATCATCTCTTGGATAGTTTCAACTTTTGTAGGATTTACAAGTGAAGAACCTGCTCCCTGGTATCTTGGAACAAACGCAAAATCACCGATAACAGCAACCTTTGCTCCTGCCTTAAGAGGAAGAATATTGTCTTCATTCTTAAGAAGTATAGTACTTTCAGCAGCAGCCTTTCTTGCAACCTTATGATGAGCATGTGTATCAAAACTGTCGCTCTTTCCCTGAGCATTGACATAAAGAGTCATTACAGCATCAAGGAGTTCATCTACCCTTGCATCAACATCTTCAATGCTTATTTTTCCGCTCTCTACAGCAGCAATAAGTTCTCTTGCGGAATCAAGTCCCGGATTAGGCATCTCAAGATTTGAACCGGCAGCTACACCAAGTGCATGATCATTAGATGCTCCCCAGTCAGTTATTACTATTCCGTCAAATCCCCAGTCATCTCTCAGGATATCAGTCAAAAGATGCTTATTTTCATTAGCATATGTACCGTTGACCTCATTGTAAGCAGACATGATAGTCTTTGCCTTACCCTCTTTAACAGCAATTTCAAAACCTGTCAAATATATCTCTCTGAGAGTTCTCTCGTCCAGAACTGAATTCATAGCCATACGACGAAGTTCCTGAGAGTTTACCGCAAAGTGTTTTGGACATGCATACACTCCCTTTGACTGAATACCTCTGACATATGACGCAGCCATCTTTCCTGCAAGGTATGGATCTTCAGAAAAGTATTCAAAGTTTCTTCCACAAAGTGGACTTCTCTTTATATTGAGCCCCGGTCCCAAAAGGACATTTACGCCTTCTGCCATAGCCTCTTCTCCAAGAGTCTTTCCAAGTTCCTCTCCAAGTTCTGTATCCCAACTGTTTGCAATTGTTGCTGCTGTAGGAAAGCATGTGGCAGGAAGGGATGCATTAAGTCCCAAATGGTCTCCTGCTCCGGCCTGCTTTCTGATACCGTGAGGGCCATCAGAGCAGAATATTGAAGGTATTCCCAATCTCTCAAAATCTCTAGTCTGCCACTCGCCCTTACCGCTCAAAAAAGCAGCTTTTTCTTCAATTGTCATCTTCTCAATGATATCTTGATATTTCATCTTTCCCTCACTTTTAAATATGGCGGGGGCAAAAAGCCCCCACCTGAATAATAATTTTTTTATTTAATTCTGAGCATTAGCTGCTGCAGCTTCTTTTTCTCTATTCTTCTTAAAATTCTTTACAAAGATTGTCATAAGACAGATCATAAGTGCTGCAAAGATAACATCAAGAACAATCATAAGAACCTTCCATGAAGCCATTCCCGGATTGAGGTTCTCAGGTGCATAAGCACGGCTGTTTACTACTGTATAAAGAATATTCTTTGAAGCTGTTCTCATAGCCTGTTTAGCGCCATTTGTCTCTGTAAACTGAACAGAGTTTGTTGCTGTAGGATAGTTTACAAGCATACAGTCTGTACCGTTTCTGATAGCCTGGTCAGCGCTCATGTAACCATATACTCCAAAGTAGTCGGTAAGTACAAATCCGTCAAATCCCCATTCATCTCTAAGAACCGTCTGAAGAAGTGCAGATGATCCGCCTGCCCAACGGTTACCAATGTAGTTGAATGAAGACATAACAGCAAGGAGTTCAGTATTCTTAGCACATGCTTCGAAAGGCTTTAGGTAAATTTCACGGATTGTCTGCTCATCAGCCCAAGTGCAGACCATACCACATCTGTTATCTTCCTGATCATTAAGAGCGAAATGCTTCATGTATGCATATACTCCGTTCTCCCATGATCCCTGACAAGCTTCAGAAGCAATAAGTCCTGAAAGAACTCCATCCTCTGAATAGTACTCAAAGTTACGTCCGGCAAATGCTGTTCTGTGAATATTCATAGCAGGTGCATACCAACCTGAAACATCCATTTCATCAGCCATCTTACCAATGTAGTATCCAAACTGATGTGCAAGCTCCTTATTGAAGGTTGCTGCAATTGTTACACCTACAGGGAATCCAAGTGATCCTACTCCTGTAAAGTTGTTGTTGATTGATGCAGGGCCATCACAGTCATTTGTACGAACCTTGCCGATTGAATCAACTGAATTGGTCTGATATCCGCCGAGTGAAATAAGAGCATTCATGTCTTCAATAGTCATACTGTCAAGAAGTTCATCCCACTTGGCATCGTCCTTTGCAACTCCTCTAAGATCAGCAAGTGTCAGAGTTGTTGCAGCTCCTGTTGTTACTTCTGCTGCATTTGCGTCTTCATCTGCTGCTGTTGCCTCAGCTGTAAGGTAATTACTGTTATTATAGAATTCAGCCTTAGCGTCTGCAGGCATCTCATAGCTCTTTGGAGCAGCAGTTGCTTCTGCATAATTAGCAAATCCGTCAGCTCTTGAAAGAACTGTGTAATTGCCTCTTGCATAATCAAATACGTTTGTAGCTGTTACTTCATCAGATTCTCTTGAGTTTGATCCGCTGTAAGTAATTGTTGAACCTACTGAATAAACCTTAGAATCAATAATATTGTGTGAATCAGAATTGATTGAAATCACATAGTCACCGCTCTCAAGTACATAAGCCTTTGCTGTCTGGTAATCATAAGATGCCATATCTTCTACTGCAAAAGAGATATTTATAGTCTCTGATGCGCCAGGCTCAAGAAGTGATGTCTTTTCAAACTGAATGAGATTTGCTGAAGCCTTCTCAATTCCGCCGTTTGTATATGGAGGATTGTAATAAACCTCAACAACGTCCTTACCGGCAACAGAACCGGTATTTGTAACTGTAACATCAAATGTGATCTGTCCGTTTGACTCAGTGATGTCACCCATCTTCTGTTCAAAGGTTGTGTATGAAAGTCCATATCCAAATGGATACTGAACTACCTTATCATAATCAATAAATCCTTCAGCAGCTGCTGTCTCATAGAATTTGTAGCCTACATAGATACCTTCAACATAGTTTACAAATGAAGGCTTTTCAGAATACTGCATTCCGAAGAAATCAGTATCTACAGTAAATTCATCCATGTTGGTATATACATAGTCGCCATAGTTGTTTATCCATGGAGTATCATCAAAATCATAAACATATGTATCAATAAGCTTTCCGGAAGGATTAACTTCACCGGCTACAATTTCTCCAACAGCTTCCATGCCGACATGTCCCATGCCTGCTGCCCAGATAACAGACTTGATCTGAGAATAATCTTCTATAAATCCAAGTTCAAAAGCATTTGCGCCGTTGTAAACAAGAATAACCTTATCAAAGTTTGAGCATACAAGATCAATCATTTCCTCTTCTCTGTTTGAAAGCTGGAGATAATGATCACCTGCATCCCAATCATTTCCTTCATTCAATGTATCATCATAATGAGCATTGTAATAAGTTCTTCCAAGCTCATCCACATATGAGCCATCTACAACTGAAGGCATATCATCAGGAAGGTCTGCACCTTCACCGCCTGAGCGGCTGATAACGATCATTGCTGTATCAGAATAATTTTTTGCATTTGAAATAAGTTCATCAGTATAAAGAGAAACATTAGGTTCAGGCAGTGTCCAGTCCTGATCCCACATTCCAACTACAGGTCTGTCTGCCTTGTAGTCTGTATAGAACTTTGAAAGTTCCTCGTTGTACTCAAGTCCTGCATCCTTCAATGACTGAAGAAGTGAAATTGTATCATATGCGTCATTGAGTGAACCTGAACCTGCGCCACCTAATATAACATTAGTGGAAGCCCATCCAAATACATTAAGCTTAGTACCTGCTGCAACAGGAAGTGTTGCCCCATCATTTTCCAAAAGAACAATTCCCTCTCTTGCAATGTCCTGTGCAAGATCTGTAACTTCATCTGAAGTGGCCTGTGAAATAGTTCCGCTTCCGCTTACCAAATCGAGCATAGTGCTCATAGGTCCTGTGCATATCAGATTTACACAGATAACAATACCAGTCAACATAGCAACAAGTGCTGTGCCTCTCACAAGCTTCTTAGTTGATTTCTTAAGCTTCATAACTGCGATCATAATTACAATAGCGACCGCAACTATGATACCTATAGCAATCAAATAAGACTTGATTGAAGTGATGACGTTCATAACGTCACTCATGTTAATAGCTAACATAGTGTAACCTCCCTATATTTTGTAGTGCCGGCTGTCTGGTCAGAACCTCCGGACATTTGTTTGACTGCTGCATTTGTGGCAGTAGCGCTTACACTAAAAGGTTAACACAACAAAAAAATCGTGCCGTTTTTGTCATAAACGGTACGATTTTTGTCATAAACTGTATTATAGACGAGGATAAACATCATCTTATTTCGCCATTTTCATGTTTTTTAACCTTCTCTTCATACATATTGTCATCCATCTTTTTAAAGAAAGTGTCAGTATTGTCTTTTTCTACATCATACAGCGCATATCCTATTGAAAGAGAAAGTGTATACTGTCGTCCCTCCGCCTCATTAAAAAGCTTAAGTTCATTTCTTATATCATTTACTACCTTTTTTAAATTTTCCTCGCAAGTTCCCTTAATTATAAGTATAAATTCATCTCCCGCAAAACGAATAGGAACCGCTTGATCAGGCTTACTGAAGAGAATGACTCTCGCCACATCTATAAGAGCTTCATCTCCGACAGAATGCCCGAAGGTATCATTTATTTTTTTGAAGTAATCAACATCTATCATGATCCCGCCAAGATGTGAATTACTGTCTTTGGCAGCCATTTCAAGCTGATAATCAAGGTAGGCTCTATTATATAGGCCAGTCAAAGTATCCTGATAGGAAAACTCATTCTGCATTGACATATAAATTGCCGTAAGTCCCACAGAAAGCGATACCCAGATCAAAGAAATCCCGTAAAAAACAGCCTGCAACAAACAGCCCAGAATAATTGGTCCAATCATAAGGTAAAGAGGGAAAAATCCAAGTTTTCCATATCTTTCCTCATACTTTTTTACCATAAAAAAGCTGTAGAACAAATAAATAAATTCCACCACATAATAAGCATAACTAAAGGGCAGCCTGTGATACACATTGTTGGCATCAATATAATAAATAACCGGAACAAAAATATTTATAAGGGCAATCGCCACAAGAACAGCTCCGGGAATCGCCGCATATCTGTATATTCTTCTTACTCTCGATATGCTGTTATAGAGTTTAAAATCAGTAAAAAGGCACTAGGAAATCGCAAAAACAGGATTGGCAATAAAACAGTATGTATTCCCGAGCACATTTATCGCTCTAAATAGAGCACCACTCCTCCCGTCACTGAAAAAGACAAAAAAATCAATGACGCAGGATATAGCCGACATAAGCGCAATAACAGAAAAAATCTGAAACTCATATCTTTTTTCAGATCTTCTGATACGACTGCTGTCCAGCATTGCAATTATCAAAACAAGCCCTACAAAATCGGCTACTGCAGCTGCTAAAATATTCATCCAAGGCCTCCCTGAGGAATCAACATTTTAAGTTCAAACCAGCTGTCCTTGAGATCAAAATTAAGTGTTCCATGATATTTTTCGACGGTATATCTGATACTCTTAAGCCCAAAGCCATGATTTCCTTTATCAGCCTTGGTGGTAACAGGGTAACCGTTTTTCATAACAATATTGCCCTCGCAATAATTATTTATCTGAATAAGAACAAAGTTCTTTTTCTGAGATATAGAAAGATGAATCAATCTCTTCTCAGGGTCCTCAATAAGAGTCACACTTTCTATTGCATTATCCAAAGCATTGCCGAATATTGTGCAAATATCAGCGACATGCATAAAATCAAGAATATCGCCATCGGCAACGCAGGTAATTTTTATATTATTTGCCCGACAGTTCATCATTTTTCCGGCAATAATAGTATCAAGCACACTATTACCGGTCTCTAGTTCAGGACTATAGGACTCCAGTTCCTGCTCAAGAGAATCAATCCACTTTTTTCTCTCCTCATCAGTCATCTCAGCCCTAAGTCCGGCAATCTGATGTTTCAGATCGTGATATTTCATATTAATAAGGTCAAAAGTGTTCTGATAATTTCTGTATTTGTCATACTGCGCTTTTAGCATACTGTGAATATTTCTCAGTTCTTTTTCAGCAAGCAGTTCACAAATACGGCTCTGGTAGACATAAAGAATCATGATTCCGGCAATGTCAACCAAAGTCCTTATATAAAAAATATCAGCAGCTATTCCACTAGAAAATGGAGTATTTGTAAACACAAAGCTTAGATTGCTGAATGCAAATACCGCCGCTGCTATGGCAACCGCAGCCAAAAGCTCATGTGTATTGATTTCAAGCTGAAAAACACCTCTTGTAATACTTATCTCCATGTAATGTGCCCATGTAAAAACAAGCGCATATACACCTATAAGAATCCCCGCCTGCACAAAAACAGAATCAGTTTTATTTTTAAAAAAGCAGGCAAGTTGCCACTCCAAAGAGGCTGCAAGTTCAGCAAGCAAAAAAGCCCTTGCACAATAATATCCTATGACACGCTTAGAATCATCACAGGTAAATGACATAAATACATACATAAAACCAACTGCCACAAGCATGCAGGGAAACCAAAAAAATACAGGAAGTCCCTTTGTAAGTACCAAAAACATGCTCTGAATTATCAGACACAATATGGCAGATAAAATATAATCCTCGTTTTTTACCTTGCGTTTCATCACCATAGTGTAGGTTATACAAGCCATCCACTCGGCAATCGCAGTGTAAATTCTGGGGATATCCTGGTAAATACTATCCATTACTACTCCGTTATCATATGGCAGCCATGTAATCAGTAAGAGCACTCATAAAATCATTTTTCCTTGCTCTGCTGATAAGAAGCTGTTTTCCTGCAATCAGGCAGTTTCCGTTCTCGACGCCATCTACATATTTAAGATTTACAAGGTATCCCTTGTTACTTCTGAAAAAATTGTATTGCGAGAGCTGTTCCTCAAAATCACTCAGCTTGGCTCTAATCGTAAACTGCCCTGCTGTAGTATAAAAATTTAGGTTATGCCCTTCGCTTTCAATATAAAAAATATTATCAATATCCAGTTTTTTTACACCGGAGCTCATCTCTATGGAAATGATCTTTGCTCCGGATTTTTTTATTTTTCCGATTGCTCGTCCGAGCTTTTGTGAAAAGGCAAAATAGCTTACAGGCTTTAAAACATAATCAAGGGCATCAACCTGATAGCCCCTGATTGCATAATTGGTCATGTTAGTAATAAACATGATAACCACTTCCTGATCCAGCTTGCGTATTTCTTCTGCTGCAGTCATGCCATCCATAAGTTTCATTTCAATATCCATGAGAATGATATCAAACTGCCCTCTGTAACCGTTTGTTATCTCATCCCCATCCTTGAACCTGGTAATTTTGAAGAAAGTTCCGCTTTCTGCCTGATATCTGTTAATAAAATCCATCAGTTGCTGAGCATAGGTATCCTCATCCTCAACAATAGCAAGACTTATCATAAAGCTGTCCTCATATAAATATTATAACGTTACTGTTCACTCGCATACTGCTCGCTCCAGTAACCACTTCGCGCATTCATTCCAAATCGACTTCGTCGATGGAATGCGCTCACTCCTGCATCATGTTCTCACGAAATGCGCAGCTTAGTGCGCATTTCTGTCTGAAC
>JAFSQI010000068.1 GCA_017446685.1 Butyrivibrio sp.
AGGAGTCTGCTGAGTAAAACAAACCATCACCATCATCTCTTCTCTGAAACCGACATCCATCTGTCGGTCTATTTGTTGTACATAATTTTCAATGTTCAAATATTTTCAAATTTCCTATTGACTTTTTATTAGTAGGCTTTCCGATAAAGCTTTCTTTCCTCTACCACTTAGTATATCGGAAATGTTGTAAACAACTTAATACTATTATATGAAAAAAAATCTTAAATTCCTTATGTTTTATCGGAATTTAAGATTTTTTTAATAGAAATTAAATTTATTTATATTTTTTTATTCCAGCGGCTGTAAGAAGCTGTTTTGTATACTCTGCCCGAGGATTTCTGTAAACCTCTGATGTTTTACCATACTCTTCAACCTTGCCGTTTTTCATTACCATTACATGGTCGCTTATCTGATATACCACTCTAAGATCATGAGATATAAAAATAATCGATATACCAAGCTTGCGATGCAGATTAAGCAAAAGCTCCATAATCTGCGCCTGTATAGTCACGTCAAGAGCAGAAACAGGCTCATCTGCAATAAGAAGCTTTGGATTTCGCATCAATGCAATTCCAATGCACACTCTCTGCCTCTGTCCTCCAGAAAGCTGTGAAGGATATCTCTCCAGCATGTTTAGAGGAAGCTCGATTTCCTTCATTATCTCTTCAACTCTCTCTTTTCGCTCCCTTTGAGTCCATTTTCGCTCCTTATCAACTCGCAGAGGTTCTTCTAACAGCCAGCCTATCTTTTTGGCAGGATTGAGTGAATTATAAGGATCCTGGAATATCATTTGCGGTCTGGAATACTTCTGATAAATCTCTCCTGTATAGTCCTTGTTAATTCCTACAATTGCCCTTGCCAACGTAGATTTACCGCAACCGGACTCTCCGGCTATAGCCAGAACCTCTCCCTCTTCCATCTCAAAAGAAACATCAAAGAGCGCCTGTATTTTTTTGTCTTTTTTTGAAAAGAGCTTTCTTTTCCTGTTCTTGTAAAAAACATTCAGGTTAGAAACTCTCAGAACTGTTTTTTCGTTCATAGTCCTCTTTTAATCCAAATCGATTTTTGGGATTGCAGCAATAAGCTTTTTAGTGTAATTATGCATTGGTTTTGCAAATATCTTCGCTGCAGATCCGCTCTCAACTATATTCCCCTTCTGCATTACAATAACTCTCTCACATAGCTGACTCACAAGGCTAAGGTCATGGGAAATAAAAATTATTGATGTACCGCGCTCCTTATTTATCTTTTTAAGAAGCTGAACAATCTGAGCCTGAACGGTAACATCAAGTGCTGTTGTAGGTTCATCTGCAATAAGTATCTGGGGATTTCCTATCATAGCAGCTGCAATCATAACTCTTTGTCTCATTCCACCGGATAACTCATGGGGATACATATAATAGACATCTTCGGCATTTTCAAGCCCAACTGCCCTAAGCATATCAATAGCCTTTTGTTTTCTCTCTTTTTTCTTTATTTCAGGATGATGTAGATAAAGAGGTTCTTCAACCTGCCATCCAATTCTTTTCACAGGATTTAATGAAGTCATGGGCTCCTGGAAAATTATTGATATCTCATCTCCCTGAAGTGATCTAAGTATTTTTCTGTCACAGGTCAAAAGGTCATGTCCCTGGAACATTATTCTTCCTGTTTTTGAAATGGCATGCCTGTTCAAAAGACCTGCTATAGCAAGGGCGCTCATACTTTTTCCTGAACCGGACTCACCTACAATACCGACAATTTCACCTTTTCCCAACATTAGGTCAAAATCTTCAACCGCAGTCTCAGGAAGGTCATGATCATGAAATTCTATATGGAGATCAGTCACATCAAGAATGATCTCATTACTATCTGTCATTTCCATCTCTTTATACCCTCCCCAAGAAAAGCAAAGCCAAGCACCATCATAACAATTACGATACCGGGGCAAATAACATAGCTTGGTCTTGTAAGCATATACTGCTGAGCATCCGAGAGCATTCTTCCAAGACTTGCATAGGGAGGCTGTGAGCCCACACCAAGGTAACTTAAGCCTGCCTCTGCCAATACCGCATTATTAAAACCTATGAGTATAGAAGAAGCCATAACTCCCTTGATATTTGGAAGAATATGGACAAAAATCATTCTGATGTCGGAAACACCCTGAAGTCTTGCATTTTCTATATAATCCATGTTCTTGCATCTAAGTACTTCGCCTCTTACTATTCTGGCAAAGCTTGGGACAAACGCTATTCCAAGGGAAATTACAAGCTGTCCCCAGCCAACTCCAAACACACTGACAATAACAAGGGCAAGCAGTATGCTCGGAAAAGCAAAAAGAGCATCTATTATTCTCATGACAACTTCATCAATTACTCCGCCATAGTATCCGGTAATCGCACCTATTATTGTTCCAACACCGGCTCCGATTATAATAGTGCCTACTGCAATCATGAGAGTAACTCTGCTTCCGTACATTACACGACTGAAGACATCTCTTCCCATATTGTCAGTTCCCATAATATGTTTAAGTGAAATGCCCTGAAGCTTTTCAGAAGCACTCATCTTGGTAGGTTCGTATGGCATCCAAAAGAATCCCACAATTATCATGAGCAAAATAAGCCCCATAATAATTCCGCCTATCACAAGATATGGATTTTTAAGAATCTTCTTTAAGCTGATATCATTCATTACTCATCTATCCTTATTCTTGGGTCAATCATCATATAAATGATATCAACCAAAAAATTAACTCCAATTACTATAATGGCAATTCCCATGATAATTGCCTCTACAACAGGATAATCCCTGTTGCTGATACTTGTAAGAAGTATTCTGCTTATTCCCGGAATACTAAAAACCTGCTCTACAACAATACTTCCCGCAACCATATCTGCAAGCGCCATTCCAAGGAATGTTATTACCGGAATCATTGCATTTTTCAAAACATGCCTGTAAAGTACACCGTTTGTATTATTTCCTCTGCTGTAAGCAGTTCTCGCATAATCTTTTCCCGCCTCATCTATAAGATTACCTCTTAGCATTCTTACAGTCATCGCAATCTTAGGAAGAGCAATTGCAATTGAAGGAAAAATAAGATATTTTACAAAACCACCAATATCATCTGTATATGAAATGAAGCCACCGGGCGTAAAAAACTTAAATATCATACCAAACACAAGTGTGATAAGAATACCTGAAAAGAATGGCGGAATAGCCATTATTACCTGATTTATAACGGTAATTGCTCTGTCAAGTATCCCATTTTCATATTTAGCTGTGACAATTCCCAGTGGAATAGAAATCAAAATTGTAAGCGCAAAAGCCAAAAGACCTAGCGTAAGTGTAATAGGAATCTTGCTTATTATCATGCCTGCCACAGGCACACTGTAACTATAAGAAGTTCCGAAATCTCCATGCAAAAAAGCTGTAAACCATCTAAAATATCTGACCAAAACAGGATCGTTAAGTCCCATTTTTTCTCTTGTCTGTTCAATAAGTTCAGGTGACGCTTCAAGTCCAAGCATCCTGACAGCCGGATCACCCGGCAGTATATTAAAAGCGAGGAATACGCATAACGAAACCACTACCAAAGTCACAAATGTAGTTAATAACTTTTTAAGTGCATATTTCATATACGTATTCCTCTTTTAAATCTTTTGTATTATTTTTTCACCGCTTCAAGTGTCACGAAGCCACGGTAAATTTTAGATTAATTATTTGGTCTAATCTTTGCAATATCCTGTACATAAAGCGGATAGAAAGTATAACCTGTAAATTTCTTGTTAAGTACTACAAACTCAGGAAGGTCCTGAATATAAACGCTTGCAGCCTCCTCAGAAAGAATAGTCTCACACTCTTTGTAGTAAGCTGTCTTTTCAGCATCGTCTGTAGCAGCCTGAGCATTAGCATAAGCTGTATCATAAGCTTCACTGCTAAAGTTTACAAAGTTCTTGCCGGCATCTGAAACGTATCTTGAAAGAAGTGCAGATGCTGAAAGTGTGCTGGCATCGATACCTACAACTGTTGCCTCATACTGTCTGCCTGAGTAAACATCAGAAACCCATGAATTCCACTCGATTTCCTGAATATTTGCTGTAACACCGATATCTTTAAGCTGCTCTGAAATAACCTGGGCAGTATCAACATGCTGTCCATAATTGGATGGAACAGTTATTGTAAACTCAAATCCGTCCGGATAACCTGCTTCAGCAAGGAGCTCTTTTGCCTTCTCAATATCTGTGTTGTATGTGTCGTTAAGTTCAGGCATGAAATACTTGGTGAATGCAGGGAACATAGCACTGCCAATCTCTGTTCCTGCTCCGTCTGATACAAAATCCATGATATCCTGAGGATTAATTGCATAACACAGAGCCTGACGAACTCTTACATCATCAAAAGGCTCAACACTGTTGTTAAGATAAAGAGCCTGAACAAGATTCATTGTTCCCTCATATACATCAAACTTATCTGATAACTGACTTACCTGTGTACTGGTCACACGAGCCATCATATCAATTGAACCACCTTCAAGATCCAAAACAATTGCATCCATATTAGATTCAATCTTAAACACAACATCTTTGATATATGCGGGTTCTCCCCAATAATCATCAAATCTTGTAACTATAAAATTCTCCTGTGGAGAATTGGAAACATACATATATGGGCCTGTGCCGATAGGTGTTGTCTCCGGATGCTCGTTGGATGCCGGAATAATTGCAACCGTTAGCTGTGTAAGGAAATCTGAATCAGGCTCCTTAAGAACAACCTCTACATGTGAATCATCCAAAATATTAACGCTGTCAATAGCTGAATATGCGCGAATAAGTGGTTCGCTGCCATCAACTCCCATATTTCTCTCAAGGGAATATTTAATATCCTCTACTGTAACGAGACTTCCGTCATGGAATTTGATTCCATCCCTAAGTGTGAATGTGTACGTCTTACTGTCTTCTGATATGGTGTATTCACTGGCTACAGCAGGGTTAAGATTACCGCTTGCATCTGCTTTTACAAGGCCCTCAAAAATATTGTAGAACACCTCTCTGGTTCCTGCCCCTGTAGAATTATGAGGGTCAAGTCCGTCGATATCCTGAGGAATACCTACGATAAGCTTGGAAAGATCATCCGTTGTATCAGCTGCGCTCACATTCTGTGTATCGGTCACTGTTTCTGCCGTCTGGCTCTGTGTATCAGTGCCTGCTGAAGCGCCCTCGCTCACACTTTCGGAATCTCCTGCCTTGTCACTTGAGCAACCGCTCAATGCAACAGTCAGTGTTGTTAACACGACCATAAGAAGCGAAGTTCCTTTCTTTTTCATAATTTCTCTCCTCATCATGTTAAAATCTTCCTCCTATTAAGTTGTATGCCGTATAGAAATTACGGCGAAAAAAGGACAATAGAATTGTCACCTGTTCAATATAAGACTTTGACAAAGCCTTGTCAAGATAAATGGAATTATATAATACACTCAAAATAAAAAAGGTGTTACAATTCAGTTGTCAGCCAATATATAAGCGGACATAAATGCTTGTTTTCGTCTGCGTCGTAATTCATAAAGATTCAAATACAAGAACAAGCTTCATTTCAACGTTGTTCAAAGCATTCAGCTTGTTCTTGTATTTTC
>JAFSQI010000069.1 GCA_017446685.1 Butyrivibrio sp.
AACAGAGTTTGGTGGGCACAAAAAAAGCGGAGGCTGACCTCCGTTTTTGCAATCGAAAACTTATAAGGCTTAGTTTACTTTCCTTACAATACCTACATCGATCTCAACTTTGTTAAAGTCGCGGTCAATCTCTCCAGAAAGCTCAACTGTATCGTCAGGACCTACAGTTACACCTGCCCAGTCTTCGTTGTCAATGTCTACAACAATTTCACCTGTTGCATCGCGGAACAGATATTTGTCATCAGTAAGACGCTTTACAATGTTTCCACGTACTGTAACATAGGACTCATCTCTCATTCTGAGTGCCTCTTTAACAGCTGTAGCTGCGGTTGCTGATGAACCGTTATCCTGGAAACCGCCACCATAGGCCTGCTGACCACCGTTGAATCCCTGTGCACATGCAAAGCCTGCGCAAACAATTGCCAATACTAATACTGCAATAATTCTTTTCATTTTTTTCTCCTACAGGGAATATAAAATATATAAATAAACTAAGTCAATAAAAAATTTGTTATATTTTGCTCCATCAGACCGCCAAAACCTCAGGCAGTAATAAACAAGCAATCTGCTGGCAGCAATAAGGCACACCCGCTCGGTGGTCCTGCTCCCTACGGGCCAGGGATACCGACGGGCATGCCTTTTGCTGCCATTCAGTTACCGCTTTCACCTACCCTGGGTTTTGCGGCCAGCTTACGCCTAATCGAGGGATACCGCAAGAAGCACCTGGCGTGGACATTACAGCAAAGGATACAAGGCCGGTAGTGAATACCTGCCGAAGATATCGTGCTCCATAGCAACAAGCATGAGCAGAACGGACAGCTTCCCGGGTAGATACTGAAACAAGTTCAGTATGATGTAAGCCGGGATGACAGTGCGCAAGCAATGTTACTGACTGGTCGTTCTGCCATTGCTTGTCTATGGGGTACACGTCAATCGAGGGAGGTGTTCACGGATAGCCTTGTATTCCTTGCTTGAGAAAGCACACCGGCCGATGGCAGGTACTGAAAGCATGGGTGGCATTTGCTGGCGTTGTATAGAGTAATAAAGTTTTTTTATTTTTTATATTTTGTCGTCTTCAGACTGTATTTCCGCACGAAAAGCTTAGCAGTTGTATAATCAATGGATACATCAAGAATCTCATCATCTCCAAGGAATACAAATTCTGTATCTACACCTGTATCATCAATCTTGAAAGCGTTCTTGCCCTTATACTCATCCTGTTTTGCCTTATATTCATCACCCACATATAGGATGATTGCAGCCGCATTCACATTATAGAATGCGTTGAAATAATCATAAGGCTGATCCTGGCAGGTAATCACTATGCAATACTCTCCAGGCTCAAAGTTGTCCCTGAATACAGTGTTGGAAGTAAACTTACCGTAAACCTCGCAGGTTGAATTGTATTTGTCAAGATAATATCCTTCATCATTGACTTTTTTGTAGACAGCCATATATGTAGGATAAAAGTTGGCTATATTGAAATTCTCCCTATGAAGAATTACATTGCCATCATATACAATGTTCTTTCCAAATGCTGCCTCATCAACATATGCATACTTTTTATTATCAATGACCAAACCTTTCGAGTCGCTATATTCATATGGCTGGGCCGATGAACTCTTTGCAGCCGAAGAATCTGTTGATTTACAGCTGATTAAACAAACAAATAACAAGAAATAGATAACTGTTTTTTTCATACTGAGATAATATCAGTATGAAAAAGAATTAACAACTCCCTGCAATAAAAAAGGCCCACCCTGTTCAGGGTGAGCCCGATATAAAACTTGTGGATAGTTTTACAGTGCCTTGTAGGTCTTAACTTTCTCGTATGTGGTGTGCAGCAGGTGATGTGACTTCTCGGAAAGCGGTGCGCCAAGATACTTCTCGTAGATCTCGATGATCTCTGGGTTCTCGTGG
>JAFSQI010000006.1 GCA_017446685.1 Butyrivibrio sp.
AATACAAGAACAAGCTTCATTTCAACGTTGTTCAAAGCATTCAGCTTGTTCTTGTATTTTCATCTTATGAATTATCTCCTCGTCCGAGAACTGCACATTTATGTCCGCTCATATAATTAGGCTGACAACTGAATTGTAACAAAAAGGTTACTGTCTGCCGGCGTACAGCAAGCTTTCAGTAACCAATCATTGTCATCAATATTCTTTTTTTAGAAGAGGTGTATTCTTGTCTGTTGAATCAGTTATAGTTCCTTCTGCCTCTTTGCGAAGCACTGATTTGAGTTCATCCATAAAGGTGTTAACATCTTTAAACTCTCTGTAAACTGATGCAAATCTCACATAAGCCACGGGATCAAGGTTCTTCATCTTATCCATTACTATCTCTCCGATAGTTCGGCTCTGAATCTCCTTTTGCTCCATATTAAAAATTTCAGTCTCAACAGAATCAACAAGCCTTGTTATCTGATCTGCACTTACCGGCCTCTTATGGCACGCTCTGAATACCCCTGCTTCAATCTTTGCTCGATCATAGGGCTCACGAATGTCACCTTTTTTTATAACTATAAGAGGAATAGTCTCAACCTTCTCATAGGTTGTAAATCTCTTCTCACAAGAATCACACACACGTCTTCGTCTGATAGACGTATTTTCGTCAGCAGGTCTTGAGTCAATTACTCTTGTGTTATCTTTTCCGCAAAAGGGGCATTTCATGGTATCTCCTCCATTATCATCATGATAATATGTCCGCAGTATATTGTATTGAAATTTGCAAACTCCACAAATTATTGTATCATCAATTTTCGGTTTTTTCTACATTTTATATTAAAAAGCAATAAAAATCCCTCCTGTCCTTAAACAGGAGGGCGAATTATTAAATTATTACTTTCTCTGCAAGAAATCCGGTATCTTAAGTGACTTAGGCTCAACAGTAGATTTAATCTCTGTAGGCTTATTAAGTGTAAGATTTGAAGCAGGTCTTGCAATATTAACTGTGCTAACAGAATCACTTGAAGCAGGTATAGGTGTTACAACTGTCTGAATTGGAGTAACAGTGTTAGGCTGCATAGGCTGTACTGTCTCATGACGAACTGTTGCAGCTTCCTGATTAACTACCGGTGTAGCAGGTACTGGTGCACCCTGCTTAGGCATAGGATTGTTAATCTTATCATCAATTCCTGTTGCAATAACAGTAATAGTACAGGAATCAGTCTTACTTTCATCATACATAGCACCAAAGATGATGTTAACATCATTTCCGGCAAGCTGACGAACATACTCTGAAGCATCAGATGCATCTGTAAGAGTAATGTCACCGGAAATATTGATGATGACATTGGATGCTCCGTTGATCTTAGTCTCAAGAAGAGGACTTTCAACAGCCATCTTAACAGCATCAGAAGCCTTATCATCGCCCTTACCAGTACCGATACCGATATGAGCAATACCTCTGTCCTTCATAACAGTCTGTACGTCTGCGAAATCAAGATTGATTACTGCAGGTACATTGATAAGATCTGTAATTCCCTGCACTGCCTGCTGAAGCACTTCATCAGCCTTTTTAAGTGCATCAGGCATTGTAGTACGTCTGTCTACAATCTGAAGAAGCTTATCGTTAGGAATAATGATAAGAGTATCTACACTATTTTTAATATTCTGAATACCGAGCATAGCATTCTGCATACGAACGCGAGCTTCAAAACTGAAAGGCTTGGTCACAACGCCTACAGTAAGAATCCCCATTTCTTTAGCAAGCTTTGCTACAACTGGAGCAGCACCGGTTCCGGTTCCGCCACCCATACCACAAGTGACAAATACCATATCTGCGCCCTTAATTGCAGCAGCTATTTCTTCAGCACTCTCCTCGGCAGCCTTCTGTCCGATTTCAGGCTTGGCTCCTGCGCCAAGTCCCTTTGTAAGCTTCTCACCAATCTGTAAAAGCTTAGGTGCCTTACAGAGCTGAAGAGCCTGCTTATCCGTATTAATACCGATGAATTCTACACCGGTAATATTTTCATCTACCATTCTATTTACAGCATTATTACCTGCGCCGCCAACCCCAACAACGATGATTTTGCAGCCAGACTCAGCCTCGTTTGACTTAATTTCCAGCAAGACAACTCCTCCTTATAAACCTCATAAACTCCTAATAGCTATGATACGATTTTTTTTTTCAATTATCAACCAGTTTTTTTTTATGAAATTTTTGTTTTTGCGAAAAAAATTTATTATTTTTTTTCTTCAAAAGTAATGTTTTTTGTATCTTCGTCAAAATCTTTCATTTCCAGTATCCCATTTTTGCCTTCCAAACTGGGAAGTATGTATTGTAGTTGAATAATTTTCTCGTCAATAAAGTCTTCTGTTCCAAGACTAACCTCAACGCCATCAAAATATAAGTATACATTATATTCACTGTCAAAAAATATTTTATTGGCGTTTAGGTCATATTTATCAAGTAATTGAGTGATATCAAGTATCTCTGAAAAAACCTCTTCCTTATCAACCGGAAGCTTCTCATATAATATAACGTAATTAAAATTTAGACCAAGCACCTGCGGAACACTGTCCGAAGGCTCAAGTGAACTCTCTACCACTATGCCGTCTCTGTCGAAATACATATAATGTCCAAGATATGCTATATAACCGGCAATTGATTTCTCATAAACATTTATTCTGATAGTATCGGGAGAAACAATATCTACATCCATCTTCTCTACAAATGGGATATCACCTATACTCTTATCTCTGTATTTAAAAGATAGATAAAGCGAATTATGACTAAGATTATCAGTCATAACCATATCTATTATTTCCTGATTAGTATAATGGGTATTACCCGTAACATATATATTAGTAACTGTATAGGTGTTGAAAACATATTTTATAGCAACTACTGCTATTATTGCAAGTAGAAATATTATTGCAGCAATTATATACAGGCTTCTGCTGAATTTCAATGAATTAATTAATTCTTCTATCGGATGAAAATCCCTCATTTTTTCAAAGAAACCGGGATTATATTCATCATAGCTTAGCCTTTTTCTTTGTCTTGGCACCTTTCGTCTTTTTTTCTTTGCCATATTCTTAATATCTTCCTATATTTCTTGCCACATTGAGTGCAATTCCCACTTCAGCAAGCTGAATAATAACAGCCGAACCTCCATAGCTTATAAACGGCAATGTAATACCGGTATTTGGTATTGTATTTGTAACAACCGCAATATTAAGAATTACCTGAATCGATATATGTCCCATAACACCGATGACCAAAAGTGCCCCATACATATCCGGAGCATTATTGGCAATTAACATAAGCCGCCAAATAAGAAGCAAAAACATAAGCATTACAGCGATTGCTCCAAACAATCCAAGTTCTTCACAGATAATAGAAAAGATCATATCATTCTGAGCTTCTGGAAGCTTCATTTTCTGCATGCTTTCTCCAAGCCCTTTTCCAAAAATTCCTCCTGAACCTATAGCATATAGAGCCTGAAGAGTCTGAAAGCTCTCATCACTTGCGTAGGCATTAGGGTCAAGCCAGGCAAGAACTCGTCTAAATCTGTAGTTCATTCCACTGCTGTCATCAGCATTGGCAATAATTGCAATAATTACTGCCACAAACGCCACAAGTACCAACGCAGTAAATACATATCGCTTATATCCCGGAGTTGCCACAAAAAGCATAATAATGGTAATTCCAAGAATGATAACTGCAGAGCTCAAATTTCTAGTAATCTTATAAACCATCAAAGCCAAAATCAAAGGAAAAAGGACCGCAACGCCATAGCCTTTAGGCGTCATAAGGCTCTTTTGAAGCTTCATTATCATGGTAGCTGTAAGCACGATAACCGCAACCTTGGCAATCTCAGCCGGCTGAATAGATACACCCATGATAATGATCCAACGCCTCGCACCATTGACAGTCTTACCAAAGGGTATGACCAGAATAAGCATGGCAGCTGCAAATAAATATATCGGCACAGAAAGTTTCTTTAAAAATCTGTATGGAAAAAAAGACATAAACAGCATAGCACCTAGTCCAAGCAGTGTCGGAAATAACTGATGCTTAAAATAATATGCAGAATCTCCCGTACTTAGTCCTGCTTCATATGAACTGGTGGAATAAAGCATAATCAGTCCAAATGCTAAAAGAAACAGAATGACAAAAATCAGACTGTAATCCACATATGTTTCTTCCCTTTGGGCAGTATTCGCCCTTTTTAGTGTTGCTGTTCTATCCAAAATTTCCCCTCATCTGTTTCTTCTATATGTAATATAGAAGAAAATAAATCAACAAAACAAATACTACTACTCATTATCATGAAAGCTTATTTACATATTCTTTAAAAAGTTTGCCCCTGGTCTCATAATTTGGGAACATATCCCAGCTTGCACATGCAGGTGAAAGAAGCACCGCATCACCTGTCTGAGCAACTTCAGTACAATAATTCAGTGCATCATCAAAGGTCTCTTTAAAAATATATTTTGTAAATCCATGTTTCTTAGCACACTCTGCTATTTTCTCTTTAGTCTGACCAATCAGTACAAGAAGTTTAACCTTGTCTCCAAAGTTTTCTATCCACTCATCATACTCATTGCCTTTATCATAACCGCCGCCAATAAGAATTGTAGGCTTGCTCATCGCTCTTATTCCCTGTATAGCTGCATCCGGGTTGGTTCCCTTTGAATCATTGTAATAATCTACGCCATTCTTGGTTGCAACAAACTCAATTCTGTGCTCTACAGCCTTAAAATCACGTATTACACTTAAGATTGTAGTAAGAGGTACTCCCATAGCCAAAGACATCGCTATAGCGGCCATAACGTTCTCTACATTGCACATACCAACAAGATTCATATCATGAATATTCATCACTTTCATTGGATTATGCGCAGTACTCATATAAATATCTTCTCCATCAAGATAAAAACCGTCTGAAAGCTTTTCTTTTGTAGAAAAAAATACTACCTTTGCAGGACATCTGTCTGCAAACTCTCTGGTATATTCATTGTCATAATTAAGGACACAGGTATCATCCTTAGTCTGATTATTGGTAATGTTCTCTTTCATGGAAGCATAACACTCCATGGTATGATGTCTGTTCAAGTGGTCCGGTGTAATATTTAAAATTGCAGATACATTCGCATGGAAATTATCAACTGCTTCAAGCTGGAAAGAACTGATTTCGCCGACTGTAACAGAGTTTTCGTCCATTTCAAGTGCACTTGCAGCATATGAAACGCCTATATTTCCCACAACATATGCCTTACCAAAATGTGCTTTCATAATTTCGCCAACAAGTGTTGTAGTAGTGGTTTTTCCGTTTGTTCCAGTGATTGCAACCATCTTTCCATTTGCAAAATTATACGCAAGCTCAATTTCACTCCAAATAGGAATATTTTTTGCTTTAATACGCATAACTGTTGGTGAATCAAGTGGAACTGCCGGGCTTGGAACCACAAGACTTATTTCTGAAAGTTCTTCATCAGAAATTTTTCCAACAATAATTTTGGTAACATCTCTGTCCTTCTCATCAAGCTTCTGCTTTATTGATTCTTCAGTTGCTTTTACATTTTCTTCCAGAATAACCGGAACTGCTCCAACCTTGTTTAAAAGATTAACAGATCCGACTCCTGACAATCCGGATCCTATTACAAGTACTTTTTTTCCCTTTAAATCAGCTGTCATAACTATATCCTTCTATCTCAATTTATTTTTTTCACAATCTAATCCAGGTCAAGATGCGAGCGCCTTAAAAAATTACATTTATCTAAGCGCTGCATAAGCTAACAGGCACATGAGGATAGTTACTGTTGTAAATACATTAACCACCTTGGTCTCTGACCAGCCACCTTTTTCAAAATGATGATGAATTGGAGTCATTCTAAAAATTCTTTTACCATGCGTCGCCTTAAAATAAGATACCTGCATGATAACTGATACAGCCTCAGCAAAATAAATAAAGCCAAAAATCACAATAAAAATCGGCAGCTTCATCATATATGCCATGCTGGTTACAAATCCGCCAATAGCAAGAGAGCCAAGATCTCCCATCATTACTTTTCCGGGATAAACATTATATACAAGATATCCAAGCAGACCTCCCAACATTGCAGCTGCCATAACCTCTGTACCACTTGCTCCAAAAAACATTGATGCAAAGATAAAAAATGCCGAAACCACAGCTGTGACAGATGCACAAAGCCCGTCAACACCATCTGTAAGATTTGTAGCGTTTCCTGTGCCGAGCGCTATAAAAAACAAAACCGGGTAATTCAATATGCCAAAATCCAAAGTTATATTCGTAAACGGAATTGTCATTGCCAAAGAAATATCTGTAAAAAGGCTGACATATACAGCAAATAATACAACTACGATAAGCTGTCCCAGAAGCTTTTGTCCTGGTTTAAGACCTTCGTTATGTTTTCTAACCACCTTGATATAATCGTCAAGAAAACCTATTATTCCAAACCCGAAGGTAAGTATAAGTACAGGAATTATCTCTTTATGACTACTACTATAGAATATCCCTATTAAAAGAAATGGAATAAGAAATATTATTCCTCCCATGACAGGAGTTCCCGTCTTCTTTTTGTGGGATTCGAGTCCCTCTTCCCTTTCAGTCTGCCCGGCCTTGAGGCGACGAAGCATCTCAATTATCCATGGTCCGGAAATAACTGCAACCAAAAAAGATACAAAAACAGGAATAAGTATTCTAAGCGTATAATCACTCATGATAAACCTCGATATTTAATAATATATTTGCCTAAAAGGCATTAGTTACTCTCGGCAACAGTGCTGCTATCCTCAACTGTTCCGGTAAAATCAGGAAGAACATCTCCATTTGATTCAGTACCGGTTTCAGGATCAATTAATGCACCTGTCTCCGGGTCAACATAATATCCCGTTTCAGCGTCCCTGTCAAAAGTCTCCCAAATCAAAGAATTGTCAGACTGTTCAGAACTTTCTGTCGACGAAGCTTCTTCTGCTGCTTCAGTTTCCTCTCCTTCTACTTCTTCTGCATTTTCCTCTGCTGTAGGATCAGGAGCTGTTGTAATAAGCTGTTCTCTAAGGCTTGCAAGCTCTGCCTGTTCTGCCTCTGATAATTCCTCTGTCATAGGATAATTTAAATAAGGAAGGGCTTCTGTCAAAATATCTCTTACAAGTGTTGTTGCAAGTCTTGTTGATGTGGACTGATCCGCAACATTAGGTCTGTCTACAACAACATAAATTGCTATCTCAGGATCATCAGCCGGAGCTGCGCCCATAAATGATACAACATACTGCCTATTGCCTCTTGGAAGAGTCTGAGCAGTTCCTGTCTTACCAATAATTCTGTATCCGGCAGGTCTGGCTGTTTTACCGGTACCCTCATCCCCCATTACTACTGCTTCGCAGTACTGTATTATCTTTTCTGAAGTACTTGGAGAAACAGTCTGTCTTAGTACTCTGGGTTCTATATTTTTAACCGTTGTGCCACTTGAACTCACTATTTTTTTCACAACATGAGGCTCGTAAAAATATCCGCCATTAATAAGTGAACAATATCCGGTTATCATTTCTATCATATCAACGTTAAAGCCTTGTCCGAAAGTATTGATTGCAAGGTCTGTCGGTCCCATATTCGAAGCGCTGTAGGTAAGTCCTTCTGTTCTGGCCTCACCGGCAAGGTCAATATTGGTCTTAAGTCCAAATCCAAAATCTTTTTGAAATTTTGTAAAAGTATTTACACCAATTGACTGTCCGATATACATCATGGCAACGTTGCATGAAATCTCAATAGCACGCTCCACCGAAACAAGTCCGTCGCCGTATCTGTTATGACATTTAATGTCCCATCCACCGACATTAAGCGAACCTGTGCAGTTATATACTTCATCACCAGTTATGGCGCCTGCCTCCAAACCGGTTGCAACTGTAAAAGGCTTGGCAACAGAACCCGGTTCATAGGTGTCTGCAATACAGAAATTTTTCCATAAGGCATTATAGTTCTGGTAGAGTTGTTCATCAGTAAATTCCGCAAGCATTTCTTCTGTAATATATACTCCGGAATCATAAACTGATTCTCCTGAAACTTTATTTCCCTTTTCATCTACTGCAGGCATGCCGATAAGTGGTGTAATATCTCTAGGATTATTAAGATCAAATCCGGGATAACTTGCCATTGCCAGCACATCACCTGTATTTACATCCATTATGATGCAGCCCACATTATTGGCTCCGTTACCTGTTCTGACATTGTTAGCATAGGTTTCATTAAATTTATTCAGATGTTTTTCTACTATATTCTGAAGATTTCCATCTATTGTTGTTACTATGCTGTCTCCATCTGTGGCAGGGATTGTTGTTCTCTCAAGATTGGAATCATCATCAAGATAGCCATACTCTCTTCCGGCAGTTCCACTCAAAACATCATTGTAATACTCTTCAAGTCCGTACATACCAACATTATCACTTGAGGTAAAACCTATTACATCACTTGCCAGTGAACCGTTTGGATATTTTCGAATATAACTTGATTCAAACCAGACTCCCTGAATATTCTCGTCATATGTCTCAGTACCCGGAGTAATCATTTCCTGAAAATCGTAAATTTCATTATATGAAAGCTTTTTTGCCAGGATATAGTACTGTGAAGTTGCATGTTCACTTAAATAGTTTCTGATTTCAGATGCATCAAGTGAAAAATTGGTAACAAGAGCCTTTAATGTAGGCTCAAGATATTTTTCATCTCTAAGAAGAAGCTTTGCATCCAGAATCACATTATATACTTTCTCACTGTAAGCAAGAACTGTACCGCTGGAATCAAGAATCTCACCTCTTCTGAAGGGAAGCGTAGTTGAATCATACTGCTGCTGTGACAGTACCTGACGCTCATATTCCTCGCCATTATTTTTGGTAATAAGGATAAGCCTTACCCCAAGTCCAACGAAAGCCAGTAGTACCAGAACAAACAGTACTACCAGCTTCTTTCTCATTCCTATTGTAAATTTTTGTGTTTTTGATTTTTTCCTTCGAGCCATTATTTTCTCTTTATCTATCATAAACAGTCATAGAGTGACTGTCTCCCCTATAGTAGCGCCTTTGATTGTTACCATTTAATCGCATACAGCCCGCTCCGGTAACCTTTGATTTTTAGTTGCTGCCAGGAATCGGAGCAACCTGTCTGACATAATCATTACCACCGCCATCGGAGTAAGTCACTATCTGACCATCTGTTGCATAAGTCATTCCATACTCTTGAATAGCAATTCTCTTGATCTCATCAAGGTCAAGATTGCCATTTGCTCTGTTGTATGCCTCATCGTTTTCCTGTTTCAATGTATTAAGCTGACTTTCTAAAGCCGCTATTTTCTTTACACTGCCGGTAATCTGTGACTGCAGTGAAATATACCATGCCAAAGTCAGAACCATAAGGGATACTGCTACAGAAAGGAACAACAAGTACCCAAGGCTCATGTGATGTCTTCTGCGTCTTACCCGAGGTTCATGAACATGGTAAGGTCTGGTCTCATGAGTTGGTTCAGGCTTCCTACGAACAGTGTTTCCATATACATATCTGCTTGCCATGTCAATACCTCCTTATTTTCTGAATTATTCTAAAATCTTAGCTGTTACTGCCTGCTAAATAACAAACTTAATTAAATGCTTTTTTCAAAAACTCTAAGCTTTGCACTCTGAGATCTCTTATTTTCAGCCAGTTCGCTCTCACTTGGCAAAATAGGTTTTCTTGTAATAACTTTGCCCTTTGACTTTTTACCGCATACACATACCGGAAAATCCGGTGGACAAGTGCATGGGTTTTCATTTTTTCTGAAATTATTCTTGGTAATTCTGTCTTCAAGAGAATGGAACGTGATTACACATATCCTTCCTCCCGGATTCAAAAAATCTATAAAACCATCAAGAGAATTCTGCAATACATCAAGCTCTCTGTTGAGTGCAATTCGAATTGCCTGATATGTTCTCTTGGACGGATGGCCACCTTTTTCTCTCATCTTTGCCGGAATTGCAGCCTTTATAATGTCGTTAAGCTGAAAAGTGGTCTCTATAGGTGCCTTCTGCCTCTCTATACAAATATGCTTTGCTATGTTTTTGGCGAATTTATCCTCACCAAAATCTCTGATAATGTGAAAGATCTCGGTTTCCGAATAATCATTAACAATATCCCTGGCGGTAAGCGTCTGCCTCTGATCCATTCTCATATCAAGAGGGACATCTTCCTTGTAGGTAAAGCCTCTTTCAGCATTATCAAGCTGGTAAGATGAAACGCCCAAATCAAGCAGTATGCCATCAACTCCGTTAACTCCAAGCTCTCGCAGCCTCTCCACTGCATTCTCATAGTTGTCCCTGATTATAGTGACTCTGTCGGCATAAGGCTGAAGCCTTTCTGTTGCTGCGACAATTGCAGCTTCATCCTGATCAGTGCCGTAAAGATGACCTTTTTCCGAAAGCATCGCGGCTATATGTGAAGAATGACCTGCTCCTCCAAGGGTTCCATCAAGATAAATCCCGTCAGGCTTAATATTAAGATTGTCAATGCACTCCTGAAGGAGCACCGAATAATGTTTAAATTCCATTTGTCCCCACATTTTGAGTCAAAGCAATAGTTAGATACTAAGGCCATACTCGCTCATCTTGGCAGCGATTCCGTTAATATCATCGAAGGTACAAGCCTTTTCCCACTCTGCCTTGCTCCAGATTTCTGCCCTGTTCCCGACACCTGCAATAACTGCCTCTTTTTCAATCTTGGCATGTTGAAGCAGATTGGCCGGAATGAGTATTCTGCCCTGTTTGTCCACTTCAGCGTCAATGGCTCCAGCGATAAAAAAACGTCCTAACATTCTGGCTTCGGGTTTATCCATTGGAAGTGCCTGGAGCTTCTCCTCAAAGGCATCCCAACCACTTTCTGAGAACACAAAAAGACATCCATCAAACCCCTTGGTAACAACAAATTGTTCACCCAGGAGCTCGCGGAATTTTGCAGGCATTATGAGTCTTCCCTTAGCGTCTATGGAATGACTATATTCACCTTTGAATGCAGTTCCCAATCGTTATTCCCACTTTTCTACCACTTTTAACCACTTTTTAACACTTTTTACCACTCAAGTGTATTATAAATTAATTTTTTTCTTTTAACAATATTTTTTTCGAAGCCTAAAATCACATGTTATTAACATCTTGTGGTGTGTTTGAATTTGTAACAATATATAGTGGAAAATCAGAAAAATTTAATAAAAATTTCTTGTTTTTTACAAAAAAATAAGAAAGATACCCGTTTAAAAGTATCTTTCTTTCGCTTAATCGAATATACAACAGCTATTGGTTCTACTACGCTGTGCTAATCCACTTTATGAAATTCTGCCTCTCAACTCATTACAAAACTATTTTGACAATGAATTTTTTCTCAATTTTATCCTTGCAAAAATATTTCCTGCAATAGAAAAAATAACAAGGCAAATTGCAAGCATCTGTGAAACAGGAAGACCTGTCGTATGCATTATCAGCTGATCTGTACGAAGTCCCTCAATCCAGGCACGTCCTAGTCCGTAGCCGCCAAGATATAAAAGAACTATCTCTCCGTCAAACTTCTTATGCTTGCTATAAATAAGCAACAAGATAAGAAGACACAGATTCCACATACTCTCATACAAGAACGTTGGACTTACCTGGATATAATTGGTTGCGGCGCTCATATGCTCTTTCATAAGCTCAGTTATTTCTCCGGTTCTGACCATCGCAACCGGAAGCCTCATCGCAAATAATCCGTCCGTATATTCACCGAATGCCTCTCTGTTTGTAAAGTTTCCCCATCTTCCGAATATCTGTCCCAAAAGCAGACCATACATAATCGTATCCGTCATAAGAAGGAAGCTTTTTTTCTTTATTCTGGTGTATATAAACGCAGTCAAAAAACCTGCTATAACTCCGCCATAAATGGCAAGTCCACCATTTCTTATATAGAAAACACTAATAGGATTATCTTTATAACTATCCCAGGCAAAGAACACATAATAGGCTCTGGCACCTATGATTGAAAAAATAATTATATAAATAGCAATATCCCAATAATCATCCGGATTTTGACCGGTTCTTTTAGCTATATTAGTGATAAGAAGAAGAGCCAGAAAAAATCCTGTTCCAATAATTACACCGTAAAGCGCTATTGTAAAACCAAATACCGAAAAATTCTTTGGAACATTTTCCAGATAAATACCAAGATTTGGGAATGCAATGTCCATATCCCCCATGATATCAGGCATAACCATTTCCTCCGTCATATCCACACATTTATATTTGATTTCTATTAAACATTAAATCTGAAAAGAATTACATCTCCATCCTGAACAACATACTCTTTACCTTCCATGCGGACAAGTCCTTTTTCTCTTGCTGCAGAAAGTGAACCTTCACGAAGAAGATCCTGATAATTAATTACCTCAGCCTTGATAAATCCTCTCTCGAAATCAGTGTGAATCTTACCTGCTGCCTGTGGAGCCTTAGTTCCGATCTTAATTGTCCATGCTCTTGTCTCATCCTCGCCTGATGTAAGGAAACTCATAAGTCCAAGTGTCTTGTAACTTGCAGCAATAAGCTTGTCAAGACCTGACTCTTCAAGTCCAAGGCTCTCCAAAAACTCTGCTTTTTCTCCTTCATCAAGCTCTGATATTTCTGCTTCAATCTGAGCACTGATTACAAAAACTTCACTTCCTGACTTTGAAGCCAGCTCTCTAACAGCTGCCACATATTTGTTGGATGCACCGTCATCAGCAAGATCATCATCTTTTACATTTGCTGCATAAATAACAGGCTTCCATGTAAGAAGATCATATCCGTTCATAAGCGCAAGCTCATCCTCATCTGTTATTTCAAGTTCTCTTGCCATCTTGTTGTCTTCAAGAGTTTCCTTGATCTTATTTAAAAGATCCAGCTCTTTTGCTGCAGTTTTGTCCATACGAGCAGTCTTTGTAACCTTGGCGATTCTACGCTCAAGAACTTCCAAATCCGCAAAAATGAGCTCAAGATTGATTGTCTCAATATCCCTTGCAGGATCAACACTTCCATCAACATGAACAACATTAGGATCTTCAAAACATCTTACAACATGCACAATCGCATCTGTCTCCCTGATATTTGCAAGGAACTGGTTTCCAAGTCCCTCACCCTTGGAAGCACCTTTTACAAGTCCGGCAATATCAACGAACTCAATAGTAGCCGGTGTAACCTTCTTTGAATGATATAAATCTCCAAGTGCCTTCAATCTCTTATCCGGAACTGCAACAACTCCAACATTTGGATCAATTGTCGCAAAAGGATAATTTGCAGCAAGCGCTCCTGCATTAGTCAGTGAATTAAATAATGTGCTCTTTCCTACGTTAGGTAAACCTACGATTCCTAGTTTCATTTTTTATGTATCTCCTTTTAAAAATGCTTTATTTAAGCCATTTGTTATCTCAGTTTGTTTGACCGAGTACCATGACGAGTACCATTTTTGTATTAATTATGCGTTTTGACATATTGTGACATAAAAATAGTCCTGACACAGCGAATATATATTACCATGTCAGGACGGATTTGTAAAAACATGCAGTAATGAACCTAGAAAATGGTACTAGGGAACGAGGTCAATGTCATTTAGATAAAAAATGCAGAAAATGCTAAATAGGCACGCTACGTTCTTCAGATTATACAGTAGCGTGGACATCTACGTGACACCTCTTTATCTTTAGACTGTTATCACGTAGTTTCGCTATGATTATCTGGCATTCTACGTGATACATCCCGTTAACAGACCTCTACTCACGTATTTTTTCCAAATATCTGTTTGTTTTTACGTGTTCTACTACTAATAAAGAGCAGCGTCTCACGTAGACACTTCCAATATCATGCTTGTTGCTCTGTCACATCTTTTTCTTATCTAAATGACATTGGGACGGGGTTTGTGGTTCATTAGAAAATTAGTTTTGCCACAACATCATCTTCATTCGTATATATAAGCAGATAAGAAAAACAACCATTTCACTTTACGTGGCTTATGCTTCACGAGCGGCAGAAATAGTTGTTAAGTGGTAAAAAAAGCATCCACAGCAAAGGTGACGACGTTTCACCAAAGCCCAGGGATGATATTTTTTATAATTGTTACAACTCTAAATTACCTTTTCAAAAGCCGCATACGCAAAAAGTTGCAGGTGCAATTTTCGCAGAAACCATGCACTCACGGTGCTTGGATTAGGGTGCATCCCTATAACCCTACTAAGCTGCCAACAAATGTCCGCCCCAAAAATGACGCCAGAACGACGTCAACGCCAAAGTAAAATGACGTCAATTTGACGCCACATAATATTCCTTATGCGAAGTTAGGCAAGAACGAGCCTGTGCTTTTGCGCAAGCAGTTCCGTATTCTCCGGAGCAGGTTTTTATGTAAAAGAAAAAGACCGGTTTCCCGATCTTTCTCAACAATTTGTTTGCTATGTCAGTTTTCTGACCTTTTTTAAAATCAATTCTTCTGACTTTTAATGAACGCTATCATCCTTTTCTCGTTCATTGATTCTTCTCCACATCCTGCCAGTTATTATTATGCAGGATTTCTGCATTTTCCCCATCAAAGACTGCAGCCGCCTCTTCATCTCCTGCAAGCTGATACAGCATCCATGCTGTCATATATCCATCCGAACGCATCAGCATCTGCTCATGCTCAGCGCCAACAGCTCTTGCACGCACCTTTTGCACATCATCAGAAATACTGTTGTAGTTCGATGTAAGTGCTGAAAGCGGGGAAACACCTCCATAGCTTGTTTCAGGATCAGACCCGGAATCGTCCGACTTTCCCGTTCCAGCTACCATAAAATAAGGGATCGTCACTTTAGAGGCGTCATATTCC
>JAFSQI010000070.1 GCA_017446685.1 Butyrivibrio sp.
AGCATCTACTGTTACGTTCTCAAGAAGAGCATTTCTCTTGATTGCGTTGTAGATATCAGGCTCAGAATCCTTATCAAGGCCGATAACCTTAGCATAGCATCCACCCTCAAGGTTGAATACTCCGTTGTCATCCCAACCGTGCTCGTCATCACCGATAAGAAGTCTCTTAGGATCAGTTGAAAGAGTTGTCTTACCTGTTCCTGAAAGACCAAAGAAGATAGCTGTGTGCTTACCTTCCATATCTGTGTTAGCTGAGCAGTGCATAGAAGCCATGCCCTGAAGAGGAAGGAAGTAGTTCTGCATTGAGAACAGACCCTTCTTCATTTCTCCACCATACCATGTATTAAGAATAACCTGCTCTTTGCTTGTTACATTGAATAGAACAGCTGTCTCAGAGTTAAGTCCAAGTTCCTTATAGTTCTCAACCTTAGCCTTAGAAGCGTTGTAAACAACGAAATCAGGCTTGAAGTTAGCCTGCTCTTCCTCTGTAGGACGGATGAACATGTTCTTTACAAAGTGTGCCTGCCAAGCTACTTCCATAATGAAACGAACAGCAAGACGTGTGTCCTTGTTAGCTCCGCAGAAACCATCAATAACATAAAGCTTCTTGCCGGAGAGCTGATCTACAGCAAGCTTCTTACATGCATCCCAAGCTGCCTGTGAAGCTCTGTGGTTATCATTAGGATATTCCTCTGATGTCCACCATACTGTATCCTTAGACTTCTCATCTTCTACTATAAACTTATCTTTAGGAGAACGGCCTGTATAAATTCCTGTCATTACGTTTACTGCACCAAGCTCAGTAACCTGACCTTTGTCATAGCCCTCAAGGCTAGGATCTGTCTCGTCAGCAAAAAGCTGCTCATAAGATGGATTGTAAACGACTTCTTTAACTCCTGTGATGCCATACTGGCTCAAATCGATGTTTGCCATTTTATGCCCTCTCTTTTTAATTATTTTTTTACGAAAAATCTGATATAAATACAGCAACAAACATACTATATTTAGTATATTCTTAATTAAAGCAAGCAATATACAGATAATTCGCAGATACACTGTTAAATGTTAGGCAAATTATGCCCACTACTACATTTATACTACAAAGTCCAGTTTTTAACAATAATTTTAAGGCAAAATTCTATTAAAATACTCTAAATTCATTCCAGACCTATCTCATAACACTTAACTGTGTGAGGCTCAAGTTCGATAGCCATTTTATCATTTAAGTAAAAGCCTTCACCGCTCCAAACATCTGCTGCCGGAACTTCGCTTCTTACCTTGATTCCAAAATCTTTATATTTAAACTTGGTCTTTTTCTTTTCTTCACTTATGTTAAAGAATGCAGCATAAAGCTTTCCATCCTTGGTCTGACTCTTCCAGATAACAAGGTCATCCTTCCTGTAAATTTCCTTTGCTTTGCGACCATGCCTGTGCATGTTGAGAAGCCTGCTGTTTGTTAAAAGATCTAACGTAAACTGGTCGTTATCCCTTAGTTCAGCGCCTATCATAAGTGGAGATCTGAAAATGCACCACAATGTCATAAGAATCTTCTGCTCATCATGAGTAAAATGAGTATAATGCCCCATTTTTGCTCGTTTTGTATCATTTATTATCTTACTGTTTTCTTTTTCCCTGCCTTCATCCGTGCATACACATAGATGTCCTATAGGAAGCATATCGCAATCCGGCCAGTGATTCTTACACCCAATTCCTTCCCATGCATGACATCTTTCAAACATTCCGTAAAGATGCTCCCATTTATCCCAGAAGTCATCGGTCATTCGCCATAAATTTGCATTTTCTAAAAGAAAATCTTTTTGCTCTACTCTGGATGGTCCGGGAGATAAACTAAGAACAATAGATCTTCCGCATTTTTCTATTGCTTTCCTAATCATTGCAATTTCAGAAAACCCTGCGCCGGGAGCATCAGGTCCTACATCGACTCTCGCAAGATCATCTACCTTTACATAATCAACTCCCCATTCAGCATACAGCTTGAATATAGAATCATAATATGCCTGCGCTCCGTCAACATTTGCATCCACACCATACATATCAGTATTCCACATACATATTGATGCGGGATGCGCAATATCTCTCGCGGTCTTGTCAGTTCCCAGAATCTTGGTATTTCTATGAACAGCCTGCCTTGGAATACCTCTCATAATATGAATTCCAAACTTAAGTCCCATGTCATGAATCTTATCTGCTATAGGCTTAAATCCCTTTCCATCCGCTGCCGAAGGAAATCGTTTTACAGCCGGAATGAGTCTTGAATACTCATCCATTTCAAGCTCCGCAAACTTATGATATGCATGTGAATCTGCAGTTGGCTCTGACCACTGAATATCGCATACAACATACTCCCACCCGTATTCTTTCAGATTCTCAGCCATATACCTGGCATTTCCAAGAAGTGTCTCTTCATCGACACTTGCTCCGTAACAGTCCCAGCTGTTCCACCCCATAGGTGGTCTCTTTGCTACATAAACCTTTTGCTCGCCCATAATCTCTCCTCTGTATAAACTAAACTAATATTTAAAATAAGTTTTTTACAAAAATACCTTCAATTACTTTAACAGAGCCTGATAAATTTCCCTTTTCCCAACACCTCTGTCTACCGCCACCTTTTTCATGGCATCCTTGTGAGATACTCCCTGTTCTTCATAATATCTCATATGTTCCTCAATACTCATCTCCTGCCAGGAAAGTCTTTTTTCCTCATCCTGTTCCTGAAGACTCTTACCCTCTATTACAAGGACATACTCTCCCCTGGGATCATTATTTTTGTAATATTCAATAGCCTGAGCTATTGTTGTCGGATTTACTTCCTCAAAACGCTTCGTAAGTTCTCTGCAAATTGAAATCCTTCTATCCCCAAGTGCCTCATACAAATCATCCAACACTGCCCTTAAATGATGCGGAGCCTCATAGACAATCATTGTCCTGCTTTCCGTCTTTAAGTCCTCTAATATTCTTTTTCTGGCCTTTTTATCATCAATAGCAGGCAAAAAACCTTCAAAACAAAATCTTCTTGTATTAAGCCCTGACATTGTAAGCGCTGTAATACATGCTGCCGGTCCCGGTAGAGAAGTGACTCTGATTCCCGCTTTGTGACACTCAGCCACAAGTACCTCTCCCGGGTCAGATATCGCCGGTGTTCCCGCATCCGTTATTAATGCAACATTTATACCCTTTTGCATCTTTTCAATCAGATAAAGAGCCTTCTCATACTTGTTGTACTCGTGATAGCTCGTCATCTCGGTATGTATATCAAAGTGATTTAATAATTTTATGCTGTTTCTTGTATCCTCAGCCGCAATCAAATCCACATTCTTTAAAGTTTCAAGAACTCTGAATGTGATATCATCAAGATTTCCTATTGGCGTTGCACACAGATAAAGCATTCCCTGTTCATTACTACTCATATTTTTCCCATTTATTCTAAAAAACTAATAACCATAAATTTCATATATTTCCTGTGTATATTTCCCATGCTCCTCATATATTATGAGCGGTTTTTCCACAGTTATCCTTGGTTTTCCACCTCTTGCGCCCTCAATAAGCACCATACTCGGCTCTTTATCAGCAAAAGGATGTACCAGACGCATTCTCTTTGGTTCTACCTTATATTCATGCATAAGCACCATTATTTCAGTAAGTCTGAATGGTCTGTGTACCATGTAAAATTTGCCACCCGGCTTAAGGCATTTAGCTGCTGCCCTGACTACATCTTCAAGATTACATAACATTTCATGTCTTGCAATTGCCTTTGGCGCATCCGGATTCTGAAGTCCATGGCTGTTTATCATATATGGCGGATTACTCGTTATAACGTCAAAAGAGGCAGCTTCAAACAATTGTCCTGCCTCCTTAATGTCTCCCTGTACTATTTTAACTCTGGTCTGAAGGTCATTTAGCAAAACACTCCTATTTGCCATTTCTGCGCTTTCACTCTGAATCTCCAGACCAACCAGTTCCTTTGCCTTAGTCTTTGCAGCCATAAGAATAGGAATAATCCCTGTACCCGTACCAAGATCAAGTACTCTTCCGCCTTCAGGACAACTAGCAAATCCCGACAAAAGAACTGCATCCATTCCAAAACAGAATTTATCCGGATCCTGAATAATTTTATAGCCATTTCTCTGCAGATCGTCCAGTCTTTCACCAGGCTTTAGATCAATCTTCTCCAAGTTTTGACTTTCCTTCCCGTTTCTCAATCTTCTCAAGAGCCTCCAGTTCTTTTATTTCCTCTTCATCTTGAGAATTCTTCTTTCCACTCTTTTTCTTAGGTTTCTTTTTTATTGCCTCAAGTTCTTCAAGCTTGTACTCGTGAACTTCTTTTTCATCATCAACATCCACAAGAATCTTAATTGTCTGTCTTAAGATGTTTACGCTGGATACTTCACCCTCCAGGCCGTCTTTGGCCTTGCATACATCTCCGACACTTGGCATCTTCCTGTTAAGTTCTTCATATACTTCTTCTTCATTTTTAAGGCAACACATAAGTCTTCCGCATACTCCCGATATTTTCGTAGGATTTAGTGAAAGACTCTGCTCTTTTGCCATCTTTATGGAAACCGGAACAAAGTCAGAAAGATATGAATGACAGCATAACGGTCTTCCGCAGATACCGTATCCACCAATTATTTTTGTTTCATCCCTTACGCCTATCTGTCGCAGCTCTATCCTGGTCTTAAATACTGCTGCAAGATCTTTTACCAGCTCTCGGAAATCAATTCTTCCATCAGCCGTAAAATAAAACAGAATCTTATTATTATCAAAAGTATACTCCGCATCAATCAGTTTCATCTCAAGATTGTGCTTTTTAATCTTTTCAAGACATATTTTAAATGCCTCTTTTTCTTTTACCCTGTTGTTTTTCTCCTGCTCATCATCCTTGGTGCTGGCTGTCCTCAAAACTGTCTTAAGAGGCTTAACAACTTCACTGTCCTCAACTTCCTTCGGAGCTGAAACTACAGTTCCATACTCAACACCTCTGGCCGTTTCCACAATAACATGATCACCCTTTTTTATCTCATATTTCCCCGGTGAAAAGAAATATATTTTTCCGGCAGACCTGAATCTCACGCCGATTACTTTTGTCATAAACGCTCCTTAATCCCAAGGAGCATAAGCTCCAGGGCTATATCTATATTAACATTGGAGTTTATGCGGTTTTTAGCAGTCTCCATGTCTTTTATGATACGATTAATTCCATCGTATGTACACTTTTGTGTAACACCTCTAATATACGATATCTTGTCAGAGAAAATCAAGTGTTCATCACTCTCTGTCGCCTTAAATACAAGCATATCCCGAAAAAGAAAAAGCAGAATATCCATGAACTCTTCAAGAAGCCCCTGATCAATACCTTTTTTACTGTTTTTTGCATCCTCTTCTGTTGGCTCCAATAAAGCATGCACTCTGTCCATCATATCGTGTATTTCCAAATTCTCAAGCTTTGAAATCAGCTCTATAGTTCCGTTTTTTAAATCCTCAAATTTCTCGTTAGAAGCCAGTTCCAACGCCTTTCCAACATTTCCTCTTGCAAAAGAGGCACAAAGCATGGCTTTATAATCAACAATATGCTTCTCTTCCATCAAAAACTTTTTAATAGAATCATCCTGCACTGCCTTCATTGGAAGAACAATACATCTGCTGATAATTGTCGGTAAAAAGGCATTTATGTTATTTGTAAGAATTATGATCACAATATACGCAGGAGGCTCCTCCAAAGTTTTTAAAAGAGCATTCTGCGCTGCCGGTGTCATTTTCTCGCCTTCAGGAATTATATATATCTTGTAGCTGCTCTCATATGGACGAATTACTACATCGTCTCTTAGCTTCTCTCTTATATCATCTACACCAATACTATTTGGCTTTTCATGCGTAATTGTGATTATATCAGGATGGCTTTCGCTTAATGCCTGAACACATGAATGACACTCGTTACAAGCCTCTATTACGCCATCATCCTTAGTGATTTTTTTTTCGCACTGAAGAGCCTTTGCAAATACCCTTGCAATATACTCTTTTCCTGAACCATTCTCCCCGGATATAATATATGCATGCGATACCTTACCTGTTTTAAGAGCATGCTGCATATGCTCCTTCATTTGGCTCTGATCTATAATATCGGAAAAATCCGCCATTTCTTCTCCCTTGTTGTTACAATAGTAAAGTCATTTTTATGTAAAAATATCAAGTAGTAATCCCTGTATCTGACCAATCTTTGCCAATATAGCAATATTATCAGTTTCATCTTTCACAAGTTCCTGTGCAAGTTCATCAAGTTCCTTATCGACCTGCCTGATAATACCATAAACTCTATGTCTTCCTTTTCTGTCCAAAAAGTTTTCTCTTGAAAAAACATGTGACCTTGTTACAACTTCGTTCATGAAATCTTTTATCAAAAGACGGTATCTCTGCATATCCTTGATATCGTTCTTTTTTGAAATTCTCTCACCCTGCTGGATTATGTCCTGCATCATTAAATTGAGGCGCTCAGCAAGAGATTCATCCTCCAGTTTACTGGTCAAAATGAATTTAAAATCACCACCTGCCTCCTGAACTTGCTCCGGAGCCTGGACTTGCGCTGTTTGCTGAATATTATTAATTTTAATATCCATAATTGCCTCCCGACCTCGCAAATAATAAATTCATATTTCTAAAAATCTATCTAAATAATTCTTGCGGTGATTTCAGTTTTTGTCCGTAAGAAGTCCTATCATTCATATTTTATTATAACTTGCAACATAATAGTTTGTTACAACATTTTCTCCATTTTTATAAAAAATAATATTGTTACTGTTCACTCGCATACTGCTCGCTCCAGTAACCACTTCGCGCATTCATTCCAAATCGACTTCGTCGATGGAATGCGCTCACTCCTGCATCAGGTTCTCACGAAATGCGCAGCTTAGTGCGCATTTCTGTCTGAA
>JAFSQI010000071.1 GCA_017446685.1 Butyrivibrio sp.
AGAAACCTCCGGTTAGCATAAGATGTTTTTTCATCCGCCAAGATGAACACCTTTATCTTACTTTGAGGTTTCTTTTTATTCAATTGGCGTTATTTCTGAATTACAGGAATGCTCCTATTATATGCTAAATTGTTTTTTACTAATATATTCGTGATATACGGATTGCTCTACTTCGTTTTCGCAATCCTACATCCATTCGGAAATCGATATACTCATTTCATTCGCATATCTTTTTTCCTCATGTCTGTTAGCATCCTGAGGTCATGCATCCATTTGTGTAAACACATGTATGCATGACTTCTGTCTGCTATATCACTCACATTAAGTCCTGCATAGCGCAGTCATCCATATCATCGAAATCCTGGTTCTCTCCAACCATTCCCCAGATGAATGTGTAAGCCTGTGTGCCACATCCTGAGTGGATTGACCAGCTAGGGCTGATAACAGCCTGCTCATTTCTCATGATGATGTGTCTTGTCTCTGTAGGCTCACCCATGAAGTGCATAACCATTGCATCCTCTGGAATATCGAAGTACAGATAAACTTCCATTCTACGGTCATGTGTGTGGCAAGGCATTGTGTTCCATACGCTGCCTGGCTTAAGCTCTGTCATACCCATCTCAAGCTGACATGTCTCAACCTGACCTGGAAGGATGTACTTGTTGATAACTCTGTGGTTAGCTCCCTCAAGACTTCCAAGCTCCTTCTTGTTCTCATCCTTGATGATAACAACGTCCTCAGAAGGTGTTCCCTCTCTCTTAATAAGAACTGTAGGATATGTCTTGTGTGCTGGAGCACTGTTAATATAGAATTTAGCAGGCTTAGCTGCATCTACGCTGGCAAAAGAGATATCTTTTGCTCCCATTCCGATGTACATTCCCTGCTTGTAATCTACGTCATACTTCTTGCCATCAATTGTGATGACACCTGCGCCACCGATATTGATAACGCCCATCTCTCTTCTCTGAAGGAAATACTCAGCTCTGAGCTCGTCTCCTGCTGTAAGCTTGAGCTCCTTCTGAACTGGTACTGCTGATCCAGTGATGATTCTGTCGATATGGCTATAAACTAGCTTGATATCATCTGGCTGGAAAAGATCATCGATGAGAAATTCCTCTCTAAGTCTCTTGGTATCGTAGTACTTCTCATCTCTTGGTGAACATGCGGTTCTAAGTTCCATACGTCCCTCTCCTTTGTTATTAACTTTTTCCTATATATATAAATGCCTCTATTCAATTCGATTTATCACAGAAAATACTGCATAATCTGCATGACACATTATTTCTATATAGCTATTTAATCCTCATGCTCTTGTATCATACTGTATAATTTATTCGTTGTCAGTTCATTTTTGTAATAAAAACTTGCAAATCTTGACATAATGTAAGAGCTTTCACATTTTTTACATTTTACCCTTTATTGGCCTTAGAAACAAGGCAAAATAAAAGGAACATTCGAAAGTTTTACACTCCCAAATGTTCCTAAAAATCATATTTGCATCTAATAAAATGAAACCATTTCAAATATCTTGGCCATATAATAAGATCTATCACTCCCAGAACAGCTCATCCAATGTCTTATTGAGGGCCTTACAGATTGCTATACAGAGATTGATTGTGGGATTGTAGTCCCCTTTTTCAATGGCACTTATGGTCTGTCTTGATACCTGGCACAACTTGGCAAGATCATCCTGCGAGAGGTCCATGCCAGCTCTGGCAGCCTTCATACGTAAATTCTTCATACAAGACCTCCTTACTCTTCACCGGCATCAATGCGGTTTCTAACAAATATTTCAGCAGCAACTGCCACAAATATTACTCCGATAAAAAGATTTATAAAAGCAAAACCAAACTTACCATTTTCAAACAATTCACCTGACCTGATAGCAATAAAGGCATTTAAGAAATTCAAAGCAGCGATCAGTGCACAGACTATAGTATATCTCTTAACATTTGTATTGAGACCTATGTAAGCATTGTGCCAGATAGAATAAGTAGTATGTACCACAATGCCTATCAGTATAATAATAAACTGTAATGTTTCATTCTCAAAAGGAAGCTCAACTCCAGTTGTTCCCAAAACCAATACTCCAACTTCAACTAAGCAGACTGTCCAGAAAGCATATTTGTACGCCTTACCTCTGATAAGTTCCTGCATCTCATCATACTTGGCTGTGGCCTTATCCTTGTTCATAAAACGCATCACGCAAAAAATAATCACAACAATCAATAAATAAGCAGCTATTAACATATCTACCACCATCCTTTTTCCATTTGCCATTATACATTCGCCAATCTCTAATCATTCAAGATCTCTTGATGAGATTATAGTATCACCTCACATGAATAATGTCAACTATATTTTACATTTTATCATCTCACAGTAGCTTTATGCTATTTGTTAGCCGCATTTTGGCAAACCATGTCAATGCGGCTAATGGAATTCAGGCACGCTTCATCATTCTATTAGCCGCATATTAACCCATCCCTCTTTTGCGGCTAATTCAATTGTCTTCAAATTTTTAAGTAATTAGCCGCAAAAAGAAATTTATATGTTTTTCGGCTAATCATCAGGCAAAGCACATTTTCTTTTCATTAGCCGCATTTGACATATAAGCATGTTTGCGGCTCACCATATAAGAATTTCCCCCTTTTTCCATTAGCCGCATCCAGACATTTCCCTCTCCTTCGGCTAAAAAGCGCCTCAAAATCATAGTAATTTCCTCCACCATGCCTTATTTCCTTGTGTAAAATGAGTTATAATTAATATGCTTGCAAAGATTGACAATGTATGTTAATTTTTGATAGTTCTTATTATAAGAAAAGAATATTTTGAGTAGGACAGATGATCGCTGCCATGCAAACGAAAGGGCATGGGAGAGGAAAGTCCGGGCTTCGCAGGGCAGGATGCCAGATAACGTCTGGTGGAGGTGACTCCCAGGATAGTGCAACAGAAATATACCGCGTCACTAATGAGGTGGGCGACTATGGTATGTTGTGACATCTTTACGTTTACGTGAATGATGTCACAGCATACCATAGGCATGCGGCGAGTGCCGCGTAACGAGGAAAGCTTGCTTTCCAAGTGACCGCCCTATGCTCCTTTTGACGTAAGGGTGGAAAGGCAGTGTAAGAGACTACCGTGCTGGTGGTAACATCAGTAGCCATGTAAACCCCATCCGAAGCAAGACCGAACAGAGAGCCATGAATCGGCCCGATTCGCTCTCAGGTGGGTCGCTTGAGGCTGTCGGCAACGGCAGTCCTAGATAGATGATCATCCAAGACATAACCCGGCTTACCGTTCTACTCATTTTTTCTATTTTCATTTGCAGGTTCTCTGTATTTTTCCCTTTTTCAGTGATATATTACAATGTTACAAATGCACAAAAGAGAGAAGACATGATAAAAATGGTATGTTGCTTTTGACGTTAAGTCAGAAGCTTTTTTTCTTGTATTAAAGTCAGATAAGCGGTAAAATGTAAAAAATGTGAAAGCACTTACATTAGGTCAAGATTTGCAAGTTTTTATAACGAAATTGAACTGACAAAGAATAAATTATACATTATGATGATAGAGTCAAAACGAAGAGGAACAATTCATGAAGAGGTTAGGTGTTGCACACCTGTATATAAATGAGTTGTAAAAGGAGATGACGGTATGGAACTTAGAACAGCATGTTCACCAAAAGACGAAAAATATTATGACACCAAGAGACTCAGAGAGGAATTTCTCATCGATGATCTCTTTAAGCCGGATGATATCAAACTGGTTTACAGTCATATTGACAGAATTATTACAGGTTCTGCAGTACCTGTAAATAAAGAGCTGGTTCTTACTGCAGGTGATGAACTCAGAGCAGAATACTTCCTTCAGAGAAGGGAGATGGGAGTTATCAATATCGGAGGAGCCGGAGTTATTACAATAGACGGCAAGAAATATGATGTAGATTACAAGCAGGGAATGTACATCGGAATGGGTTCAAAGGATATCTCTTTTGCAAGCAAGGATTCTTCAAAGCCTGCAAAGTTCTACATCAACAGCGCACCTGCGCACAAGACATATCCTACAGTTCTTATCAAGAGAGAGGGTACACCTTCTGATGACGTTGTAATCATCAAGGATGAGAACAAGAAAGAGCTCGGATGTCTTGAGCAGGCTAATCACAGAGTAATCAACAAGTATATTCTTCCCGGTCAGGTTGAGACCTGCCAGCTTGAAATGGGTATGACAGAGCTCAAACCTGGCAGCGTATGGAATACAATGCCTTGTCACACACATGACCGCAGAATGGAAGTATATCTTTATTTTGATATTCCTGAAGATGCTTTGGTTATGCATTTCATGGGAGAACCTACAGAGACAAGACATATCATTATGAGAAATGAACAGGCAGTTATCAGCCCAAGCTGGTCTATCCATTCAGGATGCGGCACACAGGCTTACACATTCATCTGGGGAATGGTTGGAGAAAATCAGGATTTCGATGACATGGATGACTGCGCAATGCAGGATTTAAAGTAAAAACTAACTATACATATTTTTTTTAGGAGGGTATTATAATGCAGGATTTTTTGAAAAACTTTTCACTTGAGGGAAAAATTGCCTGGGTAACAGGCGCTTCTTACGGACTTGGACTTGCTTATGCAGTAGCATTTGCAGAGAGCGGAGCAAAGGTTGTATTCAATGATATCAATCAGGAGCTTGTTGATAGAGGAATGGCTGAATACAAGAAGCTCGGTATCGAAGCTTTCGGTGCTGTATGCGATGTAACAAAGGAAGATCAGGTTCAGAAGTTTGTTGCTGATGTTGAAGCTAATGTTGGAACAATTGATATTCTTGTTAATAATGCAGGTATCATCAAGAGAATTCCTATGATTGATATGACAGTTGATCAGTGGCAGCAGGTTATTGATGTTGACCTTACAGGTCCTTTCATCTGCTCAAAGGCAGTTCTTCCTGCAATGATCAAGAAGGGCAGCGGAAAGATCATCAACGCTTGCTCAATGATGTCTGAGTTTGGTCGTGAGACTGTATCTGCTTATGCAGCAGCTAAGGGCGGACTTAAGATGCTTACAAGAAATATCTGCTCTGAGTATGGTCAGTACAACATTCAGTGTAATGCTATCGGACCCGGCTACATTGCAACTCCTCAGACAGCTCCTCTTCGTGAGAAACAGCCTGACGGATCAATGCATCCATTCGACAGATTCATCCGTTCCAAGACACCTGCACAGAGATGGGGCAAGACAGAGGACCTTATGGGACTTGCTGTATTCCTTGCTTCTCCTGCATCTGATTTCATCAACGGTCAGGTTGTTTACATTGATGGCGGTATCTCAGCATATATCGGACAGGATCCTAGCAACCTTGATCCTTCAAAGTTCCAGGATGTTGAGGAATAATGCATTTTATGTTTATAAATGTGTGAATTATTCTCAGGCGCTTGAAAGCGGGCGCCTGAGGATTTACAATGCGCATTAGATTTTTTATTGTATGAAAGGAAATACAAAATGGATAAGATTTGTGAAGAACTTTACAAAATTGGTATTGTACCGGTAATCGCTATTGACGATGCAAAAGATGCTGAGCCACTTGCAGAGGCACTTATAAAGGGTGGACTTCCTGCAGCAGAGGTTACTTTCCGTACAGCAGCTGCTGAGGAAGCTATCAGAATTATTTCTCAGAAATTCCCTGAGATGATCGTTGGTGCAGGAACAGTATTAAATGCAGAACAGGCAGATCGTGCTAAGGCTGCCGGAGCAAAGTTCATCGTAAGCCCCGGCTTTAACAGATCAAATGTTGAATATATTCAGAGCATTGGTGTTCCGGTTGTTCCCGGTACAGCTACTCCAGGTGAAGTAGAGCAGGCTATTGAACTTGGTCTTGATTGTGTTAAGTTCTTCCCTGCAGAGCAGAATGGTGGAATTGCCAAGATCAAGGCTATGGCAGCTCCATATACAAAGATGCACTTCATGCCTACAGGTGGCGTAAACAAGAACAACTTGAATGACTATCTTGGCTTTAACAAGGTATTCTGCTGCGGCGGTAGCTGGATGGTTAAGAAAGACCTTATCTCAGCAGGAAAGTTCGATGAAATCGAAGCTATGACAAGAGACGCTGTAAATGCTATGCTTGGATTCACTATGAAGCATGTCGGAATCAATCAGGATGATGCAGCTTCTGCAGAGGCAGTTGCAGATAAGTTTGATTCACTCTTTGGTTTCACAAAGAAGGTTGGAAATTCTTCTGTATTTGCAGGATCTGTTGTTGAAATCATGAAGGCAAAGGGACGCGGAACATGCGGACATATTGCTATCGGAACAAACAACGTTGACAGAGCAGTATATCACCTTGGCAAGCAGGGTGTTAAGTTTGATGAGTCTTCGTTCAGCTATGATGCAGACAATCATCTTAAGGTTGCTTATCTTGCTGATGACTTTGGCGGATTTGCAGTACACCTTACAAAAAACTGATTTGAATATATAAACATTTTTATGATAAAGAAAAGAGGAAATTAATAATGTCAAAAAAGGTTGTTACATTTGGAGAAATTATGTTACGTCTTCAGCCTGACAATTATCTTAGATTTGTTCAGGTTGATCATCTTGAGGCTACTTTTGGTGGCGGTGAAGCTAACGTTTCTGTATCACTTGCTAACTATGGTCTTGATTCAGTTTATGTTACAAAGCTTCCTAAGCACGAAATTGGTCAGGCTGCAGTTAACTCACTTAGAAAATACGGCGTTGATACATCCAAGATTGCAAGAGGCGGCGATCGTGTAGGTATCTACTACAACGAAAAGGGTGCTTCACAGAGAGGTTCAAAGTGTATCTATGATAGAGCACATTCTGCAATTGCAGAGGCTTCATTGGAAGATTTCAACTGGGATGAGATCTTTGAAGGAGCTGAATGGTTCCATTTCACAGGAATCACTCCCGCTGTAAGTGATAATCTTGCAGCTATTACACTTGAGGCTGTTAAGAAGGCTAAGGAGCATGGCCTTACAGTATCTTGCGACCTTAACTACAGAGGAAAGCTCTGGAGCAAGGAAAAGGCTGGAAAGGTTATGGCTGAGCTTTGCCAGTATGTTGATGTATGTATCGCTAACGAAGAGGATGCTGATGATGTATTTGGTATCAAGGCTTCTTCTACAGACGTTACAACAGGTAAGCTTAACAGAGAGGGCTACATCGAAGTTGCTCAGAAGCTTACAGAGAGATTTGGCTTTAAGAAAGTTGCTATTACACTTCGTGAGTCACTTTCAGCTAATGACAATAACTGGAGCGCAATGCTTTACACAGATGGTCAGGCATACTTCTCAAAGAAATATGCACTTCGTATCGTTGACCGTGTAGGTGGTGGCGATTCATTTGGTGGCGGTCTTATCTACAGCTGCGTAAATGGTTTTGATCCTCAGGCTACAATTGAGTTTGCTGTTGCAGCTTCTGCTCTTAAGCACTCAATCGAAGGCGACTTCAACCTTGTAACAGTTGATGAAGTTAACAAGCTTGCAGGTGGAGACGGTTCAGGACGTATCCAGAGATAATTGTATATAACTAAAAAATTGATTGATGGCACTTTAAATAAGTGACAAACAAAGACTGATAGGCAATGGCTAAATTATAAAAAGCCACTGTTTATCAGTCTTTTTTTTATTAAAAAATCAGAAAAATATAATAAATAGGGAAATATAGCGGGATATAATAAAAATGTAGCCTTTTGACCTGTTCTGAGGATATCGGAATATGAAAATTGATAAGAGTTCCAACACCATGTTGATGTTTTTGGCTGTGTTAATGGTGCTTATAACCGGTTTTTTTGCATATGAAAAAGCTATAAACAACACTGTTAATACGGAATTTAATACGAGTTTCAGTCTTACGGGAGCAAAACTTTCAGATAAGGTATACGCTACGGTTGACAAGAACTCCGAGAGTTATATTGGTAATACAATTCTTACAGATTATACATTTTCAGTTTTTAATGGAGGAGAAGAAAATCTGACTAACTGGAGAGTAGAACTAGCTGTTCCAGAAGGAACGAGTGTTGCCAATACGCTTGGTATAGATTATTCCGCAGATATTTCTGATAAAATTCTTGTTTTCACACCAAATTACTATGTTATGACAATTCCTCCGGGGATAGTAGTTGATTTTGACATAGTTCTAAAGACTACTGAACCGTTTGATCCTGATTCTCTTGTTTTTTACGGCTATCTGACACATGGAATGTTTGAAAAAACAGGAGTAATATTTGTGATTTTGCTAATTGCATGGATTGTATGCTTTATAGGTTTTCTGGTTACAAGATTTAATTTGAAAAACTACAAGCTAAAGCAAAAGAATGACGTTAAGATTATTCTTCAGTCAATGAACACTTTCATCAGCTTTATTGATGCCAAGGATCCTTATACCCGTGGACATTCGAAAAGAGTTGCGATGTATGCTGCTGAAATTGCAAAAAGAATGGGATTATCGGAGGATGAGGTTCAAAACATCTATTATGCAGGTCTTTTGCATGATGCCGGAAAAATAAGTATTCCTGATGCTGTTCTGAATAAGCCTGGAAAGCTTACTGATGAGGAGAGGAAACTTATACAGAACCATACCGTTGCCGGTGGAAAAATGTTAAAGCAGCTTTCTTCACTTCGGGGTGTCAGGGAAACGGCTCTGTATCATCATGAAAGATTTGATGGAAAAGGTTATCCTGAAGGACTGATTGGAGAAGCAATTCCTCTTTATGCGAGGATTGTAGGAGTGGCTGATTCATATGATGCTATGTCGAGCAACAGGGTTTACAGAAGGCATCTTAATAAAGATGACATCATTGAGGAAATTCAGCAAGGATCAGGAACACAGTTTGATCCGGATATAGTCAAGTATATGGTCGATATGATCAATGATGGTTATGTCAATGTTGTAAAAATGGAAACTGCAGAGAAAGAGGATGAGAAAAGCGATTTCCACATTACAGAAAATGATATTCCCGGAGTGTATATGGGGATGTGATTTAATTCTTTAAACTAATAGAAAATTGTTTCAAGTTGATGCTTGACAAAGGGAAAGATGATAACGTATCATTAAATTTGAAATCGGTTTCAGACGGTCCCCTAAGACGGAGTTATCTATGGAATATGATAAATCAAGCGTCGGTAAAACGATTACAATCTATGATATAGCTGAAGAAGCCGGAGTATCTGCTTCTACTGTTTCTCGTGTCCTTAACGGAAGTGCATCAGTCAGAAAAGAGAAGAAGGATAGAATTCAGAAACTCATCGAAAAATATAATTTTAAACCCAACGCACTTGCAAAAGGGCTTTCGGATACAGCAACGAATACAATCGGAATAATTGTTGCCGATGTCAGAAATCCATATTATTCGGCTCTTTTTGTTGCATGCGAGATGGCTGCTGAGAAAGCAGGCTATAACGTTGGTCTTACTAATTCCCTTGGAGAAATTGATAGAGAGTGCCATGAACTGGATCTTTTCGTTCAGCAGAAGGTTGATGCGATTATTCAGATGGGCGGAAGAGTGGATGATCTGATAACTGATGATGAATATGCCAGAAAAATCAGAAGTGTTTGCACATCAACACCGGTAATTGTCACAGGAAAGCTTGATAAAGCGCCTGTGTACAGCGTTGTGATAGATGAAGGCGCAGGCATGAATCTTGTTATGGAGCATCTCATTTCATATGGCCATGAAAAAATTGCCTTAGTGGGCGGAAATATGATGGTCACCTCTACTTTTTATAAGTACCGTAGATATCAGGAAAATTTAAAGAGCCGTGGTATTAAAGAACGTGGAGAGTATGTAGTTAACAGTGCATACGATCCGGAGTCGGGTTATGAAGCCATGAACAGAATCTTTGAACTTGATGATATTCCAACAGCAGTAATTGCAATCAACGACTTTGCTGCAAGCGGCATAATCAGAAGTATCAGAGAGCACGGAATGAGAATTCCGGAGGACATTTCCATTGTGAGTTTTGATAATACCTATATTGCAGATCTTACTTACCCAAAGCTCACAAGTGTTGATTATAATTACAAAAACTACGGCCAGGCACTGATTGATACTGCAATAGCTGTTTCTATGGGAAAAGAGTGTCCTGCTTTCCAGACGGTTGAGCCAAAGCTTGTGGTAAGAGAGAGCAGCGGCCCTTGTAAAAAATAGAAAAAATAATACTTTGGAAATAATCATTTTTGAAACAGGTTTCAATTAAAAGTATTAACGTATTAAAGTATAAAAATTAGCAATATTCACAAAAATAAGGGAAAGTAGATATAAATACTTTCTCTTATTTGTTGTAAATGTACAAAATTGCAATCGGTTTCAAATATATTATTGACTATATATGTGCAAGTATGTTTAAATTATAATATGAAATCGGTTGCAAATAGTAAAAATGCACAAATGGGGACTGTACATGAGATTATGCAATCGCGAGTAATTAGGGAGGAACAAATGAGTAAGAATAAAAACACTTCACCTTCTACAGGTATTAAAAAGCGCGGAGTACTTGAGACATTGTGGAGATACAGAGTACTTGAACTTATGTGTTTACCTGCAGTAATCTTTTTCTTTATGTTTAGTTACATGCCTATGCCTGGTATCTGGGTAGCTTTCGTTAAGTATAATTACAGAGATGGAATTTTCGGAAGTAAGTTTGTAGGACTTGATAATTTTAAGTTCCTTGCTGAATCTGGTAAGCTCTTTGAACTTACAAAGAATACAGTTCTTTACAATATTGCATTTATTTTACTTGGAAATTTCCTTGCAATCTTTATGGCTATTCTTCTTAATGAAATGCAGGGCAAGCTTTTCAAAAAGGTTTCTCAGACAATGATGTTCCTGCCTTACTTTATTTCACAGGTTCTTGTAGGTATTCTGGTTTATAACCTTTTAAACTATGACTACGGTTTTGTAAATGAGCTCCTTACTGCACTTGGAAGAGAAAAGTGGGGACCATACTCGGATGCATCGGTTTGGCCGGTTATTCTGGTAATCGTTCATCTCTGGCAGCAGACAGGATATAACTCAGTTGTATACTTTGCAGCTATCATGGGTATTGATGCTGAGATAATTGAAGCAGCCAAGGTTGATGGCGCGAATGCTTTCCAGAAAATCAGATACATCATTCTTCCGGGACTTAAGCCTACAATCGTAATTCTTCTTTTGTTTGCCCTTGGCGGAATTGTAAAAGGTAACTTCGGTCTTTTCTATAATATTATCGGTACAAACTCACTTCTTTTCTCAACTACTGATATTATTGAGACCTACGTATACAGAGCTACTATTACAGACTTTAACTTCTCAACGGCATCTGCTGTTGGTCTGTACCAGTCAATCATCGGATTTGCAATGGTTATGGGTGTCAACTTTATAGTTAAAAAGATTGATCCTGACTATTCACTGTTCTGATAATTGCGCTGCAACATGATTCGAAAAAATTTTTTTGAAAGAGGAGTTAAGTATGTCTAAGAAAAATCAGGAATTTGAAATGACCGGCGTAAAAGTTAAGCTCGGCATATCAGATATTATAATCCGTACAATCGGATATGTTTTAACAACATTTTATGCACTTGCCTGTGTGTTCCCTTTCCTTATAATTATCGGAACATCATTCACAAGTGAAACAGTCATAAGAGCAGAGGGCGTTAAGCTCATCCCTAAGGACTTTACATTAAAAGCATATGAGATGGTTGTAAGAGGAGGAATGATCTGGAAGTCTTACGGACTTACAATTACTCTTACAGTTTGCGGAACAGCAGTAGGACTTATGATCATAGCAATGACAGGCTATGCACTTCAGAGAAAAGACTTTCCGCTTAGAAATGCCATTTCATTCTATATTTACTTTACATCACTGTTCTCAGCAGGACTTGCACCATATTATCTTCTGATGACACAGACCTATAAGTTAAATGACAGCTACCTTGCTGTATTTTTCCCGCTTTTGATGTCTCCATGGCTCATTATTCTTATGAAGAACTTTGTAAAAGCTATTCCTCATGAGATCACAGAGTCAGGTAAGATTGACGGAGCAGGAGATCTCAGAATTTTTGCAAGTCTTATTCTTCCTATGCTTAAGCCTGCACTTGCTACAATCGGTCTTTTCCTTGCACTTGGTTATTGGAATGAGTGGTATCAGTCATCTCTTTTCCTGTCAAGCCGTGTAGCAGTTAAGCCTCTTCAGTTCCAGCTTTACAAGGTTGTAAATGAGACTCAGGCACTTAAGAACTCAATCGCCGGTCAGTATATTTCACTTACCGATGTTCCTACAGAGTCTCTTAAGATGGCAACAGCAGTTATGGCAACAGGCCCTATTATATTCCTGTATCCGTTTGTTCAGAAATACTTTATTGGTGGTATCACAGTCGGAGCTGTAAAGGGTTGATTTATTGTTCGGGTAATTAAATGATTGAATGAAACGTTCAATGGGAGCGTTCAGATATTTTCTTATTAAAAGGAGGATACAAATGAAGAAAAAGTTATTAGCAACATTACTCAGCGCAAGCATGGTAATGGGAATCGCAGCATGTGGCTCATCTACAGCAGACAGCACAACAAGTACTGATACAACTGCTACTCAGACTGAAACCACAACAACCACAACTACTACCACAGAAACAACAACAGATACCCAGGCTACAGAGACAGCAGCTTCCGATATCGATACATCTGAGCATGTTGTTATTACTTACATGACAACAGGTGGAGCTCCTGAAGGTAACGCTACACAGGAGATGCTTGATCAGCTCAATGCAATCCTTACAGAGAAGGTTAATGCAGAGCTTGAAATCTACTACATCGACTGGACAGATTATCTTTCAAACTATAACCTGACACTTGCTCGTATGGATGGAACAGTTGATCTGGTTGGAACAGCTTCTGACTGGCTTGATGCTTGGCCAAATGCCAAGAACGGTGCCTTCCTTGAGCTCTCTGAGGATATGCTTAAGACATATGCTCCTAAGACATGGGCTTCAGTTTCACCTGAGCACTGGGATCTTTGCAAATACAACGGTGAAATCTATCTGATGCCTGAAGATAATTACGCACAATGGACAAACCATGGATTTGCTTATCGTCTTGACTGGGCTAAGGAAGCAGGACTTGCTGACGGTGTTAAGAGCTGGGAAGATCTTACAACTTACTTTAAGTATGTAAAAGAAACATATCCTGATGTTATTCCTTGGGATTCAGACGGCACACAGTATTCAACAATGGTTGGCGGATGGATCACATCTCACTCCAACTATGTTTCAATCGATGGTATCAATGCAGGCGCTATGTGGGGCGGTACAAAGGATGATCTCTACACAGTATATTCTCCTTATATGACAGATACAGATTCACTTGTTGAATTTGCAAAGCTTATGAAGGAATGGGATGAGATCGGTGTTTGGAAGACAGACGTTCTTAACAACACAGCTTCCGATAACAGAGAAGATTACAAGATTGGCCGTGTAGCTGCAGAACAGCATCACACACAGACCTGGACAGATCTTTGCTCACACAAAGATGGTTACACAATCTATGATGATCCTAACGCAGAGACAGGCTTCTTCTACTTTGGTGAAGAGACACAGAACCTTGTAGCTCTTTCAATTACACACGGTGCAATGGCTGTTTCAGCAGCATCAAAGAATCCTGAGAGAGCACTTATGGTTTATGACCTTCTCAGAAATGATGAAGAGTGCTACAGACTGATCAACTATGGTGTACTTGGCAAGAGCTATGATATCAACGACGAAGGTATGAGAATTACTCCTGAAGGATACAACTCAGCTACAGATGCTATTACAACCAACTTCTGGTGGGGACGTAATGATGACCTTGAGCTTAAAGATGCTACAATGAACTGGGATGCTATTGAAGATCTCTATGCAGAGTATGACAAGATTAAGATTGACTATCCATATGGACAGTTCGTTCCTAACGTAGATGATATCCAGTCAAAGATTGATAACATCAACGAGATTCATACTAACTACATGAAGCAGATTGCATTTGGTAAGTATACAGGAACAGCAGAAGAAATCGTTGCAGAGTATCAGGCAGCACTTGAAAAGGCCGGCATCAACGATGTAACTGCAGAACTTCAGAAGCAGTTTGATGAGCTTTACAAGTAATTCAGAGTACATTTTCATAATGTAACAAAAAGGACAAGGGAATACTGTTTCTAAATTGGAGCAGTATTCCCTTTATAATTAAAAAGTTTTATCACGATATTTTTTCTTTTTATACAGGCATTTTTGGATTAAAGTGCTTATATAAGTGGAAAAATGCCACTGATGATTATTTTTATTATAGCTTGATGGGAGATAAGGTTATGGGAAAATTTGAAATTAAGGATACTTTTTATCTTGATGGTAAGCCTTTTAAAGTGATTTCAGGTTCTTTTCATTATTTCAGGACTGTTCCTGAGTATTGGAGAGACAGACTTGAAAAATTAAAGGCTATGGGGTGCAATACAGTTGAAACATATATCCCATGGAATCTTGTTGAGCCCAAAAAAGGTGAGTTTGTATTTGAAGGCTTTTGTGATATAGAAAAATTTATACAGACTGCGACAGAACTGGGACTTTATATTATTATCAGACCATCGCCATATATTTGTGCTGAGTGGGAATTCGGTGGACTTCCTGCATGGCTTTTAAAAGACAGAAATATGCGTCTTCGTGTTAGCTACAAGCCTTTTATGGAAGCTATAGAAGATTATTATAAAGTTCTTTTGCCAAAGATTACTAAGTATCAGATTGATAACGGCGGAAATATCATACTTATGCAGGTTGAAAATGAGTATGGATATTATGCCAACGACAAAGAGTACATGAAATTCATGAGAGACCTGATGAGAAAATATGGCGTGACTGTACCGCTTATATCCTCTGACGGACCTTACCATGAGAGCTTTAGAGGCGGTAGCCTTGAGGGTGTTCATCCTACAGGAAACTTTGGCTCCAAGACAAAAGAGAGATTTGACGTTCTTAAGGATTATACAAACAATGGACCTTTGATGTGCGCTGAGTTCTGGGTTGGCTGGTTTGATCATTGGGGAAACGGCGGACATATGAAGGGCAATCTTGTTCAGAGTACAGAAGATCTTGATAAGATGCTTGAGCTTGGAAATGTCAGCATCTATATGTTTGAAGGTGGCACTAACTTTGGATTTATGAATGGCTCCAATTATTATGATGCTCTGACTCCTGATGTGACAAGCTATGACTATGACGGTATTTTGACAGAAGATGGACAAATTACTGAAAAATATAAAAAATATAAGGAAATAATTTCAAAATATACAGAGATTCCTGAGGTAGAGTTCTCTACGCAGATAAAGAGAAAGAGCTATGGAGAAATTAGCTGCGAAGATAAGGTTAGTCTTTTCTCTGTGGTAGATGATCTCAGCACTCCTGTGCATCTTCCTTATACAGTGAACATGGAAGAACTTGATCAGAGCTATGGATATATTCTCTATAGAACAAGACTTCATTCAGAGGCCGGTATAGCAAAGCTTAGGCTCTGGGAGACTGCAGACAGGGCAAATGTTTTTGTTGAGGAAAATCCGCTTATTACTCTTTATGATCTTGAGCTTAACAGTGAGCATGATATTCCGCTTGAAAAATATCTTGCTTGTTCATTGCCTGCACAGATGCTTGCCGGAAAGTTCATGATGGAGAGAGGTCTTACTCCTGAAACAGCACCTGCTGCAATCGGTGAGGCTGGACTTGGAACAGGCTCTTTTGAAGGACTTAATGAGAAGTTTGATATTCTTGTTGAGAATATGGGACGCGTAAACTTTGGCCCTCGCATGGAAACACAGAGAAAAGGAATTGGCAGATGTGTTCAGATCAATGGCCACATGCACAATGATTGGGATATTTATACACTTCCTCTTGATAATATCGATAAGGTTGATTTTTCAAAGGAATATAAAGAGAACGTTCCTGCATTTTATAAGTTTACCTTTGATGTTACAGAAAAAGGAGATACTTTCCTTGATTTTGAGGGCTGGGGCAAGGGCGTAGCCTTTATTAACGGCTTTAACCTCGGAAGATTCTGGGAAATTGGACCGCAGAAGAGACTCTATATTCCTGCACCTTTGTTAAAAGACGGCAAAAATGAAATTGTAATCTTTGAAACAGACGGCAAAGTAAAGGATACAATTAAACTATGCGATGAACCGGATATCGGCTGAATATATCGTAAATGATATTTTAGAGTTTGCAGTAATTACATTAGCATTTTTTGAGTGGCGCATTTATTAATATGATAGGTGCGCCGCTTTTTTTATCGCTATAATAACTGTAACAATATTTTTTGGGGGCAGCTATGTTGAACATAAAGGATGGTGAAATTTTTTTTGCTACAAAAAAAGGAGTGCTTAGACTTGTTTTGCTGAAGGATGGAATAGTCAGGACTTCTTTTTCTGAGGATGGAGTGTTTGATGAAAGACAGGGCGAAAGTTATAATCAGCTACCTTTGGAGAGTGATTTTGAGGTTGTTCAAAATGACAAAGAAAGTGTAATAAAGACAAAAAATCTTACAATTAAGATTGATGAGTCTACGGGTGCTGTGTCATATTTTGATGAAAGTCAAAATGACCTTCTTAAAGAGCGCTCTTTTTGTCCGAGGGAAATGGAAAAAATAACACTTTATAAAGTTGCTGATGCAGGTAGTGCAGTTGTTGAGGAAATCCCAACTGCTGATGGAGTTAAGAAAAAAATCAAGGCAGCAGATAAAGTGGAATATGGTAAGGCGTATAAGACAAGAACATATTTTGAATTTGATGACAGTGAGATGCTAATTGGCTTTGGACAGGGCGAAAACGGAGAGTGGAATTTAAGACACAGCACTTATTATGCGCATCAGGCAAATAAGAAAATTGCAATTCCAATGGCTGTTTCATCAAAAAAATACGGAATTCTTTTAAGTACAAAGTCGCCGTTTCTTTTTGCAGAGAAGAATGAAAAAGCCTATGTTCAGACAGAAGCGGATTATTATTTGGATTATTATTTTATTCCGGGTAAGTCACTGCATGATGTGGTAAAAGGATTTAGAAAAATTACCGGAAAAGCGTCAATGCTGCCTAAATGGGCATATGGATATATTCAGTCCAAGGAAAGGTACAAAACTCAGGAAGAAATATTAGACGTTGCAGGAAAGTTCAGACAAAGAAATATTGGAATTGATTGTATAGTTTTGGACTGGCTAAGCTGGGAAGATGGAAAATGGGGGCAAAAGAGCTTTGACAAAAGCAGATTTCCCAAGCCTTCAGAGATGACGGAAAAGCTTCATGAAATGGGAATACATTTTATGATGTCAATCTGGCCAAATATGAGCCCAAATACAGAAGATAACCAGGAATTTAAAGAAAAGAATCTTCTTTTGCCGGGAACTGATATCTATAATGCTTTTGATAAAAAAGGAAGAGATTTATATTTTTTCCAGGTGAAAAGAAATCTTCTGCCTTCCGGAGTTGATGCGCTGTGGTGTGACTCCAGTGAACCTATTACACCTGAGTGGGAGCATCTTATTGAGCCTGAGGACGGCGAAAAATATCATGAGTTTAAGACAGATGCGGGAAACATCATGCCGCTTGAACTTGCCAATTCCTATGGGCTTTATCATGCCATGACAATATGGGATGGATTAAAGCGTGAAAGAACCGGGAAAAGAGTTGTAAATCTAACCAGAAGCGGCTGGGCAGGAAGTCAAAAGTTTGGCACTATTTTGTGGTCCGGAGACATTTCCGCTAGTTGGGAATGTTTAAACAAACAAATAAGGGCAGGGCTTCAGATGGCTGCAAGCGGGATGCCCTACTGGACTCTTGATGCGGGAGCTTTTTTTGTCAAAAAGGGATTTACATGGTACTGGAATGGAAACTACAGTGATGGTATTACGGATGATTATAAAAAGCTGTATGTAAGATGGCTTGAGTTTGCGGCTTTCCTACCTGTATTTAGATCTCATGGAACTGATGTGAGCAGGGAACCCTGGGCATTTGGCGATAAGGGCGATAAGTACTATGAAGCGATAGTTTCCGCAATCAATGGAAGATACAGGCTTCTTCCGTATATTTATTCTGTGGGCGCGGACGCAAGTCTTAATGATGGAATGATAATTAGACCTCTGTTTTTTGATTATCCAGATGATGAGAAGGCTTGTGAAATAACCAGTCAGTATATGTTTGGACCAAGCCTTATGGTCTGTCCGGTTGTAAGCCCTGACGATAAGGTTACAGTTTATTTGCCAAAGGGGAAAAAATGGTATGATTATTACACCGGTGAAGTTTATGAAGGCGGCAGGAGCTTTGAGTACATCTGCCCGCTTGAGAGGATTGCTGTTTTTGCCGCGGAGGGTTCAATTATTCCGCTTACAGAGCCAAAGGCTTCCACAGAATTTATGAGAGATGGTGAAATTGAGATAAAGCTTTATCCGGGAAAAAATGCAGAGTTTTATCTTTACGAGGATGAGGGAGACGGTTATGGGTATGAAACCGGAGATTATAAGATAACCAAGCTGACCTGGGATGATACAAGAGGTCAACTTGGTAAAGAAAACTTAAAATGCTTTTGACGTCTACTAGAATAGATGTTATTTTATAAGAGTTCCATATAAGTGTCCATCGAATTCCTGAAAATAGGTTTCTTCGATTTTACGCATATATACAGTAACATCATCTTTATCAAAGTAAATCTCAAAACGTACAGAGCCTACACTTTCTCCGATAAGATGAGCTCTAATGTATAAAACATTTTCTCTTAACCATATGGCACCTGCGGTATAGTGGGTGCCATAAATGGGAAAATTACCTTCACACATTTTTCCGATTCCAAAGCTTATATCAAGCTTTTTTTCACCATCGACATCATCTTTTATAAAGCGCAGAGAAGATATTCCATCTTCAGAAAGATTTATGTTCATTGCCTTAAAGCCGGACTTATTATCTAAAAGACTGTATTTTAGAGCGGCAAAACGATTATCGCCGTCGTGTTTTATTTTATCTGAGTTTGTCAGGTCGTTTTCCTCATGTACACTATATCCCCAGAAACGAGGAATGTAGTCGCCGCGCCTTGATATAGGAAGCCTTGGAGGTGCAATGGCAAGGCTGTCAGACAGCTCTTTCATTGCTTCGTAGGCAGACTGGTTTTCGTCGCTGATATTGTTGATTGGTTCATCACTTATGTAAGGATAGAGGTATTCGTAAATTGAGTTGTAGATTACCTGATTACCACCCTGAATTCCCTGAGTATCGGCAGTTGTCATGATCAGCATTTTTTTATCAGGGATACTGATTGCAAGCTGACCGCCCATGCCATATAGCACAAATCCGCCCTTTTCATTTTGCCAAATCTGCATTCCATAGCCCTGGCATTCACTTGGAAGAGGACCTGTGATGCAGGTGTCACTTAAGTTTGAGGTGGCTTTTTTGACAAAATCGGGATTTAAAAGAGTTCTGACTTCGCCATCTGAACATTTTACAGTTCCTTCGTTATCAAGCACATACAGTACCTTTAAAATATCCATTGGTGTTGCCATAAGACCTGATCCGCCGATTGAAACACCAAAAGGATCTTTTACCATGTATGAGTCGTCAGAAAAATCCAGATATTTAAGGAACTTTTCCTTCATATAATCAAGCATCGGCATAGAAGTTTCTTTTTCCACAAGTGCGCATAAAACATGAGCTGCAGAGGTGTCATAATGAAATACTGTTCCGGGCTTGTGAGTCGGAGGTACGGTAAAAAAGCTCTCTACCCAGTTTGATGTCATATTGACCTTATAAGTAGTGGAAGCGTGGCATGTTCTCATCATGAGCATGTTGCGTATGGTCGTATCTTTGATCCATTGATGAGTTTCTTTATTTACAAATTCCGGAAAATAGGTAGTTATTGATTCATCTAAAGATATTTTACCTTCGTCAGACAAAAGAGATATAGCCATTGCAGTAAAACTTTTGCTGATGGAAAACATTCTGTGTAGTGTATCGGCGGTATACGGAGCGTAGTATTTTTCAAGTATCAGTTTATCATTTTTTAAAATAAGAAAGGAATGCATCGGTATTTCTTTTTCGTCGAGAGATTTAAGTAATTTTTTTATGCAGGAAGATGGTACACCGACTTCCTCCGGCAAAGCTTTTTTAAAGGTAAACATAACCGTAAAATCCTTCTTTCGTAGTTTTGACTTTACAACATAATACCAAAAAAGGCACAGAACTTAAACTTATTTGTAATCTTGTTTTACTTGGTGCCACTATGTTATAATATTGTAGCAATATCATTTTGGAGAGGGAAGTATGTCATCAATTATTCAACATAATCAGGTTTTTAATAATGAAGTTCCTTTTTGCAGGGTATATAGCATGGAGAGCAAGAAGCAGCTTGAAGAGCGTTTTCTTGCACACAGGATTTCATATTTTATAGAATGGCAGGATAAATCAATTTTGCAGCGCATATTTGACAGAAAAGGCAGCAAAATTGTTTGCACCTTCAAAATCAATAAGGGTGAGATTTTAAGAGCAAGAGAGCTTGCTCAGGGAATTGAGGGGATTAAGTTCAAGGATTACGGCGACCTCAAAGATTCAGATCGTATCCGCAGAAGAAGTCAGGCTGTCAAGGATGAAAGCGATGATATGGATATTCCTGAGTTGAAGTTTGAGAACAGTGATGGAACTGACGAAGAAGAGTAATTATAAGTAATTATTCACAAGATGGGATGTTCGGGAGATTATAAGTAGGGGAACAGTTTTCCCCTATTTTTTTATGTTTTATAAAAGCTCAAAAAAATTTGACCCTTTGAAATGATGTTAATATTGCAGCTTTAGTTTATTTAAAGAGGAAAAATTATGTCTTACAACGAAAAAGTAAAAAAATTTGAAAAGATAAATCAGAAGATGGCCGGAAAAACTTTGAAGAAAAAAGATTCATCAAAAGATAATAAGTTATATAAAAAAGCATCTGTAACAATTGCTAAAGGTGCGAAAACGGATAAGAAAACAGATTATAGGGAAGCTGAAAAGAAAGCAAAGAGCCGTTGCCCGTATTTTAAAAAGTGCGGAGCCTGTCAGATGATTGATACTCCTTATGACAAGCAGCTTAGACAGAAACATGCCCGTGTCCAGGAACTTATCGGAACTTACACCAAGGTTGCTGGTTTTGTTGGAATGGAAGAGCCTGAGCACTATAGATGCAAAGTTCATGCAGTATTTACCCATGATAAAAAGGGAAATCCGCTTTCTGGAATTTACAGAGAGGGAACACATGATGTTGTTCCGATTGATAGTTGTCTTTTAGAGGATAAAAAAGCTGATGCTATTATTTCAAGTATCAGAGGAATGCTTAAGTCATTTAAAATCAAGACTTATGATGAAGACAACGGTTTTGGATTATTGAGACATGTGCTCATAAGAATTGGTAAAAATACCGGAGAAATAATGGTGGTTCTTGTAACAGTATCACCTGTATTTCCGTCAAAAAATAATTTTGTCAAAGCTCTTTTAAAAGAACATCCTGAAATAACAACAATTGTTCTTAATGTTAATGACAAGCAGACCAGCATGATCCTTGGCGATAGAGAAAAGCCAATGTATGGCCCCGGATTTATCTATGATACCTGTCTTGGGATGAAATTTAAGATAAGTCCTAAGTCTTTTTATCAGGTTAATCCGGTTCAGACTGAGGTACTTTATAAAACAGCAATTGATATGGCTGATCTAAAGGGCGATGAGGTGGCTCTGGATTGTTATTGCGGCGTAGGAACTATTGGAATAATAGCCAGTCCTCATGTTAAAGAGGTGATCGGAGTCGAACTTAATAAAGATGCTGTAAAAGATGCCAATTTAAATGCAAAGATAAACGAGGTTAAGAATATCACCTTCTATGAAAATGATGCCACCAGATTTATGCAGCAGATGGCTGAATCAGGAGATAAAGTGGATCTTGTATTTATGGATCCTCCCCGTTCCGGATCTACTCCTGAATTCATTGAAGCGATGGCAACACTTGCACCTAAGAAAGTGGTATACATATCCTGCAGCCCTGATTCACTTGCAAGAGATCTTGAAATTATCGTTAGAAAAGGATTTAAGGTTGAAAAGGCAATACCGGTTGATATGTTTCCATTCACAAGATCTATAGAAACGGTTGTTTTGTTGTCCAAACTTTCCTAAGACCTAATAGTGGTTTTGATGACTAAGCTCAGGCTCCATGTAGCCTGGGTTTTTTTATATTATGTGGGCAAACAGTAACATATAATTCTTTATTACATTTAAGCTGTAATGTTATAATATCTTTGGCGTTAAAAATGCCAATTATATAATGTTGGAGGGTGTATGGATAAAATTTATTTGAATCAAGTTGGGTATTTTAGTGAAAGTGAGAAGAGAGCAGTCCTGAATTTCAAAGCAGATGATTTTGAAATTGAAAATGCAGATGGGAACTGTGTTTTCAAAGGCAAAGTTTCTCATTTTGGAACAGATGATATTTCCGGTGAGGATACTTATGTTGCGAAATTCAGTGATTTTAAGACTGAGGGAACCTATAGGATCAAGGCGCAGGATGGGGTATCTGCAGCTTTTACAATTTCTGATAAGCCTTACGCTAAGCTTATGAAAGATATATGCAAATGCTTCTATTATTTGCGCTGCGCAGATGCTTTAGATAAAGAGTTTGCAGGGGAGTATTATCACAAACCTTGTCATATGACGAAGGCTACTGTTTATGGAGAGGACACAGAACCTGTTGATGTTACAGGTGGTTGGCACGATGCGGGAGATTACGGACGTTATTCTACAGCAGGCGCTGTTGCAGTTGCCCATATTTTGTATGGTGTCAGATTTTTTCCTGAATTATTAAAGGTTAAATTCAATATTCCTGCAGTTTCCGCTGAAAAAGGAATTCTTCCGGATATACTTGCAGAAACAAAGGTCGAGCTTGATTTTCTTATGAAAATGCAAAGAGAAAACGGCTCAGTCTGGCACAAAGTAACAACTTTCTGCCATGCGCCTTTTGTTATGCCTGAAGATGATAAAGAAGAGCTTTTCCTTTTCCCGGTTTCTTCGATTGCAACTGCGGATATAGCAGCTGTTATGGCACTTGCGTACAGTGTTTACAAGGATTATGACAGTGCGTATGCCTTGAAGCTAAAAGAATCATCATTGAGGGCATATAAATGGCTGAAGGAGAACCCTGATGAACTTCTTTTCCATAATGCAGAAGGCTCAAATACCGGAGAGTATGATGAAGCTGAAGATATATCAAACAGATTTTGGGCGGCAGCAGCTTTATATGAAGCTTTTGGAGAGGAAAAATATCTGACCGATGCCATTGATAAGAAAAAGGAACTGGATCTTTTTGATAAAGAAGCAAAGAAAAAAGGTTATCAGGGCGATGTGTTTACCTGCATGGGCTGGGCTGAAGTAGCAGGACTTGGCTCTTTATCGTTGTTTTTGAAGAACGAGAAAAACGAAATAACGGAAGAAATGAAAAAAAGATTTATACTTGAAGCGGACAGACTTGTTGAAAATGCTGGGAAAAATGGCTTCAATCTCTGTATGGAAGCTAAGGATTTTATCTGGGGAAGCAACATGGAATTGTTAAAATATCTTATGGTATTGACTGTTTCCAATAAAATGCTTAACGTAAAAGCAGAATACAAGAATGCTATCCAGTCAGGTCTTGATTATCTTCTTGGGTGCAATAGTATGGACACAAGCTATGTTACCGGTAATGGAGAAAGGGCATTTAAGAATCCGCATCTTCGTCCAACAGCAGTTGATGATATAGAACAGCCTTGGCCGGGACTTGTCTCGGGAGGACCAAATGTTGGACTTCAGGATGAGATGGCTAAAAAGGTTCCGGCAGATTCAGCACCGATGAAATGCTATTATGACCATACCGCTTGTTATTCGCTCAATGAGATAACAATATACTGGAATTCGCCGTTGGTATTTGTTATGGCTGGAATGTTGCAAAGATAATTGTTGTTTTTATCTAGGAGGTTTTATGAATTTGACTGTACTGCAGGGACTTATTATCCCGTTTTTGGGAACTTCATTAGGAGCGGCAGGAGTTCTTTTTATGAAAAAAGGGCTTGGGCAGCAGGTGGAAAGAGCACTTACAGGATTTGCTGCAGGTATTATGGTTGCTGCATCTATTTGGAGCCTTTTGGTTCCGGCTATGGAACAATCAGGTGAGCTTGGAATGGGAAAACTTTCGTTTGTCCCTGCAGTGGTCGGATTCTGGATCGGCATTGTTTTTTTGCTTATACTTGACTGTATTATTCCTCATTTACATATGCATGCAGAAAAAGCGGAAGGTATTCATAGCAAGCTGCAACGTTCAACGATGATGGTACTTGCTGTTACGCTTCATAATATTCCCGAGGGAATGGCTGTAGGTGTGGTTTATGCAGGGCTTCTTACGGAAAATACGCAGATTACTGCAGGTGGAGCTCTGGCACTTGCACTTGGAATTGCTATACAGAATTTTCCTGAAGGGGCTATAATATCTATGCCGCTTAGAGCAGAGGGGCAGAGTAAGGGAAAAGCTTTTTTCTACGGTGTGCTCTCGGGAGCTGTTGAGCCGGTAGGAGCGCTCCTTACTATATTTTTTGCTTCTTTATTGGTGCCTGTTATGCCGTATCTTCTGAGCTTTGCTGCAGGTGCTATGATCTATGTAGTGGTTGAGGAACTTATACCTGAGATGTCTGAAGGAGAACATTCAAATATAGGCGTTATCATGTTTTCACTTGGATTCACGGTGATGATGGCTCTTGATGTTGCACTTGGATAAAAAATAGAAATTGGAGATTTATAGTATTTATGAAAAGAAATTATAAGCTGATGATCAGTTACGACGGAACCAGATTTTATGGCTGGGAGAGACAGCCGGGGAAGGATATGACTATTCAGGGAAAACTTGAAAGTGTTCTTTCCAGAATGACTGGAGCAGAAGGAGAAAAGGCTGTAAATGTTATAGGGGCCGGGCGTACTGATGCAGGTGTGCACGCCAGAGGTATGACTGCAAATGTAGTTCTTGATACTGATATGACTGAAGAAGAAATTCAGAATTACATGAACACATATCTTCCGGAGGATATCAGTGTAAATGAAGTGAAAGTGTGCTCTGACAGATTCCATGCAAGGTATAATGCCCTTGGCAAAACGTACAGATATACCTGTTGGTACGGAGCTTCCAAACCTGTATTTGACAGAAAATATGTCACAGTTCTTGATAATTGTCCAAACATTGACAAAATGAAAGAAGCTTCAGAATATCTTATAGGAACACACGATTTTAAAAGCTTTTGCGGAAATACACACATGAAGAAGTCGACTGTAAGGTGCGTAGATAGCATAAATATTGAAAAGAGCGGAAATTATATCAGACTGTATTTTCATGGAAACGGCTTTTTGCAAAATATGGTCCGTATTCTGACCGGAACTCTTTTGGAAGTCGGATACGGCAATATAGAGCCTTCTGAGGTAAAAAATATACTTGAAGCATGTGACAGACAAAAGGCAGGACCTACTGCAAGGCCTGAAGGGTTATGTATGATGAAAGTGGATTATTAATCGTTTAAGCCCCCTTCTTGTAAGCTCAAAAAGGCGATAATTAGTTATTGTTTAAATGATTAAAAAAACATAAAAACAGGTGTCTTCAAACAACCTCAAATTGTTTCGAATTAGATAGAAATGCAATCGGTTAAGCACCTCCAACGCCAGTAAACATGCGGTGTTTATTCTTTTTTTATAAAGTTAAAAAAAAGATTAAATAACCCATGATACTATCGATTAATTTCTCCGAAATGGGCATAATGTTTTTAAAGATAAATAATCTGATTATTTTACTAGAAGATGTTTAATTATCTTAAAATTATTCGAGCGGAGGATGTTGATATGAAAAAACGGATTTTTTCATCAGTTGTCGCAGTTGGGGTTTCTTTAATTTCCCTTGTTTTATGTACATTTTGTGATTGCGCCGGACTTACAGCTTTTGCTGCGGAAAGTAAAGACATAGGTATTCGTGTCGACTTCGAATATGTTATACCTGATTCTTTTAACTGGTGCACATATTATGTGGTTGTGGCTACTAATACTTCCGGAAAAGATATTGCAGTAAGCGCTGATTTCGCTGCTATTGATACAAACGGAAATGTTATTTCCAAGACTCATGATTATGCCGAGGCAGTAAAAAAGGATCAGCAGTTTATTTTATATGGGCAATTCCAAAATAAGGAAATCGGAAGTGGGGTAAGATATCAGTATCAGTACAAAACATCCGACACTGAAAACTGTACATATACTTCGGTTGATCTGGATGCATCAAATATTGGTGGATGCGTTGAAGTAAGTGCTACAAATTACTCTGAAAAAGATATTCAGGGAGTTGGAGTAAGGTCAGTATTTTTCAGAAATGGAAAAGCAGTTGCATTTGATACCGTAAACATAGCAGATGTTGGATATGTCTTTTACGGAGGAAGCACAAATTCACAGGTTTTAGGCCATAATGCAGGAAGCTTCGACGATTATATAATTACATATACGTCCGCGGGAAATCAGGAAATACGCGATTTTTAAAACAAAAAACAATGCGCAGGTGCTAAAACCTGCGCTTATTTTTTTGAAAAGCGCTTTTTGTGTTGCTAAAACTATGCTATACTATTGACTGGTTAAGAATAATTATGAAAGAGATAAATGATTTAAATGGCTTCTGGCAAAGACAGAATAAAGTCTAAGAAAGTTTATAGTAAACGTATAACATATCTGCGTCGAATTATCATTATTGTTATTGCTGCAGCCATTTTTATTCCAACGGTTGTGTGTCTTTTACTGGCGGTTCGATATGACAGGCTTCGGGTTAGTTATGAACAGACTGAGGCTAATCTTGAATGGTACAGAAATAAATACGGGACTGAAATGGAAATTCTCTCGGGTTCAGGTAAATCGACTGGTCTTGCATCATCGCAGGCAACTGATACCGGGGAGGAAACTGTTGAAAAAGATACTGATAGCAATGCAGAGTCAGACACAGAGGAATTTGATGTCGATTATGCTACAATTGAAGTGAGTGGGGCGCAGAATCCTGAGGATATCGAGGGAACGCGATATGTATATCTGACGTTTGATGACGGACCGAGTTCATCAACGGATGATATTTTGGATATATTGGACAGATACGGAGTAAAGGCAACCTTTTTTGTATGCGGCAAGCCTGATGCAAAATATACTGAGTTATATCAGAGAATCGTTGAAGATGGACATACATTGGGAATGCATTCTTATAGCCACAAATACAATGTTATTTATCAGTCTCTGGAATCATTCAGAACAGATATGGATAAGTTGAGGATTTTTCTTTATGAGACTACCGGAGTATGGCCTAAATTCTACAGATTTCCCGGAGGAAGTTCCAATAAAGTCAGCAAGGTTGATATGACAGAGCTATGTTCTTATCTTGATGATTCAGGTATTACTTTTTTTGACTGGAATGTTTCCGCAGGAGATGACCGTGGCGCCAATAAGAATGAAATATACAGTAATATAGTTAATAATATTCCAAAATTTAAACATTGCATTGTTCTGATGCATGATGCAGCTGACAAGAAGAGTACAGTTGAAGCGCTGCCTGAAATAATAGAAGCAATTCAGGCAATGGATGACACAGTGATAGTCCCGATAACTGACGATACGTTACCGGTTCAACATATCAAATATTAAAAGATTTAAGAAAGTGAATGGAGGATTTCAAAAATGGGATTTTTTTCTGAGCTGAAAAATGACCTGTCTCAGGCTGTAAATACTCTTATGCCTGATGATTCGGAAAAAACAGCTACTCCCGATAATCTCAGGACAGAAGAAGGTTTTGAAACTAAAGTGGGGAAGTCTGAAAAGGTTGATATTGACAGTATGCTTAATCGTCTTGATGACATTAAGCTCGACGATATCAGCAATGAATCCGAAGAGAATGTTGAGGAACCGGAAGAAGAGTACGAGGAACCGGAAAGTGTTCAGAACTATCCGGAGCCTGAACCGGTGACTGTATCCAAGCCGGTTAGAACTGAAGCTCCAAAGAGTGCTCTTGAAACTATTGCGGAGTTACAGCAGCACAATAATCCGGTAAGTGAGCTGGATGAACTTGAGGAGAAGATAGAGAAACAGACAGAGGCAGAGGTTAAGCGTGAAAAGCCACAGACAGCACTAGAGGCTGTAGAGGCATATACTGCACCACACTTAAATGGCTATGTAGCGCAGACAAGTACTGCGCCTGTAGAAAATACAAATTATAATGGGGGATTTGATACAATGGATTTTGAACAGCTTACACCTACAGATGAGACAGCTAGCATTACCGAAGGAATGATTATTACCGGAAATATTCAGACAACAGGATCGCTTGATCTTATTGGTAAGGTGACAGGAAACATTAAGTGTCTTGGAAAACTTAATATAACAGGTGAAATCATTGGAGATTCAGATGCAGCAGAGGTTTACGCCGAGTCTGCAAGAATAACAGGTGAAGTTAGAAGTAACGGAAGCGTTAAGGTTGGACAGAGCACTGTTATTGTAGGAAATATTTTTGGATCCAGCGCTGTTATCGCAGGTGCTGTTAAGGGTGATATAGATGTTCACGGTCCTGTAGTTCTTGATACTACGGCTATTGTAATGGGTAACATCAAGTCCCAGTCAGTACAGATCAACAATGGTGCAGTTATCGAAGGTATGTGCTCACAGGCTTATGCTGATGTTAACCCTTCAGAGTTCTTTGAACAGCTTAAGAATAGATAATTATTAAATCATTTTTATGGAGAATAATATGAGAATTTTATTGAAACTTAGTGGAGAGGCACTTGCAGGAGATAAGAAGACAGGTTTCGATGAGGAAACAGTCAGAAAAGTAGCTCTTCAGGTAAAACAGCTTGTTGATAGCGGAACACAGGTTGGTATAGTTATTGGCGGCGGAAATTTCTGGCGCGGCCGTACCAGTGAGAATATTGACAGAGTTAAGGCTGATCAGATCGGTATGCTTGCAACAATAATGAATTGCATCTATGTATCCGAGATTTTTAGATCAGAAGGCATGATGACCAATATTCTTACACCTTTTGAATGCGGTTCATTTACAAAACTCTTTTCAAAAGACAGAGCAAATAAATATTTTGCACGTAATATGGTAGTATTTTTTGCAGGCGGTACAGGTCATCCTTACTTCTCTACAGATACAGGTGTTGTGCTTAGAGCAATCGAGGTGGAGGCTGATTATATTCTTCTTGCCAAAGCTGTTGATGGTGTGTATGACAGTGATCCTGCCAAGAATCCTGATGCCAAGAGGTATGACACAGTTTCAATTGATGAAGTCATTTCGGGTAATTTACAGGTTGTAGATATGACAGCTTCTATACTTGCGAGAGACAATAAGGTTCCTATGCGAGTATTTGCTCTGCAGGAAGAAAACAGCATTGTTAAAGCTGCTACAGGTTCTTTTAATGGAACTACTGTTACAGTATAAAAATAACACAACTGTTATTTAATAGGAGGCGCATGTATGAACCAGAGAGTAAAAGAATTTAATGATAAGATGCAGAAGTCTTTTGACTTTTTAAAGGAGGATCTTGCTTCTATCCGTGCCGGAAGAGCTAACCCTCATGTACTTGATAAAATTAAGGTTGATTATTATGGAACACCTACTCCTATTCAGCAGGTAGGCAATGTATCAGTTCCTGAAGCACGTATTATCCAGATTGCACCATGGGAAAAAACCATGATTAAGGATATTGAGAAGGCTCTTATGATGTCTGATCTTGGTATTACTCCAAGTAATGACGGAACAGTAATTCGTCTTGTATTTCCTGAGCTTACTGAGGAACGCAGAAAGCAGCTTGCTAAGGATATTCGCAAGAAGGGTGAGGATGCAAAGGTTGCAGTCAGAAATGTAAGACGTGATGGAAATGATTCCTTCAAGAAGCTAAAAGGAACGGAAGTTTCTGAAGATGAGATTAATGATCTTAATGACGAGCTTCAGAAAATAACAGACAAGTTCATCAAGGATATTGATGCAGCTGTTGAAGAAAAGAATAAAGAAATAATGACAGTATAAAAATTATTCGGAGATAAATAATGGAAGAAAATAGGAAGATTCCTGCTCATGTTGCGATAATTCTGGATGGAAACGGAAGATGGGCCAAGGCAAAAGGAATGCCGAGAAATTATGGACATATGCAGGGAGCTAAGGCTGTAGAGGATATTTTGGTTGTTGCAAGAGATATGGGAATCAAGTATCTTACAGTTTATGCTTTTTCGACAGAGAACTGGAGCCGTCCTGAGACAGAAGTTTCTGCGCTTATGACGATTCTCCGCAATTACCTTAAAACGAGTATTAAGAAGTCAATGAAGAACAATGTAAGATGTCGCGTTATTGGCGAAAGAAGTAAGCTTTCTTCTGATATTCAGGATGCAATTAATGAACTTGAAGAAGCTACAGCCAGAAATACCGGGCTCACTTTTACAATTGCGATAAATTACGGAAGTCGTGATGAAATTACAAGAGCAGTAAGAAAAGTGGCTTCTAAGGTGGAAAGCGGTGAAATTAAAGCTCAGGATATAACAGAAGATATGATAGCAGCTAATCTTGATACCAGTTTTCTTCCTGATCCGGATTTACTTATCAGAACCTGTAATGAGCAGCGTATTTCCAATTTTTTATTGTGGCAATGTGCTTATACAGAGTTTTATTACACACCTGTTGCATGGCCGGACTTTGATAAGGCTGAGCTTGAAAAAGCAGTTGATTCTTATAACACCAGAAATCGTAAATTCGGTGGCTTGAAACAGGATCAGGTGTAATTTTATAAAAAAATAAGGCTGGTACATTTTATTGAAAACTAGAGTGATCAGTGGAATAGTAATAGGAATAGTGCTGGCAGCGGTATTGATTCCCGGAGGGAACCTGCTTGCCGGGACTCTGTTAGTGGTTTCTCTCATAAGCTATTTTGAGCTTACAAGAGCTACCGGTATTCATGAAGAGGGCAAACGCTTTAATTCTCTTGAGCTATGCGGATATGTTTCGGTAGTAGTGCATTATGCGCAGATGGCGCTGGTTAAAGATTACAGATATTATATTTTTTCTTTGATGTTTGCCTTTTTCCTTATAATGGTGTGTTATGTACTGAGTTTTCCCAAGTATACTTCGCCACAGGCCATAACTGCATTTTTTTGTTTTGTTTATGCGCCTGTAAATATGTCGTTTGTGTATCTTTTGAGAATAAGACCACTTGGTATATATTTTGCATGGATTCCGTTTATAGCCTGGGTGTGTGACACCTGTGCTTATTTTTCGGGAAGAGCTTTTGGCAAGCATAAACTTGTACCGGTGCTTTCCCCAAAGAAAACGGTTGAAGGTGCAATAGGCGGAATAATCGGATCTGTGGCTGTTGGTGCTATATTTGGATATGTACTATATACCAATGAAAACCATAATATTATGATAATCATTACTATGATGATAATTACTTTGATTGGAAGTATCATTGCTCAGCTTGGAGATCTTTTGGCATCCGGTATAAAAAGAGACCATAACATAAAAGATTATGGTCATATTATTCCCGGACATGGTGGAATAATGGACAGATTTGACAGTGTGATTTTTGTAATTCCCTGTATTTATTTTTTGGCAGCGGTACTTGTTCCATTGATTAAATGATAAAAATCCCTTTTTAAGAAGGGATTTTTTTATTTAACAGGAAAGAACGACTCTTTGTTCTTTATGTCTAGGAAAAATAATTCTGTAGTGTTATAGTATGATAAGTATTATTTTTTGAAATAAAATAAATACTCTTTTTAAGCGGAAATTGTGAAAAAGGCATATTTGCATCAGTGTTTAAAAATGATTTAAAAGAGGAAAAGTGATGAACAGAAATATAGTTTTACTGGGGTCTACCGGTTCAATAGGAACACAGACATTGGATGTGGTTAGAAATAATTCTGATGAGCTTAAGGTTATAGGACTTGCTGCAAATACCAGGACTGCAGAGGTTGAAAAGCAGGTAAGGGAATTTAGACCTAAGTATGTTTGCATGTATGATGAGCATGCTGCAAAAGAACTTCAGGCAAAAATAGAAGATACCGGTATCAAGGTTATGACAGGAATGGAAGGTCTTTTGGAAATTGTTTCTGTTCCTGAGGCGGATACAGTACTTACTGCTGTAGTTGGAATGATTGGAATTCAACCCACAATAAGAGCGATTGAGAGTGGTAAGGATATAGCACTTGCCAATAAGGAAACACTGGTATGTGCAGGACACATCATAATGCCCCTTGCTGCGCAAAAGAACGTTCAGATTCTTCCTGTTGACTCAGAGCACAGCGCAATATTTCAGTCTCTTAACGGAGAACCAAAGGATAAGCTTGAGAAGATAATTCTCACAGCAAGCGGTGGACCTTTTAGAGGCAAAAAGCGCTCAGAACTTGAAAATATGACAGCGGCTGATGCACTTAAGCATCCTAATTGGAATATGGGACCTAAGGTCACAATTGATTCATCATCTCTTGTTAATAAGGGATTGGAAGTAATGGAGGCCAGATGGCTGTTTGATGTTGCTCTTGATAATATACAGGTTGTAATCCATCCGCAGAGCATACTTCATAGTGCTGTTCAGTTCTGTGACGGTGCAGTTATAGGCCAGATGGGTGTGCCGGATATGAAGCTTCCGATTCAGTATGCGCTTTTTTATCCGGACAGAAGACCAATGAATGAAAAGAGACTTGATCTATTTGAACTTGGAAGCATGACATTTGAAAAGCCTGATATGGAAACATTTAGAGGACTTAAGCTGGCATTTGATTCAGCAAAAACGGGTGGCAGCATGCCTACAGTATTTAATGCAGCCAATGAAATGGCAGTCAGAGCATTCCTTAAGGGTGAGATAAAGTATCTCCAGATTTATGACATGATTCAGCGCGCTATGGAACATCATGTAAAAATTGATAATCCGTCTGTGGAAGATATCTTGCAGGCAGAAAAAGAAACTTATGATTATCTTGCAAAGTGAAACTGAAAAATATATTTGATTTTTAGAAACAGGAGAAGTATGTTAGTCAGTATTATTATATTTTTTATAATATTTGGAGTGCTTGTCACTTCACATGAATTTGGACATTTTATAATAGCTAAGTCTGGTGGCATAAGAGTTAATGAGTTTTTTGTCGGTATGGGACCTACTATATGGAAAAAGCAAAAAGGGGAAACACTGTATAGCCTTAAGCTTCTTCCCATAGGAGGAGCCTGTGTATTTGATGGAATGGACCCTGTTGCGGAGGAAAAAGAGGGATATGATGAGCATTCGTTTTTAAATGCCCCTGTTTGGCGAAGAATTGCTACTCTTTTTGCAGGACCTTTTGCTAATTTTATTATTGCTTACATTCTTGCGGTCATTCTGGTAAGTTTTTCTGCGTGGAATTTTCCGGTTATAAACAATATGACAGAAGATTCTGCTGCACTTGAGGCCGGAATGCAAATTGGTGACAAATTCATCAGTGTAGATGGCGAAAAAGTATATATGGCAGGAGAAGTTACTCTTATTTCACAATTTGCAGAGGGAAGCCCTATGGAAGTTGTGTATGAGAGAGATGGTGAGCTTCATACTACAACAATTGTACCCAGATACAGTGAAGAAGCCGGAAGATACTATATGGGCATTTACCTTGGCGAATATGGGGATATAAAGGGAATCAGTGCTCTTAAGTATGCCTGGTATGAAGTGAGGTACAGCTTTAAAGCTACATATAGAAGTCTTGCATTATTATTTAAAGGTAAGCTTTCAGCAGATGATGTATCAGGCCCTGTCGGCATGGTAAAAATGGTTGATGATACTTACGAGGAAGTAAGACCATACGGTATATCTGCAGTGATTCTTACAATGCTTTCATTGACAATACTTTTATCTGTGAATCTTGGAGTGATGAATCTTTTACCTATCCCTGCTCTGGATGGAGGAAGACTGGTATTCCAGTTTATAGAAGTTATATTTGGTAAGCCTGTTCCCCCGGAAAAAGAGGGCTATGTTCATATGATAGGTATGCTTGCACTTTTGGGACTTATGGTACTTGTTCTTTTCAATGATATTACCAAGTTTACCAGATGATAAGTATTTGCAGTGATTAGTTTTTTAACAAATAATAGAGGAAATAATTATGTCTTATAGAGATGAAACAAAGGTTATACATATTGGAAACAGAGTAATCGGAGGGGGCAATCCTATCCTTATCCAGTCAATGACTAATACCAGAACAGAGGATGTGGCAGCTACAGTGGCTCAGATTCACAGACTTGAAGAAGCGGGCTGTGAAATTATAAGATGTACTGTTCCTAACAATGAGGCTGCACTTGCAATTAAAGAAATCAAGAAAAACATCAGTATACCTCTTGTTGCTGACATTCATTTTGATTATAAAATGGCTATTGCTGCTATGGAGAATGGTGCAGACAAAATAAGAATAAATCCCGGAAATATCGGCTCAAAGGAGCGAATCGCAGCAGTTGTAGCCTGTGCTAAAGAAAGAAATATTCCTATCAGAGTAGGTGTTAACAGTGGCTCTCTGGAAAAAAATCTTGTTGAAAAATATCACGGGGTGACTGCGCAGGGTTTGGTTGAGAGTGCCCTTGACAAGATTGGAATAATCGAAGACCTTGGCTATGACAATATGGTTGTTAGTATAAAGTCTTCAAACGTTTTGCTCTGTGCAGAAGCACATACTTTGCTCGCGCAAAAGTGCAAGTATCCTCTTCATGTTGGAATTACCGAGGCAGGAACTCTTTACGGAGGAAATATTAAGTCTTCAATCGGACTTGGAATCATATTAAGCCAGGGAATTGGTGATACAATAAGAGTTTCACTTTCAGGTGATCCTGTGGAAGAAATTAAGACAGCAAAATTAATTTTAAGAACTCTTGGCCTTAGAAAAGGTGGTATTGAAGTGGTTTCTTGCCCTACCTGCGGCAGAACAAAAATCGACCTTATAGGACTAGCAAACCAGGTTGAGACAATGGTTCAAAAGTATCCTCTTGATATAAAGGTTGCTGTTATGGGATGTGCGGTTAACGGTCCGGGTGAAGCAAAAGAAGCTGATATAGGTATAGCCGGCGGAGATGGAGAAGGCCTTCTTATCAAAAAAGGTGAGATTATCAGAAAAGTTAAAGAAGATGAATTGTTGGATGCACTTAAAGCAGAGTTGGATAATTGGAAATAAAGTATGAGCAAGTCTTTTTTTGAAGTTTTTCCTGCGTTGAAACTGGATGATCATACCAGAGAAATCATGGAACAGACCATGGTAGAAAAGGTATCGACCACCAGAAAGCAGGATTTTATCAGAATATATATTTCTAGTAACAGATTGATTGAAAAGTCAGAAATCATAAAGACAGAGACAAATATTAAAAGACAGTTTTTTAACGATCAGGATCTGACTGTAAAAATATACGAGAAATTTTCTCTTTCAGCGCAGTATACGCCTTCAAATCTTCTGGATATATACAGAGAGAGCATTGAGATGGAACTAAAAGACTATGACCATATGGAGTATAGTCTTTTTCGTTCTGCGCAGTTTGTTTATCCTGATGCAGACAACGTAGTTATAAAACTTGAGGATACTGTTGTAGGCAAAAAGAAGGCACCTGATCTTATGCGAGTTCTTTCCAAAATCATCAATGAAAGGTGTGGCCTTGAAGTTGCCATTTCACCTGAATTTGTCAAGGTTGAAAAAGAAAATTCCGAACCGGATTATTCTACAGAATCTGCTAAAATGGCGCAAAAGCTCGAAGCTGTAGAATTAAAGTCTGAGGAAAAGAAAAAGCAGAAAGAAGAGAAAAAAGCAGCAAAAGAAAATCAGACTCAGGAAAAAACATTTCAGGCGAAGGCACCACAGGCAAATACAAAAGAAAGCTCCGGTGGTTTCTCAAAAGGAAACTGGAGTGGGAAAAGAAGCGATTTTGGAAGCTACAAACGAAGTGATAATCCAGATGTTTTATTTGGACGTGATTTTGATGAGGAAACAATGAAGCTTGTTGACCTTGTGGGTGAACTTGGCGAGGTTGTTGTTCATGGAAAAATTACAGCCTTTGAACAGAGAGATATAAGAAATGAGAAGAGTATTCTTATTTTTGATATAACAGATTTTACCGATTCGATTACAGTGAAGATGTTTGTCAAAACTGAGGATGCCCCTGAAATCTGTAAAGATATAAAGCCCGGTGCATTCGTTAAGGTGAAGGGTATTGCGGCTGTAGATAAGTTCGACCATGAATTATCAATCCAGTCTGTGGTTGGAGTTAAGAAAATAGCGGATTTCACAACAAAGAGAAATGATACTTCCGAAGTTAAAAGAGTGGAGCTTCACTGCCATACCAAGATGAGTGATATGGATGGAGTTTCGGAAGTACGCGATATAGTAAAGCAGGCTTATAAATGGGGAATGCCTGGTATCGCAATTACTGATCACGGCGTTGTGCAGGCTCTTACAGATGCAAATCATTTGTGGGAAGATCTTTATTCCGGAGAAAATAAACGAAGAAAAGAGGCAGGTGAGCCACCTGTAGACAGACAGAACTTTTTCAAGCTTGTGCTTGGCGTTGAAGCATACCTTGTCGATGACCTTAAGGAGATAGTGGTCAATGACAAAGGTCAGCCTCTGGATGATACTACATTTGTAGTCTTTGATATAGAGACAACTGGTTTTTCGCCTATAAAAAATAAGATTATAGAAATTGGTGCCGTAAAGATTAAGAACGGAGAGATAATCGACAGATTTTCTGAGTTTATTAATCCTGAGGTGCCTATTCCTTATCGAATTGAAAAGCTTACAAGTATAAATGATGAAATGGTAATGCATGCACCTAACAGAGAAGTTATAGTTCCCCAATTTGTGGAATTTTGTAAAGGGGCAGTTCTTGTAGGACATAATGTTGCATTTGATATAAGCTTTATCAATCAAAACTGTAAAGAGCTTGGAATTGATGTGGACTATACAACTGTCGACACACTCTGGCTATCGAGATATTTTTTCCCTCTTCAGGCAAAACATACACTCGATGCGGTTGCCAAGACTCTTAATGTTGTGCTTGACCATCATCACAGAGCTGTCGATGATGCTGAATGTACTGCACTTATTTTCAATAAGTTTGTTCCAATGCTAAAAGAGCAGAAGGCTCAAACACTTACAGATGTTAATATTTTGGGTAAGCCTACCCCTGACATGATAAGGCATCTTAGACCTACGCACTGTATTATTCTTGCAAAAAATACTTTGGGAAGAGTTAATCTTTATACACTTGTCAGTAAGTCACATATAGACTACTTTAGAAGATTTCCGCTCATACCAAAGAGTGAACTACTAAAATACAGAGAGGGACTTATCATAGGAAGTGCCTGCTGTGCAGGTGAACTTTACGGGGCGGTTGTCGAAGGGAGACCGCCTGCAGAAATAGCCAGACTTGTTGAGTTTTATGACTATCTTGAGATTCAGCCTGTAGGTAATAATCACTTTATGGTTGATTCGGAGAAATACGAGGATATAAACAGCGATGATGATATCAGAGAGATAAATAAAGAAATTGTTAAGCTTGGTGAACAGTTCAATAAGCCTGTTGTTGCGACTTGTGATGCTCATTTCTTAAATCCTGAGGATGAAATTTACAGGACAATTATTATGGCAGGAAAAGGAATGAATGACGAGGAGCCTGCGCCTCTTTTCTTAAGAACTACAGAAGAAATGATGGCAGAATTTGATTATCTTGGCGCAGATAAGGCACAGGAGATTGTTGTTGAGAATACCAGAAAAATTCTTGATATGTGTGATTCTATATCTCCGGTGCGCCCGGATAAATGTCCTCCTGTCATTGAAAACAGTGATGAGATACTTACCAAAATCTGTTATGACAAGGCGCATGAAATTTATGGAGATAATCTTCCGGAAATTGTTCAGGAGCGACTTGAGAGGGAACTTAATTCAATTATAAAAAACGGTTTCGCGGTTATGTATATAATCGCGCAGAAGCTTGTTTGGAAATCTAATGAAGATGGATACCTGGTTGGTTCGAGAGGATCTGTAGGTTCTTCTTTTGTCGCGTTTACGTCTGGAATTACGGAAGTTAATTCATTGAGCCCGCACTATGTTTGCCCAAAGTGCAAGTACAGCGATTTTGACTCTGAAGATGTATTAAAATATGCTGGTAATTCCGGCTGTGATATGCCCGATAAAAGGTGCCCTAAGTGCGGAACAATGATGAACAAGGATGGTTTTGATATTCCGTTTGAGACTTTCCTTGGATTTAAAGGTGACAAGGAGCCTGATATTGACCTTAACTTCTCCGGTGAGTATCAGTCTAAGGCTCATAAATATACAGAGGTTATTTTTGGTTACGGACAGACATTCCGAGCCGGAACAATTGCTTCACTTGCTGACAAGACGGCTTATGGATTTGTGAAAAAGTATTTTGACGGAATCGGTGCAAGTAAGAGAAAAAGTGAGATAAACCGAATAGTGCAGGGATGTACAGGTATAAGAAGAGGTACAGGCCAGCACCCGGGAGGAATTATAGTCCTTCCTGTGGGAGAGGACATAAATTCGTTTTGTCCTGTTCAACATCCTGCCAATGATATGACTACAGCGACGATAACAACGCATTACGACTATCACTCGATTGACCATAACCTTTTAAAGCTTGATATTCTGGGACATGATGATCCTACAATGATAAGATTTTTGCAGGATTGTACAGGTCTTGATCCAAAGCTTGTGCCTTTGGATGATAAAAATGTCATGAGTCTTTTCATGAATACCACAGCGCTTAATGTCACTCCTGAGCAGCTTGGCGGTACAAAATTGGGATGTCTTGGACTTCCTGAATTCGGTACCGATTTTGCTATGCAGATGGTTATTGATGCTAAACCTACATCATTGTCGCATCTTATCAGAATTTCAGGTCTTTCTCATGGAACAGATGTATGGCTGGGAAATGCGCAGACACTTATTCAAGAGGGAAAAGCAACTATCGATACCTGCATCTGTTGTCGAGATGATATTATGATTTATCTAATTCAGAAAGGCCTTGATAAGTCAGAGTCCTTCAAGATTATGGAAGCAGTTCGAAAAGGTAAAGTTGCCAAGGGAAAAGAAGGCAACTGGCCTGAATGGAAAAAAGATATGACAGATCACGGCGTTCCCGATTGGTACATATGGTCCTGTGAAAAAATCAAGTATATGTTTCCGAAGGCTCATGCAGCTGCTTATGTTATGATGGCATGGAGAATTGCTTATTTTAAAGTATATGTGCCACAGGCCTTCTATGCTGCGTGGTTCAGTATCAGAGCCAAAGCTTTTAACTATGAGCATATGTGCCTTGGAGAAAACCATCTTCATGCTATTATGAAGGAATATAACAGCAAAAAAGATGAACTTACAAATGCTCAACAGGCAGAATACGGAGATATGAGACTTGTTGAGGAAATGTATGAGAGAGGAATTGAATTTTTACCAATAGATATTTTCAAGGTGAAATCAAGAGACTTCCAGGTTATAGGAGATAAGATCATGCCTGCTCTTACCAGTATAGATGGTATGGGTGAAAAAGCTGCAGATCAGATTGTTGAAGCAGCAAAGGATGGTCCGTTCCTTTCTAAAGATGACTTTAAGCAAAGAACCAAATGCCCTCAGACTGTAATGGAAAAAATGGCAGATATGGGACTTTTGGGAGATATTCCTGATTCAAACCAGATTAGTATTTTTGACTTGATGAAGTAAAATAAAGCTCACAATCCGCGTGATTGTGGGCTTTTGTTACAATTCAGTTGTCAGCCAATATATAAGCGGACATAAATGCTTGTTTTCGTCTACGCTGTATGACATTTCACTAAGCTCGAAAAAACCTCGCTAAGTGATCTGCACATGCGTCGTAATTCATAAAGATTCAAAT
>JAFSQI010000072.1 GCA_017446685.1 Butyrivibrio sp.
ATTTGAATCTTTATGAATTACGACGCATGTGCAGATCACTTAGCGAGGTTTTTTCGAGCTTAGTGAAATGTCATACAGCGTAGACGAAAACAAGCATTTATGTCCGCTTATATATTGGCTGACAACTGAATTGTAACAAAAAAGACGGTTAATTTGAGATAAAAATCCCAAAATAACCGTCTTTTATCATTATATTGATAGGATATTATCGAAGTTTGAACTTTCCAACAATCTCTTCAAGGGTTCCTGCAACGGCTTCCTGCTTGTTTGTCATTTCATTAACATCAGATACAACATCTGCTGCAGCCATAACAGAATCGTTAACCTGGCTTGAAAGGTCTGCAGTATCCTGCGTAGATTCCGCAATATTCTGTATAGCTTTACTTACTTCTTCCATTGCACTTCTGATGTTTTCTACCATATTTGCAATGTTCTCACTGGAATCACCAAACGCCCCTGCGTCATCTCCGTACTGTACGGCAAGTTGTACAAACTTGTCATAGTCAGGAGTTACAGTATCTTTGATAAATCCAAGCAGTTCTCCGGAAGAAGTTGAAAGTGTTCCAAAAGCTTCCTGTACGCCGTCGATAGTATCTCTGATCTGTTCAACTGCCTCTGATGTACTGCTGGCAAGCTTATTGATTTCAGAAGCAACTACTGCAAAGCCTTTTCCTGCATCTCCCGCTCTTGCAGCCTCAATACTTGCATTAAGAGAAAGAAGATTGATCTGGTCTGCAATCTCTGCAATTGTGTCAGCCAGTGTTCCGATCTGATCAACAACCTTCGCTTTTTCGTTTGCCTCAACAAGATCTGCTTCTCTTTGTTCAGCTATACTTATAGCATAATCATGTGCCTGTCTACTCTCTTTTTCAATATTTCTGGCTCTTTCCTTTATATCAGCTGCATCAGAACTACTCTTCTCAGTCTCTGCCGCAAGCTGATGAACAGATGCATTTACTTCCTCAACAGATGCATTAACCTGCTCTGTAGCAGCTCCGGAGGACATCATTGCATCATTAACGCCGGAGATATTACCCTGAATGCTGGTAAACTGCTGCGAAAGCTGATTTGCCATATTGGCAAGTCCTGAAGAGGTCTCGCTTACTTTTACTGAACCATCAGATATCTTTGTAATAACATCCTTATTACTCTCAAACATATTGTTCAAGGATTCGCTCATCTGACCAAGTTCATCTTCTCTGTTATTTTTTATCTTATCAACTGTAAAATCACCACTTGCAAGGACACTTGCAAACTGTTTAACATTATTTATGCTCTTACTGATACTAAGAACAAATATCCATATGATAACTGCACCAACGACAAGTCCTATAAGACATACGAAGATGAGTCTTAGTAAAAGTTCATTTACAGTCTCATCCATCTCAGCCTCATTCATCCTGATTGCCATTTTCCAGTTGACATTTGGAATACTTGAATAAACAAGGACAATTGCACTTCCATCTTCATCAGTAAACTCAGTCATATTCAGTTCTGTTCCGGATGCAACCATTGCTTTACCTGCACTTGCCAGAGAGCTGTTGGTTTCATCTATGATATTAGCACCGGAGCTAATCTTTTCTGCATCATTTGTATAAATATAGACACCCGTTGAAGAAGTCAAAAGAGCTGTTCCGGTATTCCCTACTTTTATAGAAGAAACCATATCCGAAATATTAGTAAGCTCCATATCAACTGTCACACAACCCATATAAGTAGTCCCGTCATAAATAGGTGCTGAGCAGCTCGACATTATTTTTCCTGTTGTAGGATCGTAATATGGATCTGTAATGACAGCCTGACCGGAAGAAAGAGCCTTTGCATTTAAATAGTACTCCTGGTTGAAATAATCATATTCGGCATTACTGTAATCCCAAGTCTCAATTATTTCACTGCCCTCTTTGTACCAATATGGTCCAATATACTCTTCATCCTTATTATATACTCTGGGTTCAAACCATATTCCTGATCCCAAAATGGCGTCATTTCCATTAATAATTTTTGAAATGGAGTATTTATAATTATCCATTCCAACATATTTATAGGTTGCAGAAACCATATCAGCAATGTTGACGCACGTATTCCTGATAACTCTAAGGTTGCCGTCTACGCTATTGATATTAGCCTGTAAAGTCTGTTCCATTTCAGTTGATGTTGCATTTCTTATTGCTTCTCTACTGGAAGTGGCTGCAATAGATGTCAAAATAATCATTGCAATTGCCATAACCGGAAGTATACAAAGAAGCATTTTTGCTTTAAGACCCAGTTTTTTCATTGAAATTGTCCTTTCTTCGTAATTATAATTTACTGGACAGTCAAAAGTTTAAATTTTTAAAATTTTTGACGACTTGATAGTTTTGCTGTACCTTGATAAACCCTCCGGTTATCCGGGTGGCATATCGTAACAGATTTGGCCGGTTATATCAGCGTTTCATGCTAATTTTTC
>JAFSQI010000073.1 GCA_017446685.1 Butyrivibrio sp.
AATGCCAATCGCAGTTCCTGCTGGAGTTACAGTAGAAGTTGCAGAAAATAATAAGGTGACTGTTAAGGGACCTAAGGGAACCCTTACAAGAGTTTTCCCAGCTGAGATTTCTTTCTCACAGGAAAACGGTCAGATCGTTGTTACAAGACCTGACGATCAGAAGAAGACAAGAGCTTTACACGGCCTTTCAAGAAGTCTTCTCAACAACATGGTTGTTGGTGTAACAGATGGTTTTGAGAAGAAGCTTGAGGTTAACGGTGTAGGTTACAGAGCTGCTAAGAATGGCAAGACACTCACCCTTACACTTGGTTATTCCCACCCAGTAGAACTTGTTGATCCTGAAGGCGTTGAGACAGTTGTAGAGGGTCAGGTTATCACTGTAAAGGGAATCGACAAAGAGGCGGTTGGCCAGCACGCTGCAATTATCAGAGAGAAGAGAGCTCCAGAGCCATATAAGGGCAAGGGAATCAAGTACTCTGATGAGGTAATCAGACGTAAAGTTGGTAAGACCGGTAAGAAATAATAGATAAGGAGAGTGCAAAATGGTTAGTAAAGAATCCAGACAGGAAATTCGTGCTAAGAAGCACATGAAGATCCGTAATCGTTTCAGCGGTACAGCTGAAAGACCACGTTTAGCTGTTTTTAGAAGTAATAATCATGTTTACGCACAGGTTATTGATGATGTTGCCGGCAAGACACTTGTATCTGCTTCTACTCTTGAAAAAGATATCAAGGCTGAGCTTAAGAATACAGATGATACAGCAGCTGCTGCAAAAGTAGGCGATGTTGTTGCAAAGAGAGCATTAGAAAAAGGCATCAAGGCTGTAGTATTCGTCAGAGGTGGTTATATTTACCACGGAAAAGTTAAAGCTCTAGCTGATGCAGCCAGAGAAGCTGGCTTGGAATTCTAAGAAGGGAGAACACACAAAATGAAGCGTAATATCGTAGATGCAAGTCAGCTCGAATTGACAGATAAAGTTGTAACCATCAAGCGTGTTACTAAAGTTGTAAAAGGTGGACGTAACATGAAGTTCACAGCACTTGTTGTTGTTGGTGACAACAATGGTCACGTTGGAGTTGGCCTGGGCAAGTCAACAGAAATCCCGGATGCTATCCGTAAGGGTAAGGAAGATGCTACAAAGAACCTTATAACTGTTCCTCTTGATGAGAATAACGGTATTACACATGATTTCATCGGTAAGTTCGGTTCTGCCGAAGTTTTACTTAAGAAGTCTCCAGAAGGTACTGGTATCATCGCTGGTGGTCCTGCTCGTTCTGTATGTGAGCTTGCAGGTATCAAAAATATCAGAACAAAGTCACTTGGTTCAAACAACAAGCAGAACGTTGTTTATGCTACAATCAATGGTCTTGCACAGCTTAAGACCCCTGAAGAAGTTGCAGCTAAGCGCGGTAAGTCAGTAGCAGAAGTAACTGCATAATAGGAGGAATTGGTGATGGCAAGCGAGAAGAAACTTAAAATCACATTGGTTAAGTCCACTATTGGAGCTATTCCAAAGCACGTAGCAACTGTTAAATCAATGGGATTCAAGAAACTTAACAGCAGTGTTGAATTACCTGATAACGCTGCTACAAGAGGTCAGATTCAGCAGATCAGACATCTTGTAAAGGTTGAAGAAATATAATAATTTCTTTGTTATAGTAAAATATGTTACCGGAGCTGTTTCATGCATATGCGAGTGGTGTATAATAAAATAGTGCGCTGCGCTTAGCAATGTAAGCTCCGGGTTTTATAAGGAGGAATATCATGGAATTATCCAACTTAAGACCTGCAGAAGGCTCAAGACAGAGTGATAATTTTAGAAGAGGCCGTGGTCATGGTTCAGGAAATGGCAAGACTGCTGGTAAGGGACACAAGGGACAGAAGGCTCGTTCAGGAGCTCCAAGACTTGGTTTCGAAGGTGGTCAGATGCCTTTGTTCAGAAGACTTCCTAAGAGAGGTTTCAAGAACAGAAATCATAAGAACATCGTAGGCATTAATCTTAGCGCACTTGAAGTATTTGAAAATGGCGCTGTTGTAGATATTGAAGCTCTCAAGAACCAGGGAATTATTAAGAAGGAACTTGATGGAGTTAAGATTCTTGGCAACGGAGAATTTACTAAGAAGCTTACAGTTAAGGCTAATGCTTTCAGTGCATCAGCTAAAGAGAAAATCGAGGCTCTTGGTGGAACTACAGAGGTGATCTAATGTTTAAGTCCCTATTGAATGCATTAAAAGTCAAGGAACTGAGAAATAAGATTTTGTTTACTATTGCTATGCTTGGTCTTATCAGACTTGGTTCAGCAATTCCTGTTCCTGGAATGAACGTTTCAGTTTTCCAGAATTGGTTTAAGAATCTTACAGATAGCGATTCCTTTGGCTTCATGGATCGATTTACAGGTGGATCATTTGAGAATATGTCAATATTGGCGCTCAATATCACACCTTACATTACTTCTTCCATTATCATTCAACTTCTCACAATTGCAATTCCGAAATTCGAGGAATGGCAACGAGATGGTGAAGACGGAAGAAAGAAGCTGACTGCACTTACAAGATATGTAACTATTGCGTTAGCTCTTATCGAATCCATTGCAATGGCAGTTGGATTTTACAGGAATACAGGCTTTCTTAATGATCAGTCTATTTTCCTTGTAGTCCAGATTGTAGCAGCCCTTACAGCTGGTAGTGCATTCCTGATGTGGATTGGTGAAAGAATCACGGAAAATGGGGTTGGAAACGGTATTTCAATAGTTCTGACTATTAACATTCTTTCAAGAATGCCGTCAGATATTAAGGCTCTTTACGATCAATTCGTAAATGGTAAGCCTATTGCTAGGGGAGTTGTTTCAGCTATAATCATTATTGCAGTTATAGTTGCAATGGTAGTATTGGTTGTACTTCTTAATGGTGCAGAACGCAGGATTCCTGTACAGTATGCTAAGAAGATACAGGGAAGGAAAACTTATGGCGGTAATCGTTCTGAGATTCCTCTTAAAGTCAATACTGCAGGTGTTATGCCTATTATCTTTGCAATGTCACTATTCCAGTTTCCTATTATTATCAGCCAGTTGGTTGGTTATAATGGAACAGGATTTTGGGGAAAGTTTATTGCATATTTAAATCAGAGTAACTGGTGTAATCCTAATCACTGGAATTACTCAATTGGTTTACTTGTATATATTTTATTGCTTATCTTCTTTGCGTATTTCTATACGTCAATTACCTTCAATCCTATTGAGATTGCTGATAATATGAAGAAGCAGGGTGGCTTTATTCCTGGTATAAGACCAGGTAAGCCTACTAGTGATTACCTTACAAGCATTTTGAACTATATCATTTTTATTGGTGCATGTGGCCTTACAATTATCGGGGTACTCCCAATATTCTTTAATGGTATGTTTGGTGCTAGTGTATCTTTTGGCGGAACCAGCCTTATAATTGTTGTCAGTGTTATTCTTGAGACAATTAAACAGGTTGAGTCACAAATGTTAGTACGTAATTACAAGGGCTTCTTGGAAGACTAAGTTTAAAAAGGAAAGAGGTCACAGGACTTGCATTTTTGCGAGTCTTGCAACCTCTTCTTTGTAATTATAAAGGAAAGGCAGAAATATAGTATGAAAATTATAATGTTGGGTGCACCTGGTGCAGGCAAGGGAACACAAGCTCAGATGATAGCTGATAAATATAATATCCCACATATCTCTACAGGGGATATATTCAGAGCTAATATAAAAAATGGTACAGAACTTGGTAAGAAAGCCAAGGAATATATGGACAAAGGACAACTTGTTCCTGATGAACTGACAGTTCAGCTTTTGCTTGACAGAGTTGCAAATGATGATTGCAAAAATGGTTATGTACTTGATGGATTTCCACGTACAATACCGCAGGCAGATGTCCTTGATAATGAACTTACAAAGCTCAATGATAAAGTTGATTATGCAATTAATGTAGATGTTCCGGATGAGAATATTGTTCGTAGAATGTCTGGAAGAAGAGCTTGTCTTAAATGTGGTGCAACATATCATATTGAACATATTCCTCCAAAGACTGAAGGAATTTGTGATAAATGTGGAAGTGAACTTGTTCAGAGAGATGATGATAAGCCTGAAACAGTTAAAAACAGGCTTTCAGTATATCATGAACAGACACAGCCTCTTATTGAATATTATGATAAGAAGAATATCTTGAAAACAGTTGATGGTACAAAGGATATGCAAGAAGTATTCAACAATATTGTTGATATTTTAAATGCATAATTTTCCGGTGTTTTATATATGAAAATTATAATTAAAACTGATGATGAAATCGATCTTATGCGTCAGTCAGGACATCTTTTGGCAAAAGTTCATGAAGAACTTCATGCCGCAGTCAGACCTGGAATATCTACGCTTGAACTTGACAAGATCGGAGAAAATGCTATCCGTAAATTGGGTGGAATTCCAAATTGTAAAAACTATGAGGGATTTCCTGCTTCAGTGTGTATATCTGTTAACGATGAAGTTGTTCATGGTATACCTTCTGCAGATAGAATTCTGCAAGAAGGAGATATAGTTACTTTTGATACAGGCCTAATTTATAAAGGTTATCATTCGGATGCTGCTAGAACATGGGGCGTTGGGAAAATCAGTGATGATGCTCAAAAGCTAATAGATGTTACTAGAGAGAGCTTTTTTGAAGGAATAAAAAAAGCAAAGGCCGGCAATAGATTATATGACATTTCCAGAGCAATAGATGGTTATATTAAACCCTATGGATATGGAATTGTGCAAGAGTTAACCGGACATGGAATAGGAACCAGTTTACATGAGGATCCGATGGTACCAAATTACAGAACATGGCGTCGCGGTATCAAACTAAAAAAAGGCATGACAATATGTGTTGAGCCCATGATTACTATGGGAGAAAGATATATCGGTTGGCTGGATGATGAATGGACAGTAGTAACCGTTGACGGTTCATTAGCTGCGCACTATGAAAATACAATTGCCATTACGGATGGTGAACCTGAAATTCTGACTATCATTTAGAATAAATTTTAATGTCAAAATACATGCAAAAATATGATATTATAATACAGGTCTTGATAAAGGAGGAAAGAAATGTCAAAAGCAGACGTTATTGAAATCGAAGGAAAGGTAATTGAAAAACTTCCTAACACAATGTTCCAGGTAGAACTTGAAAATGGACATGTTGTTTTAGCTCATATCAGTGGAAAACTCAGACAGAATTTTATTAGAATTTTGCCGGGTGATAAGGTTACACTTGAGCTTTCACCTTATGATCTTACAAAGGGCAGAATTATCTGGAGAGATAAATAATATTATCGTTTTTTGATTGAATGAAAAGTTAAATTCCGCATGTAAAAGTAAATTCCATACTGAAGACTAAATTCAGCTTTTTAGAGGGTTTGACATATTTTGTCAGACCCTTTATTGTGGAATTTAGCCACTTATGCATTTACTAAAATTAAAAA
>JAFSQI010000074.1 GCA_017446685.1 Butyrivibrio sp.
GCCTGCTCCGGCGGAGATCGGGGACTTGATGCCTGGAGGCAGGGGCTTTTACCCCCTCAAGGGATTATTCCCCCGTAACTGCCTTTTAAGGCATAGTTACGGGGGAATAATCCCTAAGAGGACGGGGAACTGCGATGGAATTACCGGATTCCCTTAGCGATAAATCGCTCCGAGAACTGGTTGTTATAGAGTGTGACAATTATCAAAAAATGCGGATTTTTTGTCCTTAACTATGTTTTCAGAGGCAGTTACGGGGGAATGATCAGGAATCAAGCATTCATACGAAGCGGATTTGCTGCCTTCTTTTGGTGATAATTCATCTGAGATTGGTCTTTTAGAGTGTGATATTTATCAAAAATCAGGAATTTTTCCTCCGTAACTATATTCTATAAGTGAGTTAAGGGGGAATAATGCATAAATGGGCAGTGCAATCAGGCATTCAGACTTTTGGCCCTGAGCTAATGCAAGCAGGCGCTTTGCCGCATAATCAGATGGAAACAAAGATGCAAACAGGCAATTTTATCGGCAGAACCGAGGAAATCAGGCTCTTGGAAGCATACTGTTCCTCAAATAATTCCGAACTTGTGGCAGTATACGGGAGAAGGCGTGTTGGCAAGACCTTTCTTATCAGACATGTTTTCGAGGGGCGTTTTGATTTTGAATATACTGCAAAATACCGCAGTCCTGCTAAACCCAAATTCCCGGGGGTATCTTCTAACTACAAACACTCATTCCGCAACAATCTTGTTCACTGGAGTTACTCATCGTCAGGATTAACCTTAGGTATGGAATTATGTGATTTTAAAACATCACCATGTTTTATGTAATAGTTAGGGCAAGTAATTTTAAACTTATTATATAGTCGTGTTGCAGAACTTTGGGCTTCACTTGTTATAATTTTTGTAGCATAAATTACGCACTTTTGATTTCTTAGACCTAAATACAATTCAACTGAATTGAGATAAGTCTGATTCAGCTTTTTTTGTATATATAAGTTCATGGTTGCAGCTATTTGACAAAGAAGTAAATGTCCTAATACCCTTTCTTCGTTATGAACTCTTAACGGTATCAATCTACTCAGTCCTTTTCCTAAATCAAAGTATTGTTCAACAATAAGACGATTATAATACACATTTAGAATCTCATCACTTTTGTATGGTAATGATGAAATAATTATAAACATTCCGGACGTTTCAAATAACTCATGAAATGCACTGCCACTTTTCTTTAATTTCTTTTGAGATAACTTTTTAGAATTAACAATAGCCTTATGATTTTCAGCTGAAGCCGCATCTACATCAAAACACAAATACGCATATGCTTCTTTTTTCATTGTTCCAATATTGCAATTTACTTGCTTTACATAAACAAATCTCCCCATAAATGTAACTAAATTTTCCGGTCTTCGCAATTCATTTTTACCTTGTTCAACAATATTATCGTATATGGTCTTTAGTTTTTCAGGTAATCTTGCAACAAAATCAATATTGGCATAGTAGAGGTCGTCAATGTTCTTTTCTGACAAGTAACCGGCATCAAGCAAGGCCATGTCTGTGCTGACGCCATACTCATTAAGCACTGTTATTGTTTTAGATAGCGTCGATACATCGTTTATATTCCCAGGGATTGCTCTGAAAATTAATGGGTAGCCTGAATCTCTTTGAACAGCTGATATCATCCGAACTTCATTACTAATAATATTATTATGATTGCTTACATTTGTAAGTTCAATTTGAATATCATTAGGTAATCCAGTGCTATCTATAACAATTGCAGGATCATCGGAAATTTTTTCTTTAATCCAATCTATATGAGATTTGAAGAATTTTTGTCTTATTTCCTCTTTTCCTAAAAATGAGAGGAATTCACTTATCCGTTGTGAGTGCAAATCAGCATTGGGATATAATATTTTGACAAAATTACCATCATACCAAGTGTTACAATGCATACATGAAATATCAGTAAGCACATAAAACATGACCATGGAATATAATGTATCTTTGTTTTTATATCCGATGCTATTTAGCACTTTATCATAATTCATTTGATGAATTAATTCATTAATGAAAAACGAATCTCCGAAATCTAAAATTAACTTAGGTTTCTTTCTTTGATCGTTTTGCAAAGTACCTGTAAACGAAGGATCGGCTCGAAGAAATTGGTTGTTTTCAATATCATACTTAAAAACCCCTCTTTCCTTGCTGTAGAAAATATTATTTTTCTCATCAATTACTCTGCCTAGATATATCGTACCCTTTTTCCGGATTTTTCCATTTTCCCGATATGAAGTTCCTGGAACCTTAGCATACTTATAGTTGCCTTTATATTGGAAGGATAGCCTATTTGGGCATTTTGCGGAGTTATCTGACATTTGTAGTTACCATTTATAAACCTGTAACTACATTATAGCACAACAAATTCGTCCATAGCAACTGGAAACACAGATAAAATAAGGAGTTGAAAGGGATATTTGGTGATGTAGAATTAGATGTAGTTACCAGAAACTACAGGGAATTTGGGATTAATATCCCTTTTCGTTTAACATCTTGTATGCATCACAACCGTCTTGCTGTCCCAGATCACAAGCTTGGCCTAAGTATTCTTTTGCCATCTGAAAATTTTGTCTTACGCCTTGACCATTGTAGTAAATAACTCCAAGATTGTAGCACCCATCTCTAACATGAAGATTGCAAGCTTTCTCATAATACGATCTAGCCTTCTGGTAGTCTTTCATTACAGAGTTGTAAACATCTCCAAGATTGTAGCAACCTGCTTCTGAATTCTTGTACAGGCTTTATCAAAGTATGTAATCGCCTTCTGGTAGTCTTGTTTTACGCCTTTACCTTCAGCGTAAAGAATTCCAAGATAAGTACATCCTTCTCCACCATTCAGATCGCAGGTTTTCTGGCACTCTTGAAGAGCGTCGCTGTACCAACCTAGTA
>JAFSQI010000075.1 GCA_017446685.1 Butyrivibrio sp.
ATCATCACTAATCAACAGAATGTGCCCGAAGGGATTCGAACCCCCGACCCACGGCTTAGAAGGCCGTTGCTCTATCCAGCTGAGCTACGGACACATATTTAATTGTGAGCATCTAGCGTCTAAATTGTATTATAACACACTTTTGCTTTTTGCTCAAGCGGGTGATGGGAATCGAACCCACGTATCCAGCTTGGAAGGCTGGTGTTCTACCATTGAACTACACCCGCGTGTAACGAATTAAGGTTTTGAAATCGGGGTGACAGGATTCGAACCTGCGACCCCCTGCTCCCAAAGCAGGTGCTCTAGCCAAACTGAGCCACACCCCGTTTTCTCTTTCGTCGAAAGCCTTAAGCCGTGACGCAAGTGTTATTATATACTTATGTGTAACTAAAAGTCAACACTTTTTTTGAAATTTTTTTAACATTTTTATAAGTACTTTATTTCGTATTTTATCTCACCCTGATTTTCGATGGAAATCACTAAATAACTGGGTCTTCGACCTTCCTGCCTTGGATAAGACAAACTCCCCGGATTGAACAGATATATCCCATCTGAATTTTTCGCAACAGGTTTATGAGTATGTCCAAACAAAACAATATCTGCTCCTCTTGCAATTGCCTCTGCCTTAATATTTTCCAGATCCATGCTCACAAGATAATTATGGCCATGAGTTACAAAGAAAGTATGTCCCTCAAGTTCAAACTCTATTTCTCGCTGAAGTCCCGAAAAAAAATCATTATTTCCCGCAACAAAATAAACCGGGCAATTTGCCGCAAGTGCAAATTTATCTTCAGATCCCTCAAAATCCCCGCAGTGTATTATTCCATCAAGAGGCTCTTCAATATCAAGCACATCGTAGAAATTATCATCTCTGCCATGTGTATCACTAACAACCAGATACTTTCCCATACCAATCTTCCTACCATATCTAAAATTATATAAGCTTCAAAATTTTTTCCATCTCCCTCAAAGCTTTTCCTCTGTGGCTGATGGCATTTTTTTCATCCTCTGAGATTTCTGCGCTTGTTTTACCATATTCAGGAAGGAAAAAGATAGGGTCATATCCAAATCCGTTCTGCCCCGCAATCTCGTATCCTATTCTGCCTTCCATCTTTCCAAGTGTTCCATATTCTCTTCCATCCGGAAGAACAGCAGAAATAGCGCATACAAAGCGGGCCGTTCTTTCTTCGCAAGGCACGCCTTCAAGTCTTTTTATAATGGCAGTATTTTTTTCTGAATATGGAGTGTCATGCCCCATGTATCTGGCAGAATATATCCCCGGTTCTCCTCCAAGGTAATCAATCTCAAGCCCAGAATCATCGGCAAGAACTATGCTTTCATTATCTCCCTTTTTCTTTAGACTCTCAGAAACCGCTCTTGCCTTTATCATAGAGTTTTCAGAGAAAGTGTTCCCATTTTCCTCTACATCTCCGTCAACACCTGCTTCTTTCATGGAAATAATATCCATTCCAAGATTACCGAGAATCCTGCGGACCTCTTTCATCTTGTTTTCGTTTCCTGTAGCAAAAACTATTCTCATTTTTTCTCCTCAAACGCAGAAATAATTCCCTGATAAATACCTTCTGCGATTTTTTTCTTATATGCGCCGTCTTTTAATCTTACACTGTCTGTTTCACCGTCGATAGTCCCAAGCATCACTTTGGTGGCCGGTATTTCAAGATCACTTAATATCACATCATCATTCGCACAAAAAACACCTATAGCCTCGCATCCGGCCTTCGATGCACAATTCTTTTCTATGATATCTGCAAATTCCGCATTATTAAGCGTTCTCGAATAATATAAGTCACTATAAAGAGTAAAAATTCCATCCGAAAAAGAGCTGTTCTTTGTTGAAGTACCCAAACTCACAAATAAATCAGCCTGTGTTTCCTCCACAAGTCGCAGCCTTTCATCGTTTGAAACATCTCTGTCGGACAATCTGGTAAAATAGAGCTTTACATCTGAATTTTCATCTTTTTCAGCCACCTGCTTCATAGAAAGAGCTACATCAAGCGTAACTTCTTTTTCCAAAAGATCAGCTGATACCGCTCCTTTATCACTTCCACCTGCAGCGGGATCAACCACTACAATCTTGTCATATTCATCATATGGCTTAAAAAAACGAACTTCTATGGTGTTATTTTCCGTAAGTGAACTTTCATTTGCGTATAGCCCGTCAAGCTTAAAATCAAGGCACACTGCGCCCGAATCATTCTCAGTAATACAAACTGCGCTGTCTATAATATCAATATCTGTAACAACCTCATTGTCAAGATAAAAGTCCTCTTCCCTGCTGTCGACATAAATCAAAAGCTCATGATCCATGTAATGATCTTCGAGAACAATATCCTCTATTTCAACAGAACGAGGCAGTGGAATAATAAGCTTTCCGCTCTGCCCCGAAGTTATGTCATCTGACATCAAAAGATTATATGATGAATCCGTGCTGCCTCTGTCTATTGTGTTCCCGGCTGCATCGGTTATCATAATGTGCTTGGAGGTAATTCTCTGAAACATAGCCGCTATGCAGATTACAGAGAAAACAGAAGTCTTAATGAGCATTTTTTTCATATCTAAATTATTCATGCCCCTGCTGTCTCCTGGGCGGCTTCGGCCCCATAAACTGATAGTAATAGGTCTTAATCATACCGTTATATATTTTTCTGTTTTTATCAGCCTTTTTGCCTACATACTTCTCAGCCTGCTCATATCCGGTAATAAGATACATTGACCAGGAATCAAGCTGCTTGTAGCGCTCCCCTATAGTTCGATAAAGCGCAGGAAGTTCCTTTTGTTCACCGATTCTTTCTCCATAAGGAGGATTTGTTATAATAAATCCGTATTTTTTCCTATGGCTTAGGTCAGCAATATCCCTTGCCTGAAAATGTATCATATTCTCAACACCGGCTTTTCTGGCATTAATTCTGGCAATTTCAACCATTTCAGGGTCAAGGTCATATCCCTGAATATCGGTCTCGATATCGGTAATGATCTCATCTTTTGCTTCATCACGCACATCTTTCCAGTTCTGAGGTGTAATGAGGTGTTTCCATTCCTCTGCAGTAAATCTTCTGTTCATACCCGGAGCAATATTAGCCGCCATCATTGCCGCTTCAATAGGGATAGTTCCACTACCACAGAAAGGATCAACCAATATTCTATCGCTCCTCCATGGAGTGAGCATTATAAGAGCAGCCGCAAGGTTCTCAGCAATGGGAGCCTTGGACTCAAGCCTTCTGTAGCCTCTTTTATGAAGGGAATCACCTGTTGTATCAAGCGCAACTGTCACTTCATCCTTCATTAGAAAAACCCTTATAGGATAGCTTTCAGCATCTTCTTTAAACCAGTCAGTACGATAGCTGAGTTTCATCCTTTCAACTATAGCCTTTTTTACTATGGACTGGATATCTGACGGGCTAAAGAGCTTACTCTTTACGCTTGAGGCTTTTTTTACCCAGAATTTTCCTCTTTCGGGAATAAATTCCTCCCAATGAAGAGCCTTAACTCCCTGATACAATTCCTCAAAACTTTCCGCATGAAAGCTTCCAACCTTGATAAGTATTCTCTCTGCGGTTCTCAGGCAAATGTTGGCACGACAAATAGCGTCTGCATCGCCGGCAAAAGTAATTCTGCCGTCAACCGACTCCACAATGTCATAGCCAAGATCAATTATTTCTTTTTTCAATACAGACTCCAGGCCAAAATGGCATGGAGCAATCAATTCCATCTTTCTCATAATTACCGATTATAACATATAATAGCCACCCGGCAAAAGAAATTAAGAGCTCTTTTTCTCTTAAATATCCTTATTGGGTTTCCTCATCAAATTCTCTTGTCTTTGCACCCATGCTCTTTAATTCTTTTTTACGGTCATACATCATATGATCTGCTCGCTCGAATACATCATATAACTGCTCATCATCAGAACTCAGTGTTGAATAACCAATAGAAACAACAACTTCATTTTTCTTGATATTTTCTTCTATCTTTTTATTAAAGGCGGCAATTACCTCCTCCTTGTTATCGTATCCTTTCCCCTGCAAAAGAACTACAAACTCATCACCACCGGTTCTATAAACCGATCCATGACTGAAATAATCACAGATAAGATCACTGGCATCTTTGATAAGTCTGTCACCGGCAGCATGTCCCTTAGTATCATTGACATATTTAAGGCCATTTATATCGCACGCAACAAGAGCCAGTTTATCAATAAGCCCCTCACGAATTCTGCCATTTAATTGGTTTTCCGTTTCAAGATAAGCATGTTTATTTCTGATTCCTGTCATTGAATCAGTATTGGCCATGCTCCTGAAAACTTTGCTCTTTTCTTTTTCTTCCTCCAGCTTTTCCTTGGCAACACGTCTTATCAAGTAGAACAATAAAGCTGAGAACAAAGTAGCAACTACAAGCAAAAATACTACCTGCATATGACTGGCAGCAAGACTCTTTTCACTAATCTCCTGAATCTGATCCTGGATAACACTATCACGAATCATTACAACCAGTTCCCAGCCGGTATCAGGCACAGGTTCATAGCATACAGTATCAACAACATCACTTATATTTAAAATCAGAGTTCCTCTTTTTCCATTTGCAAAATCATCGCGAAAAAGGTTCCACTCTTCCTCGGATACATTTCCTTTTATTGCGTCAAAAATATTTTTTGTTCCAATATACGGTCCAAGCTCTGTTTCTGATATGTTTCCACCATTTTCGGAATACAACGCAAAGTGTGTGCTTTGCTGATCATCAAAAGCAAGCAGATCAACAATGTCGTTAATGTTTATCTGAACAAAACACGCTTTAAACTGTTTGCCCATTATCTTTATATCAATAGGAATTACCAGACAGAGTTCCTTGGATGAACCATAAATAAAAACAGTACTTATCATTTTTTCATCTAAAGTTTCATTTACCAGGAAGGAATGTCTGCTGCCACCGGTATATGTAGTGTATTGTGTATAAACTATATTGTCCTCATCTACCAGCGCAAAACGGTTAATCGACAAAAGTCTTTTCATCCTGCCAATGGCCGCACGAAGCTCCTGTTGCGAATCAATCTGTTCATCATCGATGAGACTGACGGCCTTTTCCATGTAGTCAAAATTATTGTTGATAAGGTTGGTAATTGTCTTGGCACGTCTGTCCGCCATCGACTCAAGATAAAAAGCGCTCACAGCAGCAACAGCCTGATTTGTAGATGAAATAGCCTGCTTAGAAGTCCAATAAGTATTGGCGATTATCATTAACATGATAAGAACACTACCTATCGCCGCAGTTACAGACACCGTCTTTTCAGTAATCCTTTTGCTTTTCATTGCGAAACATCTCCATACAAATTTTCGAGCATAGCTTCTGCATCTTCCTGATAAATAATTGTTGTACTTTCATCAGTTTTATCAGGGAAAAGCTCTCCTGGCAAATTACCGTCTGCAATTTTTACAGCAACCTGCAAGGTATCAAACCCAATAGAATAGCAATCTTGTACTCCAAGGCAATAGATAACACCATCTTTTAGATAATGAAGTGCCTCCTGATCATGGTCCATTCCAACAATTACAGCCTCACTTCCAAGCTCAGTAACTGCTCTGGCTGTTCCAACGGGATTACTCATATTGCAGCATACAAAACCGGCAATATCCGGATTGTCTTTTAGCATATCTACAGACAGTTCGTATGCTTTGTCAATGGAGTCCATGTCATACTCAACTGCCACTATTTCCATGTTCTTATACTTTGCAATAGTGTCCTTTGCTCCTTTTGCTCTGTCCTCATGGCAAGGAGCTCCGTAACTTCCGACAAGTATCCCTATCTTTCCCTTATATCCAAGTTTTTCACAAAGTGCTTCTGTTAAATCAGCTCCATCCTGGTAATTATGTGTATTCCCAACGTAAGCAATTCTCTTGCAGCCGGAAGCTGCATCAGAGCTTGAAAATGTCATGACCTTTTCGCCGGAATCTATCATTTTATCAAGCACAGGAGAAATCTTTTCTTCATCTGCCACATCCACTCCAATTACATCATAATTGCCATCCTGAGCCTGCATTAATCTTTTAGTCTGATCCTCATAAGAAGCTGCTTCAGGAGCCATATACTCATAAGTAATAACTATTCCTTTTTCGAGATATTTTCTCTGAGCATCCTCCATTCCAAGTGCAACAGCATCCCACCAAGGATGAACTATTTTGTAAGTAAAGTAAAAATTATAATTTTTCTTAGCAGGCACATAATCATCGAGATTATGTGCAAAATCTACCGCTCTATCGGTAGTGCTCACGTTTGTTACATCATCTTTAGCATATGCACTGCCGGTACCTGCGATCCCAAGAGAAAATGCCACGATCAGAAATTTGCGAAATATACTATTCATTTTTCCGGACATAGCTTTCCTCCTTGAAGATAAAAAACACTATAATTATCCGTCCACTTTAAATAATACTATAATCCGCTAGTCATTGTTCTTAAATATGTATTAAAAATTGATATAAAAAGGTTGCTTTTCGCGCATTTCCACATTAACAGCAACAAAAAAGGAACTGTTACACCATATTATCACGGTGTAACAATCCCCTTTCTGCTAAGCTGTTTTGTTTTAACGATTATTTTTTATCAAACAAGAACTCCGTTCTCATCGAAGGTATATTTTACCCCCCACTTTGTCATTGTAGTGTTTATGAGCATATGACCATTGCCATCAAAATAGTGTTTTCCATCATCCAATGTCACAAAAGCACTCTTTACCATTGCTCCATTTGCCTTGAAGTAATAGGTATAGCCATCAACTGTCACAAGTGTGTCCTTGGCTTCAACACCATTCTCATCAAAGTAGTAGGTTGTTCCCCACTTCGTCATAAATCCGGTAACCATAGCTCCGTTACTTCCAAAGTAGTATGTATTTCCTTCAATTGTCACAAAATCACTCTTGAGCATTGCGCCGTTTGACTTGAAATAGTACTTTACTCCGTCAATAGTTCCAATAGCGTTCTTGTACTGAGCACCATCTTCTGCAAAGCCATAGGAAGCTCCCCACTTTGTCATGATTCCTGTAACTGCCTTACCATCGCTTCCAAAGTAATATGTCACATTATCTACAGTAACATAATCGCTCTTTACCATTGCTCCGCTTGACTTAAAGAAGTACTTTGCCCCTTCAATAACATTAAGGCCTGTAAGATTCTCGCCATCTGTTGTTACAAAATATGTTACTCCCCACTTTGTAACAAATTCGCCCTGAATCTCTTCTTCCTCTTCTTCTACATCTTTTGCAGCATCTTCGGAAGAACCTGAAATATTTCTTTCATCAGTAACAGCATCATACTCGCCGTTCAAAGATGCAACAACGTCACTGTAATTGATTCCTGCTGCAGAAAGAGCTGCAATACCTGTCTCACTGAGCTTAAGGAAATCTCCGAGGTTGATTGATCCGTCAGCAGCTCTTATTGATGCAGCAACTGCAAGAGGATCGGAAGCACTTGCATAAGGAGCATCAAGTGAAACAAACCAGTCATCTGTTACAGTAAGACCGTCACTGTTTGATGACTTTCCATCTGTCCAGAAGAAGTTTAACTTGCCATAGATATTGTTAGTATCCTGTGTTCCTTTCGCCTTTATGTTTTCATTTGTGCCTGTTCCTGTTGTTCTGTAGGAAAGAACACCATCTACATAATAAGCTGTGTTTGCTGTGTCATTTGTATAAAGAGCTACATTGTTGGAACCGTTGTTAAAGGACATACTGTTGTATACCTGAATATCAGGGCCGGAGTTAGAATCAATACCCTTAGCCTTGTTTCCCCATGCAACAGAATTTATAAGCTTGTGAGGACCTGACATGCTTGATCCACCCATCTTAAATCCATTACCATTTCCTTCATTAGTTCCATCAACTCCATAACCGTTTGCAAATGCTACACTGTTCTGGATTGTAACCTGTCCGATGCATCCGGATTCTACCTTTGCAAAAAGATCCCATCCGTCATCAGCATTGTTATAAGAAATACATCCATCAAATACTACACCGTCACCAACTGTAAGCTTGGCTGCAAATCCATCTGCATCCTCATATCCTGAGTCAGCGTTGCTGTAAGATGTGCAGTTCAAAATAAGGTCATAGCTTGGCCACTGTGCGTATTCATCTGTTGTTAGATATCTGCTTACCTGAATACCTGTATTTCCATTCTCATAGGTATGAATATCTTCAAGAGTAATATGACTTCCGGATACCTGAATACCTTTGAGAGAATTGCCTGAATGTGTACAATCGAAACCGTTCACATACCAGTAATTACCTGCAAATACAAAGCCTGCACACTTTCTGTTAAAGTCAAATATGGCTCTTCCGCCATCTGTAACCATCTTGATTGGCTTATCAGGTGTTCCGTCAATTCCTCTTGCAACAGTTACAGTGCTTGTAAGACTATATGTTCCGGCTTTTAATACAATTGTCTGTCCCGGCTGAACATACTTAACTGCTGTATAAATATCAACGGGCTCTGACTCTGATCCTGTAGCATCTGCTTTTCCGTCAGGAGATACATAAATCTTTTCATCATCATTCACAACACTGTACTTAACTGTATGTGTAAATGTTGCAGTTTCATATGAAGAAAGAAGCTGATACTCATTATTATCAGGATGAAAATCTGCATTTGGTGTAAATGAAACTTCAAATGCATTGTCGCCTTTTGAAAGCTTTGTCTTAACACTTGTTACTGTACCTGCTGTAACTTCCAGTGCATCCACAAGTTTCTTTCCTGCAGCATCAGTAATTGTAAGAACGCCGTCTGCATTTCCGGAATACTGAAGTTCATAGGATGCAGTATTTGAGTAAGAAGCAGAAATAATATTATAGCTTGGTGCTACATATGTAACTGGCTGCTCCTCAGCAGGTTCATCATCTGCGGGATCAATTGTTACAAGTTCGATGTTGCTGAATGTTGCCTTAAACGATCTTGATGTAAAGAATCCTACATATACATTTTCTGAATCAATCTGTTCAAGAGCTTTTGTATCATAGAACTTCTTCATAGAAATAACATTGTCATTCTCATCAAGATAGCTTACAAAATAACCTGTGTTATTCTTCTGAATGCGAAGTCTTACCTGTACAAGTGGATTAGCTATAGTACTTGCTGTTCCGCCCTTTTCATTTCCCCAGAGGTTATAGGTGCCTGAACCATTTGCAGCACATGAAGTTTCAAGTGTATACATACTTGAAGAGAACTCTTCGTTTACGGCTGTTGTATCATTAGCCTCAAGACGTGAAAGATTGTCCTTTGTAACACCAATCTTCTGCTGAGCGCCAAGACCGTTCTTCATTGTAACCTTTACTCCGGTTGCGTCTGTTGTAGCTTCGCCCTTTTCTGTGTCATAGTAGTACTCAACCTTTGTTCCGGAAGCCATATATGAGTTGTTCCAGAACACACTGCTGTTACCATTTACACCTACTCTGTCGGCAGCCATAAGTCCAAAACCTTCCTGGCCGTTAGTAAATGTCCAATAGTCAATTGTTGCTGTTGCTGTCAGTGTAAAGTTCTGATCAGCAGGAATTGCTGTGTAATAGAATGATAATCCGTCTGTACTTGCAGGAACTATTTTTCCCTTGTTATTAAGATCCCATACTGTTACGGAATCATCTTCATTTACTGTGTATCCGACATTCTTTTCACCAAGTGCTACGCCCTGTCCAAATGCTGAGAATGTCCACTCACGCTCTCCCTCAGAAGTAACTGAGATTTCAAGTGTTGATGCATCAGAAACATCTTCTCCTCTTGATGCATAAAGTGAAAGCTCATAATCATGACCTACTGTAAGTCCAACGAATGAATATACATACTCTGTTGAAGAGTTTGATACAACTTCATCAGGTGTATATGTTGCTTTTACAAGTGCTGCAGACTCATCAGTCTTATCTTTTGCAATAAGTGTATATTCTGTAGCCTCAGGTGTTGAGTAGAACTTTACCTGTACTGTACCTGCTCCCTTGTTTACAGCATTTTTAAATAAAGGTGCTGCGAGAGGAAGAACAAAACTTATCTTTCCGGCTTTTTCGCAAGTCTTTGTGTTTGCTTCATCTCCTTCTCTGAAAAGAGCTGCAACAAATGTATATTCACCTGATGCAGAAGGAGTAAATGTAAACTCAAACTCGTCCTTTTCTGCTGAAGAATAAAGAGTCTCGATAATCTGACCATTTTCATCAGTCATTTCACAGGATACTTTATCTCCGCCATTATTTCCAACTACTGCACTTACAGTAACGATAACATTAGAAGGATCTTCTTCATCAAGTGCTACTGATTTGATAACAGGAGCTGCTACTGTATCCCACTTGGCACGCTCAACTTCCTCTTTAGCACCATCAGTTACTTCAACCTTGAAAATATAGTTATTTCCTGTAGCTCCGCCAAGATAATAGGTTCCGGCATCAGCAAGCTTGAATGTAGAAATGTATGGAGAATTCTTTGTTGCTGCCTCGGATGATACTAAAACCTTGTCGCCGTTAGCATCAAGAATTGCCATCTGACGGCCTGCATCTCCACATGCCCACCATACTTTTACTGTTGCATCACTTGCAGATGTTGTAAACTTAATTGCATTCTTTTCAGTGCTTGCAGCACCACCAAAATTAATTCTCTGTGATGATGTATATCCATCATCCCATGTCTTTGAGCTGGAATCAATTTTAGACTTCACACTGTAAAGAAGTGTAAAGTAATTGTCTGTTCCTGCTTTTTCTGATTCTCCATCAGCTTTTGCTCCTGCGGAAAATGCTGTGAGTTCAGATGATTCAACTGTAAATTCTGTATTTGCAGCTACAGGCTCATCATCAGCCACAGGTGCATCCTCAGAAGTTCCATCAGGGAATACGATTGTCATATCATCATTATTCTCTGCGAAAGGATCCCACTCTCCAAGGAACGCTGCAACGGATATTGCTGTGCCGTCTGCACAAACTGCTGTTTCAGGCTGCTGTACCCAGCTTACTCTTGCAGCACTGTTATCTTCACCAGATACTTCATAGGTTCCGTACTCAACATTTCTTGCTGACTGTCCGCCAAGAGTCGTATTCCAGCCTGCGGGCTGAATAAGTGAAACAGTAGAATCAGCATCATATACATATTTGCCGCCTGAAAGAGTCCAGTTTGTAGTCTCAACAACTGTATCAAAGAATACAACTTCTGAAGTATTTGCCTGCCATGGTCTTCCAAACTGCCCAGGCTTTGATGTGTACTTTGATGCAGTGTCAACACCTGGAGTTGTGCTTTTTACTGTACAGTTATACATCAGATATCCGCGTGATGACTGTGACTGCTGCTGAGCTGCTGTTATATAGGCAACATCATTGCTGTTTTCACTTGTATTAAGAACAAGATCACACTTTGCAAATACCGCTGTCATACCACCGAATATATAATCTGTTCCACCGTAAACTGCGCAGTTATAAAATGCTGCTGTTGCAGATGCTGCACCGTAAAGTGTATCCTGGCGTCCTATAATACGGCAGTTTTCAAAATAGTTCTCTGTTGCAGATGCTGTAAGTGCAAGTGCTGCAGCTCTTTCTACATAAGCTTTATCCTGAACTGTTGTATCGCCTGCCTGCATGTCAGCTCTTGCAACTGACCCTTCCTTTGCACCAGACTGCGGAACAATTACGTCCTCTGCTGCCTTTTTTGATACATACTGGTTAAAAGAGTTCTCGAAAATAATATTTTTTGCTTCAAATCCGGAAGCACTTACTACTACTGTTGCGTTCCAATAGCTTCCTGCTGTTGTGCCTGATCCCGGATTTTCAAATGAAGGATATCCATTTGCCTTGTTTACAGCAAGAAGTTCTTCATCATATTTGCAGTCGGAGCCCATACTGTAATAGGTATACCCATGTCCGTAGTACCATGTGATACGTACAGCATTTTCATCAATGTCAACACCTGAATTTGTAAGAGTGTTTGTAGGATTTGCACTTGCGTTTTCAAGTGTTACATCAGGTACATCTACTACAAGCATTTCTTCATAATCGCCGGGTTCGATAGATATTGTAACTCTTTCGCCCTCTGCTCTGTCCATAAGACGGACTGCTTCCAGCGCGTCACCTATTGTATTGTAATCTGCGCTGTCTGATGCTCCTACTGTAAGCTTTGACTTGTACTCAGTCTGATATACAGTCGCAATCTTTGTAATATAGGATGTTCCAAGAACTGTAATGTCAAAAGTTCCGGCGTCTCCACTGTAATTATAAGTAAATGTATCATTCTGACTTGTTGAACCTGTCTTTACATTTACTGAAGCCTCACTGTCATTTTCAAAATAGTAAGAATACTGATAGTTGGCTGTTACCTGAATCTGGCATGAGCCCTTAACAGGTACTGAAATAGTTCCTGCGCCGGAATAAAGATATGTTCCGTTATGAGACTTTCCGTTGGTCCATGAAAGACCGTTATAAGTTCCCGATGTTGCATTTGAGAACTTGGCAGCAAAAGCGCTGTCACTAAAATCCCACTCAGTAATATCTGAAGAGAAAGAAATCTCTTTTGTCACATCAGCGCCATTTACAATGAGGTTACTTGTAAGCTGCTGCACAAGTGCTCCTGTGTTTGTAACTTCAACAGCGTACTGTCCGTCTCTGAGCGCAATGTCGTTAGTTCCAGTGAATTCATACACATATCCGTCTGCTTCAAAATTTTTATCCACATCAAGACGTGTAAATGTGAAAAGAGCTTCCTTGAGATCTTCAGTCTGTGCACCCTTAGGTGAAATTGTAACCTTATAAACAGGCTTAGCTTCAAGTGCTATCTCAAAGTCTTTTTCTGAACCTTTAACTTCGATCTGTGTTGTAAGAAGATCATAATCATCGACTGCAGCATATTTAACTGCATTTGTATCTTCTTTATCAGCTACAGTCACATCATAGGTAACTCCGCTCTGTAAGCTGACTTCATATGTGATCTCATCATTATCAGCAGTCAGAGTTATATTTGGAACATAAACTGACTCCTCATCCTGCGGAGCAAATGTAAAGTCTGCAGCATCCACAAATTTCTTGACATCATCTGTCGCAATACCTGTTACCTTGCCTGTGTAACTGACAAGCTCAACACCACTAAGCTCAACATTCATCTGAGTATCGCCGCTGATATTTACAGACTTATCGGAAGTGATAACATAGCTGTCAGCTCCCTCAAGTGTAATATCATAGTCGAATCCTTCTGCAAGCTGAGCTGTGAAAGTTCCGTCACCTACTGTAGCCTTGACTACGTTGCCATTTTGTCTGTTTGTAAATACAAGTACAACTGAACCTGTTCCATCAAATCCCTCTACCGTACCTGTAAGGTAAGCATACTGTGCATGCTCACGGACTACTCTTGCAAGAACAAGCTTTTCAGATGCTGAATATAACTTGTACTGTGCATTTTCTGAAGGATAGTAAACAAACTTGCTTACTGTACTACTTCCAAGTGAATGTGTGTAAAAAACAGAATCTGTAGAATCATTTGTATTTTCAAATGTTACATTTGAGTCAGTTCCGTTGCTTGCAACATATGCTGTGATAATATCATCAGCCTGGCACTGAACTGCAACATATACATCTGAAGTTGCCGCCTTATTAGAATATAGATATCCGGAATAGACATTTCCGTCTGAATCCTTTAAAGACTTGGCATCATATCTTGTCAAAGCTGTATTGGTGGTTCTAAGTCTGTGAGTTGCAGAATATCCCCCATCCTCAAATATAAAATCACCATCGTCAACTGAGAATGATGCGATATTGGCTCCGGTAGAACCGGCTTCCACGGAATAAAAACCGTTAATAGTAGCCGCATCCAATCTGTTATTGTAATCATCCCCAAGATTCTCTGCGCCAAAATCCCAAACATCTTTTTTAGATGAGTCAAAAGATCTGTCAGTTGAATTATCAGTATTGTCTTCTGACTGTGTCACAGTCTTCTCATCTTTTTCGGAAGATATCTCCTTGGATGCCTCCTCTGAAGCTTCTTCGGATGATGCTCCTGATGATGCATCAGATGAAGCCTCGGATGCCGCCTCAGATGATGCCTCAGATGAAGAAGCTGACGAACTGCTTTCTTCACCCTGTCCCTCTGCCGAAGATCCACCGGCGGCTGAACTGTCTTCAACAGATGAAGCCTCCCCTGAACTCAAAACAGAAGACTCTTCTGCTGATGAATCTGTTCCCGACTGATCCGCAGTGATACCATCCTCATTTTCTGCATAAGCTATGCCCCCCGGCATAGCTGCAGAAAATGAAGACAAGCCCATAGCTACAGACATGGCTGACGCTATGGCTCTGGCACCGACTTTGCCTTGCCATCTTGTCTTTCTAATCATTTTCATCCTCCCTTAATAATACTTTTTTCATGTTTATAATTTCTTTAGAATGTAAACGCTTACACTCTTTCATGAAATGTGCCTATATCTTAGCATATCCATATTGACGAAAACAAGGGAGAATTGTAAGTTTCTTTCATGAAATTCGCTTAAAACTAAACAAAGTTTCAATATATATTTTTGGTGAATTTGCACTAAGCCACCTGCAAATTCACCAAAATACGTTTCAAAAAATATTATGTTTTAGAAATGTATGCGTTTTCATATTTTCAGATTATTTTACGCACCAAATCAGGCATCCTCTTTGAGGGCCTCAATAATATTGTCATCCTTAATCTTATTAATACTAAGAGCCATACTAATTCCCAATAATACGAACACTGCTACTATTACGCATCCATATAATGCAAGATTTGGACTAAAAGAATAAAGCGCTGAATCAAAAGACCTATACATCAAAAAACTAAGCAATAAAGATGTCGGAATTCCCCATAGCAGCGCATTGAACCCATACAGGAAAACTTCAAGCCAAATCATCTTTTTGAAGCCGCTGTTATCAAGTCCCACTGACTTATACATAGCAAACTCTTTTCGTCTTAATAAAACTCCTGTAGATATTGTGTTTACAATGTTTGCAACAGCTATAAGTGTCAGCAGTGTTGAGAAGCCATACATTACCGTGTTAAGCATAAGTGTTATAGTATCCATTATATTAAGCGAATCTGTAAGGTCCGTGCAAAAATAATTATGATAGCCTTCTTCCAGTAAAAGCTGATATATTTTTGAATAAACATTTTTGTTATCTTTAGTCTCTACTCCAAGATCCAAAGTAAGTTTGTTTTCCGGAAGCACTTCTTTTGCCTTGTCATAATACACTGACCTTGGCACAAATACTGTCAGTGTTCCTCTGGGTACAAAATCCAGGACCTTATTATCATCTGTGTACGGTATAAGTGCAGCTATCTCAACTGCCGGAGGAAAACCTTCTGCCACATCATAATGAAGGCTCTGACCTATAACTGCATTGTTAAACACAGGCTTTTCCTTAGTCTCATGGAAGAAGCTGTTCAAAAGGACTCCCCGTAGTTTTCCAGAATAGTAATCCTCTTTTGCCAGACCGTTTTCTTCTAATATCTTGTCGAAATCCACATCGTCAACTATTTCCACAGACATTGAATATAAGTCCAGCTTGTCCCTATAATCCTCTGTCAAAAAAGCTTTGTCAGCAATATCTGTATTAGCTAAAGTGGTGTATTTGTCATCAGGTCTTTTCTGAAAAGCAAATTGAATCAGGCCGGTGCAATAGACATCTTCAACTCCATCCATTTCCATGATCCTGCTCCTTAATCTGTCACTTTCGTCAAGTGCGCAGGATACGATGATTTTAAAAGGAACATCCACATCATAGCTATTTGCTCTTTCAACTGATTTGCAAAAGAAATTGATCGTAAGAAAAAGAATTATTGATATTGCAATTGAAACAGTGATTACTTTTCCCTTAACTCCATTTCTTTTAATGTTCTTGTAGGCAAGCTCTCCTTCATATCCAAAAAACTTCCTCACAATCGGATTAACACGAAGTTTCCTCGCCCTTACCTTAATTGTAGTGCTCTGCCTAAGAGCATCAATAGGCATTATCCTTGCAGCCTTAATTCCCGGCACAAAAACAGATATCAAAATAGTAAGTGCAGAAAAGAAAACAATCGCTGCAATCACAATCGGTGCACACACTATAGGAATCGTGCCCCGCATCCCCTCTGCCCCGGCAAGAATATCAGCTTCAAGTATTTTTCTTCCAAGAATTGAAAGTGTTATTTTAGTTCCGATATATCCAAATAATAGCCCAAATGGAATACCAATTATCCCAAGAATAAATCCCTCGTAGTAAATAGAGAATCTCTTTTGCCTTGCTGTAGCACCAACGCTTGCCAGCATTCCAAGGTATCTCATACGCTCTGTAAGAGACATCCCGATAGAATTGAAAATAAGAACAACAGAAGTTGCAATTACTATTGCAAGAGCTATTCCCATCATAACAAAAAATCTTTGGTAGGAACCCGCGCTTCCTTCAAAGGCAAATCTGCTGAGCAAATATTCAGTATTTATAGAATACTTCTGTATACCGTACTTTTTAACCAGCGCCTTTATCTGCTTTATTGATGAGCTGTCACATTTTTTCAACATTATGGAGACATCTGCTTTTTCCTGTTTAGGATAATAATTTTCGTCAAGTCCACGTAAAATATCCCAATCCCTGGTTGCGCGATTTTCATGTAAAATCGCAGTAATTGTACAGGTATCTGTTGAGTTTGACTTAAACAGCTCATCAGATCTGTAATTTCCTCCTAGATATGAAAAGCCTTCTAAATCATCATCTATATATCTGTAGCCTTCTTCGAAGGTAAGTATATCTCCAACTTTAAGCTCAAGGCCGTTATCCTTAAGGAACTGCTCCTCTACAGCAATCTCAGATGAGTTAGCTGGCAAAGTTCCTTCATAGTCCGAAACTACTCTCATAGAAAAATCATCTTTTGTTGCATGATCAATATTTCCAACTCTGAGCCTTTCCTCTGTTCCTGTTAATAGCCTTACGCCTGTCTTTTGTTCTTCTACTTCCCTTAATCCCACAGCTTCAAGAGATTTATCATTTAAAAGCTCCTGATACTGTTCTTTTGACACCTTTTCAAATTCAGCGTGAGCAGCCCCCGAGGTCTGAACTGATATGTATCCAAAAAAGCTGAAAAATGAAAAAACTCCAAGAAGAATTGCACTGATAAGCGCAGTTGAAGTAGCGATTCCAAGAATTGTTACGACAGATCTTTTCTTATTTTCCAAAAGATGCCTTACAGTAAGCTTAGATATGATGTTCATGATGCTATCACCCCGGCTTTCCCAGAATCTCTTGTGATCTGCCCATCTTCTATCGTAATTACTCTGTCAGCAGAAAGAGCTATTCTCTCGTCATGGGTTATTATGATAACGGTCTGATTATTTTCTTTGTTGAATTTTCGAAGTAGTGAAATAATCTCCTTGCTGTTTTCCGAATCAAGATTGCCCGTCGGCTCATCCGCAAGAAGAAGTGCCGGATGGTTCATAAGTGCACGTCCAATCGACACTCTCTGCTGTTGTCCTCCTGACAGCTGATTGGGAAGATGGTTTAATCTTTCCTTTAATCCAAGTTTATCAACAAGGTCATGAAGCAGAGCCTTATCCGGCTTTTTGCCGTCAAGAAGGATTGGAAGCGTCAAATTTTCCTCCACATTCAGAATCGGGATCAGATTATAAAACTGATAGATTAGTCCGATGTTTCTTCTTCGAAAAATTGCAAGCTTTGTCTCATCCAGTTTGCCAATATCGGTTCCGGCTATATTGCAGGATCCTGATGTTGGTACATCTACACCTCCAAGTATATGAAGAAGTGTTGATTTTCCAGATCCGGAAGGACCTACTATTGCAACAAATTCCCCCTGTCCAACGTCAAAAGAAACATTTTTAAGAGCATCAACTCTAGTCTCCCCTTGACCATATACTTTGCATAAATTTCTGATTTCCAAAATATTCATTTTCATGCTCCTTTCTCATTCAGGTAATTTTGAGATTACTATTCACTTTACGTACTTTTTTCGCTTGGAAATATTACCTGAACTGAGAATAGATTATCTTTTCAATCTTACTATCCAATGACTGTTTAATTACAATTTAGTCACAAAATCGTCTTATAGAATCTTACATGGAACCTTGTTCCTTCCCCTTCTATGCTTTTTACTATGATTTCTCCATGCTGACTTGTAATTATAGACTTAGCCAAAGCAAGTCCTATTCCAACACTATCTTTTCCTGCATTTCTTCCCTTATAAAATCTCTCAAAAATATGCGGCAGTTCGTCCTCCGCAATTCCGCATCCATCATCTGTTATCACAATTTCACTGAAAATGTTGGTTTCATTTGTTTCAATATCAAGTTTTCCACCTGCCTTAAGATGTTCAATACAGTTTTTCACAATATTCTGCAACGCTTCTATAGTCCAGTTTTTATCGCACTTTATGTACAAAGCTCTTTTTTCATGGTTATAAGCAATATTTTTTAGTTCCAGCTGAATTTCAAAAGGCTTCATCACTTCGAAAAGCAACTCATCGACATCTGTTTTTTCAGGCTTCATGGTAATTGTTCCAGCATCAATTCTGGATAGCTTCAAAAGAGTCTGTATAAGCCAATTCATTCTATCAAGCTGATTTGACTGTGTTTTTAGAAACTCCGTACGTTTTTCTTTATCTTCTTCTGTCATTAATAGATCATTCATGACAATCATAGATGTGAGAGGTGTTTTTAGCTGATGACTGATATCTGCGATAGCATTAGACAGTGCCACTTTATCTTTTGCCAATAGTTCTTTCTGATAACATAAAGTAGATGTGGCTTTATAGATATTGTTTTTTAACAAAGACACTTCACCTTCTTCCTGATCCAAAATATCAGGTGCTTCTCTGCCGGCAAGTACCTTTTCAAGATAAAGACTAAGTTCCCCGATATCTTCATACCTTCGTTTGGTCATAATAACAAATCCGCATGTTATGGCTGTTCCCAATGCCACTAACAGAAAAAAAGCGGCTATGCCACATAAAGCATACCCGCATAGCGAAAAAGACACAGTCAGTCCAACTGCCGCCATTATCATTATTCTTAAATCTTTGTTTTTTAGCATTTGTACTCCCCCACTGTGACTCATTTATCAACGATATATCCCAATCCGCGTACTGTTTTAATGATCTGCGGATTTGCAGGATCTTTTTCGATTTTGTCCCTTAATCTCTTTATATAAACCGTCAGTGTATTATCATTGACGAAATCCCCATTCACATCCCACATATCCTCAAGTAGCCGGTTTCTGGACATAACAATTCCTCTATTATTGCAAAAAGCAAGAAGAAGCCTGTATTCCAGGGCTGTAAGTTCGGCAATTTCCTCTTTTTTGTCTATTTCGTCAACTATACCAACCTTGGCTTCGTTTAAATGTATCCTGACATTTTTAATCTCAAGTATGCCCTCTTTTTCAGGACTCATACTATCTTTGCCATGTCCGCTCCTTCTTAAAACAGTCTTTATTCTGGCCATAAGCTCATTTATCCTGAATGGCTTGCACACATAGTCATCTGCTCCCATTTCAAGTCCCATGACCACGTTGACTTCAGCATCACTGGCAGTTAAAAAAATCACCGGCACATCTTCTTTTTCCTTGATATAGTTACATACATCATAGCCGTTTCCATCCGGAAGATTAATATCAAGGATACAAAGATCAAAAGTCTTCTCCTTAAAAATCTCCTGTGCTTCTTTTCTGGTTCTTACATGTACTACTTCATATTTTTCCTTTTCCAATGAGTACTTAAGCCCCATACCGATGGCATCATCATCTTCCAGTAAGAACAGTCTCATTTCCTGCACCTCATTTTTTTATACTAAATGAATATATTCATCATCATATTATAACTACAAAAATTTTACATTACATTTTTGTCACATAGCTGATGTAGTATAAAAAAGAATGTCGCTTGCGACATTCTCGCGAAAGGCGCGGATGCTTTAGCATCATTTTCATCTCGCGCCGATGCGCATCCATAGCGGAGCGTTTTTTATTTCATAGGAATGCGGAGCAATTTCCTATGAAAAAAGCGGAAAACCTAAGTTAATAGATTTTCCGCTTTAAATATTAGTGTGCGTGACAGGATTCGAACCCACGACCTTCTGGTCCGTAGCCAGACGCTCTATCCAGCTGAGCTACACGCACATGCGCTGTATCAGCAACAAACTATATTATATGCATATCCAACTATTCTGTCAACACCTTTTTTTAACTTTATTTTTTTAACTTTATTTTTTTACTTGATGTTACTGTTCACTCGCTATGTCATTTAGATAAGAAAATGCAGCAAATGCAAAATAGGCACGCTACGTTCTTCAGATTATATAGTAGCGTGGACATCTACGTGACACCGCTTTATCTTTAGACTGTTATCACGTAGTTTCGCAATGATTTTCTGGCATTCTACGTGATACACCTCCGTTAACAAG
>JAFSQI010000076.1 GCA_017446685.1 Butyrivibrio sp.
CAAATACAAGAACAAGCTTCATTTCAACGTTGTTCAAAGCATTCAGCTTGTTCTTGTATTTTCATCTTATGAATTATCTCCTCGTCCGAGAACTGCACATTTATGTCCGCTCATATAATTAGGCTGACAACTGAATTGTAACCTTTTCTTTGATAAAATTTTAAAATTTCAGAAAATTAGTGTCAATTCTTCTTCAATAATATATAATAGGCTCTGATGTAAAAAAATAAATTTTGGGAGAGTATGAAAATGAAGGAGTTTTTGAAACGAAAGGACATTGAGATCTCACTGAAGAGATACGGCATTGATGCCCTTGGGGCAATGGCACAGGGACTATTTTGTTCCCTACTGATTGGTACAATTATTAATACCATAGGCACACAGTTCAAGATACCGTTTTTGATGAAGACGGTGGCAACAGTTGCAGGAATTGATTACACCGTTGGCGGGCTTGCTACTGCTATGAGCGGACCTGCGATGGCTGTAGCAATAGGATACGCACTTAAATGTCCTCCACTTGTTCTGTTTTCTATGATAACAGTAGGATTTGCGGCAAACGCTTTGGGCGGGGCAGGCGGTCCTTTGGCAGTTCTTTTTGTTGCTATTTTGGCAGCAGAGTTTGGAAAAGCCGTTTCCAAGGAGACTAAAGTAGATATTCTGGTAACACCACTTGTTACCATAGGTGTCGGAGTATTTTTCTCATGGCTTATAGCACCTCCTCTTGGAAGAGCAGCGATGTGGATTGGAAATCTTATTATGTGGGCTACTGAGCTTCAGCCGTTCCTTATGGGAATTTTGGTTTCTGTTCTTGTGGGAATGGCACTTACACTTCCGATTTCCTCTGCAGCAATCTGTGCTGCACTAGGACTTACAGGACTTGCCGGCGGAGCAGCGGTTGCCGGATGTTGTGCTCAGATGATAGGCTTTGCAGTTATATCATTCAAAGAAAACAAGTGGGGCGGTCTTATTTCACAGGGAATAGGAACTTCAATGCTTCAGATGGGAAATATTGTCAAAAATCCAAAGATATGGATTGCGCCTACTGTTGCATCAGCTATTACAGGTCCTATTGCGACATGTCTTTTTAAACTTAGAATGGATGGTGCACCGGTATCTTCCGGAATGGGTACATGTGGACTTGTTGGACAGATTGGTGTGTACACAGGTTGGGTTTCTGATGTGGCAAACGGCAGTAAGGCAGCTATAACAGCAATGGACTGGCTTGGACTTGTTCTTATAAGTTTTGTTCTTCCTGCGGTATTTTCTCTTATTATCCATGCCGGAGTTGTAAAGCTTGGATGGGTAAAAGAGGGTGACCTCAAATTGTAATTTTTTTAACGTTAAAAAAGTAACGGAAATATTCATTTTTTTCAAGAAAAAATCTAGTTTTTCTATTTTTTAATAATCCTAATCCCTTTAAACTTAAACGAAAGCTAAGTTTTTAGGGGAGGATTATTTTTTATGTCAGTTCATGTTATTGATGAGGCAAACAGATGCCTTCAATGTCCTAATCCAAGATGTCGTGAAAATGGATGTCCGATTCATACTAATATTCCTGAAATGATAAGGTTGTTCAAAGAAAATAAGATGATGGAAGCGGCTCAGATGTTGTTTGATAACAATCCTCTTTCAATGGTCTGTTCTCTTGTATGTAATCATGAGAATCAATGTGAGGGAAATTGTGTACGCGGAATTAAGGGAGAGCCGGTTCATATTTCTTCAATAGAAAACTACATCTCAGATTCCTGCTTTGAAAGGCTTGAATTGCACCCGGCGCCGTCTAATGGGATGAAGGCAGCAGTTATCGGTGCAGGCCCGGCAGGTATTACTATTTCGATTATTCTTGCTCTTAGGGGATATTCTATAACTGTTTTTGAAACCCATGATAAAATAGGCGGAATATTAAGATACGGTATTCCTGAGTTCAGGCTTCCAAAGTCTATTTTGGACAGATATTATACTAAAATGAGACAGCTTGGTATAAAATTCAGACCAAACTTTTCTATTGGAGGTTCTACAGGAATCCAGGATCTTTTTAATGATGGTTATAAGAGTGTGTTTATCGGAACCGGCGCGTGGAGACCGAGAAAGCTTGGAGTTCCGGGAGAGACCTTTGGAAATGTTTTTTATGCGATAAATTACCTTAACAATCCTGATGTATATGAGCTGGGGGATAAGGTTGCAATTATCGGTGCCGGAAATGCCGCCATGGATGTTGCCAGAACGGCTATCAGACATGGCAGCAGAGAAGTGACTGTCTATGTCAGAGGTGATGAAGTCAATGCTTCCAAGAGTGAATTTGAGTATGCAAAGGTTGACGGAGTCAGATTTGAATATCATATGTCTGTTGTAAAGATTGAAGATGACGGGCCTGTATTTAAAAATGCTGAGGGAGAAGAAAAGAAGATTCCAGCTGATAGTGTAATCATCGCTATTTCACAGGTTCCCCAGGATAGAATTGTCACTCATGAAAAGAACTTAAAGCTCAATGAGAAGGGGAATCTTGCAACAAATGAAATGGGAGAGACATCACTTCCGGGAGTTTTTGCATCCGGAGATGTTGTTACCGGAGCAAAAACCGTAGTGGCAGCAGTTGCTGTATCCAAGCAGATAGCAGAAGATATGGATAATTATATGAAAAATCTTTGATTTTTTATTTGGGATTTATTCAGGGATATGAACCTTGGGGAGGTTCCAAAGGAAATGTCTTGCCAGAACTCGCAGCATAATAACTATGATAAATCCAAATATCATAGCTAGGTGCCAGGTTCCCATGAATTCGTGCATTATTACCATGAGTATGCCTCCAACGATTACCGGAAGGGCATATACATGTTTTACGAAGATCGCGGGCATCTGATTGGAAAGGACATCTCTTAAGACTCCGCCGCCGACTCCTGTAATAAATCCCAAAAATACTAAAAGAAAAAGGTCTTCTTCATATCCAAAGCCTGCGCCAATTGTTACACCGTCAACCATGAAGGCACCAAGACCTAAGGTATCAAATATAAAAAGGCTTAAATCGTAAATACCTGTGAATTTATCAGGAAAAGCTCTGTGAAAATACATTATGAGAAATACGATATTTGCCACGATAGCTGCAATTGCAACATAAAAAGGATTAACAAACATCTGAGGCGGGAAGCTTCCCATGATGATATCTCTTATAATTCCACCGCCGCAGGCTGTTACAATGGCGAGGATATTTACGCCGAAGATATCCATCTTTTTTTCTATTCCGGTGATTGCGCCGGAGATTGCAAAAGCGATAGTTCCAATTAAATCAAAGATTCCAAGTAGAGTAAAAGACATAATAACTCCAATAAATATTTATTTGCCGTAGTTAATGACAACTTATTTATTCTACGATATATATAAAGAAAAGAGAAGAAAAAAATTCTCATAAAAACATATTGCGAACAATCTATTTTTATGATATAAATTGTATACAATCTAATTTACAAAAGCCTGGGGCTTTTAATACAATAAAGAAAGGATGTGATATATATGGGTAATATGTTTGATTTGTCAGGGAGAGTAGCACTTGTTACAGGATGCTCTACAGGTCTTGGAGTTCAGATGGCTAAAGCGCTTGCAAGGCAGGGAGCATCTATTATAGCACTTGCAAGGAGAAAAGAACTCATTGATGAGGTTGCAAAAGAAATTCATGATACATATGGAGTTGAGGCTTATGCAATAAAGTGCGATATCACTGACACTGAGCAGGTTGGTAAGGCTGTAGATGAAGCACTTGAGAAGTTTGGAAAAATCGATATTCTCATCAATAATGCAGGTACAGGTGCAGTTGCTCCTGCTGAAGATATTACAGATGAGCAGTTTTCTAATGAACTGAATATAGATCTTTTCGGAACTTTCAAGTTCGCCAGAGAAGTTGCCAAGAAAGCAATGATTCCTGCTGGTTATGGCAGAATAATAAATATCGCTTCCATGTACGGACTTGTAGGAAACAAGATAGCACCTTCTTCACCATATCATGCAGCTAAGGGCGGAGTAGTAAATCTTACCAGAGCACTTGCAGGAGAGTGGGGGAAGTATGGAATTACAGTTAATTCAATCTGTCCTGGATATTTCTACACACCACTTACTAAGGAAACGCTGGATTCAGACTTCTTCAAGGAGTATGCAAAGACAGTAATACCAATGGAGAGATATGGAGTTGAGGGAGAACTTGATGCTGCGGCTGTATTCCTTTCTTCAAACGAAGCCAGTTATGTTACGGGAATAGCTCTTCCTGTAGATGGTGGCTACACCTGCATGTAATATCTTTATTTTTCCGGATAAAAAGTTCATATATGAAAAGAAAAGGTCTATCTCTCAGGCTTGAGAGTAGACCTTTTTTGATGTATGTATCTGTCAGATTACATATTGGCTTATGACCATATTATTTCTTTATGTTGAAAGCTTCAAATCCTGGATAGCAGGCACTTTCACCTAGCTGTTCTTCGATGCGGATAAGCTGGTTGTACTTGGCAACACGTTCAGATCTTGAAGGTGCACCGGTCTTTATCTGACCTGCATTAAGAGCTACAGAAAGATCTGCAATAGTTGTGTCCTCGGTTTCGCCTGATCTGTGGGATACAATTGCAGTGTAATCGGCCTTGTGAGCCATCTTGATTGCTTCAAGAGTTTCTGAAACGGAACCAATCTGATTGAGCTTTATAAGTATGGAATTAGCTGCTCCAAGCTCGATTCCTTTCTTAAGTCTTTCTGTATTAGTAACAAAAAGATCATCACCGACAAGCTGAACTTTGTCGCCAATCTCTTTGGTCATATACTGCCAGCCTTCCCAATCTTCCTCATCAAGTCCATCCTCTATTGAATAAATAGGATATTTTTCTACAAGGCTCTTCCAGTGGTCAACAAGTTCTTTTGAGGTAAACTTTTTGCCGGACTTGGGCTGAACATATTCGCCCTTTGCAGAGCCCTTCCATTCTGATGAAGCAGCGTCCATAGCAAGAACAAAGTCCTTACCGGGTTCATATCCGGCGTCTTTGATAGCCTGAAGAATGTGCTCAATTGTGTCTTCATCTGAGTCAAGGTCGGGAGCAAAACCACCTTCATCACCTACTGAAGTTGCTTTTCCTTCTTTTTTAAGAAGAGACTGGAGTGCATGGAATACCTCTGTGCACTGACGTAATCCTTCAGTAAAAGACTTAGCGCCTGCAGGCATAATCATGAATTCCTGAGTATCTACGGAGTTGGTAGCGTGTGCTCCACCGTTTAAGATATTCATCATAGGAACAGGAAGTCTGTTTCCGTTTACACCACCAAAGAATCTGTAGAGCGGAATATCAAGGCTTGTTGCAGCAGCGCGACATGCGGCAATTGATACTGCAAGGATTGCGTTTGCACCGAGCTTACTTTTATCTTTTGTTCCGTCAGCTTTTATCATTGCTGCGTCGACAGCATAGATATCGGAAGCATCAACGCCCTTAAGTACATCATTGATAATTGTATTAACATTTTCGACAGCCTTAGAAACGCCTTTTCCGCCGAATTTGCTCTTATCACCGTCACGAAGCTCAAGAGCCTCAAATTCGCCTGTTGAAGCGCCACTTGGAGCTGCACCTCTTCCTACAGTTCCGTCTGCAAGAATAACTTCAGCCTCAACAGTAGGGTTTCCTCTTGAATCGATGATCTCACGTCCTATTACTTTCTCAATCTGTAAATATTCACTCATAATTTCTCCATTTCTGCGCTTATGCGCCTTAAACTGTAGTAAAAAAATAATTTGTATGTGTCTGAAACCACAGTCTTTTGTTAGCATATTCTAACATAGAATATCATAAAAATCCCGCGGGTATTGGAATTCTTATTGAGAAAATTTCTTCTTGCATTCCAAGTTAGGCAATGCTAACATATCGGTGTTAGCTACTGCTAACCACACACCAATTTCAAAATTGAAAGGAAGAAAAAAAGTATGAGTAGCGTAAAGGTAGTTTATTGGACAGGAAGTGGAAATACACAGGCAATGGCTGATGCTGTTGCAAATGGAATAAATGGAGTAGGGGGACAGGCAGAGGTAACAACATTTGATGCTATTACTCCGGATCAGGCTGCTGCAGAGGCAGTTATCGCATTTGGTTGTCCGGCTATGGGTGCTGAAGTCCTTGAAGAAGGAACAGTAGAGCCATTTATGGCTGAATATGAGACAAAGTGCAGCGGCAAGAAGGTTGCTCTTTTTGGTTCATATGGCTGGGGAGATGGTCAGTGGATGAGAGACTGGCAGGACAGACTCGTAGCAGGTGGTGCAACTATCATAGGCGGTGAGGGCGTTATTGCCAATAATGCTCCTGATGATACAGCAATTGCAGCTTTAGAGGATCTTGGAAGAGCACTTGCACAGGCTTAAAAAATGTTTGAGGAGTAGGTATGAGTACTGACGTATATGAGAGTATTAGGTGGGACAATATTCAACATCTGATTGCATTTCATTGCGCCCCTGTTTTGAGCGGAATAAAGATTTCCAATCTGGTGGTGACTTGTGAGAGTGGGTATAAAGATGCCTGCAGGATATTAGGCGAAACCAAAATTGAGATGTATGTTCTATCAAGGTTAAAAGGGAAAATGGTTTTGCTATTGTTTGACAGGGAAAAATTATCAGAGTATCTTGCAGAGCCAAAATGCAGGGAATTTTTTTCTAAGATGGGACAATATGAGCAAATCACTGATGTAGATATGTGCTTAAAAAGACTTGCTTTAAAATATTCTGAATATGCGCGTGGTAAAGCACCTTTTCCGCATGAGCTTGGGATTGTTTTAGGGTATCCGGTTGAGGATGTCATTGGATTTATGGCGAATGAAGGGCAAAATTATATTCTTTCCGGGTATTGGAAAGTGTATCATAAAGCTGATAAAGCAAAGGCAATCTTCAGAGCTTATGATGATTGCACAGAATCTATGATGAGAGCTCTCATATCAGGCGAGAGTCTGTGTGATGCAGTAAAAAACTGCAGCATATGTTTAAGTTAAAAAAGAACCGGTGAATTAAGAATAAAATCTTGTTCACCGGTTCAATTTATACATATCTTTATATATTTAGATTTGCCAATTTCCGAAACTTACTTTCTCAGGCGCTTTAGGGTGTTCTCCAAGCATTTTTTCCATCCAGATCATATCGTACCATTTTCCGAATTTAAAGCCGCTGTCATGAAATGTTCCGACAAGCTTGTAGCCCTTTTTTTCGTGAAAATAAAAGCTGTCGTTTGTGAGGTGTTTATCTACATCACCTTCCTTTAAGTAGGCGATACATGCATTTACATTAAGAATTCCCATGCCTTTAAGGCTGTTTTCGAGAGTCTCGTAGAGCGCACTGCCTACGCCGTTTCTCTTTTCATCTTCTTTTACATAAACGGTAGATTCTACAGACCAGTCATAAGCTGCTCGTCCCTTGAAGGTAGAGGCATAAGCATAGCCGAGGATAGTTCCGTCATCGGATATAGCCTTTATATAAGGGAATTTTGATGAAATATTTTTTATTCTTGATTCAAATTCCTGTAAACTTGGAACCTCGTACTCAAAGGTAATTGCAGTATCTGTTACATAAGGTGTATATATTTCCAACAATTCTTTTGCATCTTTTATGGATACCCGTTCAATTTTCATATTATGCTCCCATAAAAATTTTGTTAATAGCTTTTAGCGTTCAACTCATTATCATTAAAAACTAAAATATAGTATAATTAAGTAGATAAGCATTATCAACAGATTTTTATTTGTTATGGAGGTTTAACATGGATTACAAAGCTAGGTACAATGAGTGGCTTGAAAAGCTGTCAGATTCTGATCCTTTAAAGGCAGAGCTGATTGCTGTTAAGGAGGATGAAAAGGAAATTGAGGACAGATTCTATCAGGATTTGTCTTTTGGTACAGCTGGGCTTCGCGGTAAGGTTGGAGCAGGTACTAATCGTATGAACTTTTTAACTGTCGGTAAGGCATCTCAGGGCGTAGCTGACTATATAGTTTCAAAGGGAAAAGAGGCTTGTGAAAAGGGAGTTGTTATTGCCCATGATCCAAGACATTTTTCAAAAGAGTTCTCACAGCTTGCAGCAGGTATTTTTGCGGCAAACGGAATTAAGGTTTATACATTCCCGGATCTTAGACCTACTCCGGAACTAGCATTTATGATTAGAAGACTTGGAACTGTTTCAGGTATAAATATCACTGCATCCCACAATCCAAGAGAGTACAACGGATATAAGGCATACTGGGATGACGGCTGCCAGGTTTCTTCAGATGTAGCTGATGGCATGACTGAAAAAATTAATGCTGTAGATATCTGGAGTGGAATAAAGACTTCTGATTTTGCTGAAGGTGTAAAGAGCGGCAAGATTATTGTTCTTGGCGAAGAATATGACAGAGAGTATCTTGATAAGATTGAATCAATGGCTATTCATGAAGGGGATGAGCTTGATCTTTCAATACCTCTTGTGTACACACCACTTAACGGCTGCGGTTCTATACCATTCAGACAGATGCTCACAGACAGAGGCTTTAATAACTGGAAGATAGTTCCTGAACAGGAAAATCCTGACCCTGATTTTACTACAGTAGGATATCCTAATCCTGAGGATCCTAAGGCATTTAAACTTAGTGAGCAGTATGGAAGAGAGTTTGGCGCTGAGCTGTTAATGGCTACCGACCCCGATTCTGACAGATTTGCTATTGAAATAAGAGATGATAACGGTAATTACATTCCTCTTAATGGCAATCAGACAGGATATCTTCTGGTTAATTATGTACTTGAAGGACATAAATCAGCGGGAACACTTCCTCAAAAGGGTGCTATGGTAAAGTCTATCGTTACATCCACACTTTCAACAATTATGGCAAAAGCCTATGGAGTTGAGATGTTCGAGACTCTTACAGGATTTAAGAATATCTGTGGAAAGATTCCTTATCTTCATGAGAACGGATACACATATCTTTTTGGTTATGAAGAGTCAGTCGGATATGCTGTTTGCGAAGATATCAGAGATAAGGATGGTATAAGTGCAGGTATGCTCGTTGCAGAGGCAGCAGCTTATTATCGCAAGCAGGGAAAGACTCTTTGGGATGTTCTTCAGGATATATATGCCAAGTACGGATTTTTGCTGAAGATGAGCCCAATATTGTCCTTGAGGGAATTCCGGGAGCGCAGCGTATTCAGCGCATGATGAAGTGGTTCAGGGAAAATATTCCGACCACTGTTGCAGGAAGCAAGGTAGAAAAAGTAATCGATTACATTGATGGATATGAGGATATTCCTGCTCAGAATGCTATAAGGCTTTTCCTTGATAATGGTTCCTGGTTTGCTATAAGACCAAGCGGAACTGAGCCTAAGATCAAGTTCTATTTCTATTCAAACAGAGATAGCAGAGAAAATGCTCTTGCAACAAACAAGCAGATTAAAGAAGAGATATTTGGACTTATTAATTCTGTACAGTAATTTTTGGAGCAGATATGGATACTGATGTAAAAATCAGATATTTTCAGAACAATCTTGTTACATGTGGCCTTGGTATTATTACACTTGGTCTATGGACAAATATAAAAGCGCTTTTGCATTTCTTTACCGAATTTAGCCAAATTATAGCTGATACAGCAAAGGAGACAGGGCTTGAAGAGGAAATTGTCTTACCTGTTTTTATAGTTGTTATTGCACTAATAGTTTTAATTATTACGATTTGGCATATTCAAATAGGTATGTCATCTATAAGAGTCGGAAGGGGAAGGAAAAAGCATCATTTCTACATATTAAGTGCAATGCTTCTTATTGCACTTAATATGTATGATGTTTTTTATCTGTTCGATGTAACAACTGAAATTCCTCTTGACGCAGTCATAACGACAATAATACTGGATACGACTTTGACACTTGTATTACTGGATATGATCATTTCCCACTTTGCGCTGCTTGTATTAAAAAAGAGATAGGAGAGCAAAAGAAATGCAGGAAGATTTTCATTATTATGCAACGTACTGCGCCGCCTTTATAGCGGGCTATACACATGAAGAATGCATGGATATTTGCTACAGCGCTCAGTTTGTAGACCTATGTTCAAAAAGTTTCCTCTCAGGTATAGGTGCACCGCTTTCTGCAGCTACAACCCAGCTCCAATTGGAACTGATGGATGTACGAACCGATATTATTGGATTACAGGACATCACCAGAATATGGGCTTCGTTTCATTTCCTTCCAAAAGATCTTTATGCTGTAAAAAAGTGGTGCTCAAAAAAATATATAAACAAGTATAGGCTGATATGTGGACCAAATGGAGAACTATTGGCAGAGACCGTTAAACTAGCCAAAAACACATCTCTTCAGGCGGTCGGAACAGCAATGCATGTACTTGCCGATACCTGGGCTCATATGTATTTTGCAGGTACTCCATCACTTGTGATCAATAATACTGATTATTATTTTTATGAACTAATCCCGGAAGGCGACGGATATACGGAAAAACATATTTCGTTTAAACATAGTCCAAAATCACCTGATAATCCTGACAAATGTTTTTATGTAGGAAGTCTGTATCAGATGAATGAAAATTCTATCATGAATCTTGGGCACGGAAGAGCAGGACATCTTCCGGATTATAGTTTTATTCATTACAAATATCTTCCTGCCTGGAATGGGTATAAGGAAGTGGTAAAGGACAATCCTTCTGATTATTATAAGGCTTTTTGCCAGATGGTCTACGCAATGAAGTATTTAAGAGGAGATATAGATTCCTTTAAGACTGATACTTACGCTTATGACGAGGTGGCCCCTTACGAAGGAAGGATAAAAGAAATATTAAATACCAGACAATTATCTGTCTCAGAGGATTTTAAGAAATTCGGAGAAGAACTTTCAGGTAGAGTAATCGAAAAATTTGATGTAAATAAGTATAAAGAAGAATATGTCAGTTCCTCCGGGAACGATAAGGATAAGACTTTTTTGGGGAAATTTATCATTGCTGCACTAAGTCAAAAGAGTATGGTTACCAACAAAATCTATAAATCAGGCAATCGCCTTGCGGGTGTATCTGTAGATTACAAATCAAAGGGATTTAAAGGGATAAAAGATTTTGCCAAGTTGATAAGTCTCAGGAGAAATTGGGATGAATAGTATTCAGAGATTGATGAATTTTTTTATTAGCCTTGCAATGATATTGGGCAGCATTCTTATGCTCATTAATCCGGAGAAAGGGTATGTGGTAATTACCGTTATTCTAAGCTTAGGCCTTGTTTTTTCGGGAATTGGAAGTATCTTATATTATTTTAAAATGGCAAGGCATATGGTCGGAGGAAAGATAATTTTTATTCGGGGTGTCATTGTTTTTGACCTTGGACTATTTACCTACAGTATTTCAGATATTCCTAAAATCTATGTGCTTATGTATCTTCTCATCATTCATGGCTTTTCTGGCCTTGTAGAGATTTTGCGTGCAATTGAAGGAAAAAACAATGGACAGAAGCGTTGGAAACTAAAATTGTCTCATGGAGTTTTGGACTTTTCTCTGGCTTTAGTGTGTCTTTTTGTTATTCATTCAGTGCAATTCACTGTTATGATTTATTGTTTTGGAGTATTTTATTCAGCTTTAGTCAGAATGGCTTCAGCATTTAGAAAAACCGAAATAGTGTATATACAGTAGGAGGTCTATGGACAGTTACGCAAAAGAGATATTCAGGAAATTTTTGCATTTGATTGCAGTAATAGCTATGATATGGTACCTTTTTCTGTTTGATGACTGGAAAGTGTCGGTTTTGTACGCAGTTTCAGCTATTGTGATTATTTTTCCTGCACTTATCCTGCTTTCATTTATTCCTGGAATTTCAAACGCAATCAATGCCAGAAAAAAAGGTGAGTTTGCCTTAAGTTATTTGGCTTATATTTTTATGTATGTTCAGGTTGCTTCAGTTTGCTGGGGCGCTATGGGCAGCAGGATACTTACAGCTGCATGTGTCATGGCCTGGGGACCGGGAGATGCTGCAGCGGCACTTATAGGAAAAAAATTTGGTATTCACAAGCTTGGCAAGAAAAAAGCCAAGTCTCTTGAAGGTTCTATGGCAATGTTCGTCCTATCTTTTATCGGCGTATTTATTACGCTTTGGTTTTCTCCGGAAATAAATATTCCATTGAAAATAATTGTTTCTCTTTTGGTTGCTGTGGTTAGTACTGTTACAGAATTTTACGTTTTAAACGGATTTGATACATTCTTTTGTCCGGTTTCAGCGATGATAGTATTTGCTTTTTTGAGTATAAATAATATTTTATAGAACAAAAACCTATAATTTTTTGTTTTGGAGAATCAGATGAAGAAAAAAGAGAAAAGCAGCGGTTTTAAAACACTTCTTTTATCAGTTGTTCTTAGTTCATTTGGTCCATTTGTTTTGGGATATGGGCTTACAATCGGTCATAGTACAACGCAGATAGCCGACTTCACAAGGAGAACGGCGGAGCTTCTTGCTATTATTGTTTCATTCGCTGTTTTTGCGATAGTTGGACAAAATGATCAGATTGATGACGCAAAGAAAAAAACTATAGAAAGAAAAAGTAATATATTTGCCGGAATAGTAATGTGTATAAGCGGAATGAGTATGCTGATTTTGGCAATGCTCCCCGGAAATAACAACAAGGGAAATGTGCTTCCTGCTTTTGTGATCGCACTATTTGGTGCGATTACAAATTCTTTATTCTGGAGAAAATACTCTTCTTTGTATAAAAGCGAAAAAGATATGATCATAGGTGTTCAGGCAAGGCTGTATAGGGCAAAATCATTTGTTGACATTTGTGTGACTTTGTCACTTTTGATAGTAGCAGTCTTGCCTGATTCTCAAATCTCTATAATAGCTGATATGATCGGATCCGGACTGGTTTCGATTTATATGCTTTTAAGCGGAATTAAAACAATTCGTGAAAATACCTTTGCGGTTGAATCAGTTTGATGAAGCTTCTGCATCATCATAGTTTGTGATATTTGTTACGTACCAGGTATCTGTCTCGGTATTTTTTTCGAGTGAGAGTGTGATTGCATAGGTCATGCTGTCTGAGGATAAGAGTTCTTCCTCATATATTTCCAAAATAATAGCAATCATATCATTGTAAACTTTTTTTTCTGCATTTTCCGAATCTTCAGCATAAAGAGCTTTGATTTCTTCAGCGTTATCAGTGTTATAACTTTCAATTGCCTCGTTGATTTTTGTGGAAGATTCATCACTTTGAATAACTTCAACATTAAATTTAGTCTTTATGGTAGCTATAGCAGTAGCAGTACCGTCTTTGGAAACTTCAATATTTGAAACAGAATAAGATTCAATAAAATCTGAGAAAATTGAACAGAATTCATCAAGTTCAGCTATGGATTCATCAGATAGTTCAGAATAGGAAAAACCTGCGGTAAATTTATCTGCCAGGGCATCTGCGTCAAAAAACTGTACGAAATCGCCCCCGGCAACTTCTGTAGTTGCGTAGGTATTAAGATCTTCATCGGAATCACTTGCTACGATTGAAAGAAATTTATTTGTTGTTTCCTCCACCTGATTTTTGTCCTGTGAGCCACATCCGGCAAGCGTCAAAGCTGTGAGAGATGTAGCTAAAAAAATTGAAATAACTTTATTATAAATTTTCATCTTTATTGTCTCCAAATAAACATATTATAAAAAAACCCAAAATAGTATAACATATCTATGATGATTAGCCAAAGAGTATCGCAATTACATATAATTGATGATAAAATATAGTATAGTACGGGCTGCTAAATCTAACCTAAAAACAGTTGCTTTAAATTAAGAATTTTACAAGGAGGTCATTAATGAGAGTTCTATTTGGCGAAGGTGTTGTAAAAGAAGTTGATGAAGTGGAAGTTAAGCCGCTTGATTTTGGCGATGGACAGATAGCAGGAACAGAAATTGATTTTATGCTTAAAAACGGAGACCAGATTAAATATATTTACAGTCAAAATGTAGCGATAGAAGAATCAGGGCAGAGGGCAATTGATTTTGTAAGAACTCTTTATAAAGATGGCTGCGCTGATTTTACCCACGAACCGGTTGAAATGTTATAAAAAATAGAATAAAAAAGGCTCTATGCACAATTTGCATAGAGCCTTTAATTTTGTTGTTCTTCCATTGTCTTCTCCAATTATTGGTGAAGCTTGCCTTGAAAACATTTATCTTTTGCCAAGACAACCTTGATTTTTGAGTTCAATGAGCAAATCGAAAACAACCCCCAATGGTAAACCTGTAATATGGGCTACTTTTTCCGGATCTGGATAGTATTCATCTTCACAATCCTTTCTAATGCAGTCCATTACTTCCATTCTTGCATCCAATGTAGCTGTCATACACTTAAATCCCCCTTTCATAAATTTTCAAACAATTCAAAGACAGTAATCATCTGTCTTTAATTATTATATCGTATTTTGGGGGCAAAAGTTAACTTATTTGTATTAAAAAAACATAAAATTAATGGCTTCCGAAGCAGCACGGAAGCCAATTGTAAACAAAGTATAAAGATTTTATTTATTTTGCATATCCCGAAGTTTATTTGCCTGCTGGAAAATGTTTTCAAGGATGGATTTAAAGTTGTCAAATCTGGATACAGCCTTTTCTGAATAATTAGCACCCTCGTTGGAGAGAGAGGCAACTTCTTCACTGGTTGCTGAAAGATTTGAAATACTGTCGTTGATTTCAAGAGTTGATGCTGCAATTGATTTCATTCCTTCGCCGATTTCTGAGAAGCGGGAGAGCATTTCGGTTACGTTGTCATTGATGCTGTCGAAGTTTTCACCAACAGAGGAAATCATTGCGTTTTGTTCTGATACGGAAGCAACAGTGTCATCAATACTTGACATTGCCTTTTGAACATCTTCGTTAAGTTCATTGATAATGCCTGTGATTTCTGTAGAAGCGGTATTGGTTTCTTCAGCAAGTTCACGTACATCATTGGCAACAACTGCGAATCCTTTTCCGGCTTCACCGGCTCTTGCAGCCTCTATGCTGGCATTAAGTGCGAGAAGATTTGTCTGTTTGGAAATTGACATAATTGATCCGACAATTTTGGTAACTTCGGCAACTTTATCAATAACTGCCTTAGTAGCATCAACTGTAACCTGACTTTGCATTGCAACATTCTGTGATTTGTTTTTAAGATCTTCGATTACACGTACACCTTCATGAACGGCCTGTTGAGCATTCTCTGAAGCTTTCATCATATCTTTTCTATGCTGCTCTGTTGTTTCGGTTTCATCCTGAATCTGCTGAACTCTTTCAGCCTGTTTTGTAATGGCGTGTGCGGTGCTTTCCATGCTTGTCGCGATATTTCTCATTCCGGAGTTCTGCTTTTCTATAATGTTCTGCAATTCTGACATATCGCTCTGTGAGTCATTAAAAAGAGTTGTAATGCTATTAGCAATGTCTGCCATCTGTTTTCCAGATTCCAAAGTCTTTTCAGCATTCTTGGTTATGGTTTCGTTATTTTCTTCATTAAATTTGGTTAAAAGAGAAACCGTTGCCAGGCATGCTACAAATGCAAGTGCAAGAGTTATAAATGCAGGAGCATAAAGAAAACTAATTTCTCCTGTTGTTATAAAGGATTTAATAACGGTAATGAAAAATGAATTGATAATGGCAAAAATACCTACTTTGCAAAGTCTGATATTTAGATAATTTATGCTGCATATCAGTATAGGCAGACCGAAAGCAAAATAAACAATATTATCGGCGGCAATCAGAAGTACAAAGTAAAAAATTGTAGAGCCACCCATAATAAGTATTGATCCCATTTTTACGGTAGGATACTTAAAGTTACCGGCTGCAATCATGGAACATCCTAATATGCCGGCAATGATAACAGAAATACTTCCGGCATTTATATTCCCCTGTAGAAGATTGTTAATAGCTAGAACACATCCGCATCCTATTATTACAAGACATACAAAAAAACTGTTACTGTTCGCTCTGCGATACTGTTCTTCATTCATTTTTGTGGTGCTCCTTTCATCTGGCATGGAGTTTGGGTAACGTTTTTACAACATCATAATCATAACATAGAAATATATGCGAAATGAACAAAATAAAGCTTATATAAATATAAAAAAACGATAAAGGAAAACTGACATAATAAAAAAACGTTTCACGAAGTTACTTATACATTGACAATCAGCGTTAATTCATTTATTCAAAATTTATGAATATTAATCGTATTTTTAGATTAATTATTTCGATAATATTGTAAAATTAAGTTGTGATATAAAAACGTAATAATGTAAATTACTGGACAGTTAAAAGTTCTTAGTAACTTATAACAATATTTGCACATTGACAACTTGATAGAAATGCGGTACTTTGTAGTTACAAAATGTTAACAATTATGTTACTACAAATTCATAAATGAGTAGTTATAATAATGTA
>JAFSQI010000077.1 GCA_017446685.1 Butyrivibrio sp.
GCTTGTCCTTGACATACATATTTCTCAATGATAGCTTAATAAAAGCGGATAAAGAATTTCCGTATCTATAGATGCCAAACATATGGAGGCATATCAAGGTTCCTTTAACCTATTAAATCCTACAGTAAATTTACGCCGTCATTTAATATGAAATATTTGAAAAGCTGCATAAGTAATAGTATTATTACAGTGAAAAATACTTTATATATGGAGGAATGATATGAAGAACAAGTTTGGAATTAAAGAAGTAGTTGCTATGGGAATTGGCACAGCATTGTTTGTAGTTTTGACAAATATTCAGATTCCACTTATATTTACACCGAATACAGGAATGCAGCCAAGAATGGCAGTGCTTGCTTTCTTTTCAGCAGTATTTGGACCGATTGTAGGAGGTGTTATAGGACTTGCCGGTCATGCTATAGGTGACGCAGTATTTTATGGCGGAGTATGGTGGAGCTGGGTTATTCCGGATGGAGTAGTTGGTGTATGTATAGGCTTTTTTGCATATAAATATGCAGTAAAAGAAGGCGGATTTATCGCTACAAAGAACATTGTATTTTTTAATATAGTTCAGGTAGTAGCTAATGCTGTTGCATGGATAGTTTTTGCACCGGTTCTTGATATCCTTATTTATGCTGAACCTGCCAATAAGGTTTTTGTGCAGGGAATAGCAGCTTTTATAGCAAATATCATTATCATTGGCATTCTTGGAACTATACTTCTTACAGTATATTCAAGGGTGGCAGGTAAATCGTCAAATCTCGAAGCGGAGGATTGATTTTTGGTTTTACAGGATCCGATTATTGAATTTAATGATGTGTCTTTTACGTATCGTTCTCAGCAGAAACCTACGTTAAAGAATATCAATCTGAAAATATTTCCCGGTGAAAAGATACTGATTGCAGGTCAGTCCGGATCCGGGAAATCCACATTGGCACATTGCCTTAATGCTCTTATTCCCTGCTCTTTTGCGGGGGAAATGAGCGGAACACTCCGAGTTGCCGGAGAAAATCCGGAAAAGCTCGGAGTTTTTGGCATGTCTAAACTTGTAGGTACAGTTTTACAGGATACGGATGGTCAGTTTATAGCGCTGACTGTAGCTGAGGATCTGGCATTTGCACTCGAAAACGAAAATGTTCCTCAGAAAGAAATGTTTAAAAAAGTTGATGAAGTTGCAGGAAAACTGGAACTGAAGAATTTCATGAATAACTCACCTCGTGAGCTTTCAGGTGGTCAGAAGCAGAGAGTTTCACTTGGCGGTGTAATGGCGTGTGATGTCAAGGTTCTTTTGTTTGATGAGCCGCTTGCAAATCTTGATCCGGCAACAGGTAAAAGAACCATCGCCTTAATTGACGAAATACTTAAAAATGAAAATATGACGGTGGTTATAATTGAGCATCGTCTTGAAGATGTTTTATATAAAGATATAGATAGAGTTATTCTTATGGCTGATGGAGAAATTGTCTGCGATAAGCATCCGGATGAACTTCTTTCATCAGATTTTTTGACAAATCATGGAATCAGAGAACCTTTGTATGTGTCCGCTCTTAAGGCAGCAGGAGCTACAATACTTCCGGAGACACATCCACAACACATAGAATCTATGAACGTGGAGCCTTACAGGGAAAAAGTCCTTGAATGGTACCACAGTTCAGATTTTAAGAGAAATGATGTGGATTCTCAAACTCTTTTGTCTGTAAAAAATGTGAAATTCAGCTATGACGGAACGAAACAGATAATCAAAGATGTTTCTTTTGACATAAAAAAAGGAGAGATGATTTCTCTTGTCGGTAAGAACGGTGCTGGAAAATCAACAATGGCATCTTTGATTTGCGGATTTAATAAGCCGGACTCTGGAGTTATAACTTTTGATGGTCAGGATCTTTCTGAGCTTTCAATCAAGGAGCGTGGAGAGAAAATCGGATATGTGATGCAAAGTCCCAATCAGATGATTTCAAAGCCGATGATTTATGATGAGGTGGCACTTGGCTTAAAGGTCAGAGGAGTTCCTGAGGAAGAAATAAAAGAAAGAGTTTATGAGAGCCTCAAAATTTGTGGACTTTATCCCTTCAGAAACTGGCCGGTTTCTGCTCTTTCTTTTGGTCAGAAAAAAAGAGTATCGATTGCTTCAATTCTGGTGATGGGGCCTGAACTTATCATTCTTGATGAGCCTACTGCGGGACAGGATTATCAGCATTATACGGAGATTATGGAGTTTTTGATGGAAATCAGACAAAAGTTTCCGGTTACTATAATGATGATTACGCACGATATGCATTTGATGCTTGAATATACTGACAGGACACTTGTTTTGACTGATGGAGAGCTTTTGATGGATGCTCGTCCTGAAGAGGTTTTGACAAGAGATGATATATGCGAGAGAGCTTATCTTAAGAGAACCTCTCTTTATGATCTTGCGCTTAAATGCGGAATAAACGAAACAGATGAGTTTGTGGCAAGATTTATAGAAGATGAAAAAAGAAGAAAGCAGGGAAAGAGCCATGAGTAAAATGATATCCTATGAGAAAAAGGACACCGTTATACATGAACTTAGCGGTTTTACCAAGCTTTTGTTCTTCCTTTTATGGTGTATGATAAGTGCTCTGACCTTTGATACGAGAATACTTATCCTGATGCTTGTTATGGGAGCTGCGATTTTTATGATTTCAAAAACCAGCTGGAGTCAGGTGAGCGGAGTTTTTCTCGCCATAATGTTTTTTATGGTGATAAACCTTGTTGCAATTTTCTTTTTTGCTCCATATCAGGGCTGTGAGATTTATGGGACAACGACAGAACTTGTGCATTTGTTCGGAAATTACTCGATAACTTCGGAGCAGCTCTTTTATGAGTTCAATGTTATGATTAAATATTTTACTGTCATTCCGTCGGTGTTTATATTTCTTGTGACAACAAATCCCAGTGAGCTTGCTGCTTCGCTTAATGGAATAGGTGTTCCATACATGATTTCCTATGCGCTTGAGATTACGCTTAGATATATTCCGGATATACAGGATGAGTTTCACAAGATAAAAAATGCTCAGGAGGCTCGTGGCATTGAGATGAGCTCCAAAGGAAAGCTTATGGACAGGATAAGCAATACAGCGGCAATTATTTTTCCTCTTCTTTTTTCTACGATGGAGAGAATTGACGTTGTCAGCAATGCCATGGAGTTAAGAGGTTTTGGTAAAAAGAAAAAACGCTCCTGGTACAGTAAGAAAAGCCTTTCTGCCGTAGATATCGGAGTGATTGTTTTTATAATTGCATTTTTTATCGTTTCAATGATAATAACTTATCATGACGGAAACAGATTTTTTAATCCGTTTATTTAAGTATCAGGAGGTTGAATGTCTAAAGTTACAGATGATTTAAGAAAAGAATTGTTTGAGCTTAAAGATGAGAAATATCGGGACTTTCAAAGCGGACTTATCCCCAATGTGGAAAAAGATTATTTTATCGGGGTAAGGACTCCGGAGCTTAGAAAACTGGCTAAGAAGTATGCCAAACGCGAAGATGTCGGAGATTTTCTTAATGAGCTTCCTCACAGATATTTTGATGAAAACCAGATTCATGCGTTTATTATTTCGGAAATTAAAAGCTATGATGAATGTCTTTTTAGATTGACGGTTTTTTTGCCGCATGTAAATAACTGGGCTACCTGTGATCAGATGAGTCCAAAGATTTTTAAAAAAGAAAAAGATAAATTGCTGGTTTCAATAAAAGAGTGGATAAGTTCTAAAGAAACGTACACTGTCAGATTTGCAATCAAGATGCTTATGGAGCATTTTCTGGGAGAAGATTTTGAGAAAGAATATGCAGAAATGGTGGCACGGGTGGTTTCTGAAGAATATTATGTCAAGATGATGATTGCCTGGTATTTTGCGACAGCTCTTGCCAAGAATTATGAAGAAGTTTTACCTTTTATCGAAAATATGAAATTGGAAAAATGGACACATAATAAGGCAATTCAAAAATCGGTTGAGAGTTATCGCATCTTACCAGTTCAAAAAGAATATCTTAAAAGTCTTAAGGTATAAAAAGTTATCGTTTAGACAAAATGATTAAACAATGATTTATAAAAGCACGTAGTGGAGAGTCTTAAGTTATAAATGAGTAGTAACAATATATTTTATATTGTCATCGGAGCATTCACAGTTCTGGTGGCAATTATTATTGCAGAAGTTATAAAGCACATCAGGAGAAGACCACTTCCAATGGATGAGATGGAGGGGCATGATTTTGAGTACTATTGTGCCGATCTGTTAAAAAAACAGGGATTTATTGATGTGGAGGTTACAAGAGGAAGCGGTGATTTTGGGGCTGATATTTTGGCAGAAAAAGATGGCGTTACTTATGCTGTTCAATGTAAGTGTTATGACAAGCCAATCGGAGTAAAAGCAGTGCAGGAAATATATGCAGGACGTGATTATTATGACAGAATGGTTGGAGTTGTCATGACAAATCAGTATTTTACACAACCTGCAGTTGAGCTGGCGCAGAAACTCAAAATAATGCTCTGGGACAGGGGCTATGTTGATGACATGGCTGATGAAAAAAGATGATCAACTAAAATTTTTTTAAAAGGAAGATAGGGATGAGATTAAGGATAGAAGATGACTTTGATCTGAAAAAAATTGCCGACAGCGGACAGTGCTTTAGATTTAATGAGTGTATGGACGGTTTTAGCGTAGTTGCGTCTGACAGATATCTTTTTATCAAGCATATACAGGATGATGAGTATGAGCTTAGCTGCTCGGAAGAAGAATATGAAGGCTTTTGGAAAAAGTATTTTGATATGGAGCTGAGTTATAAAAAGATAAGAGCACTTATATCAAGGGATGAGGATGTATACCTGTATAACGCTTCAGAGTATGGCAAAGGAATCAGGATACTTAGGCAGGATCCGTGGGAAATGCTTATTTCTTTTATTATATCCCAGAGGAAAAATATCCCGGCAATAAAAGCTTCTATAGAAAAGATATGTGCGCTGGCAGGAAAAGAAATTGCAAAAGATCCGGAAGGAAAAACAGTCTATTCTTTCCCAACTCCTACCGAGCTTGCATCGGTTCCGCTTCCGGAACTCACTGCCTGCAGCCTTGGATACAGAGATAAGTACGTTCAAAGGGCGGCAGCAGATGTATCGAGTGGGATGGTCAATCTTAATTCCTATAATGAGCTTGATGATGAGAATTTGTTGAAGGCTCTTTTAGAACTTTATGGTGTTGGAATAAAAGTTGCAAACTGCGAAATACTGTTTGGGTATCACAGACTTGATGCTTTTCCCAGAGATGTCTGGATAAACAGAGTTCTTGAAAACAGGTATCCGGATGGATTTAAATTTGAAAGATATGCACCATACAACGGAATAATGCAACAGTATCTGTTCTTTTATTCAAGAAGTGAGAACATATAGTGTTTACATTAAATTAGCACTTGTATTTTTAGTTAATAATTTATTAGCGGTGTTAGCGTACAGTACAAAGTTATGATAATGAAGGCTCTACGGCAGAAAGTTGTCGTGGAGCCTTTTGTGCTAATAGGAAATTTTCTGTTTTCCTATGATATTTGTACATATACAACTTTTAAAAATTGTATATATTTATCATTGACGCAAAAATAGCTAAATTGTAATATTGTTACTGAAATACACAACAAAGAGAGATAAAATGTTTTTAAATACAACTTTTCAAATCGATACAAGTTGTGTCAATATCTTTTGCTACATATTTAATAAATTAAGACGGAGCCTACAGTGTCAAAATATCAAAAGGTAATAGACTGGATAAATCAGAATATAGATAACGGTGCATTAAGGCCGGGAGAAAAGATTCCCTCGGAAAACGAACTATGTGAACAGTTTGGACTCAGCAGGCAGACAGTTAGACATGCTATTTTGAAACTTTCTGAGGACGGACTTTTGGAGAGCAGAAGGGGAAGTGGGACCTATGTTGCAGATCAGCATGCCGAAGAGGGAAAGCGTTCTGTTGTGGCAGTGGTTACAACATATGTTGACGATTATATATTTCCCAGCACAATCCGCGGAATAGAGAGTACATTAAGCGCCAAGGGATACTCGATGCAGCTTTCTTTTACCAACAATACTACCGACAAAGAAAGGCAGATTTTAGAGGATCTCCTGACGAGAGATGATATTGCCGGAGTAATAATGGAACCGGTAAAAAGTGCACTCCCAAATCCCAACATGCCTCTGTATCACAAGATGCAGGCAAAAGGGATGAAGGTTCTTTTTATAAACAGCTATTATCCGGAGCTTGACTTCCCGCATGTATCTATTAATGATGAGGAATGTGCGTATAGAGCAGTTAAAGCAATGGTCGAAGCGGGTCACAAAAGTATAGGATGTGTTCTCAAACTTGATGATGGTCAGGGAAGAGAGAGATACAGAGGATATATTCGCGCTATGACTGAGTGCGGTTTGTCTTTTACGTATGACCATGTGAACTGGATTGATACAATTGATATCAAGGATGGGAAAAGAGCTCTTTTAAGGGTAAAAGAGAGGCTTTCGGGATGTACTGCAGTGTTCTGCTATAACGATCAGGTTGCGGGAATGCTTATGCAGGTTCTTATCGATGATGGACTTAAGCTGCCGGGAGATATGTCGGTGATTGGAATGGATGATTCCGACATGGCAAAAATAGGAGTGGGCGGAGTTACGATTTCTTCTATTCCGCATCCAAAAGCAAGACTTGGCGAGAAGGCAGCGAATAATATGATAAGGCTTATCCATAGCACCGGAAAATATTGTAATGCCACTTATGAATTTGAGGAAAATGTAATATTGAGACAATCAGTGGCAAAGCTTAGTTACTAATTTTTGTTGTTGGATAGGGAACGGCAGCAAAAAAGCATATAGGGGATGTTTTTAGGAGGACAAAAAGATGAAACAGACAAAAAACTACAAAATCTGGTTTGCGACAGGTTCACAGGATCTGTACGGGGAGGAATGTCTCAGAAAGGTAGCGGAGCATTCTGCGAAAATAGTAGAATCGCTTAATGCATCAGGAAAGCTTCCTTTTGAGCTGGTATTAAAGCCTACACTTATTGATCAGGCATCTATAAGAAGAACCTTTAATGAAGCTAATAACGATCCGGAGTGCGCAGGTGTCATTACATGGATGCACACTTTTTCACCTGCAAAGATGTGGATAATCGGACTTCAGGAATATAAAAAGCCTCTTTGCCACCTCCACACTCAGTTCAATGAAGAAATACCTTATGACACAATTGACATGGATTTCATGAATGAAAACCAGTCAGCGCATGGTGACAGAGAATACGGACATATTGTTACAAGAATGGGAATAGAGAGAAAGGTCATCGTAGGACATTGGAGCGATCCTGATGTTGTGGAAGAAATTGCAGCATGGATGACAACAGCCCTTGGAGTGATGGAATCGTCACATATCAGAGTGTGCCGTTTTGGCGATAATATGAACAATGTTGCAGTTACAGAAGGTGATAAGGTTGAGGCACAGATCAAGTTTGGATGGGAAATCGACCATTATAATGTTAATGATCTTGTAGAGTATGTTGATGCAGTGTCAGGAGCTGATATTAAGGCGCTCACAGATGAATATTACAGCAAATACAACATTCTTCTGGAGGGCAGGGATGAGGCTGAATTCAGAAGACATGTTGAGGTTCAGGCTGCTCAGGAAATAGGTCTTAGAAAATTTCTTGAAGAAAAAGATTACCATGCAGTAGTTACACATTTTGGAATGCTTGGTGGATTAAAACAGCTTCCCGGACTTGCAATTCAGCGACTTTGCGAGGATGGTTACGGATTCGGAGCAGAGGGAGACTGGAAGACTGCTGCACTTGTACGTCTTATGAAGATTATGACTTCAACAAAGAAAGATGCTAAGGGAACAGCTTTCATGGAGGACTACACCTATAATCTTGTTAAGGGAAAAGAGGGAATCCTTGAAGCACATATGCTTGAAGTTGATCCATGTATAGCAGACGGCCCTATTTCTATCAGAGTAAAACCTTTATCAATGGGTGACAGAGAAGATCCTGCAAGACTTGTATTTACTTCAAAGACAGGACCGGCTATTGCGTGTTCTCTTGTTGATATGGGAAATCGTTTCAGACTTATTATTGCAGATGTTGATTGCAAAAAGACAGAAAAAGAGATGCCAAATCTCCCTGTCGGCTCAGTATTCTGGACACCACAGCCTGATCTTAAGATTGGTGCTGCAGCCTGGATTCTTGCAGGCGGAGCACACCATACATCATTTTCATACGATCTTACTGCACAGCAGATGGTTGACTGGGCTGATGCTATGGGAATTGAAAGCGTAGTTATCGATAAGAATACAAACATCAGAGATTTCAAGAATGAACTCAGATGGAATTCTGTCGTATACAGATAAAATTTAAACAGAGGAAGAATGGAGATTATTATGGGTGACGTAAAAACACTAATCGAAGAGGGAAAAACACTTCTTGGTATTGAGTTTGGTTCTACCAGAATCAAGGCAGTACTTACAGATTATGAGTACAATCCGATTGCCGCAGGTTCCCATGCATGGGAGAACAGACTGGATAACGGAATCTGGACATATACTCTTGAAGATATCTGGGGGGGACTCCAGGATTGCTACAAAAAGCTTGCAGAAGATGTTAATTCCAAATATGGAACAAAGCTTGAAAAAGTAGGAGCAATGGGATTCTCTGCAATGATGCATGGCTATATGGCTTTTGACAAAGAAGGAGAACTTCTGGTTCCTTTCAGAACCTGGAGAAATACTATTACTGAGAAGGCTTCTGATGAGCTTACAGAGCTGTTTGACTATCACATCCCTCAGAGATGGAGTATTGCGCACCTGTATCAGGCAGTTTTAAACAAAGAAGAGCATGTTTCAAAGATAGATTTCTTTACAACACTTGCCGGATATATTCACTGGCAGCTCACAGGAGAAAAGGTTCTTGGTGTTGGAGATGCATCAGGAATGTTCCCTATTGATTCTGCAACCTGCGACTACAATCAGAAGATGCTGGATAAGTTTGATGAGCTTGTAGCTCCAAGAAATCTTGGATGGAAGATAAGAGACATTCTTCCAAAGTCACTTCCTGCAGGAGCTTTGGCAGGAAAATTAACAGAAGAAGGCGCAAAAAAGCTTGATCCAACCGGAACACTTAAGGCAGGAATTCCTGTATGTCCTCCTGAGGGAGATGCCGGAACAGGTATGACTGCTACAAATTCAGTAGGTGTGAGAACAGGTAATATCTCAGCAGGAACTTCAGTCTTTTCAATGGTTGTTTTGGAACACGATTTATCAAAAGCATATCCTGAACTTGACCTTGTAACTACACCAAGCGGAGAACAGGTTGCAATGGTACACTGCAACAACTGTACATCAGACCTTAATGCCTGGGTTTCACTTTTTAGAGAATTTGCCGGTGCAATTGGAAAAGATATTGATGATGATACTCTTTACGGAACTCTTTACCGCAAGGCAATGGAAGGTGACGCAGATTGTGGCGGACTTCTTGCATACAACTATTTCTCAGGAGAAAGCATTACAGGTTTCAACGAGGGAAGACCTCTGTTTGTCAGAAGACCTGATGATAAGTTTAGTCTTGCAAATTTCATGAGAGCACATCTTTATACAGCACTTGGAGCTCTTAAGGCAGGAAACGATATACTTATGAAGGAAGAAAACGTTAAGGCAGATTTCTTCTTTGGACAGGGCGGATTTTTCAAGATCAGAGGTGTTGGAGACAGAGTAATGGCAGCAGCGCTTGATACTCCTATTAAGCTTATGGAAACTGCAGGTGAAGGCGGCCCTTGGGGACAGGCTATACTTGCCGGATTCATGCTTCAGAAGGAAGATGATGAAACACTTGAAAGCTACCTCAACAACAAGGTATTTTCCTCGGGCAAAGTTGAAACCTTCGAACCTGTAAAAGAAGATGTAGAAGGCTTTGACGAATTCATGAAGGATTACACAGCAGGACTTTCAATTGAAAGAGCTGCAGTTGATGCTCTTAAGTAATTGGTAGCATGTATCTGCTAAAAATATAGAAAAGAGTTTTTACCGGAGGATGAGATGTTAGAAGAATTAAAGAAAAAAGTGTATGAGGCAAATATTCTTTTACCGAAATATGGACTTGTCACATTTACATGGGGAAATGTAAGTGAAATTGACAGGGAAAGCGGCCTTTTTGTAATTAAGCCAAGTGGTGTTGACTACGAGACAATGACACCTGATGATATGGTTGTAATGGATCTTAATGGAAATAAGGTTGAAGGAAAGCTTAATCCTTCTTCAGATACACCTACACATGTTGAAATTTATAAGGCATTTAAAGAGGTTGGCGGCGTTGTTCATACACATTCTTCATACGCAACCAGCTGGGCTCAGGCAGGTAGAAGCATACCCTGCTACGGAACAACACATGCTGATTATTTTTATGGAGAGATTCCCTGCGTAAGATGTCTTACCAAGGAAGAAATTGAAGATGCATACGAGGAAAACACTGGTCATCTCATTGTGAATGAGTTTAACCGCATGGGAAAAGATCCGGTTGCAGTTCCGGCAGTTCTTTGCAAAAATCATGGAGTATTTTCATGGGGAAAAGATGCTCATGAAGCAGTTCACAATGCTGTAGTAACCGAGGAAGTTGCAAAGATGGCTTACAGGTGTGAAGTAATAAATCCAAGAGTTGCCCCGGCTCCACAGGAACTTCAGGACAAACATTATTATCGTAAACATGGCGCAAACGCTTACTACGGACAGAAGTAATAAAAAGCTGCCGGAATTATATTTTTTTTAAGCAGCTGACACTGCGCTGTTTGCTACAGGAGAATGTGATTTCGGTAGCATGAATCAGTAATTTATCGGCAAAAAATGATGTAGACGCTTTACTTTGAAGTGTGTTACATTTGTACTGCACATTATGATAAAACATATACTCTTGAATAGCAGATTTATATTGAATATTCAGGAAAAAATATATGTAATTGTCGGTTTGCATCCGAAAATAGAGGAGGAATTATGACTAACAAAGAATTGCAGAAAATTGCAAATGAAGTCCGCAAGGGCATAGTTACAGCCGTTCATGCTGCTGGCGCAGGACATCCCGGCGGATCACTTTCAGCAGCAGATATTTTCACATATCTGTATTTTGAGGAGATGAATATCGATCCTAAGGATCCAGCCAAGCCAGACCGTGACCGTTTTGTATTATCCAAGGGACACACAGCTCCTGGACTTTACTCTGTAATGGCACAGCGTGGTTATTTCCCTGTAGAGGAACTTACTACACTTCGTAAGCTTGGCTCAAGACTTCAGGGACATCCTTCAATGCAGTATCTTCAGGGAATTGATATGAGCAGCGGTTCACTCGGACAGGGTATTTCTGTTGCATGTGGTATGGCGCTTTCTGCAAAGCTTGATAACAAGGATTACAGAACATATACACTTTTGGGTGATGGTGAAATTGAAGAAGGTCAGGTTTGGGAAGCAGCAATGTTTGCAGGTTTCCGTAAACTTGATAACCTGGTTGTTATTGTTGATAATAACGGACTTCAGATTGACGGACCTGTAACAGAGGTTTGTTCACCTTATCCTATCGACAAGAAGTTTGAGGCATTTAATTTCCACGTAATTAACGTAGATGCTCATGATTTTGATGCTTTAAGAGCAGCCTTCAAGGAAGCAAGAGAGACAAAAGGTCAGCCTACAGCAATCATCGCCCACAGCTTGAAGGGTAAGGGTGTTTCATTCATGGAAGGACAGGTTTCATGGCACGGCGTAGCACCTAATGATGAACAGTATGCACAGGCAATGGAAGATCTTAATAAAATCGGAGAGGCACTTGCCTGAATCTGACTTTTAAACATACACCAGGAGGTTAAAATGAGCGAAGTAAAGAAGATTGCTACCAGAGATAGCTATGGTAAAGAACTTATAGAGCTTGCAAAGGTTAATGACAAGGTAGTTGTTCTTGATGCAGACCTTGCAGCAGCAACAAGAACCGGATGGTTCAAGAAAGAATTTCCTGACAGACATATTGACTGTGGTATCGCAGAGTGTAATATGATGGGTATAGCAGCAGGACTTGCTACAACAGGAAAGATTCCTTTTGTCAGCACATTTGCAATGTTTGCAACAGGACGTGCTTTTGAGCAGGTTCGTAACTCAATCGGATATCCACATCTTAATGTAAAGATCGGCGGAACACATGCAGGAATTACTGTAGGTGAGGACGGCGCCAGCCATCAGTGTAATGAGGACCTTGCACTCATGCGTACAATTCCGGGAATGGTTGTTATGTGCCCTGCTGATGATATCGAGGCAAGAGCTTGTGTAAGAGCTGCAGCAGAGCATGTAGGCCCTGTATATATTCGTTTCGGCCGTGCAGCATGCCCTGTAGTAAATGACAGACCTGACTACAAGTTTGAACTTGGAAAAGGAACTCTTCTTCGTGAAGGCACAGATGTCAGCATTATCGCTACAGGTATAGGCGTAGGCTCAGCACTTGAAGCTGCTGAGAAGCTCGCTGCTGACGGTATCAGTGCAGAAGTTGTAAATATCTGTACAATCAAGCCTATCGATAGAGAGCTTGTGGTTGCTACAGCTAAAAAGACAGGAAAGGTTGTTACTGTTGAAGAGCATTCTGTAATCGGAGGACTTGGAAGTGCAGTTTGTGATGTACTTTCTGAGGAGTGTCCTACTGTAGTAAAGAAGATTGGTATGCAGGATAAATTCGGCGAGTCCGGTTCAGCAGCCGCTCTTGTCAAGAAGTATGGTCTTGACGGAGATGGAGTTTATGCATCAGTAAAGGAATTTTTGAAATAATGAATATTTTGAGTCCTTCAATTTTATCTGCTGATTTTACAGTTTTGGGAGAGCAGATTGCTGAAGTAGATAGGGCTGGTGCCCGGTATATTCATATTGATGTTATGGATGGCATTTTTGTGCCATCCATTTCCTATGGTATGCCTGTAATAAAGAGCATTAGAAAAGCAACACAGAGAGTTTTTGATGTTCATCTTATGATTACCGACCCTATAAGATATATTGAAGATTTTGCTGAGGTTGGGGCTGATATCATAACATTTCATTTGGAAGCAGCTCCTGACGTACAGGCTGTAATTGATAAAATTCACAGCCTTGGAAAAAAAGCCGGGCTTTCAATAAAGCCGGGAACTGAAGTTAAGGAACTTGAACCGTTTCTTGATAAGGTAGATATGATTCTTGTAATGACTGTTGAACCCGGATTCGGAGGGCAGTCTTTTATTCCGGAAAGTATATCCAGAATAAGAGAAGTCAGAAAAATGCTTGTTGAGAAAAATCTTTCCACAGATGTTGAAGTGGATGGAGGAATATACACAGAGAATGTAAACGCAGTACTGGAAGCGGGTGCGAATGTTATAGTATCCGGTTCCGGTGTATTTAAAGGAAATCCGAAAGAAAACGTCAAAAAGTTCTTGGAAATACTGGAAACCGAATAAGCTCAAGTTGAAAAACTTGATTTTATGCAGTATTGCTTTAAAGCGACAAAGCTATTATTTTATTGACAAATCTTAATCTATAACTTATACTTTCGTCGTGTAAATGGTGGGGAGCTCATGTGAAAACACATGGGCTTTCTTGCTGAAATGATAATTTTTTAAGCCTTTGATGGCAGGAGGAATTATGAAGAGATTTTTCGCAATGATGGTTGCAGGCATTTCAACAATGGCTATGCTTGCAGGATGTGGCAGCAACGCTTCTACAGAGAGCACAGAGGCTGCGCAGACTACTGAAACAGCAAATGAGACAACTGCTAACGAGACAGCAGAGAACACAGAAGCAGTTGCTGAATCAGCAGAAACAGTTAAAATTGACAAGCTTACAATTGGATTTGTTCCTTCTCGTGAACCTGATGAGATCGTAACAGCTACAGAGCCTTTGAAGGAGCTTCTTACAACAGAGCTTGCAAACTTTGGATACGAAGTTGGCGAGGTTGATATCACTGTTGGAACAAGTTTTGAGGCAGTAGGTGAGGGACTTTCAGCAGGTACAATCGATGTTGGACTTATCCCTGGTTCTACATATGTACTTTATGATGATGGATGTGATGTAATCCTTACAGCAACAAGAAACGGTCTTTCAATCGAATCAGACGACCCTAAGGAATGGAATGACAACAAGCCTACAGAAGCAATAGACGATCAGGTTACATTCTACCGTGCACTTATCATTGCAGGCCCTTCAGAGGCTGGTCAGGCTGTAGCTGAGAAGGTGAACAACGGTGAGGAGCTTACATGGGAAGATCTTGATGGTCTTAACTGGAGTGTAATGAATTCTACATCACCTGCTGGATATGTATATCCTTCACTTTGGCTTCAGAATGCTTATGGCAAGCACATAACAGATCTTACACATACTTCTCTTTCAGACAACTATGGTACAGCATTCTCAAGACTTGCTTCAGGTCAGGTTGATGTCCTTGTAACATACGCTGATGCAAGACGTGACCAGGAAGAGAAGTGGACTGCTGAATATGGCAGAACAGCAAGCATCTGGGATGAGACAAATGTTATCGGTGTAACAGATGGAATTTACAATGATACAATAAGTGTCAGCAAGACATCTCCTATTATGGATGATTCTTTAAAGGCTGCACTTACACAGGCATTTATCAACATCGGAAACACAGATGCCGGCAAGGAAGTAATTTCAATTTACAGCCACAACGGTTATCTTGAGGCTAAGTCAGAAGATTATGATTCTGAGAGAGCAGCTCAGGAACTCATTATGTCAATGGGTGAATAATTCTTTTTATAGTTTTAGTAATTTATAGTTTTTTCATACGAGGGAAGATATTTATATATCTTCCCTCATTTAGAAAGTAGGAGAATCCAAATGATCAAGTTTGAAGACGTAGGAAAAAGATATCCTAATGGTTTTGAGGGGTTAAAGCATGTAAACCTCACTATTGAGCAGGGAGAGTTTGTTGCCATAATTGGTTTGTCGGGGGCAGGCAAATCAACACTAATTCGTACCATAAACAGGATGCACGATGTTACAAGCGGAAAACTCACCGTGGATGATGTTGATGTCATGAGTTTGTCTGGTAAACAGCTCAGAAGGTTCAGAAGAAAAATAGGAATGATATTCCAGTCTTTTAACCTGATCACCAGAACTACAGTAATAAAGAATGTTTTAACAGCATTTGTTCCTGATATGCCTTGGTACAGATCCTTCTTTGGTATTTATTCTAAAGAAGAGAAAATGAAGGCACTTGAATGTCTCGACAAGGTTGGTATTCTTGACAAAGCGTTTGTCCGTGCTGACCAGCTTTCAGGCGGACAGCAGCAGAGAGTTGCCCTTGCAAGGACACTTGCGCAGAGCCCGCAGATAATACTGGCTGATGAGCCTGTCGCAGCTCTTGATCCTGTTACAGCCAGACAGGTAATGAATGATTTCAAGAGAATCAATGAGGATATGAACATTTCGGTTCTTATAAATATCCATCACGTTGACCTGGCTCTTAAGTATGCTACCAGAGTTATCGGTATCAGAGAGGGCGAGATTGTATATGATGGTCCTTCATCTGATGTAAACAGTGAGGTTCTTGGCAAAATATACAACGGTAAGGTTGACAGCGAAGGAAATGTCCAGGAAGAAGAGGGGTGATAAATTTGAGTCTGTACGATAAAATTTTTAAGCCAAAGGTCTATACACTTCCGAATGGAAAAAGCGTGGAAAAAAAGGCAAGCAGAGCGCCCATTTATGTAATAGTTATTCTTTTGATGTGTGCATTGTCAGTTAAAATTACCGGATTTGACATGCAGATGCTTGTGAGCCGTATAGGTCAGTTCTTTGTAATTCTGGCAGATATGTTCCCACCCAAAATATCCTATATGAAAGCTGTATGGGAGCCGCTTTTTGATACTATCAAAATGTCACTTATCGGATCACTTGCCGGATCACTTTTGGCGGTACCGTTTGCAATGCTGGCAAGCACAAATGTATGCCCTAATAAGGTCATAGTATCAGTAGTAAGGATAATGTTCAGTATTGTCAGAACACTCCCTACAATTGTAACAGCGCTGGTTGCCACACTGATTTTTGGACTTGGTACACTGGCAGGTACTATTGCCATAGCTATTTTCTCTTTTGCATATATCGGGAAACTTACATATGAAGAAATTGAAACAGTGGATATGGGAGCTTTCGAAGCTATGGAGGCAATGGGAGCAACCAAGACAAGAGCTTTTATTTCAGCTATAGTTCCACAGGTGCTTCCTTTCTTTTTATCAAACTGTCTTTTTAACTTTGAAGGTAATGTAAGATATGCTGCAGTACTCGGTTATGTAGGAGCAGGCGGTATTGGTATTATATTAAATGAAAGAATTGGCTGGAGAGATTACCCGAGTGTCGGCATGATGCTTATTGCTCTTTTTGTAACGGTATTTATCATTGAATCAATCAGTAGATATTTCCGTAAAAAATTGGTTTGATGATGGAGGCTTAAGATGAATAAGAGAATAGAAGAAGCTTATGAAAAACGTCCAAAAAACTGGATATATAATACAGCGCTTTTTGTAATAGTAATTATTCTTATTGCCTGGAGTGCAAGTTGTATTGAAACAAGTGGTGCTACATCAGGTGGTGGACAGATTGCTCTTAATGTTATAAAGGGTATTTTTACACCGGATTTATCATTTTTGTTTAACTTAACAACATCCGGTGTTCCATATCTTATGCTTGAGACTATTTGTATCGCTTTCCTTGGAACAATTGTAGGTGCGATTTTATCCATACCGGTTGCATTTATTTCTGCCTCAAATCTGACTCCAAAGCCTGTTGCATTCGTTGGAAGAATGCTTGTTATGGCAGTCAGAACAATCCCGGCATTTGTTTATGGACTAATGTTCATAAGAGTAACAGGTCCCGGAGCATTCGCAGGTCTTTTGACGATGGGCGTATGTTCAATAGGTATGATAACAAAGATGTATATCGAGGCAATTGAAGATCTTGACACACATGTCATAGAATCACTCGATGCTGCCGGATGCAACACATGGCAGAAAATTAGATATGGAATTTTGCCACAGCTATTACCTAACTTTGCATCAACTGCAATTTACAGATTTGATATTAATTTAAGAGATGCAACAATACTTGGTATGGTTGGTGCCGGTGGTTTTGGTGCACCGCTGATTTTTGCGATGAATGCTTATCGTTGGCACGAAGCAGGAGCAATACTTGCCGGATTGATTGTGTTAATTCTTATTATGGAATATATATCAACAAAGATTAGAGTTAAGTTAACGAGAGGATAAATTTATGCGTATCATATTTACATCAGATACTCACGGTCATTTATATCCTGTTAATTACGCAAAAAACTGCCCTGAGAATTCGGGGCTTTTTTGTGTTGCTGCACAGATAAAAAAAGATGACGAGACACTTGTGATTGACGGAGGAGATTCTCTTCAGGGAACACCTCTTTTGACATATTATCTTGAACACAGGAATGAGTATGACTTTAATCCTATGGCAGAGGGTTTTAATGCTATGGGACTTGATTATTATACACTTGGAAATCATGATTTCAATTTTGGCTACGATGCTATTTGGGATTATGTTAAGGCAATGAAGGCAACTTTAGTATGTGCAAACGTTGAGGATTTGCGCGGGGAGCTTGGAATTAAAAAGAACGTTATTCATGTAATGGCAGATGGAACGAAAGTTGGAATTACAGCGGCAGTAACCGGTTACGTGAACGTATGGGAACAGAAGAGTAATCTGGAATTTTTAAAGGTTTCAGATCCTGTTGAGGCACTAAAAGAACAGTATGAGGAGCTCAAGGACAAGGCAGATATAACTGTCTGTGTTTATCACGGCGGATTTGAAGAAAACCTTGAGACGGGAGAATTATTATCCGAGACATCAGAAAATCAGGCATGTCTTATTGCCAGACAGACAGGATTTGATATCATGCTGACAGGTCATCAGCACATGGCTGTAGAAGGTGTGACAATTGACGGAACTTATGGAGTTCAGCCACCTGATAAGGCGATGAGATATTGTGAACTTAATGTTTTAAGGAAAAATGGCGGGCTGGATATACAGTCTAGGCTGGTTAGTGTAAATGCTCCTGATGCAGCTGCTGAGAAGATAATTGAAGAGCATTCTTTTATGGAAGAGCTGAATATAAAGCTTCAGGCGTGGCTTGATCAGCCAATCGGTGTTTTAAAAAAAACTATAGAGCCTGAAGAGAAGCTTGATGCAGCACTTCATGGAAGTAAAGTTGCAGCAATTTTTAATCAGGTACAACTTGATTATACAGGTGCGGATTTTTCATGTACAAGCCTTTCCAATGAACCACTTGGACTAAAAAAAGAAATAACGGTAAGAGATGTACTTGGTATATATCAGTTCGCCAATACAGTTGAAGTCAAGAAGGTTACAAAAGATGTTTTGAAAAAGGCACTTGAAAGATGCGCAGAATATTTTGATTATAATAAAGAAACAGGCGAAGTGAAGATTTCAGATGTTTTCTTAAAGCCTAAGATAGAGCATTACAACTACGATTATTATGCGGGTCTTGAATATGCTTTCGACCTGACAAAACCGGTTGGTAGCAGAGTTGTCACATTGAGAAAACTTGATGGAACAGAGCTTGAGGATAATAAGTATTATAGACTTGTTACCAGTAATTACAGAGCAACCGGAACAGGCGGATATGAGTGTATTGGAAAAAGTGAAGTAGACAGGAGCTTTTCGGATGAAATGCCGGATCTTTTGATCAATTTTATCAGAAAAAACAGCCCTGTAGGTGAAATATCAAATGCTAAATTTAATGTGATTATTTGACATTTGAAATGTGAAAAGGCATACTAGTATTTGAGAAAAAGCGCGATTTTTACACTGGAAGAAGGTAAGAATGTATAAAAGATTAGAAAGAAATGATCCATGTTGGTGCGGAAGCGGCAAAAAATATAAGAGCTGCCATGCTGCATTCGACGACAAACTGATTCATTACGAACATGAAGGTTTTATTATTCCGGACAGAAGTCTTTTTAAGACGGCTAAGGATATTGAGGGAATCAAAAAGAGCGCAGTTATAAACATGGCTGTACTTGATGAAATCGGCGAAAAGATTCATGCCGGAATGTCTACTCAGGAAATAGATGATATCGTATACAACACTACAACTAAGATGGGCGGTATACCGGCTGATCTGGGCTATGAAGGATTCCCAAAGAGTGTTTGCACATCTATAAATGAAGAAGTATGCCACGGAATTCCATCTGATGAGATTATTCTTCAGGATGGCGACATAATCAATGTCGATTGTTCCACTATTCTCGACGGTTATTTTTCAGATTCTTCACGAATGTTCTGTATAGGTGATGTTTCTCCTGAGAAAAAAAGACTGGTCGATGTTACTAAGGAGTGCCTGGAGGAAGGACTTAAAGCGGTTATTCCATGGACACCTATCGGAGATATGGGACATGCTGTTCATCAGCATGCACTTAAAAATGGATACACTGTTGTAAAAGAAATCGGCGGCCACGGCTGTGGCAATCAGTTCCATGAGGAGCCTTGGGTGAGCTTTGTAAGTAAGCCCGGCACAGGTATGCTTATGGTTCCCGGAATGGTATTTACAATCGAACCCATGGTAAATATGGGTAAAGATGATATTTTTATCGACGAAGAGAATGACTGGACAGTTTATACTGCTGACTTAAAGCCTTCTGCACAGTGGGAGGTAGAACTTCTTGTCACAGAAACAGGCTATGAACTTTTGTGTTGGTAAGAATTAGAGAGCGGCAATCATTATGAAAGGAATTAAGTTATAAATGCAGAATAAGGGTAAATATTACATTACAACTGCAATAGCATATACATCAGGTAAGCCTCATATCGGAAACAGCTATGAGATAGTACTTGCAGATGCTATTGCAAGATACAAAAGAAGAGATGGATACGATGTATTTTTCCAGACAGGTTCAGATGAACATGGTCAGAAGATAGAGACTCGTGCCATTGAGGCAGGCTGTTCATCACCAAAGGAATTTGTTGATCAGGTTTCTGATACAATCAAGGGACTTTGGAATCTGATGGATACTTCTTATGACAAGTTTATCAGAACAACTGATGACTATCATGTTAAGCAGGTTCAGAAAATTTTTAAGAAGTTCTATGATCAGGGTGACATTTACAAGGGCTCATACAAGGGAATGTACTGTACAGAGTGTGAGGCATTCTATACAGAATCTCAGCTTAAGGACGGAAAATGTCCTGAATGTGGAGGAAATGTACATCCTGCTGAAGAGGAAGCTTATTTCTTTAAGATGAGTAAATATGCTGACAGACTTATCGAGCATATCAATACGCATCCGGAGTTTATTCAGCCTGTTGCCAGAAAAAATGAGATGATGAATAATTTCCTTCTTCCTGGACTTCAGGATCTTTGCGTATCCAGAACATCATTTAAGTGGGGAATTCCCGTAAGCTTTGATGAAAAGCATGTAGTTTATGTATGGCTTGATGCTCTTACAAACTATATAACAGGTATAGGTTACGATGCAGACGGCAACAGTTCAGATCTTTACAAGAAATACTGGCCTGCAGACCTTCACCTTATCGGAAAAGATATTATTCGTTTCCATACAATTTATTGGCCAATTTTCCTGTTTGCACTTGGTGAGCCACTTCCTAAGCAGGTATTTGGACATCCATGGCTTCTTCAGGGCGGCGAAAAGATGAGTAAATCAAAGGGAAATGTTATTTATGCCGATGATCTTGTAAGTCTTTTTGGCGTTGATCCTGTAAGATACTTTGTACTTCATGAGATGCCTTTTGATAATGATGGTGTTATCACATGGGATCTATTAGTTGAGCGTTTCAACTCTGATCTTGCCAATACACTTGGAAATCTAGTTAACAGAACTATCGCAATGAGTAATAAGTACCTTGGCGGTGTTGTTGAAGACAAGGGTGTAAAAGAGGCTGTAGATGATGACCTTAAGGCTGTTGTTACAGGCTGTTACAATAAGGTTGAGGCAAAGATGGAAGAACTCAGAGTTGCTGATGCGCTTACTGAGATTTTTGCGCTCTTTAAGAGATGCAATAAATATATTGATGAAACTGAGCCATGGGTTCTTGGCAAAGATGAAAGTAAGAAAGATCGTCTTTCTACTGTGCTTTACAATCTTGTTGAGTCTATTTCAATCGGTGCAGCACTTCTTGATCCGTTTATGCCTGAAACAGCGCAGAAGATTAAAGAACAGCTCAATTCAGGAGACAGAGATTTTGATACACTTACTTCTTTCGGACTTCTTAAGAGCGGAACAAAGGTATCTGAAGCACCTGAGATGCTTTTTGCCCGTAAGGATTTAAAAGATGTTCTTGAAAAAGCTGCTGAGATAACCAAAAAGCAGAAGGCTGAGTACGAAGAAAATCAGAGAAAGGCACAAGAAAATCTTGTAAAAGCCGGACTTGCACCTGCCCCTGTAAAAAATGAGGAAAAGGAAACTGAAGCTTCAAATGAAGTAATTGATATTCCTGCAAAAGAGGAAATAACCTTTGATCAGTTTGGTGCAATGCAGTTCCAGGTTGGAGAAATTATTGCATGTGAAGCAGTTGAAAAATCAAAGAAGCTTCTTTGTTCACAGGTTAAGATTGGTAGTCAGGTAAAGCAGATTGTATCAGGAATCAGAAAGTATTACTCACCTGAAGAAATGGTTGGCAAGAAGGTTATGGTTCTTGTGAACTTAAAGCCTGCTAAACTTGCAGGGGTTTTATCTGAGGGAATGCTTTTATGTGCAGAGGATGCCGAGGGCAATCTTGCACTTATGACTCCAGAGAAAGAAATGCCTTCAGGAGCAGAAATATGCTGATTAATAAATGATATTGCATTAAAATGCGCACTTTGATGCGCATTTTATGTTATCATATTAATACCAACAAAACTTATGGGGAGGGATTCCAAATGGTACGCAAAGAGGAATTGACTTACAAATCAAGAGATAGGCAGTCTACAATTCATGCTATTAAATGGATTCCTGAGGGACAGCCTGTAGCGCTTTTACAGATTATCCACGGAATGCAGGAGTATATTGACCGTTATGACGAATTTGCAAGGTTTCTTGCTGAAAAAGGCATACTTGTAATGGGAAATGACCATCTTGGGCATGGTGGTTCAGTTACCGGAAATTCTATCTATGGCTTTTTCTGTAAAAATGATCCTGCAACAGTACTTGTCAGAGATGCACACAGATTAAAGAAAATGGTTCAGGAAGAATATCCGGGAGTTCCGGTATTTATTTTTGGCCATAGCTTTGGCTCCTTTGTGGCAAGAGAATATATCACAAGATACGGAACCGGAATACAGGGTGCAATTATTCAGGGAACAGCGTATATGCCAACCGGAACAATCAAATCGCTGGCATCACTTGTTAATGTTATGCAGTTTGTCATGGGAACAAAGTACCGTTCAAATATGATAAACAACATGGCATTTAAGGGATATCTTAAAAAGATTCCTAATGCCAGAACTAAGTTTGACTGGTTGTCTCACAATGAAGAGAGCATAGACAAATACATTGCTAATCCTGCTGACAATTTTGTTTTCACACTTAATGGTTTTGCTACTATGGCTGAGCTTTTAAAGAGAGTGCAGGATGTCGACAGAATGGAAGATATTCCGAAGACTTTACCTGTTCTTATTACAGCAGGGAAAGAGGATCCGGTTGGAGATTACGGTGAAGCTCCTCAGAAACTGGCAGATGTTTACAAAAATCAACTTCAGATGAAAAATGTTGAGTTAAAGCTTTATGATGGAATGAGGCATGAGCTTCAGCAGGAAATCGGAAGAGAAAAGGTTTTTGCAGATCAGTACGAGTGGCTTGAGAAAGTGTTAAAAAGTGTCTCAAATAATTGATACTTCAAAAATAGTAGTAAGATGTGCTTATAATTCTGATTGGGATGGGGCTATGAAGCTTGCATGGGATACCTTTGTAAGATTTGATGCCCCGGACTATACCCAGGAGGGAATCAGGAATTTCAAGAATTTTGTCAATGACGAAATGTTAAGAAAGATGTTCCTGGCAGGGTACTATCAGCTTTTTGTTGCAGTAGATGAAGGAAAATGTGTCGGAATGTTAACTCTTAGGGAAAAGACACATATTTCTCTATTATTTGTTGATGAAAAGTATCATCTGCACGGAGTGGGTAGTGCTCTTATTAAATTTGTGTCCAAATATGCAGTTGATGAAGAGGGGATTGACAAACTAACTGTCAATGCATCACCATATGCGGTAGATTTCTATCGAAAAAAAGGTTTTAGGGATATCGGTCCTGTAACCTCTGCCGATGGCATAAGTTATACACCGATGGAACTGGAACTCCACAGATTTTTTGGGGAATAAAAAGAAATTAAAGAAAGAGGATATGGTAGAAAAATATGGGGAAGTTATTTGATATTGATAGTCCGTTGATGCACGCTTTGTCTAAGCTGGCTGACATTATGTTGCTTAATATTTTGACGGTTTTGTTTGCAACGCCACTGATTTTAGAGCAGCTTTTTTTCCTGGGGCCGGTAATGTTCGGTGATTTTAATCTTGAAATCAGCTTTATTTTCTGGGCATGGCTTTTAGGAATTATTTTTTCTATTCCGTTAGGACCTGCACTTACTGCAATGCATTTTGTGCTTCTTAAATTAGTAAGAGATGATGAGAGCTATGTTATCAAGTCATACTTTAAGTCTTTTAAGGAGAACTTTAAGCAGGGAGCAATCCTTCAGGTAATACAGTTTGCTGTGGGTGGAATACTACTTTTGGATTATCTTTTAATGAAAGACAGTACAGGAATATACAGATATCTGGTAATTGCAATTTCAATAATTCTTTACATGGTTTCTTTGTATATTTATCCGCTTCTTTCAAAATTTGTTAACACAGTGCCAAAGACTTTGAGAAATGCTGCTCTAATGGCAATTTTAGCACTTCCAAAGACAATTCTTATGGTCCTTGTTTCAGTTATTCCGATTATTGTTCTTTACTTTTTTGACATGAAGGCACTTCCGCTTCTTATTCTTCTTGGAATTGCCGGACCGGGATTTCTTCATGCAATGCTTTATAATGGCACATTTAAGCGTTTTGAGCCTAAAGAGGAAACTCTTACTGAGGAAGAGGAACTTGAAGCAGCGATCAAAAAGATTGATGAACCGGAGGCTGAAAAATAACAGCAGATTGTTTTATGCAGGCGTATGAGGGTTCTTATGAAGAAAACATATCTTAAATGGTTGCTTCCAATAATGTTTTTGTTTTTGGCAATCGGTATAACATGTTTTATTTATTCCGGAGTTGTCAGGAAAAATATTACTGATACAGAACTGAAATATACTGCAAGTCTGCTGGAAGATAGATTAAATGAGACAGATATTATAGTCAAAACTATAATTGACTATAATAATCTGACTGAAGTTGCGCTTCAGAAATTGAATTATAAAGATAATAAAGAAATAATAGTGTCGCTATTGGAAGCTTGCGCGAAGAATGAGATGGTTGTGTCATCCATTATCTGCAAGTCTGACGGTAGCGGCTATAATGAAAAAGGCAGCACCGTATCTTTGCGAGGTGAGCCTTTTTTTGATGAAATAAAACAGACATATGATAAAGGCGGAAAAGGTCTTGTGCTGATAACAGACAGTGATTTAGCGGGGGCTGTGAAGCTTGCCGTTGTAAACAGTGTTGTGTTTAATAATGATCAGAAGGGATATCTTATTTCTACTGTATTTGTAAAAGATATAGCAGCCAGGCTTTTTGACTCAATGCTGGATTTTGATGATGCAGCACTTATAAGTCTTAGTGGAAAAATAGTAGCTTCATATGAAAAAAACGGAAGTTTTGTGAATAAACCCGGGGATGATTTCTGGATGGATAAACCTGTTAATATTTCTGTTGAAGCAATAAAGCTGAATATTTCACAGAAGACAAAATACATCTCAGAAATAGGCAAATATGGATATATTATTGCTGTTCCGTCAAAAGTTACAAATGGTGCAGTTGTCATAATTATGGCACATGATCAGCTAAGTAAATTACTGGGCTTTAAAATGAGAGTATTTTGGCTTTTTGTACTCATAATATGTTTAGTGATAGTTTTATGCATAGCTATTTTTGCACTGCTTAGGTACCTACAAAATTATCTTAGGAAAAAGAAACTTGAAAAACTTAGAGGTAATTCAAAGAGGGATGAACTTACCGGGCTATACAATGCAGATGGATCTTTTGCGGAAATTGATAAGTATATAGTGAATTCACAGGACAGGAGAGGACTTCTGTTTTGTCTATATATCGAAGATTTCTCCAGATTGCGTGCTGAAAGAGGAAAAGAGGCAGCAGATAAAATTATCAGGCAGTTCTCTGATGAACTCTCAAAAAGATATAGATCTTCCGATATTATCGGAAGAATTTCTGATGCTGAGTTTGTAATTTTTATGAAAGATATAAGCGATCCAAAAGACATTAGAAAACAGGTGGATGAATTACACATGTTTTTGTACGATCTTAAAACAGATGAAACCAGAGATGAAAAGATAGTTAATCCGCTTGCCGGTGGGGCGATGTATCCAAATGATGGAACAGATGCAGAGAAACTATTACATGCAGCGCGTATTGCTTTGGAGAAATCCAAGCATGATGGACATAGGTTGATTTCTTTTTAAAAAAATTTCAATATACAAATTGCACAGTGAATATTTTGATTATTCGTCAACATTTTTTAATTGTGGATAACATTAAAGTCACTTCGTCAGAATTGCTAATGAATAGTAAAATATTTGTGAAAATAGTGAATAGATAATAAATTTTAATAAAGCTATACTTTGTATAGCATAAACGTATTTGCAAATTAGGAGGAAAATTTAGGTATGGCAAGTTTATCACTTCAGCATGTAACTAAGGTTTATCCTAACGGTTTCGAGGCTGTTAAAGATTTCAACCTTGATATCGAGGATAAAGAGTTTATTATTTTCGTAGGCCCTTCAGGATGTGGAAAGTCTACAACACTTCGTATGATTGCAGGACTTGAAGATATTTCTTCAGGTACACTTAAGATTGGTGACAGAGTAGTTAACGATGTAGAGCCTAAGGATAGAGATATCGCCATGGTATTCCAGAACTACGCTCTGTATCCTCATATGACTGTATATGATAACATGGCTTTCGGACTTAAGCTTAGAAAAGTTCCAAAGCAAGAAATAGATAAGATGGTTAGAGAAGCTGCTAAGATCCTTGACCTTGAGAAGCTCCTTGATCGTA
>JAFSQI010000078.1 GCA_017446685.1 Butyrivibrio sp.
AAAATACAAGAACAAGCTGAATGCTTTGAACAACGTTGAAATGAAGCTTGTTCTTGTATTTGAATCTATATGAATTACGACGCAGACGAAAATAAGCATTTATGTCCACTCATATATTGGCTGACAACTGAATTGTAACAAAAACATAAAAAAGCACTTAATAAAACTAATATTAAAGGTTTTTTTAATATAATCTTTATGTTATACTTTTCTATATAAGAAAAAAGCGGTTTTCTGTGATATGCAATGCATATTTGGTGTATCAGAAAATTGGTTACGGCAAATGCGTCGGCTCAGGGGGCGGATGTTAATTGTTTTTTACGTCTAAGAGATATTTTGCTGTAACAATATTGCAACGAGGTGGAACATGATAAAGAAAGAAATGATCGCCATGCTTCTGGCAGGGGGCCAGGGCAGCAGATTGGGAGTGCTGACAGCCAAGATGGCTAAACCGGCAGTCTCATTCGGAGGGAAGTATCGTATCATTGACTTCCCGCTTAGTAATTGTATTAATTCAGGAGTGGACACTGTGGGTGTTCTTACACAGTATCGGCCACTCAGACTCAATTCTCACATTGGCATAGGTATTCCGTGGGATCTTGACCGTAACTTCGGAGGTGTAACAGTACTTCCTCCTTACGAAAAGAGCTCCAACAGTGAATGGTATACCGGTACAGCCAATGCTATTTACCAGAACCTTGAATATATGGAGAATTACAATCCTGATTATGTATTGATTCTTTCCGGAGATCATATTTATAAGATGGATTATGAGACAATGCTTGATTTCCATAAGTCAAGCGGTGCAGATGCTACTATCGCAGTTATGCCTGTTCCTATGGAGGAGGCATCAAGATTTGGTATTATGATTACCGATCAGAATAAGCGTATTGTAGATTTCGAGGAGAAGCCGGAGCATCCACGCAGTAATCTTGCTTCAATGGGTATTTATATTTTCTCCTGGAAAGCACTTAAGGAAGCTCTTATCAAAAATAAAGATCAGGCAGGTCTTGATTTTGGTAAACATATTATTCCTTATTGCAAGGATCAGGGACAGGCGCTGTATGCCTACGAATTCGATGGATATTGGAAGGATGTAGGCACACTTACTTCCTATTGGGAAGCAAACATGGAGCTTATTGATATTGTTCCTGAATTCAATCTTTATGAAGAGTATTGGAAGATTTATACATCAAGCGATGTTCAACCACCTCAGTATTTAGGACCTGAAAGCGCAATCGAACGCAGTATTTTAGGCGATGGTTGTGAAATTTACGGTAAGGTATATAATTCCGTAATCGGACCCGGTGTGAAAATCGGAAAGGATACGGTTGTAAGTCATTCTATTATTATGAATGATACAGTAATCGGTGAAGGCTGTAATATTGAGAAAGCAATTGTTGCAGAAAAGGTTACAATCGGCAACAAGGTTACACTTGGCGCTTTTGAAGAAAAAGAAAATGAGACTAAGCCAAGCATTTATTGTGAAGGTCTCTGCACTATCGGTGAGAAATCAGTTATTCCGGACAATGTAAAAATTGGTAAGAATACAATGGTTTCAGGAAATACAACCGCAGAGGATTTCCCAGGTGGAGTTCTTGAGAGCGGCAGAACATTAGATAAGGCAGGTGATTGACATGAGGGCGATTGGCATAATTTTAGCAGGTGGCAGCAGTAGCAGAATGCAGGAGCTCTCTAAGAGAAGAGCAGTTTGTGCTATGCCGGTGGCAGGTTTTTACAGAAGTATTGACTTCGCCCTGAGTAACATGACCAACTCACACATTCAGACAGTTGCCGTATTTACACAGTATAACGCAGGTAGTCTTAATACACATCTTAGTTCTTCCAAATGGTGGGACTTTGGACGTAAACAGGGCGGTCTGTATGTATTTACTCCGGCAGTAAAGGCATCAGGTAACCTCTGGTACAGAGGAACAGCAGATGCTATTGCGCAGAATCTTGAATTTTTAAGAAGCTGTCATGAGCCTTATGTTATCATTACATCAGGTGACTGCGTATACAAGATGGATTACGCAAAGCTTTTGGAGTACCATATTCAGAAACAGGCAGATATCACAGTAGTATGCAAGGATATGCCTGCAGATATTGATACAGAGAGATTCGGAACTATCCGTATGAACGAGGAGAGCCGTATCGAGGAATTCGAGGAAAAGCCTGTTGTATCAAGATCAAATACAATTTCATGTGGTATATATGTAGTCAGAAGAAGACAGCTTATCGAACTCATCGAGAGAGCTGAGTCAGAAGAGCGCTATGACTTTGTTAGAGATATTCTTGTAAGATACAAGGATATGAAGCGTATCTATGGATACAAGATTAAAGAGTACTGGAATAACATTGCAAGTGTTGAGGATTATTACAGAACCAATATGGATTTCTTAAAGCCTGAGGTAAGACAGTATTTCTTTAGAGAATATCCTGCTATTTATACAAAGGTAGTTGATCTTCCTCCGGCAAAATATAATGTTGGGGTTAATGTTAAGAACAGTCTTATATCAAGTGGCTGTATCATCAACGGAGCGATTGAAGATTCAGTTATTTTCAAGGGGGCATTTGTAGGAAATAACTGCTATATTAAGAATTCAATCATTCTGAATGATGTTTACATTGGAGATAACTCACATATTGAGAACTGTATTGTTGAAAGTCACAGTACTATCCAGGCTAATTCCTACTACAAGGAAGATAATGGAATCAAGATTGTGGTTGAAAACAATGAAAGATATGTAATTTAAAACTGAATAGTAACTTATAGCAGCATTGTTACTTCAAAATATGACCAAGAGGGGGTTACATAATGAAGATTACTGATGTTAGAGTAAGAAAAGTCACAAAACAGGGAAAGATGCGCGCAGTTGTTTCGGTTACTTTTGACAATGAATTTGTAGTTCACGATATCAAGGTAATTGAGGGTGAAAGAGGATTGTTCATTGCTATGCCAAGCAAGAAGTCTTCTGACGGTGAATATCGCGATATCGCTCATCCTATCAATTCTGACATGCGTGGAGTGCTTCAGAGTACTATCCTTGAAGCATATGACAAGGCAGCAGATGAACCGGAGGGGGAATCCGGAGAGTAATTCCTGGCAGTAATTTGTTATGAAGTTTAATTAAATGGACTTAAATACAGCGGGGGCTTAATATGTTAGGCTCCCGCTTATTATGTGCAAAAATATTCGGGGAAGATTATAATGTTAAAAGGTATTTTGGGGAAATTATTTAAACCTAAAAAAGATGAAGAGGAAACAAAAAGGATGTATATAATAGTAGGGCTTGGAAACCCGGAAAAGAAATATTTTGGAACCAGACATAACGTGGGCTTTATGACTATAGATGCCCTTTCAGATAAATATGGCATTGAACTTACAGAAACAAAATTTAAGGCAGCATTTGGAAAAGGAAGAATTGGAAATGAAAGAGTAATTCTTGTAAAACCTTTGACATATATGAATCTAAGCGGTGAAGCAGTTCGTCCAATATGTGATTATTTTAAGGTTGATTCTGTCGAAGATCTTATTGTGATTTCAGATGATATAGAGCTTGATGTGGGAAATATTCGTGTAAGACCTAAAGGTAGTGCCGGAGGTCATAACGGACTTAAGAGCATTATAGCCCAGCTTGGTCACAGTGATTTTAAGCGTGTCAGAGTTGGCGTTGGCAAGAAACCCAAAGGATATGACCTGGCTGACTGGGTAATGGGACATTTCCAGGGTGAAGATGAAAACGGAATAAAAGAAGGAATTGACAGAGCAGTAGAAGCAGTTGTTGAAATTATGGAAAATGGTGTAGAATCTTCCATGAACAAATACAATGCAAAGAAAAGCTGATTGATTAGCGTATATTTAGTGGTGGAAAAATATGAGAGCAATTACAACTCCCCTGCATGAACTCAGGCAGTTTGAGGAAATAAATGAATATCTGGAAAAGCCTTTTGCCTGCGCTGAGGTTACAGGTTGTGTAGAATCGCAGAAGCTTCATTTTATAGATAGTCTTGGGGCAGATTTTAAATACAGAATAATAGTGACTTATTCTGATATCAGGGCAAAAGAAATTTATGAAGATTATAAATTTTATGACAGAAATGTCACTGTCTATCCTGCCAAAGACCTTATCTTTTATCAGGCAGATGTACACAGCAATGAAATAGTCAGACAGCGTATCAGAACAATGCGAAGACTCCTTGAAGGGCGACCTGTTACGGTTGTCACTACTTTTTCTGCGCTCATGGCACCACAGATAAGCCCGGATATAATCAAGGAAAACATTCTTGCAATTGACAGACACAAATCTATAGATGAAATAGAAATTGCAAAGAAACTTGTAGCGATGGGATATACCAAGAATTATCAGGTCGAAGGTCCGGGTGAATTCTCTATCAGGGGAGATATAGTTGATGTATTTGATCTCACTGAAGAGAATCCTTATCGAATTGAACTTTGGGGAGACGAGATTCAGTCAATAAGAAGCTTTGATATTCTTTCACAAAGATCTTTGGAAAAACTTGAATCAATTGAAATCTATCCTGCTTCTGAAATCATACTTGACGATAAACGTCTTCATGATGGAATGAAAAAAATTGAAGATGAGACAGAGAAAGCTGTTGCAACGCTGCGAGCTGAGTTTAAGACCAAGGAGGCTCATCAGCTAAAGGTTCAGACTGAGGAACTAAGGGAGCAGCTTTTTGAACTCAATTCTGCAGTCAACCTTGAAAGCTATATCAGGTATTTTTATGAAGACACTGTAACGATGCAGGAGATGTTTCCAAAGGGAAAAAGCTGCATTTTTATTGATGAGCCGCAGAGAGTGCAGGAACATGCCTGGGCTATTGAGACAGAGTTTAGGGAGAGCATGACCCATAGAGCTGAAAAAGGCTATGTTCTACCGGGGCAGATGGATATTCTTTATTCAATTGACAACGTTATCGCCAGAATGCGTAACGGAAGAAGAGTGCTTGTTTCTGCGCTTCAGATGCCAAAGAGCCAGAATCTCTTTTTACCGGAAAAAAGCTGGGATATTCAGGCAAGGAGCGTTGCACCTTACAACAATAGCTTTGATGCACTTGTTAAGGATCTGAAAAATTACGTTAAAAATGGCTATAGAGTGCTGATTTTATCGGGCTCAAGAACCAGAGCCAAGAGAATTGTCGAAGATTTAAGAGATAACCTGGTCACTGCATTTTACAGTGAAGATCCCGGGCGTGTGCTTAAGGCCGGGGAGATTATGACCTATTATGGTAGGATTCTCAAAGGCTTTGAATATCCTGAGATAAAATTTGCGGTAATTGCTGAAAGTGATATTTTCACCGAACATGTCAAGAAGAAGCGAAGAAAAAAGAGCGACTTCAAGGGTGAGAAGATATCTGATTTTGCTGATCTTAAGATTGGTGATTATGTTGTACATGAAGATCACGGTCTTGGAATCTATCGTGGTATCGAGAAGATTGAGACAGATCATGTTGTAAAAGACTATATTAAGGTAGAGTACGGAGACGGCGGTAACTTGTATATTCTTGCAACAGGACTTTCTGTTATACAAAAGTATGCTTCCGGAGGAGATGACAGTGAAACTGTTCATAAGCCAAAATTAAATAAGCTTGGAAGCAGTGATTGGAGCCATACTAAGGCAAAAGTTAAGGCTGCTGTTGAAGAAGTTGCTCAGGATCTTGTGGAGTTATATGCAAAAAGGCAGCAGGCAAGCGGCTATCAGTTCAGTAAGGATACTGTCTGGCAACAGGAGTTTGAGGATGCGTTCCCCTATCAGGAGACAGATGACCAGTTAAGTGCTATAGAAGACACTAAGAAAGATATGGAATCTTCAAAGATAATGGATAGACTTGTGTGCGGAGATGTTGGCTTTGGAAAGACAGAAATCGCTATACGAGCTGCATTCAAGGCTGTCCAGGATGGAAAGCAGGTGGCAGTTCTTGTGCCGACAACAATCCTGGCGCAGCAGCATTATAATACTTTTTCTGAGAGAATGAGAGACTTCCCTGTAAGAGTGGACTTGATGTCAAGATTCAGGACTGCGGCTGAGCAGAAAAAGACTATCACAGATCTGAATAAAGGACTTGTGGATATTGTAATAGGAACTCATAGACTTCTTTCAAAGGATGTTAAGTACAAGGATCTTGGGCTTTTAATAGTTGATGAGGAACAGCGTTTTGGTGTAACTCACAAAGAAAAACTAAAGACACTTAAAGAGAACATAGATGTTCTGACTCTTTCGGCAACACCTATCCCGAGAACACTTCATATGTCCCTTGTGGGAATTCGTGAAATGAGCGTACTTGAAGAGGCTCCAAACGACAGGATGCCGATCCAGACTTATGTTATGGAATACAATGATGAACTTGTGCGTGAGGCAATTGTACGAGAGCTTGCAAGAAATGGTCAGGTTTATTATGTGTACAACAGAGTAAATACGATAGCAGATGTGGCAGCTCAGATCCAAAAGCTCGTTCCGGAGGCAAATGTGGCGTTTGCCCATGGACAGATGAAGGAGTCGGAGCTTGAACGAATCATGTATGATTTCATTGATGGTACAGTAGATGTTCTGGTATCAACGACCATAATCGAAACAGGTCTTGATATCCCGAATGTAAACACAATGATCATTCATGACTCAGACAAGATGGGACTTTCTCAGCTCTATCAGCTTAGGGGGCGAGTAGGACGTTCAAATAGAACAGCATATGCATTTCTAATGTATAAGCGCGATAAGATGTTAAAAGAGGTAGCGGAAAAAAGATTGTCAGCTATACGTGAATTTACTGACCTCGGTTCGGGATTTAAGATTGCGATGCGAGATCTTGAAATTCGTGGTGCAGGTAGTCTTCTTGGAAGAAAACAATCAGGACATATGCAGGCTGTTGGTTATGATTTATACTGCAAAATGCTTGGAGAGGCAGTCAGGATAAAGAAAAATGAACTGCCGGACGGTGATTATACACTTGCTGAGATAAATACGAGCATTGATCTGGATGTAAGTGCATTTATTCCGGATAATTATATCCTTAATGAAGAACAGAAGCTTGAGATATATAAAAGAATTGCTACTCTTGAAAATCAGACGGAATGTGATGATATGAGAGATGAGCTTATAGACAGATTTGGTGAGATACCTGATTCTGCCAATAATCTTTTGAGAATATCACTCTTAAGAACCAAGGCTCACAAGCTTTATATTATGGAAATAAAAGGCGGACATGGCATTATAGAGATAAAGGTAAGTCCAAATGCAAAAATAGACGCCGGAAAAATACCGGGATTCATAGCAGGCTTTAAAGGAAATATGACATTCCATAGCACAACAGTTCCGATATTTGTATACAAATATTCATACAGTGTCAACTCAGAAAAGGTAAGAAAGCAGCTGCTTGAAGATGCTGAGAATATTGTGGAAAAAATGAATGTGATGTTTGTTGACAGTTAACATTCATTATGTCGGCTTCTAATTATTTAGTTAGCTGTTTACTAAGTCTTCAAGAGTTTTATTAAAGAAAAAGCTGTGTTCTAAAGTGTAGAACTCTCTCCACATGGAGATGGTTTTACACTTTTTTTCTTTAGGACAGGGAGCTGCATCTTTTGCAAGGCAGGCAACGGGGGCAATTGAACCCTCCATAAGCTCTATTATTTCTCCAACAGAATATTCAGAAGGCTTTCTTACAAGTCTGTATCCACCATGTTTACCGCTTGCTCCTTCAAGAAGCTTTCCGTTTACAAGCTCTTTAGCTATTATTTCAAGATATTTTTTTGATATATCCTGTCTTTCAGCTACATCTTTTAACGGGATATATTCATCGCTGTGCTGTTCAGCCAGATCTATCATTACTCGAAGTGCATATCTTCCTTTAGTAGAAAACACAGAAAAAACCTCCATAAAAAAATTTATACCTATTATACCTTAGGATAAGTAGGTAAATCAATAATATTTACCTATTGACATAGTAGGCAAATAGAGATATTATACTTTAAATCAATAAAGTGATAACGCAAATTATAAGTATTGGAGGAGTGAAGTATATGAGCAATTACAAATTTGAGACATTACAGTTACATGTAGGACAGGAGCAGCCTGATCCGGCAACCGATGCAAGAGCAGTTCCGATTTATCAGACAACATCATATGTATTTAGAAACAGTCAGCATGCAGCAGACAGATTTGGCCTTGCTGATGCGGGAAATATATATGGAAGACTTACTAATTCTACTCAGGATGTATTTGAAAAGAGAATTGCTGCGCTGGAAGGTGGAAGTGCAGCTCTTGCATTGGCTTCAGGTGCAGCAGCTGTCACATATACTATACAGGCTCTTGCAGCAAATGGCGGACATATCGTAGCTCAGAAGACAATATACGGTGGAAGCTATAACCTTCTTGCACATACACTTCCTCAGTACGGAATTACAACAACCTTTGTAGATGCACATAATCTCAGTGAGGTTGAGGCTGCTATACAGGAAAATACCAGGGCAATCTATCTTGAAACGCTTGGAAATCCAAATAGTGATATCCCGGATATTGATAAAATTGCTGAAATTGCGCATAAGCATGGACTTCCGCTTGTAATTGACAATACTTTCGGAACACCATATCTTATCAGGCCTATCGAGCATGGTGCTGATATAGTAGTTCATTCTGCTACAAAGTTTATTGGTGGTCATGGGACTACACTGGGAGGTATTATTGTAGAATCCGGCAAATTTAACTGGAAAGAGAGTGGAAAATATCCTAATATAGCAGAACCAAACCCAAGCTATCATGGTGTATCTTTTTATGATGCTGTAGGACCTGCAGCTTTTGTTACATTTATCAGAGCGATTCTTTTAAGAGATACCGGTGCTACAATCTCACCTTTTAATGCATTTCTTCTTTTGCAGGGAGTGGAGACACTTTCCCTTCGCCTTGACAGACATGCTGAGAACACAAAGAAAGTTGTTGAATTTTTGGCATCACATCCGCAGGTTGAAAAGGTTAATCATCCTTCACTTCCGGATCACCCTGACCACGCATTATATGAAAAGTATTTCCCAAATGGAGGAGCTTCAATTTTTACTTTTGAGATCAAGGGCGGAAAAGAAGCTGCATGGAAATTTATTGACAACCTTGAAATCTTTTCACTTCTTGCAAACGTTGCAGATGTAAAGAGTCTTGTGATTCACCCGGCAACAACAACTCACTCTCAGCTTAGCGATGAGGAGCTTGCTGATCAGGGAATCACACAGAGTACCATTAGACTTTCAATTGGTACTGAACATATTGATGATATAATCGCAGATTTAGAAAAAGGTTTTGCGGCTGCAAAATAAAAAGTACTAAAAAAAATATAATGATACTTGATAATAGATTGCGCACAATGTAAAATATAAAAAATAAATCTTCTTAGGAAGGATTATACAAAACCCGCACTGGCTGCGGGTTTTTTGCAACAGTGATTTAAAAACTAATTATTTTATAAGGAGGCGCATTCTTATGATCAAAAAAATGAAATTATATCACACAGGTTATTCCATCATCGAGTCTCCTGATATTTATTTTGGCAGAAAAAATGCTGATTTCGGACAGGGCTTTTATCTTTCTGATGACAAAAAATTCGTAGGAAAATGGGCAAGAGAACGTAAGAATGAGTCTGTGTATGTAAATATCTATGAACTTGATTTGCATTCCTTAAATGTTCTTAGGTTAGAAAGAGATGAAAAATGGCTTTCATACATACAGGAAAACAGAAGAGGAAAAGAAGACCATTACCGTGAATATGACGTTGTAATCGGTCCTATAGCTAATGACACAATTTATGATGTTCTTGGGATAATATCCAGTGGTTTTCTAAGTTTTGATGAAGCACTTACACTTATGAAACTTGGTCCTGAATACAAACAAATTGTGATCAAAACCAGGAAGGCAGCAGAAGCACTTGAATTTTTAACAGCTAAAGAGCTTGCTAAAGAGACTTTAAAGGAATCTGCAAAAGTAATCAAAGCAGAAGAAGAAAAATATTTGGAAGTTGTTTCAAGGAAAATGGAGAGTATGTTTTAACGAAAATTTTCTTAACTTGACAGCCATATTTTAAACCGCTAAAGTTTAAAATGATTTAATATACTAGGAGGTTGTCATAATTGAAACATGAACATCGAGCTACTTTTTCCGGAAAAATAGGGTATGTACTATCTGTTGCAGGCGCATCGGTAGGACTTGGCAATATCTGGAGATTTCCGTATTTATGTGCTAAATACGGTGGCGGTATTTTTTTACTGATTTATATTGTGCTTGCATTAACCTTTGGCTATACGATGATAATAGCTGAGACAGCAATTGGACGAAAAACCAAAAAAAGTCCGGTCGGGGCATACAGAGCACTGAGTAATAATAAGATAATGGGAATAGGTGGCTGGATAAATGCAATTATCCCTATTCTGATAGTGCCATATTATTCTGTAATTGGTGGCTGGGTATGTAAGTATTTATTTAGTTATTTTATGACAGATGTAAATGTAATTGCAGAAGATACTTTTTTTAGCAATTTTATGACCGACGGAGTATCTGCCGAATTTTGGTTCGCTGTATTTTCAGCGCTTGTTCTTATTGTAATATTCATGGGGGTTGAAAATGGAATAGAGCGTGTTTCCAGAGTTATGATGCCGGTTTTGGTTGTCCTTGCTGTTATTATTGCAGTTTATTCTGTGACTCGTCCAGGCGCCCTTAGAGGAGTAAAGTATCTTTTTATACCTGTTGTGGAGAATTTCTCAATAATGACTATTGTAACTGCTATGGGACAGATGTTTTATTCTCTTTCCATTGCAATGGGAATTCTGATCACTTTCGGTTCTTATGTAAAAAAAGAGGTAAGTATTGAAAAAAGTACCAAGCAGGTAGAGATATTTGATACTGCTATTGCTATAATGGCAAGTTTGATGATTATTCCGGCAGTATTTGCTTTTACAGGTGGAGATGACAGTAAGCTAAATGCAGGTCCATCTCTCATGTTTATTACAATGCCGAAGATATTTGCCAGCATGGGATTTGGAAGAATAATCGGTATATTGTTTTTTGCCCTTGTGCTGTTTGCAGCAGTTACAAGTGCCATTGCCCTTACAGAAAGTGCGGTTTCGACTTTTGCAGATGAGTTTGGCTGGAGTAGAAAAAAAGGAACGGTTATAATTGCATTTATAATGCTTATTCTTGGAAGCCTGTCATCGCTTGGCTATGGCCCTTTGGCACATGTCACTGTTTTTGGAATGCAATTCCTTGATTTCTTTGATTTCCTTACCAATTCAGTTATGATGCCTGTTGCAGCGCTTGCAACTTGTATTCTAATTACAAAGTTTATGGGAATTGCGGCTGTTGAAGAGGAAGTTGAGCTTGGAGGTCATCCGTTTAAGAGAAAAAAACTTTTTGCATTCATGATACGTTTTCTGTGTCCTCTTTTTGTTCTAATAATCCTTGTAAGTGCTATTTTAAATGCACTTGGAATAATACATATGTAAAAATTAAGCCTTCCATCAATAATAATTTTGAGATGGAAGGCTTTTTATATTATAAGATTATTTGAATCTGACTATATGGAAACAACAATTTTATTCAAGCATTTCATCAGATTACAGACAGAAGCTTGTTTTTAATGCAAATCTTTGCAGAAAGAATTTTAACAATATTATCTTCAAATTCCACTGTAATCTTACCGGAAGAAACTGAAGTAACTTTGCCGTTACCGTATTTTGTGTGGGCAACTTCGCTTCCTTCCGGATAGATTTCCTTTATTTCATCATCTGTAAGTTCAGGCTCAACAGGCTTTACATACTTAACAACCTGAGGTGCAGCCTTGGACTTTGATGCGCTTATCTCATTTTCGCTGATACATTCAACAATGAGATCAAGATTTTCATTTGTGAAAAAAATAATTTCGTGAGGAAGATTTTTTTCTGTTTCATTTAGTTGATATAATTTGTTGCCGTTCTTTATAAAAAGAATTGCCTTGCTGCCAACTTCTTCATAACCTGAAACAACATCTTCAATTTCATCTTTGTCAGTCTCTCTAAGAACAATTGCAAGATTTTCAGATTCAGCCATTCTCTTGATGGCATTGTAGTCTTTTTCTGTTGCGTGTAACTGGTATCTGTTATATAAAAGTGTATTTACATTCAAAATTGAGCCATGCTCACCAAATTGACAGATATTGTTTAAATCTTCGTCGCGCTTCATTATAACCTTCATGTCTTTATTCTGAATGAATTCACATGCTTCTTCGTATGAGTATAACTGATTATCCATGTTTGTAAATTTCCTTTCATAAAACAATTAACTTTTATATGGATGTTATTACTGTTAACTAGGGGGAACCGAACAGTAACTAATGTTAAACCGATTTAAGGCACAAGAATGTATATTACATCATTGTAGTATTCCTTGCAATAAAGAATTTGTGAAATTTTTGTTATTATAATTTTGGAATTTTAGTTTTAATGTAAATATATGGTCGTTGTTCACGTATATAATGATATGATATACTTTTAATATTCATGCAGGAAAGTGTGTTTCTATAATACTTTGTGGAGGAGTCAAGGGGGATGGCATTTTCACTTTATACCTTTATATATCTTTTTATTGTTACTGTAGTATTCTTCGGCATCAGAAAGGGTGCAAGACCTTATGTTCTGCTCCTGGCCGGATATATTTATATTGGATATCTTGATAAAAATTCACTTATTTCAATTATTCTTTGTACTTTAGTGGTGTATGCTGCCGGACTCTTGATTCAGGAGTTTACAGAGCGAGGAAAAGACAAATTCGCCCAAACCACTACATTTATATCAATTGTAATTTTAGGAGTGATACTGCTTCTTACAAAATATTCTTCACGTTTTGAGATTCTTAACAATCTGATTCTTCCAATCGGATTTTCGTATTATGCTTTTCAGGCAATCGCATATCTGGCAGATATCCTTATGGAAAAAGATAAGGCTGAAAAGAATATCGGCTTATTTGCACTTTATATGAGCTTTTTTCCTAAATTTGTTAGCGGACCTATTGAAAGAAGCAGTGCATTTATGCCTCAGATAAAAAAACTTGAAAATGTAAAATTCAGAGATGAGTACAGACTATCACTTGCATTTGCATATATTCTTTACGGTTATTTTATGAAGGTAGCTGTAGCAGATAATCTTGGAACTTTTGTACCTAAGCTATTTGATGGATATGAAAATTACAGCTCATTATGGCTTATTATAGGATCTCTTTCTTATACTATGCAGATTTATTGCGACTTTGCAGGATATTCAGCCATCGCTGTGGGAATCGCCAAGATTTATGATATCGACCTTATTGAGAATTTTACTTCACCATATCTTTCTGTTAATATTTCAGAATTTTGGAGAAGATGGCACCGCTCGCTCAGTTTTTGGCTTAGGGACTATGTGTATATTATTCTTGGTGGAAATAGAAAAGGAATAATCAGACAATGTCTTAATACTATGATTGTATTTATTCTGTGTGGTATTTGGCATGGAAATGGTTTCAACTTTTTATTTTGGGGATTACTTCATGGAATATATTCGATAATCGGAATTTTGATAAAAAAATACGGCACTCATAAAAAGCATCCTATATTTGGAAGAGTAGTGACTTTCTGCTGTGCTTCTTTTGCCTGGATTTTCTTTGGTGCTTCCAGTTTTTCTGCGGCAGTAAGTTACGTTAAATGCATGCTTACAGCAGGAAATACAGGAAATACTTTTCATACAGAAATTCTGCGAATGGGACTTATTCCTGAGAAGCTTTGGATTGTTTGTATTTTTGTGATACTTGTAATTGCCATGGATATTCTTTCATACAGAAAAGATAAAACATTTCCGGTTCTGATTCAGGATTTTAACTGCGGGACAAGATATTTTTTATATTATCTTGCGGTGATTCTGATTTTGGTATTTGGAGCTTATGGACCTGGATTTGATGCAGGACAGTTTATGTATATGAATTTCTAAGTTTAATTATCTGAGGAGATTAATATGAAAAAAAAGCGATGTTTGCAGCTCTTTTACATTGTTTTGACGATAGTTACGTTGTGGTATCTTAATGGGGTATTGTGTATAAAATCTGAACATGGAATAAATCAGGCAAGAGGACTTTACTATCAGCCAAAAGATTCAATAGATGTGGTTATGATGGGATCGAGTCATGTTCATTGCGATATAGATACCGGGCTATTATGGCATCAGTATGGTATTGCAGCTTATGACTACAGTGCGGCGGAACAACCACTTTGGTGTACATATTACTATTTGAAGGAATTTTGTAAGTACCAGAAACCAAAGGTTATGGTTTTGGATCTATATTCGCCTGCAAGATTCAAAGATGACTACCAGTACAAATGGCTTGGTGAAAACCTGTATGGAATGCGGCTTTCAATGAATAAGATTCAAATGCTTATTGATAGTGCAGAACCGGATCAGATTGAGAATTATTTTCCTGATTTTGTATCTTATCATGACAGAGTATTAACTTTGGAACCGGAGGATTATTTATATCCATTTAATATATCAGATAGGCTTCGGTCATTTAAGGGCTTTACACCTTATCTTGAGGTTACACCGCAGATAGAGCCGGTGCTTGATGAAACTTCAAGTGTCGGTGTAACAGTAAAGTCTGAAATATATCTGACAAAGATTATTGAATTTGCGCAGGAGAATGATATAGAACTTTTTTTAATTGTTACACCGTACATTACTTCGTCAGAGGATGAGAAGGTTTATAACCGTCTTAGGGAAATCGCTTCATATTATGGAATTAACTTTAACAGTACAAATTATGACTATGAGGCTATTGGACTCAATTTTGAAACTGATTTTAATGATGAATCGCATTTGAATTACTGGGGGGCTTATAAATTCACAGAATATTTGGGAAAAGAGCTAAAATCAAGATTTGAACTACCGGATAGAAGAGGAGAGGAGGGGTATGAGACTTGGCAGCAGAATTTTGAGGAGATAGCTTCTTATGTAGAACAGAATTCATAAACTGAGCAAAAATCATGAAATATTCAACGTTTACAAGAAATTTAGAAAACTATAAGTGGTACAAGCCGATATTGGTTATGATTCTTACATGGATATTAACGATGTTTTTTGAGGTTGTTCTTATTGCTATTTGTAGTATAGGATATGCACTGCAAAATGGTGAAGCATTTAGTTTTCTTTCTATGCTTTCGGCAGGCTACGATGGTTTTGATGTATATTCATCTTTTGGAGCAATTGCAGTTTTAGGAAATGTTGTATGTATGATTCCAGCTTTGATGCTCGCTTCAAAGATTGTAAAAAACAGACCGTTTTCAACATATGTTTCTGTCAGCGGAAAGTTCAGAAAAGACGTATTTTTAAAAGGCCTTGGTATTTCAATGGTGACCCTTGGAATACCTGATATCATATACTTTATTGTTTCAAATGATGGGACAGGAACAATAAGATTTACTGTACTTGGCTTTGTAATATGTACAATTCTCGGACCGCTGCAGTGTATAGCAGAAGAATTCATTTTCAGAGGACTGATCCAGCAGACGGTAGGAGCATGGTTTGGCATTTCGATTATAGCAATTATTGCTCAGACTATTGCTTTTGGAATGGGACACCCTTATAATGACATCGGTGTTATTAGCGTGATTGTCACTGGTATGGTTCTGGGATTTGCAGCAGAATACACAGGAGGACTTGAAGTTTCCATGGCTTTTCATATTGTCAATAATATGATCAGCTTTTATTGTACGGGTTTCGGATTTGGGAAAGTATCAGCAGATGTTGATATATTAAGCCTGATATTGGGGATGATTGCAGAATTGTTATTTGTTGCAGGAATTATTTTTTTCAAAAAGAAAAAAATATTATTGCCAGAATAATTAGTCCTTCGTATAAAAAAGTGAAAGCAAAAACAACTTAAATCTAAATCAGGTTTGATTCATAGCGAGGAGGCTTTGAAATGGAACAGAAGTTATCAAGATTGTTTGATTTTCAAAAATATGCAGGGAACAAGGCAATGCAGAGCATTATAGATGACGTGGAATCACGTTACCATATTGATGCGGTAGAACTTTCAGATGATGAGCTTTTTGGAGTTGCTGCAGCAGGAGTATCGTCTGATATTAATGCAGTAAAAAACGATCCTGAGTGGAATAAGTAATTGAGAAATTTCATTAAGTAAATGCAATCAAATAGTTTTTTGAGGGCTGTCACTATGTAGTGGCAGCTTTTTTTTTTCAATAGGAGAATGCGCCGCAGCCGGTAATATTTCTTGATTTTTTTTCTCAATAAGTGTGATTGACAGTGACGAATCCCAGATGTTATCATAATTCACTGTTAGCAGTTGCTAACGCACAAGGCAAAATGATTAGACTTTGAGGAGGAAAGTATGAAAAAAAAGTTATTAACTATGAGTATGGCAGTAGTGACAGCTATGCTTGCAGGTTGCGGCAGTCAGGCAGAAGTTACAGAGGTTGGAGCACCTGAGTCTTCAGTAGAAGTTTCCGAAGAAAGTTCAGCAGCAGTAGATGAAAGCTCAGTTGGAGCTTCAGATGAAGCTAATGCAGAAGCTACAACAGTAGAGGATGAGGAAACTCCTCTTGCAGCAGCGCTTGATCCTAACACTGAATATGTTTTCGGAACAGCAACCCTTACTTTTGCAGAGTTTTATGCAGGAGACGTATCAAGCACAGATTCTTATGATGCTGTTTCATCTGCTACAGCAAAGAAGTATGAGCTATTTGAAAATATGAATACAGACTTTGTAGATGAGACTACAAATGCAGAGGGCTATCATATTCTTGGTGTAAAAAATGTTAATGTGGCAGTTCCTGCTGATCAGGTTGAAGACTACAAGAAAATCAATGATTCTTTTGTTGAAGCATCAGAGCAGCCTTCTCAGTACAAGATTGTAAGTGTTGAAGGTGAAGAAGCTGATTATTCGGCAACAGTGCTTAATATTGCAGATACTGTAGAAGATGCTGAGGTAGAGCTTCTTACAGGTTCTAACTGGGGTGATTATCAGATCAATATCACAGAGAAATCAACAGCTTATCTTAGAAATACAAGAGAAGATGAGGGCTTTGCCATTGGCAGCGGCGTTCAGGGTGTAATTGTTGAAACACAGTCAGGTCTTAAAGTCGGAATGGAGTATCTCCAGAGTGTATGGGTACAGCCTTACGAAGTATCTTTTAACATTTCGGCAGACAATTCTCATAACACCCGTGTAACATTTGATAACATTGATGAGCTTTCAAAGCTTGAGGAAGAAAATATTGTTTCTGTAACATATATCAATCAGAATGATGCATATGTATATAATTTTGCACCTGTATATGTGAAGCCTGTTCTTCGTGATGTTAAGGTTAAAGGAACAGCAGATGTTGAAGCTCTTACCTTTACTGTAAGTGAGATTCCGGATGCTCTTGAAAATCCTAAACTTTCAGTTACATATGTAGTAGGAGAGGGACATGATGCAGTAAGAACTGTCGTTTATGAAGGTGAACTTACTGATACTACAGTGAATTTTGATGAAGCTGCAGCAAAAGAGGCTTTTGCCGATACAACACAGGAAGGAAGCTACACAGCGGTTATCTCAAGTGATAACTATGCTAATGTAGCTGTTACGGTGGAATAATGAATCTTGTAATCTCATTATGTATAGTTTTTATTTTGATATTACTTGCAGGTGAGATGCTGAGAAAGAAGCCACTCCCATTTTATGTGGGGGCGGCTTCTTTAAGCATAATCCTTTTTGCATTAAGGACATTTGCAGGTCTTGGGACGATTTTTAGTTTTTATAATTCAGGTGCTATAGCTGGAGCTGTTTTTGTTCTTGTAATGTATGCGGGCGTATTTCCACCGGGGAGTTATGGAGCTAAGACTTTTATGCCTCTTAGGGCGCAGCTTTCAATTATAGGTGGAATATTTGCGATAGATCACAGCGTCTTTTACCTAAGAACATATTTAAAGCGCATTATTTCAGGCAATTCTGACATAGCAGCTATTGCTGCATTTGGGATATCAGTACTTTTGTTTATTATCCTTGTTCCGCTTTGGGTCACTTCTTTTAAAATTATCAGAAAAAAGATGGATGGTAAAAAGTGGAAAAAGCTTCAAAGGATGGCGTATGTTTTTTACGCTTTGATTCTTGTTCATGTACTTGTTTTGATGATTCCAAAGGCAGTAAGAGGTGCAGAGGGATATGTGCTCAATGTATTTGTGTATTCATTCATTTTTTTGAGCTATTTTATGTGCAGGATCATAAGAGCTGTAAATAAGAATAACAAAGATATTATGGTAAAAAGACAGTTCGTATCTTTGGCATTAGCCCTTTTGATTGCAATTACCGGCGTAAGCTCTTTATCCGGGAAAAAAGATGAAAGCGCTTTAGCGTTGAACAGTACTTCAAATGACAAAGCTATAGACAATACAGTCACAGATGAGTCATCAATTGAGAATATAGATATTCCTGAGGTTGCAGGTGTAATAAGAGAAGAAAATCAGGGTATTGAAAATGAAGCTGTACAGGGCTATTCTTATAAGGATGGAGTCTATCAGGGCGAAGGAATGGGAAATAACGGTAAGATTGTTGTTGAGGTCACTGTGGAAAGCGGTGAAATCGCTGATATTCAGATAGTAAAATTCCCGGATGATGCAGAATACTTTGATCCTGAATCGGACGGAGCAAATATGATACAGAGCATGATTGAATTCCAGAATGCTGATGTAGATACTGTCTCGGGTGCTACCTACTCCTCTGAAGGTTTGATTGATGCAGTGGAAAATGCGCTCGCCGGTGCAAATAATTAACAGCATTATGTGCTTTGACGTAAATATAAAGGAAAGTAATGATAAATAGAAATGTATTAAAAAAATGTGCTGCAGTTTTGCTTGGCATCAATATGTTTTCACTGATGCTCACAGGCTGCAGCAGTTTTAATCCTGCAGATCAGGTAGAGTCACTTGGAGGAAAAGTGATTCAGACTTCTACTATTTTTGCCATGGATACTGTAATGGAGTTGCAGATATATGGAGACGCAGCTCTTTTGAATGAGGCCCAGCAAAAGATAACTGATCTCGAAAACAGAATATCCGTCACTAATTCAGAAAGTGACATAGGAAAATTGAATGCTGCCTGTGTTACAGAAGTAATTGATGGGAAAAATTATAAAAGTGCGGAAATTTCAGCGGTTACTGCACAAATAATGGAAAGAGCACTTAAAATGTGCGAAAGAACTGACGGAGCACTGGATATATCAATTTACCCTGTGGTAAAAACCTGGGGATTTACTACAGGTGAGTACAAAGTACCTACCGACCAGGAACTTAGTGAACTTCTTAAGGAAGTGGATTATACTAAGGTAGTTTTGGCAGAGGATGGAGGCAAAAATACAATCTGTAAGATTCCTGAAAACATGCAGGTTGATCTTGGAAGTGTCGCAAAGGGATACACATCCCAGATGTTAACAGATTATTTTACTGAAAGTGGAATCACAAGCGGACTTATAAATCTTGGAGGAAATGTTCAGTGCATAGGTTCAAAGCCTAACAATGATAAATGGAAGGTCGCAATCAAAAGCCCTTTTTCCGATAGCAAAAGCGGAATCCTTGGAGTGCTTGAAGCGTCTGATGTTGCTATAATAACTTCAGGCGGATATGAGAGATTTTTTGAAGAAGACGGAAAGATTTATTGGCATATTATTGACCCGGATGATGGCAGACCTACTGATAATGGAATAGTATCTGTCACGATCGTTGGGAAAGACGGATTTTTATGCGATGCTCTTTCAACAGCTCTTTTTGTAAAAGGACTTGACGAAGCTATTTCCTTTTGGCAGCAGAGCGATGATTTTGATGCAGTCTTTGTAACTGAAGACGGTACAGTATATGTCACCCAGGGAATCGCTGATTCATTCACTTTATCTTCAGAGTACTACAACGCAGAAAAAATTATACTTACAAAATAAAATTCATTTTTTCAAGGAGTTATATGAGTAACAAATCGGGACAGATTTTAGGTAATAAATTATTTCTATATTTGACGGAGTTCTTTTCAGGAATGTCGGTCATGGCTGTGGAGCTTGGAGCCAGCAGACTGCTTGCTCCATATTTTAGCTCATCGCAGATAGTATGGACTATTATAATCGGTACTATTATGATTGCCATGGCGCTTGGAAATATCTATGGAGGTCGCAAGGCTGACAAGGACCCTGATCCCGGTAAGCTTTATATGAGAATCCTTGTGGCAGCAGTGTGGATAGCACTTATCCCTGTACTTGGTAAATATGTTATTCTTCTGATCTCAGGTGCGCTTATACTTGCTGTGAACAGCAATTTTCTTGTAATTGCGGCGTTTGCATCCTGCATGATTGTATTTGTTTTTCCGCTTTTTCTGCTTGGAACAGTTACGCCGAGTCTTGCGAAATATACAACACAGTCTCTTGATGACAACGGCAGGATAATTGGAACTCTTGGAGCATTTAACACTGTTGGAAGTATAATAGGAACATTTTTACCGACATTTGTCACAATTCCTGCAGTCGGAACTGCCATTACATTTCTGATTTTTGCCGGAATACTGATAGCTCTTTCAATAGCATATTTTATAAGTGCCGGTGCTATTAAAAAAAAAGATAAAAATCTTGCAAAGATAATTGCAGGAGTGCTTATATTTGTTCTCTCATGTGTTCTGGGGCATAATTCAAGTTTTGCCTTTTGGGAAAGCAACCTTACCTATGAAGGTGAATCTGTGTACAATTATCTTCAGGTAAAAGAAAATGACAAAAACGTCATTTTATCGACAAATGTTCTTTTCGGTGTTCAGTCTATTCTCATTAAGGATGGAGCACTTACCGGTATGTACTATGATTATGCATTGGCAGCCCCTTATATGTGCGGCATAAAGGAAAAAGAACTTGCCGGTGAGAATATGGACATTCTGATTTTGGGAATGGGTTCAGGAACCTATGCAACACAACTTTCCAATTATTTTGACAATATAAATGTCGAAGGGGTTGAGATTGATGATAAGATAACAGATCTTGCCCACAGATATTTTCAGCTACCTGATGAAACAAAAGTAACAACTTATGACGGAAGAGCGTATCTTGCAGCTACGGACCAAAAATATGATGTGATCATGGTGGATGCATATCAGGATATCACAATTCCGTTTCAAATGTCCTCAGTAGAATTTTTTACTATGGTAAAAGAGCATTTAAAGGAAAACGGTGTTATGGTGGTAAACATGAATATGTACAGTGATGAACTTAATTCATCCGAGGAGACCATAAACACATACCTGGCAGATACTATTTCTTCTGTCTTTGAAAATGTAAAAATAGTAGATGTTGTAGGTTCTACAAATAAGGAACTGTTTGCAACCTCTAATTCAGACTTTACGAATACGTTTGACCAAAATATTGCTCTTGAGGATATGGAAACGCTAAAAGAAATGATGAACAAGGTCAGCGATACCCTATCGGATTATTCTGCCGGAGACCACATTATGACAGATGATAAGGCTCCGGTTGAACTTCTTGGAATGAGGCAGATTGACACAATTATCAAGGAAGAAGTGACTTATTACAAAGCTATTTATAACCAAAAAGGATTGCAGGGACTATTGGAAAGTTTGTAAAATATACATTAAAAGATAATTAAATATTCGATATATAGACTATATACACAGCGCTGATGTTATAATAAAAGAGCACAGCGCTGTTTTTTTATGCCTATAATCCAACGTGTGCATATAATATATTTCTCTGATGAGGTGCTAAAATGAGTGAAGATGTCACAAAGAAGGTAACCAAAATGGAGGAGAAAACGGGGAAAAAGAAAAAAGTTAAAAAGATTAGTACCAAGCTGATTTCATATATTGTTCCGATGGTATCGGTTACAGTTTTGATTTTGGTTGGGGTATCTGCGGCTATTTCAAAGTCAAGAATGACAGAGATGGCGACGGAAACGTTGGAATCATCAATTTCCAATCAGGCTGATAATATTGAGTCCTGGCTCAATGAGAATATGGAGTATTTTACTACCGTAAAGTATTTCATTGAGAATCAGAAAGTTCCAGAAGAAGAGCTGGTGGAAATTCTTGAGCCGTACTATGGATATAATAAAAGCGCTCCTGAAGGGTTTTATATTGGTACCTCCGAAGGAAAACTATACAAAGCATCAAAGTCAGCATTTACTGAAAACGATGTGACAGGTTCAACCTGGTATAAACAGGGACTAACCCGCGTGGATATGGCATATGGAACAGCGTATGTTAACAATGAAGGTAATACCGTTATCAGTGCTACAGGTATCATAAATGATGGACAGGAAGGTATTAAGGTCATAGGCGCGGATGTTACTCTTGATGCTATTAGTATCATTGTCAACTCCGGTGTAAAAATGAATGACGCCAGTTCATTTCTGGTGGATACAAATGATAATACCATTCTTGCCCACAGAGACGCTTCCCTTATCTCGACCAAACTGACAGAAAACAGCTCAGTGGCGCTTTTGAGCGGTGCTGCAAAGGCGATAAGTGAAGGCAATTATGATACTCAGGAAATTGGCAGCTATATGGTTTCTTTTGCCGAGATTTCCGGAACAGACTGGATATTGGTATCCTATATTCCTACAGATGTGATACTTAGATCTGTTACACAGATGGGAAATCTTTTGTTTATCATAGGTGTTGTTGCGGTAATCCTTATTGTGGTTGCAATTTTATATGTTGTAAGAAGAGTAATAGCGCCTCTTGCACATATTACAGACAATATAACAGCAATGTCGGAAGGAGACTTCACGATTGAAGTTGATTCTTCCAGTAATGACGAAATCGGAATCATGGGCGGAAAGGTTTCAGATTTTGTTGCATCCATGAGAAAGATGTTAAAGAGTATAAGTGATGAATCGGACAAGCTCCAGTCGGAATCAGACAATTCAGACCGGGTATCCAGAACTATGTTTGATGCTTCACAGTCCCAGGCTTGCAACAGTTCTTGCAACAGTTGTTTCCGATACAAGAGAAAACAGTGAAAAAGCAGATCGAAGCATGAAGGAGACTGTTGATATTTCTAAGAAGGGACGTCAGGATATGGAAAAGCTAAGCTCTGCCATGTCCGGTATCGAGAATGCCAATAATGACCTTGTTGAGTCTATCAACAAGGTGGGAGCGGCTTCTGAGGAAATCACAAATATTGTAGGAATGATCGGAGAAATTGCAGAGGAAACAAATCTTCTTTCTCTAAATGCTTCCATCGAGGCAGCCCGCGCCGGAGAAGCAGGTAAGGGCTTTGCAGTTGTGGCAACCCAGATTGGCAAGCTTGCCCAGACATCTGCAGAAAGCGCCCAGAACATTGCAAATCTTATTGATGAAGTTCACAGGCTCATTGAAAATGCCGTAGGACAGGCAAATGCAAGTGCTGCAAGTATACAGGAAAACAGTGAGCTTATTAATATTGCTGTAGGTACATTCGATAAGATATACAGTAATATTCAGGAATCCAACAAAATGATAGAAGCAATGATAGAAGATGTTCAAAAGGTTGATGATGTTGCTACCAATGTTGCAGCAATTTCTCAGGAACAGGCTGCAAGTGCGGACGAAATTCTTGCAACCAGTGAAAATATGGTTGAAATGGCAGATAACATAACAAGAAGCAGTCAGGATGTAGCTGACAATTCACACGAGCTTGCAGGTACTTCACAGACTCTCACAGGCTATGTGCAGAAGTTCAAAATTTGAGGAGGCCGCACATGAGATATATTAGTAAAAAAATATTTGCATGTCTTTTGACAGTTTTGTTACTTTGCATGGGATTAGCAGGCTGTAGCAGTCAGGTGCAGGGCACGACAGCCAGTGCCGGTAATTCAAAGATTCTTTTCATTATTACAGATACGAATGATACTTTCAGAGCTCTTTTGGCTGACGGGATAAAAAGCGCTGCGCAGAGCATGGGCGTTTCACTTGATGTCGTTGAGACGGGCAGCGATGTGCAGGCTCAGGCGGAGTGCGTGAGCAGTGCAAAAAGCAAAGGATATACGGCCGTTATTTTGAGGCTTTCTGATGCAAGCACGGCACTTCAGATGAATGTGGCTTCCAACGGACTTCCTATAATCTATGTGAATAATGAACCGGATATAAGCCACTTGACCGCAGATACCTATATTTTTGTCGGATCAAATGAAGAAGAAGCAGGGCAGTATCAGGCTGAGTATGTCCTTAAAAAGCTGGGTAATCCGGCAAATCTTGATGTAATAATTTTTGAGGGAGAAGCAGGGCATTCAGGTACAATAGGCAGGACAAAATCCGTAAAGTCAACATTGAAGAAAAATGGTTGTAATGCTAATTATGTTTTTGTGGATTATGCTAACTGGACAGATACGCAGGCAAAGGATAAGCTTGGGATTTTCATGAAAACAGGTCAGAATGTTCAGGCAATATTCTGCAATAATGACACTATGGCTCTTGGCGTAATCGAAGGGATGAAAGAATATGGTCTTGACTATACTAAAATTCCGGTTTGCGGAGTAGATGCTACTTCTGATGGATGTGCTTCAATAATTGCCGGCGAGATGGCATTTACTGTTTTGCAGGATGCGGAAGGTCAGGGAGCTGCAGCAGTTAAAGCAGCGGTTACACTGGGAAGCGGCGGCTCAATTTCATCAATTGACGGCGCCACCGATAATAACAAGTATATCTATGTTCCGTTTGTTCCTGTAGATTCTTCCAATGTAAATCAATATAAATAAAAATTTGCATATATAAAATACTACAGTTCAGTTGTCTGACAACTGAACTGTACTTATGTGGGTTCATATAAGGCTCACTTCATAGGTGAGCTTACAGACATCGCTTAAGTCTGTGGCTTCCCAGTTCATGTTTATTCTTTCTGTGACAATTTCTATATCTGAGGGGAGAGCCTTCATAAGAAGGACCATTATCTGACTTTTGCCATAGCGTGATATTACATCGCTCTGACGAAGTGATGATGAAATAACCTTCATAAGCTCGTCGCAGGCACTTTCAATCTCCAAAGAACCATCCTCCAAAACAATCGAATAAAGCATAACATGAACATGTTTGTGGTAATTTCCGACAATTCTTGATAGAAACTGATAGATTACCTTGAAATTCTCCGGCGGAAGTATCATGGCTCCCTTAGAGGGACTTCTTTCGTTCATCAAAAGCAGAGCTGTTTTAAGAGCAGTTGTGGTGTCTGTTTCATCATAAGTTTTTCTGTTTTCGCTTCGGAAAACTTTATATCCGTGTTTGCCGTTTTGCTTGACATCATAGAGGGCTTTATCAGCTTTTTTAAAGAGGCTTAAGAAATCTTTTCCTTCCTGCGGAGCAAAGGCACAGCCTATGGAAGCACCAAGAGGAATCTTCATATCTTCCCCCATAAGCTCTTTGGCGGCAGATACTATCTGCTCATTGATATAGGCAGACTTTTCGGCTATGACATTTTCATCGAGAATACTTTTGCAGAATACCACAAATTCATCTCCGCCCATTCGCCCGGCAAGATCGGTAGAACGTATTGTTGAGCGGATTATATCGGCGAATCGGATAAGAACCTTGTCACCCATATCATGCCCATATATGTCATTGACGGGCTTAAAACTGTCAAGGTCTATCATCATCAGGACGCCGGCGTTGTTTTTGCAGATAACATCAATTTCCTCCTGGGAGGAGCCTTTATTTAAAAGACCGGTCATGGGATCGGTTACTGCCGCTTTTTTTAGACCCTGTATCTGCTCTACGTTTTTAATTATGTTGGAAACTCTTTTCAGCAGAACATCAGCTCTGAAAGGCTTTCTGATAAAGTCCAGAGCGCCTATTGCAAAGCCTTTGCTTTCCGTTTCATCATCCCTGTCTGCGGTCATGAACATAAAAGGAATAAGTGCTCCCACCTCGTCCTGGAGCATTTTTTGCAGAGTAAATCCGTCTATTTCAGGCATACGAAGATCCGAGAGGACAAGAATCGGGTTTTCTTTTTTATAGAGCTCTATTGCTTCTCTTGCGTTTACTGCACATATAGTATCGTATTCTGTTGATAAAATATGTTCAGTCATACGCAGTGAAATTTTTTCATCATCGACAATAAGTATTTTATGTTTTGCCATGTTGTTTCCTACATATTTGATATGGTTTATCGTTTATTATATTATGCCTCATAATATTAATCCTAACATAAAAGATTTAAAAATATTCTATAAAGTGTGAAAAAAGCTAATAATTTTTTGTATAATTAATGATGTGACAGTGTGAATGAAAACCGTGCAGGATTGCTTAAGGTATAATAACTTTTGACTTTCATACATTATTCAAAGGAAAGATTATGAAATCCAGAATTCTTGATATAGAAGCTAAGCATGAACATGATTTCAGGCGTACAATACTTGTTGTAGATGATGAACCTGTAAACTTGCGCATAATGGGAAAGATTTTGGATGGTGAGTATGACATTATCTACAGCGAAAGCGGTGAAGAGGCACTTGAAGAGATAAAAAATCATGGAGAGTTTTTATCTCTTATTTTGCTGGATCTTTATATGAAGGGTATCCATGGCTATGAAGTGCTTGAGCACCTTCAAAAAGATGAAAAAATGAAGAATGTGCCTGTAATTGTGCTTACATCAGACAAAGCAGCGGAGGTTGAGAGTCTTGAGAGGGGAGCTGTTGACTTTTTGAGTAAGCCTTTTGACCGTCCGCAGGTTATAAAGGCCAGGATAAAAAGAGCAATTGAGCTTTCTATTGACAGACATATCATTAAAAATACAGGTGTTGATTCTCTTACAGGGCTTCTCACCAAGCAGTTTCTTTTTCAGTATGCAGGTGAGTATGACAGATTCCATCCGAATCAGGGGGTGGATGCAATTGTAGTTAATTTTACGAAATTTCATCTTATAAATGAGCTCTACGGAAGAAATTATGGAGATAAGATATTATGTGCTATGGCTGATGGACTTAGAAAGGCTGCGAGAGATTGCGGTGGCGTTGCCAGCAGAGTTGATGCAGACATGTTTTATCTTTATATCGAGCATCAGGAGGAATATGACGACCTGGTAAAAGATATAAAGGCACCGGTTGAAATGATCATGAAGCCTTCGGATGTCAGGATCAGAATAGGAATATATCAGGACATTTATCGCACTGCCACATTGTACCAGAGATTTGACAGGGCGGTTGTGGCATGCAATTCACAGTCCAAGTTTGTTCCTGTGGCACCATACACCATGTATGACAATACGATGCATGAGCAGGAGCTGTATGAGGCAAGGCTTCTGGAAAATATAGATGCGGCATTCAAAGAGTATCAGTTCAGACTTGTTTTTCAGCCTAAGTATGATATCACAGAAGACAAGCCAAGGCTGTGCAGTGCCGAGGTGCTGGTAAGATGGCAGCATCCCAAATTCGGAAATGTTCGCCCGGATTTTTTTATACCGCTTTTTGAGGAAAACGGACTGATAAAAGAGCTTGACAGATATGTCTGGACAGAGGCTGCCAGGCAGATCAGGCGGTGGAAGGATATGTATAACATCACGATTCCGGTTTCTGTCAATGTTTCAAGAGTAGATATTTTTGACCCGGATCTGATAGATTTTTTGCAGGGAATTGTAGATGCCAATGATCTTGAACCCCAAGACATACATCTTGAGATAACAGAGACTGCCTATACCGACAGCTCCTCTCAGATATTGAATGTGGCAAGAATGCTTCAGGAAAAGGGCTTTAAGCTTGAAATGGATGACTTCGGCAAAGGGTATTCATCCCTTAATATGCTGACCTCCCTTCCTATTGACGCCCTTAAGCTCGATATGGCATTCATAAATGATATTGCGGAAGGAAATCGGGAAATGAAAATGGTGGAATTTATCATCAGTATAGGAAAGTTTCTTGGTGTGCCTGTGGTTGCGGAGGGCGTTGAAAATGAGGAGCAGTACAGACTTCTGAAAAAAGCAGGCTGCGACATTATTCAGGGATATTATTTTTCCAAACCGGTTTTGGCAAGTGACTTTGGTTTAATTATAGAAAAGGAGAATCTATGACCATAGAAAAATTAAGGGGTTACAATTCAGTTGTCAGCCAATATATAAGCGGACATAAATGCTTGTTTTCGTCTGCGTCGTAATTCATAAAGATTCAAATACAAGAACAAGCTTCATTTCAACGTTGTTCAAAGCATTCAGCTTGTTCTTGTATTTT
>JAFSQI010000079.1 GCA_017446685.1 Butyrivibrio sp.
GAAAATACAAGAACAAGCTGAATGCTTTGAACAACGTTGAAATGAAGCTTGTTCTTGTATTTGAATCTTTATGAATTACGACGTAGACGAAAACAAGCATTTATGTCCGCTTATATATTGGCTGACAACTGAATTGTAACTATTTTTTATTCAAAAAGACATAACCTTTTACACAATCCGCTTATTGCACCGCATTTGTGCAAATGAAAGCAATTTCAGCGTTTTATCTGTGTTTCATATAGATTATTTCCTTTTGAATCAATAACTACTATAGCCGGAAAATTTTTTACCTGCAGTTTTCTTATCGCCTCTGTTCCCAAGTCATCATAAGCAATTACTTCTGATGCCGTAATAGCTTTGGATAAAAGAGCTCCCGCCCCTCCGATTGCCGCAAAATAAACAGACTTATTCCTTATAATTGCCTCAATTACTTCTTTAGATCTTTTGCCCTTTCCAATCATTGCTCCAAGTCCAAGATCCAAAAGTTCAGGTGTATATTTATCCATTCTGCTTGCAGTAGTAGGACCTGCAGATCCAATTGGCCTTCCCTCTCTAGCCGGAGATGGTCCCATATAGTATATTATGTTGTCCTCGATATCTATAGGCAGTTTTCCTCCTTTTGAAAGGACTTCAGCCATGCGTTTATGAGCTGCGTCTCTAGCAGTATAAATAGTTCCGGTTATGTAAACCATGTCTCCGCTAACAAGTTCACTTGCAACTTCTTTGGTTATTGGAGCATTTATGTGTTTTTCCATTTTGTTTAACCCTTTCAAAGAACAACAGCTACACTAATCTTATAGCTTTCTACATTAACACTCAAAACAGTAAACATTTATTATAATTCAACTGAGATATGTCTGTTTACATGACAGCAAATATTAACACCAACAGGAAGTCCTGCTATATGAGTAGCGTAGGTATTTATATTGACAGCAAGCGCTGTAACCTTTCCTCCAAGCCCGGCAGGTCCTATGTGAGTTTCATTAATTCTTGATAAAAGCTCTTCTTCCATTTCTTTAACATATGGAATATCAGAATGCTGCCCAACAGGCCTTGTTAAGGCTTCCTTTGCCATAATAGCGCACTTTTCAAAAGTGCCTCCTACACCAACACCTATAACCATAGGAGGACAGGCATTTGGTCCGGCATCCTCCACAGCCTTCAAGACTGCATTCTTAACACCTTCTTCTCCATCCGAAGGTTTGAGCATAAATACTCTGCTCATATTTTCGCTTCCAAAGCCCTTAGGCGCACAAGTTATCGTAACTTTTTCTCCCGGAACAATCTCATAATGAATAATAGCCGGCGTATTATCACCGGTATTTTTCCTAATAAGCGGATCTCCAACAACCGATTTTCGAAGGTAACCTTCTGTATATCCCTGTCTTACACCTTCATTTATAGCATCAGTAAGATTTCCACCGGCAAAATGAACATCCTGGCCGATTTTAACAAATAAAACCGCCATGCCAGTATCCTGACAGATTGGTATTCTGTCCTCTTTAGCAATTTTCAGATTTTCATCAAGCTTATCCAAAATCTGCTTTCCAAGTTCAGATTCTTCATTTAAACGTGCATTTTTTAGAGCTGCCTGCATATCGGTAGACAGCTCATAATTTGCATTTATACAGAGATTTTTTACAGCATCCGTTACTTGAGCTACATTTATTTCACGCATATAAATTCCCCAAATTTACATTTCATCGTAATACGGCTTAGATTAATGCCAATGACACATGGTCAATTTAATATTGTTTCCTTAACAGCCACCAATTCTTCAGGTGTTGGACTTGTTGGCTTCCAGAGTATGCTCTGTCCGTCATTTTCGTATCTCGGAATAATGTGAAGATGAAAATGCATAACAGTTTGTCCTGCTGCCGCGCCATTATTCTGCACAAGATTCAGTCCGTCACAGCCAAGTTTGTCTTTCATGTTAGCAGCAACTTTCTTTGCAGTTTTTACAGCACCTGCTAAAGTTTCCTCCGGAATCTCAAACAAATCAGCATAATGCTTTTTAGGAAGAACCAATGCGTGTCCCTTTGTAGCGGGACCATTATCCAGAATCACTCTAAAATTTTCATCCTCAAAAATAGTATTTGATGGAATCTCCCCATTTGCTATCTTACAAAAAATACAATCTCCCATTACGCTATTCCCTCCATGTCTTTTCTATTATTGAATATAATAATATTTATCACACCAAAAACAAAGCCTGTAATAAAGCCTCCAAGATGAGCTACTGTATTGGCTCCCTCCTGAAAGAAACAAGCATCTATAACAAACAGCAATAATAAAAGCAGTCTTATCAGCATGGATTTATCTTTAATAAGTCTATCTCTGTTAATAACAATCCACACTACAAGATACCCCACAAGTCCCATCACAGCACCGCTTGCTCCAACAGAAACCCATGTAAGATCATTTTTAATCTCATATGACATTGATAAAAGATTTCCCAAAATTCCTGCAAGGATATAAATAACAGCAAATAAACCATGCCCAACGTAATTTTCTATAATTGCTCCCACTAAAAGAAGCATTATCATATTGTTAAACAAATGATTTACATTTGCATGCAAAAAAATCGCTGAAAGGATTCTATAAATTTCCCCTTCCGAAATAACTGCAGCGGTATACATAGCCCCTTTAGAATATAGAACAGGCAAAAACAGACTGCTGAGCACAAAAACAATTATATTTATAGTTAAAAGAATCATAGTTACAAAAGCAGATTTATATATATACCTTTGTTTTTCAATAAATTCTTCACTGGTACTATCTATACCTGACATAAATATTACTTTCAGGCCTCCGGCATAAGGTCAAATAGCTGGTCCATACTCCTTAGAAGCTTGAATTCTCCCTTCATTTTGATACTTCCCGCCATAAAGGCTCTCTGGAATGTCATTCTGCCCCCAAGAATGTCTTCAAATACATGTTCATCTGTTGTAATCAAAACCTCACATCCATCATCATCACCGGTTTTACATTCACATTTGCTGTTATCAACGGTAATGATCAGTGGCTTCAGCTTACTGTTATCCTGGAAGATAATCTTGTACTTTGTCTTAAGCCCTGCCACCGGAGTGAATTTCTTTTGCAGTATCTTTGCATATTCATCGGAGTCCCCTGTAGAAGACTCATCCTGTCCCATCTTATCCCTGAAAATGCTGGCAAGCTCCTGTAAATCCTCTTTTTGCTTCCTGACATACTTGTCATCTGATGCATATTCAGATAGCTGTTCCGACTCCTGAGGTGTCAAATCTATTCCCTTTGATGTAGCCACTTTATTGATAACTGCCTGATTACTTGCAGGGAATACTGCCATTTTCTGGTTAATTGTACGATAAATATTTTCTGTCTTTTTTTCTATAATCTTAGAATACTCTGTACTGTTCTCAAGCTTGGTAGTGTCTGCTATATAGCCGCACATACCGTCACATGGAAGACCTCCAAGCATTTCCCATGCAGCCGCAAGACTCATCATTCCCTCTCGCTCTCCATGAGTTGTCGACATAACTACAGGCGCCATGTACATCTGCTTGATATGGTCCTTGTCTCCATACAACCAACAGGCATCCAAAAACTGCATCATATATCCGCCAACACCATACCATTCAACAGTTGACGCCAAAATAACTCCATCCGCATCTTTTAATGTGTTGGGAAGTGCAGTAATCCCGTTTCGCTGCTCGTACAGATTGTACTGCTGAACATTTACATTCAATTCCTGTAAAACTGCCTGTATCTGGGAAATCACATACAAAGTAGGATCATCAATTATTCCTCTACCACCATAATAAATATTTATATTCATCCTGGTACCCCCTCCAATTAGATGATAAGGGTATTATACCATATTTACGTTTCAATTCATCTACAGTCAAAGCAAATTCTGCCTATGCGCAATTCATCCCCTTCTTCAATTTCCTGCTCAATCTGTGGCTTAATTTTCAATCCATTCCTGTATGTTCCATTGGTAGAATTTAAATCTGTAATCACTATATTTCCTTTTTCATTTTGTGAAAAACGGCAATGAATTCTGGAAATGCTCGCATCATTTATGACCTTGTCGACACACCCCTCCATCTTCCCCAGTACAATAGGAAGACAATCTAAAGAAATCCTTACTGTCTTGTCTGTATTTCTGCTATAAAGAGTCAAAGCTTTTTCAGTATCATCATTGAGAACCATTGTCTCACCATAACCTCTTTCTTTTGTAACTCCCGAAGTTACCTTCAAAGTATTCTGATACGTTTTCATATCAATGGATTCTTCTATATTACATTCATCTTCCAACCATTCATTTTTATCTGCTTCTTTAGATTCATAATCCCTTTCAGACAATGAATCCTTTTTCTGTAATAGTTCCTTTACTCCTGTAAAAAAAGCTGTAAGGCCTGTAAGCATAGATACAACCAAAACAATTATTGACAAAATATTCTCTTCTTTATTCAGAATATAATTTCCACGTATATAAACCATCGAAGCCACAACACCAAGAAATAATACCGCAAAAATCATCTGTATTTTCACGTTATTTTTCTGATTTTTAACAATATGATCTTCCTTTTCTTCACTTTCTTCCTCAAAGCTTTCAGAAAATGTCTCTACTATATGTGGTTCTTCTACCGGTTTACTTACTGTGTTTTTTTCCAACAAATGTTCAATACATTCCAAAACAAGCACACCTTCATTCTGCGCCTGATCACAAAAATCATAAATCATTTCAATAGCTTTCTGATCCTCCTGATCTACAAGATCAAAAAGTTCATCAGCAAAAGCTCCCAGACTCTTATTTTCATGAGCGAAAGGATAATACATAAACTTAAACTCATCACTACTCAAATCCATAAAAATGCTGCGACCGTCCAAAATAACATTTTCCATGCCAAGAAGATATTCAGACAATCCATCAATAGTCCTCTTCACCGCTTCCAGCAATCTTACAAGATCTTCGTAGCTCATTTTTCTGACAGCAAAACAGTCCTTGATACTTTGCATCGAATTTATTTCATAATACAAAAAACTCTCATTATTTATATTTCTAAGATCGCAGGGAACAAAACCTGTAAGCTTTCTGTTTTCCAAAATCTTAAGCTGATAAAGAGTATTCTTATCCGACTCCTCTTCAGAATTTTTAATTATGAGATAATTATGTTTTAATTCTCTGTGATAACTGTATTCCATCTGATTTTTTACTCCTTTGAAATGATATCTTTTAATCTCTTTATAGTTCTTACATGACCGGAATAATCTTTTTTTATCACGTATTCCGACGTTTTAATCGCCCACCCGGACTTTGGCTTAAGAAAAAAACCTCCCATAGCCCCATGAAATACATCGCTTTTTCCCGATACAATTACTTTTTTCCCGGATACTGACGCCTTAAATTCAGGCTCGGTACTTCCAAAATATTTTTTTCCAGATACAATATCTTTATTTTCATCCACATAATTTTCAGGAGACTGTCCTTCAGTTATCTTCCCTGCTGCTCTAAAAGCCAGAATATAACTGTCCTGACACAATATGCAGGACGTATAAAGATAATTGGAAAAATAGATAATGAGCATGAATATGCATATAACCATCGGGATAATAAAAGAAGCTTCAATAGTCATATACCCTTTAACATTTCGCAAATAAACTCACCCCCAATCCAACTAGCAAAAAAGGAATAAACGGAATTTTTGTTTTTTTATTTGCCTTTCCAAAAACAATGAGAGCAATTGAATAAATTCCGCATAAAGTCATAGCAAATAAAGCTGAAATACTTAATACTTCCACCCCAAACACAGGTCCAATGCCAAGCATCATAGTTCCATCTCCCATTCCAATTTCCTGTCTTGTCAAAAAGGTAAGTCCAATGAAAATTAGCCCCGGAATAATTGAAAGGAACAACCCCTTTAAATATAAATTTCCACTAGATGCCATTATTACCACGTGGATAATTGATAAAAAGCCACATAATAATGGAAAAACAACTGGAAATTCTTTATTTTTTATATCAGCAAAAGCTGATAAAGCTACAATCAACATAACTAAACTTTTTATGATCATCTCTATCCGCCGCAGTTACTGCAAGGGCGTCTTCCTCCTACTTCTGAAATTGGTATTGTTTGAATTGTCCTTTTTAGCCCCGGGCAGTTTACCCTTGTGTGATACCTCCTACCATATTCGGTCACAAATACATTTCCCCCAGCCACTTTTTCTCCACAATATTCACACGGATAATACTTTCCTCCGTCATTATTTCTCAATGCTTCAATTTCAGAAAACACCACACTTTTTATTGATGGCGCAAGGTGCTTACATCCGATATCTTTGTGATACACAGCTCCATGCTCGGTGATATAGACTAATTCTTCCTCAGCCAATTCATTTTCCGTTTTTTGGCTTATTTCATATCCGGTAAAAGCATGTCCATAGAATCTGGATTCTACTAAAAAACTTTTAAATCCCGGTAAAGACACTGCAGGATGAACGTTATAGTCAACAACTATATCTATTATGTCGTCACCGTCCAATATATGTGATGACATGAAATTCAAGCTTTCTGCTCCATCTATGACGCTGCTTCCATCAAGTTTGTCCTTGAGACTGTTTTTAATTTCACCTGCTGCAACAAATTTCATTGAAACTGATGAAAGAATGTTCATTTCATCACTGTCATCCTCAATAACCAGGTCCTCTCCGGTTCTTATGTCAAAAGCTGATTGCATCAGACTACTCCCGGTTCTGTGAAGTGATGCTTCAAGTTCTGACTGTATTCTCATGATGCTTATTGAAGACATCAGATTTAAAAAGAAAAAAATGAATAAAGGCAGCGCAATTGATGCCTCAAGCGTCATGGAAGCAGATAAAGGCACACCCAAAATATTTTTGATTGTTTGGAGTTTTCGATTTATATTCTTTTGTCTTATTTCTTTTTTGATGGGAATGCCCTTATCTCCGTCCAGGAAATTAGTATCTCTCATATCCGTAAGTCCTATCTATCTTTACTTCATAACCATATCTTGTCCCTACTGTTATCTCCGCCCTAAAAACATCAAGGCAATAATCCAGCATAAAAAGAGAATTGCCGGGAGTTCTCCTGACATCCATTTCTATGACATCCATCATTCTTTCTGTTTTCTTTTCGCTTGGGGTCATTAAAAGTTTCATTCTGAGATAGTCTTTGTAATATAGTCCCTCTCCGCAGTCTCCGCCATTTAAATGCTCCCTGAAATTAAATATGTCCATAAGTCCAAGTTTCCAGGTCGAATCTGTTTTTATCAAAGGAACTCTTCCTCCATCGAACAAAATATTTATATCTGAAACCGATTCTGCAAAGCTCCAGGCAAAAAGAATTGAATATTTTATCGGTTCCTTAAGTTCAGGCATAAAAGCAATTATTGAAAGAGCTGCTGCAAGAAGCTCTGCTTCTTCCATCTTTTTCTGACAACTCAAAAGATACGCGAGGTTGGATGCCTCCCTCCAAAAAAGCAACGTCTGTGCCATTTTTTCAAGGTTTTTATAGTCAGACGACTCTCCAAATATCAAATATTCAAGCTGATACTTAAGACGGGACTTTTCTTTTTCACAATCAAAGCGGCTACATTTCTCAAAGTAGTACTGATCAAGCAATAGCTTTTCACCGCTTGATATCTCCTCAGTATCATCAAGCCCTGTTCCTTTATTCTTTGCTCTATGAGACACATAATCGTCCTGATTGATCAAAGCTGTTGATATCTTATTTCTATCCCTGATTGCCAGATTGAGTATGCCTATGCTTTTTTGTGAGTTAACTCCATCTGCAGGATTTCCCATAGAAAGAACTCTCGGCACGCCATCTTCATCATTTATTACAGGCATTTCTACCAAATCCAGTTCTTTTTGATTTTCTTCTGCCTGAGCTTCAACATCGGTTGTGTCAAAACCATGCTCTTTAAGTTCAGAAGTATGATCAAGAACATCTGTCATAAGACTGCCAACCGGTTCTGCTGCCATATATGCCAATATCTGTCTCTTAAAAACACTGGCATCATTATCCGTAGCAAAAGAATAATCTGTTATTTTTGCATCCTTGCAATACATCGCTGTCATTGTCTGCGCATTTAATAATCCTCCAGGCACGCTTCTTTCAAAGTTTTTTTGAGCATAGTTTTTTAGATGTTCCTGGGTGTTTAATATTGTATGGTTACCCGTTCCATAAGATGTATCAACCATCAATAAACCATATTGATCAAATAATTCTCTGCTATACTCACCAAGCACAGAATTCATTGCAATATCTGCAACGCACTCGGTTTTCATTCTCACAGCACTGATTCTGGCTCCCTGATAAAGAGCCAGAACCAAGGATGCAATAATCAACAATGAAAGTGATAAAAAAACTGTAATGTATCCCTTAGTTTGTAATTTCACGAGTTTCTTCCCTTATTGCCTTGAAAATATCATCAACAATTTGTGAAATCTGCTTTTTAAAAATGATTACCAAACCAATAAGAACAACGAACATTTGTGGCGAGGGGGATTAAAGCCAATAGAATCAATGCTTTTGACAGTATCCACAGTGTGTTTACAGTCCTCAAAATAGGGTCAAAGCGTCAATCTGACGTCAGGTTTTTCATTAGGTGACGTCGTTTTGACGTCAAAGAAGCCCTAGCATTTTTCAGCCAGGGCTCCAAGGTTACATATTGATTAAATGATTAAGAATTGCCAGCATATCTGTTTCATCAAGGCTCTTTTTTACAAAAGCACTTCTGATATTCCTATCGATTCTTCTGTATGTGGTTTCTATATATGTTGTAGAAACATATTCTTCAAACTCAGTATTAGGAGCAATCCCGCTTTTAGGCCTTTCAATGACAATCCTCTCGTAGATGACTTTGTCACAAGCCTCAGGTGCTGCCTTGCACATATCGATCAATCTTCTATCGCAGGCAATCTCTTTATTTGTGGTTTCATCCAACCTAAGGCGAAGTGACTGACGGTAAATATACATCTCATACTCAGGGTAAGCTGACATATCTTTCATAAATTCCTTAATGATCTCCTGTTGCTCAACCGAGTCAAACTTCTTCTCTTTATAATTTGCTTCATAATCCGTTAAGTCTTCAAGGTATGAAGCATCTTCCATAGCAGCCATTACATCCCAAATCTGATCCATAGAAAGCTCCATAGAATCATTCGCCAAGTGCTGGTTCTTGAAAATGTCTTCCACCTTGAATACAGTACTTCCATTTTCCATATGAAGAGCTGCCATAATCTTTTTCACATGACTTTCCCTCTTCATCTGATATTCCTTACGTTCACGCTTCATTCCAATAATCTTTTTGGTCACGCCGCGGGTTCTTGCCCTGACAAAAGCGTCAATAGAATATGTCTGAGTGCCCTCTAAGTATGCAGGATTATTGAACTTGTGGATTTCTTTGAGGATGTCTATTCTGAGCTCATTCTTATAATCATCCTCATAATCATCCAATCTGCCGGGTGTCATTTTGATAACACGCCTTGTTTCTGTGCAAATAGTCTTTTCAAATGCTTTGCACATTTCGTTTTCAATTTCTTTCTGCTCCTCTGAGCCAATGGAAGATACAAGTTGCTGATTTGCAACGGAAGCGCCGTCATTTCTTAAAGCGCCAAGAACCGGAGACATCCTTGTAAGATAAGCTGTTGCTGTCTCCTTCTGTGGATCAAAAATAAACTGTTTTCTCATTTTCTTTACCTCCTACTGGGTTGTGGGGCACAATTCGCCCTAATCCGGAACTCCGAAAAAACTTTTCCGAGGTAAATATGGAAAAATGAGTTATAAATAAAATTCTCTGTACAACGCCTCTTCCAATTTCCTCGGAAGAGCCGCAAAACGGAGGAACAAAAAAAGAGCCTGCAAAACAGATCACCTAATATAGGTGTTCACTCCGTTTTGCAGGCTCTGTGCTATCCTTAACAGCC